>NZ_MASS01000004.1 GCF_001707885.1 Desulfosporosinus cupriresistens | reverse complement strand
TCCTAAATGGACATCTGATATGGGCGCTTGCGGTCATTGTCATGGCTTTACGTACTCCTAAATTCTTACAAGAATTTATCATTCTTTCAGGAGGTCAAGGCGGTGGCATGATGAAAGCCTATCATGCCACTCGTTTGGTTCAGATGGTCAAAGGAGTTATGAAATAAGGTAAGGGGGAATGGAGGTGGAGGTAGAAGAGATTACAAAAGCAATTATTTTGCTAGTTCGTGCGGGGGTATTTATGAGGATAGCCTTTTGTTTTCTTAGAATGATGGGAGATGAAGATGAGAGTCCTATGTACAAGAAAAGAGCGATTCATGCGGGTGTTTTTTATATTATTGCTGAATCAATTTGGCAATTAAAAGATATCGTATTCTATTACTATGCTTAGGAGGGCCTATGGAAGACACAAAAAAGACGCTCTATATTCCGGTCGGAATCAAGACTCGACCGGAATACTTCGACGGATTTGGTAAAACTGAATTGAGGCAATCTACCCTGATATGTTTGCTGGGTGGAGGAATGGATATACTAGCTTTTCTGTTCACGCAAAATATATCGGTCTGCATCTTGGCAATGTTTGTTATTATCGCTGGTAGTGTCATGATGTGTACTAAAGATCAAACAAATCTATCGGCTGTCGATCAAGTGAAAAATATGATTCACTTTGCCCGGTCTCAAAAGAATTATCCTTATGTAGCCTTAGATGAGTGGAAATCCAGATGACAACAGAAAGCTTAATAGTGATTAAAGGATTATTGTTTTTTTCAGTACTATTAGTTGCCGCCATCCACGATGCTAAAACCAAGATCATTCCCGATACAATTCACGTTCTACTCATTCTCATCAGCTTAATAGGCTTTGACTGGAATTCTCTGTTCGGGTTCTTTCTTGTTCCCATACCGTTTATGTTAGCGGCTTTGAAGAAAAGCGAAAGCCTTGGTGGAGGTGATGTCAAGCTCATGGCCGGAATCGGTTGCGTCTTAGGAGTTATGGAAGGATTTTCTGCCGGTGCAATAGGATTGAGTTTATCCATTCTGACTAACCTGATAAGGGGCAAGCGGAATCAACCGTTTGCCCTTGGTCCCTATTTGGCCGCAGGGGCTATGATTATCTTTCTTATTGCTCCAAAATAAAGATAAAAATAGGGGTTAAGATAAACAGGGTATAGATTTGAGGGAAAATAATTTTAAAATTTGTGGTATACTATTTCCATAGAATGGATTTAGGAAACTGGTCGATTATCAAATAAAAGGATGATTAATTATGTGGTACAAAGCTATATGATTAATGGAATCAAAATGATTGTGTCGATATAGTAAAACGCTATGGTGTTAAACTAGTTATCCTTTTTGGTTCTTATGCCAAAGTAGAAGCAGTACTCGACAGCGTTATTGGTTTATGGATTGATAGAGAAAAGATAGAAGACTACTTTAAACTATAAAGATTCAGGCTGGAGCTTGAGGACGAATTAGATACGCATAATTGATTTACTAATAACCGAATCTTTAAGTAAAAATTTCTTAAAAGAGTATAGGAGAGAGGAAATCCTGCTCTATGAATGGGAAAGATAAGGAGTGATTTTGATGAATGCAGATGAGATTAAAAGCAAGCTTCGCCCAGTGTTTGACGCTGCTCCTGTCTATCGCGCGATATTATTTGGATCCTATGCAAGGGATATGGCAACTGATAAAAGTGATGTAGATATTGTTATCGACAGCCGGGGAGAGTTGCTGAATATCAACTTTTACGGAGTATTGGAGGATATAACTCAAACCTTGGGAAAGCAAGTTGATCTCATTGAGCTTTCTGAGATCAAACCTGGTTCGCCTATCTTCGAAGAAATTGAAAGCCGGGGGGTCTTACTTTATGACCGGCAAGGATAGAATTATCTTACAAAAAACGATTAATTATGCCCGGGATGCTGTTCAATATATAAGTGGTATGGATCTCGAACAGTTCATGGATGATCGAAAAACCATTTCAGCCTGTGCTTTTTGTATAGGTCAGATAGGCGAACTAGTTAAAGAAGTGGATCCTTTGACACAAGACGCGAATCCCAAAATTCCTTGGAGAAGCATCCGGGGTATGCGTAACAAGATCATACATGACTACGAAAATATCGATTTAGCGGTTTTATGGGGAACCATTACAAAAAGTCTTCCAGAGTTAATTCTTCAGATGCATCATCTTTTAGCCATAGAAACATTGACTGCATTGACATTAGAAGAGAATGAAGACGAATACGAACGCTAACCATTTCAAGGGCAGCCTAACCGCTGTCTTTATCTATAGAGATACTGAAAAACAAAAGATGAATTAAAGCTATTTTTCTTTTAATATCTTATATATACTCTTAAATGCTTGATATTTCATGCCATTGTAGAGTATAATAGTATTAAGATGGTAGACTTTGCTTTTATAGGAGGTCTGACAAATGAGTATGGAAGAAATTAATAAGGCTAAACGATTTAAATTAGGTACTATAATCTTAGCAATTCCGATCATCGTAGGATTAAGCTTCGGTATCTATTGGAAACTTCAACCGGAAGAAAGTGTTGGCTGGGACGAATCAGGGTTTGAACAAACTCAGGCTAATAATTCGGATTTAGTTAAAACTTCAATCCCTGGAACCACCAAATCATCGGAACAAATTGCAGATGAAGCTGCCAAATTGGTGGAACAGATGAAACAAGCACAACAGCAGCAAGCCACGATGGTTAATGGCAAGCAAGTTGAGTTAATAAATGAACCGACACCCGAGCCTGTAGTTGAGCCTACTCCCCGGTATGAATCTAAGGAAGAAGCGGCTAAGAATCCA
Organism: Desulfosporosinus cupriresistens; assembly: GCF_001707885.1. GTDB lineage: Bacteria > Bacillota > Desulfitobacteriia > Desulfitobacteriales > Desulfitobacteriaceae > Desulfosporosinus. The sequence goes on along the minus strand of NZ_MASS01000004.1, from coordinate 128,091 downwards.
CCGCCTAAGCCTACTGAAACTGCAAAGCAACAGCTAACGCAGAATAATAATACTGGTGGTAGTAACTTAGTTCCTCCGTCAGAGAATCCATTCTTAGCACCAGGGGCAGCAGCAACGAATGTGAAAGATGAAGATGCTTCTAAATATTATCAAGATGGTCTTAAGATGGGCGAAGGAGATCATTTCTAATAGCTAAATATTGATAAAGGCAGTCTGATTTAAAGGCTGCCTTTTATTATGCAAGGAGGTTTGCTATGAAACGGTTTGTATACTTTTTGTTGCTGGTTTGCTTATGCCTTTTTACTCCGTCAATAACGCTTGCTGATGATAACGCCGATGGTGGCGATGGCGATGTGGGAGGAGCTGAAACCGGTTATGCTCACTACAATTCAGGGGAATACATGTATAAAGTATCGGTCTATGTTGCAAAGTCAGATCAAGCAAAAACCTCAGATCCTAGTTTGGCGAATTTCAAAATGATTGGGAATGCTCCTATCTATGTTCGACCAAATCATTTTACGCCCCCTACTAGCGGGATCATTTATGGTAACGGTAGCAAAATAGATTATTTGGATGGATTAACGTTTGCCCCAACATATTCACCACAAAGAATTGAGGATAATGTTCCTGCTCCTCCTGTTGTTAGTGGTGGTAATATCCAAGCGGTGAAGGAATTCTTTGGTTCTGAAGGTTCACTCAACACACTCATTAATGCTTTCGCCAATCAAAAAGGCACGACCCGAGAAGGCCTAGTCTCCAACATCCAATTCACCATTAACGGAGAAACCGGAACAGTCTCCCCTGATCGTATCCTTCCTTCCAAAGACGAACACGGAAACTTCCTCAATGAAGTCCCTTGGCTTGTTGTCTACGAGCCAGTCATTATCGCTTACCTCAAAGATGGTACAACTAAACTGGCCTTCACGGCCACAGAATATGCCCTAGCTCAAAAGCTGGGGTATTTTAATTTTGGTGGTGGAGCGGATGGCCAGTTGATCACAGCCCTCACTCATCGGGCCTTGCCTAACTCCATTGTTTTAGAACATAGCTGGTTCGGATACCCTGTTACATCACCTCTTGAAGAAGGTATCAATTGGGCCAATGAACGCATCATTCAAGGGGGTGGTTGGGGAATGCGTTTCCTTCCGGCCAACGCCACAGGAACTCCGGAAGAGCCTCCATCCACCTATGATGTGGAATACCGTGTGAATACAGATGTTATTACTTCTGTCGAAGTACACGCCAGTAGCCGCATTACTCCTAACGCTAAAGCCTATGTCCACTTTACTACCAGCACGGGACAAAGTGGCACTCATGCACTGGTCCTTCCAGCTGGGGGATCTCAGCTCGCTTGGTTTAAATGGCATACTCCATCCACGCCACAAGACGTTACCATATCTGTATCCATATCTGGAAACAACTCCGCCCGTATTGCCGGAAGCTCATCGGCCACTATCAATGCTAAGGTGATTGAGCTGGAGGAACTTACTCCACCCGATACAAAGCTCTTTGATCTCAATCCGGAAGGTGAGGCAAGAACGCCTGATTATTGGCTACCAGAGTCGCCGCCTCTTAGAAGTGAAAAACTTGCTGCTACATGGGGGGAGTGGAAAGCTTGGTGGGTAGAGCTAGAGGATGGTTCAGGGTATTGGGAATATGAATGGATTACTTATTCTGCAGAATTGGACGTGAAGATGGATGTCTTGCCTAATGAGCATTGCCCTACAGCTAAGCCCGATCCGATCTATTATGATAAATGGCAAATGCCTGCTGGATATGGAGTTGATATAGATGTATCTGCTCAAAGTTGGTTCACTGCTAATTCTAATATGGTCACAGGAGCCCAAAATGCTATTGTTTATTTCCCCGAATTTGATTATGGCACCTATAATCGGGTACTTGACTTGAAGGAGGCAGGTTTTAATGCTGAATTTTGGTTTAAGGTGAATCCGGATTCTCATTACGCGGAAGATGGGGACAGAGTACACTTTACGCCGATTTGGTTCCCTAAAAATTATAACAAATATGAGCCTCAAGTGGTTGTTTTTGATATGTGGACTCCGGCAGGGATGCTGACAGGTTCACAGTCCAATTATTTAACCCTTAAAGGATCGGTGATTGATGATTGGCATATTGCTCCTGCCGATCCGGAAGAAATAATGAAGCGATGATAGGAGGTGATAATTGGGAGGTGAGATGTTTGATATTAAAAAAGGTACTAAGGGATAAACAGGGATTAGGCTACCCCTTAGTGGCAGCCATTGTTTTGGTTCTCCTCATGCTCATGATGGTAGGCTATGAGTATATGCGGCTACAAATTATTGGATATGGAGTGAGAGATGCAGTGCAGTCCGCTGTAAATACTGTAGCGACCGCGAATTATGAAACATCATTTGGAGGATTAAAAAGTGGTTACTCAGGAGGATATGAACGTAATGAAACGGTGTGGCTACCTAGGCTTAGTACGGGAGACATTTATGCAGAGCTGGATCGAATTTTAGGAACGTCTCCCAATGGAAGTCGACATACCAAAATGGCGGGAGATGCCAAGGAATTTGAAGTTTACGGACTAACCGTCGATGTTCTTAATGCTCCCTTCAAACCTGATCATTCAATAAGAGCTGAAACCTTGGCAATCACAACTCGAATTACCTTAGAAGTACCCCTTTGGTTTATGGGTGTACAGGTGGATGTAATGACAGCGGATTTAGTCATTGCTACAAATTTCGTCGCTAAATTTTAAGAAGGTGGGAGAAATTTGGATAAGAGGAAAGGGAAGTATACTAATCGTCACCCAACCCATAGTCGATTTACTCATTGCCCAGTCTGTCATAGCCGTGCGATTGGTTCTGTCGGTAGAAATCACTATTATTGTGCCGATTGTTGCTGTGAATTCAATGGAAAACAAGAGCTTAAGATTTATGCCCTAAATCGTGACGGAGTATCACAACGAATTGTAATTTGAGGAGGAAGCATTGTGTTTAGAAAAAGAGCGGATAAACCATCATCTGAAAATCGAAATACGGTGAAAGTACAAAGGACAAAAGATGATACCATGAAATCCGAGCCAATCAAAAAGGCTTTACCTAAGCCAAAATTGAACCTCAATAGATTCAAAAACAGAACAACCATAGGGGTTGCTTGTATTATCCTCGCTTTTCTTATTGTTTTTGGGCTATCACCCCTGATCAATAAGGCTGCGAAAGCCCAGACTGTTATTGTAAGGGTTGAAAAAGATATCGAAGCTGGTCAAAGGGTAACCGCGGATAAGATTGAGAAGGTGACAGTGGGAGGATACAACCTTCCTAGCAATGTAGCAAAACGAGCGGAGGATGTAGTGGGCAAATATGCGATAGCGGGACTAAAACCGGGCGATTACATTTTATCCAGTAAAATATCCTCCGATCCTTTTTTCAATAACCCTTATCTATATAATCTTCCCGAAGGGAAAGTGGCCATTTCAGTTAGTTTGAAAAGTCTTGCGTCAGGGTTATCAGGAAAGCTTCAAAATGGTGATATTGTCTCTTTGATTGCGATTGGTGGTAACAATGGAAAAAAAGAAGCAGTACGGTTGCCAGAACTTGAATATGTAGAAGTATTGGCAGTGACCACAAAGAAGGGATCGGATAGTAATCAGCAAAATCAAGGTGAGTCAACTGAAGATCAGGATATTCCTGCGACAGTTATTTTAAGTGTCAACCCAATACAAGCTTTAAAGCTGGCCGAATATGAGGAAAATGGCAAGCTTCATGCAACATTAGTGAGTAGGGGCAACGAGGAGAAAAAACAAATGCTTCTGGCTGCTCAGGAAAGCATCTTTTCTCAAAGCCCAGAAGGTAAGGAGGGGACAGCGAGTGGGGAGTAATCAGATGATCGCAATCTGGGGAAGCCCGGGGAGCGGAAAGACCGTAATTAGCATGAAGCTGGCCCGGATTTTGGCTTCTAAGCAAAAGACAGTTGCCTTGGTGTTATGCGATCTTCTTTGTCCGATGCTACCTGTCCTTTTCCCGACAATAGATCCTAAAGAGAAATCCTTAGGGATACTCTTAACAAAGGCAGATATGAATCAGGAAGCTATCTTGTCTAATCTTATATTGCCTAATGATCGAGAGTTTATAGGAGTATTGGGATATAAGAAAGGTGAAAATAGTACATCCTATCCGAACTATACCGTGGAGAAGGCTGCAGACCTATTTTTATTGCTTCGCCATAAAGTGGATTATGTAATTGTGGATTGTACAAGTCAATTATCAGGAGATGATTTATCCACTGTAGCCCTGAGGGATGCAGATCAAGTGCTTCGATCCGGGACAGCTGATTTAAAGGGACTGTCCTTTTTTGATGCTCAATTACCTGTGTTGTCCATGAATAAAGCGTTTCGTGCAGAAAGGCATCTTAAAGCGTTATCCGGATTTAAAAGCTATTCCCCTAAGAAGGAAGTGGCTGAAGCCTATGGGAATATAGATTTCTTCTTGTCTTTTGCTGAGGAAATAGAACGACAATGGTTAGAAGGGAGGCTCTTAGATCCTCTGAAGACTTCAGAAGGTAAGAGTTTAGTAAGAGAATTAAAGCGATTCGCTTTGGAGGTATTTGATGAGTAATCTATTTAAACAAAATGTCAATATTCGAGATTACAAGCTGGTGTTAGATGAAGTCCAAGAGTATATATCAACCACTTATGCTACAGCGTTTGATGATGACGATGATCGTCAGAAGGAGCAGATTAAACTCTATATCACTAAGATTATAGAGGACAAGAACTTAGGGGTTAATAACCTGTCTAAGGATCAACTGGTGGATAAGCTTTATTTTGAGATGAAAGAAGCATCGTTTTTAACGCAATATCTTGAATCCAAAGATATGGAAGAAATCAATATAAATTCATGGGAAGACATAAAAGTTAACATGGCGGATGGGCGTAAGGTAACACTTGATGAACATTTCAATTCTCCCCAGCACGCGCTTGATGTCATTAAACGTTTACTTCGTCCATCAGGGGCTATTCTTGATGATGAAAGTCCCATGGTGCGCGGTCATTTGCGAAACAATATTCGGATTACAGCTTACGCTCCTCCGGTTGTGGATGCCAAGGTAGGTGTTTCCGCATCCATTCGTATTGTCAATCCTCAACATTTATGCAGGGAGGATTTCGTAAAAAAAGGGACAGCAACGCCGGAAATGCTGGATGAGTTAAGTTTGCTCTTGCGCTATGGCATAAGTATTTGCATCGGTGGCTCAACTGGATCGGGGAAAACTACGACCTTGTCGTGGCTGCTGGAATCAATACGCCGATACAAACGAATTTTCACTATTGAAGTTGAGAATCGGGAATTTGATCTTGTTGAGAAAAATGAGCAGGGTCAAACTATGACTAATGTGGTGCATACAGTGACCCGAAGAAGTGATAATCCCAAACGAGTGATTGATGTAGAAAAACTGTTGGAATATGGACTTACGACGAATCCGGACATCATCGGTATTGGTGAAATGAAAAGCTCTGAAGCTTATGGGGCGCAGGAAGCAGCTCGGACAGGCCATGCCGTGGTTACGACGACGCACACCAACTCGTGTGAGGCGGCTTATCCACGGATGCGAACCCTTTGTAAGCAAAAATACGATCTTAATGATAAAACTTTAGATGATATGGTATCTGAAGCTTTTCCCATTGTGGTATTTCAAAAAGAACTAGAGGATCATTCGCGAAAAATCATGGAAATAACAGAATGCGAAATCCTATCTAATGGAGAGCGAAAACTACACACACTTTGGCGTTACAATGTCGTGGAGAACAAGATTATTGGTGGCAAAACGATAATCAAAGGGCATTTTGAACGTGTGAAACCCATTTCGGAAAGAATGCAAAAGCGCTTAATCCAAAATGGGATGCCCAAAGTCATTTTGAATCAATTTTTGGAAGGAGAGTTTAGTGATGATGTTATCGCTCATTGCGTTCCTGGCCTTAGTGGCAGGGAGCTTTTTACTCCTAAGGCTATCGCCGGTGGAAATGGCTGAGGAGCTTATTCAAAAGCTTCAAGCAGAAAAAGTAACCCTTAAAGGAATGGTTGATGCTATCGAGGGAAAGAGAAAACGGGGTCTCAGGAAACTAATAAATGAGACATGGGATATTCTTGTGGTAACACAAAAAACAACCATGTTTTCGATCTTAGCCTTAATAGCGGTGGTGCTTTTCTTTATGGGTATTCTTATTGGCTTAATGTCATCTAACTATTTTCTTATACCGGTCCTCTCTGGAGGATTTTTTCTTTTGCCTTTTTGGTATGTCATTTTTACAGCAACCTCCTATAAAAAACAGCTCAATGCTGAATTAGAAACGGCCCTTTCCATTGTCACAACGTCGTATATTCGAAGTAACGATTTTATTTTGGCCGCAGAAGAAAACATTGAAGTTCTTAACCCGCCGGTGGTTGAACCCTTTAAAGCCTTTTTGAAGGAAAATAAGCTGATTACATCCAATGTCAAATTAGCGTTAGAAAAACTGCGGGAAAGAATTGACAACGACGTGTTTAAAGAATGGGTTGATCAGGTGATCGCCTGCCAGCAGGACAAAAGTCTGAAATTCACCCTTTATCCCATCGTGGGGAAATTATCGGATATGAGAACTGTGGGCCTGGAATTGGATTATCTGCTCTATGGACCTATTAAAGAATTTATCTCTATGGTCTCTTTGGTGTTAGGGAGTATTCCCTTACTCTATTTCCTCAATAAAAATTGGTACAGCAATATAATGTATACCAGTGCGGGGAAAGCAACCTTGGCTGGAATAATTCTGGTCATTTTCTGGTCATTGGCCGGAGTCATTCGCTTGTCTCGGCCCGTTGAGTATAAGAGGTGAGGTGAGGTACTATGTCAGCTTTAGTTATTCTTTTCGCTTGCTTAATGTCAGGAGGCGTGTATTTTTTGTTGACAGCTCAGCTGGATTTACCTAGCCATGCTGCGACAAAAACGATCTTGAGTTACAAAAAGCAAGGAGTTAATAAGCCCAAGGCGACGGAGACCATGATCTGGCAATTAGCCGTCAAATTATCCCCATGGATTCGCTTGAACGAGTATAAACAACGAAGGCTTAAAGCCAGTTTGAAATCGACAGGAATTCAATATACTCCTGAAACTTACATGGCTCAAGCTATAGTTAAAGCCGGGTGTTGCCTCTTAGGCATTATCCCGGCACTGCTCATTTTTCCTCCCATTGCGCTAGGGTTAATTGTTCTTGCAATCTATGTCTACTTTTATGAGGTTCAGCGCGTGGATAGGTTATTGAAAAAGAAGCGGGAAGCGATTGAAAACGAATTGCCACGTTTTGTACTCAACGTTGAACAGGAACTGAAAGCTAGTAGGAATGTAGTCTCCATTCTAGATAAGCATAGAAAAAAAGCAGGAAAGGGACTAGAGAAGGAACTCGAAATCACTGTGGCTGACATGAAAACAGGCAATCAAGAATTAGCTCTATCTAAGCTTGATGCCCGGGTAGGTAGCTCCATGTTGTCTGAGGTAGTGCGCGGTCTGATTGGAGTCATCCGCGGCGATGATAACGTGCTGTATTTTCAGCGCTTGGCCCATGGGTTTAAACAGATTGAATTTCAAAAGTTGAAAATGATAGCGCAAAAACGTCCTGGGCAAATGCGTAAATACTCCCTGGCTTTGCTAGGCTGCTTTATCATGGTTTTTGTCATTGCTATTGGGATGCACTTAGTCACGGCTACCGGAGAAATGTTTTAGGAGAGGAGAAATATGAAAAAAATTATCTTATCAAAACGTGGCGAAGGTTACATCGACACGGCCGTTATCGTTTTAGCTTCAGTGATGGTTATAGCGTTAGCATTAGCGATATATCCAGTTGTTATCGCTAAACATGAACTCAATACCTTTGCGGATGAAGTAAGACGTCAGGTAGAAATTACTGGACAAGTAGGGTCGCAGGCCAATACCAAAATCCAAAACCTTAAAGAAGAAACAGGCCTTGATCCCGTTATTACATGGAATGCCAATTTTCTTTCGGGAAATCGTATCCAGCTTAATGATGAGTTTACTGTAAGCCTATCTCATGAATTCGATTTTGGATTTGGACCCTTTGGATCATGGCCAATAACCCTTAAGTCAAAGGCCACGGGAAGCGGCGAAGTTTATTGGTAACGCTTGATGCTTTTTAATTCATTTTTGGTCCAAGAAACTTTATAGAACTGTGCCTCTTTAATCTTTTTCCACAAGTCCCAATTACCTTGGGCAAGCCTGGCCGTTACTGCAATTAGAAATCTTCTTGGTTTACTAAGGCTGATCGGCGTTACCTCGAAGCCCTTGCGACTAAGCCGGGTAAGTATAGAAGAGTTGAGTAGCCAAGTTTTAGTACAGAATTTTGTGCCCACCGGATATCGATCAGCAGCAATAGAGGCGGCTTTAACAAAATCTTTATAGAATCTGACGGCTGAGGCTCTAGTATCACCCTTCATGGATTTAACCATTTTAACGAAGGGGAATATTCTCATACAAAGTGTCAATTGCCTAGTTTCTATTGATAAGTTAAACATAGACGAAACTCTGTAGGTACCAAAGTAGAATATAAGTTTGATGGTTAATAACAGATTTAATGCAGAGGTCGCGTAATAGATCCAGGGATTGAATAAGGAAATGAAGTGAAAAATGTGCAGGAAGATAACTGCAAGGAAAAAAAGAATAAGAAAGAGGAATCCTGTGATAAACGCCACAATAGTTCGACAAGGCCTTTGAAAACGATAGAACAACTTCTCACACTCCTTTTGGTTATTAGCTTGATGATTGGATGGATAGGGATTTATTTATTTGCCCTCAGTTTAACATGGCAGTATTTTTCCGTCAGTATCAGTTATGCTCTAGCAGGTTTGATAACCATCATTTTTGGGCTATTAAACGTTAAACTCTATAATTTAATTTTCCTTCTGTGAAAATCAAAATAACAGCGAGGTGAAAAAACGACCATGAATCTCTTAATTTCAATAGCCATCTTCCTGTTGACCGTACTCATCGGAGGTGCGGTCTATTTCTTTATGATCGAAAAACAAAAGAAGCAACGCAAAGCCGAAAACAAAGACCAAGAAACCGCCCAGGAATTCACAAATGTCAAAGACATTCGGGACAAATACCTCTACACAAGAGATCATCTTATTTTTCAATATCTAAAAATCGATGCCGTCAGCATAGACCTACTCAGCCAACGGGAAAAAGAATCCCTCACTCGAAGGCTTACAGCCGAACTCTCCGGAGATCAGCAGACCCTCAAACTCATAGCCGTATCCCGCCCGGTCGATATAAGCCCTCTCATCAATGAATACGCTGAACTCTTAGCCACATCATCGAACCCAAAGCAAAAAGAGCTACTTCGCAAGGAAACAGCGGCTATCAGCAATTACGCTCTCAGCGGCGAAGTCGTTGAACGTCAGTTTTATTTACCCCTATGGCAACATTACGAAGACGACTGTGAACAGGACATTGCCCGCCGCACCAAGGATGTAAAAGCAGCCTTCGAGAGCAGCAAAGTGCCGTGTGAAATTCTTAAAGAAAAGGATATCACTCGGTTATGTAATCTGATTAATAATCCGGCTTATGTTCATCTTGAAGATACGGATATTAGTCCAACGTTCCCAATGCTTTAAAAGGAGGAAATGGTATGAAAAAACGAATTAGGCTTGTCTTTCTCAGTCTTCTCATTTTCTTTCAGGGTTTTGCCCTATTCCCTAATCAAGCTTTAGCTGCTGAAGGGTACCAACAACCTGTATATACAAAAAATGTGAGAATTAACGGCTCAGTTACCCCAGAAACGATCCAAACACTAGATATACCTAATATAAAAGCTATTACTCAGTTAACGGTGGATAATGGCTTTGTGGATTATGATCTATCCGGTGACACAATTACATTGAACCTTTCCGGCGGCGAAGTTAAAGGAACTCAGTGGAACCCAAATAAATATTCAAAGACGGAAACAGATCAAAAAACATCGTCGTCAGACTCATTTACATCGAGCATAGCCTACTCTGATGAAAGTGGTTATAGCGGGACTCTAACTAAAGACGGGAGTAGTTATGTCGCCAGTGGGAGTGATATTCCAGAAGACAGTAAAACAGCGACGGATACAAGGGCGACCAGTGCAGGCGGTAGTTCCGGCTCTTTACCTGTATCAGTTTCATACTCTTCAGATGGATATGCGGGAACTCTATCAACGAGTGGCAGTGCTTATGTTTCCAGCGGTAGTTACACACCAGCTGATAGTAAACCAATGACTTATTCTCAATCAAGCTACTATCAAATCGCTCAAACTGACAACTTGCCATACACCTATAATTATAATGATGGCGGGTATACTGGGTTACTTACAAAAGGCACAACAACATGGAATACGTATATTCAGTCGGGTATTGACTCTTCATGGGCAGCGCTTAAAAATTCTAGTAACATAACTAGTTTGTCCTTGTCTGAATATAGTTTTCTAAGTTGGTTGGAAACAGAGCGAGGTTATCAAGATGCTCTAAGTGTGACAAGTTATGAATGGGATGGTCCTACTCAAGGACCAGGAGACTGGATACATTCAATTACTGGAGAACATTATACTTATGCAAGATTCATAAAAACCTATTATACTTATACCACTTATAGTGCTCAAGCAACATACACTGGAAATGTCACAAAACCTGCTTCAGATACAAGAGTATGGACACAAAACTATTCAGGCACAGTCACAAAACCAGCCTCCGATACGCGTATCTGGAAACAAGATTATTCAGGAACAATGTATAAGGGGGAGTACGAAAATCTGTATGAATATGATGTTGAAATTCAATATGTGCTAAAGCTTGAGCCACCTCAGTGGGACGTCGATCAAGAAGAACCGACAAACCAAGATGTAACGGTAACTATTTACTATCCGGATGATTCCTCAGTTAAGGAATATAAACTCAATGATGGAGAATGGCTACCTTACGAAACACCGGTTATCGTACCAGAAAATTTAACGATCTATGCTAGAAGTTCTGATGGCATAGATTATTCCAATACAGTTTCACTTGTCATTGACAATATTGATAAAGCCCCCCCGTCGGTTAATAAGCCTACAGCCACGGCCGATAGTACGAACCAGATTACCGTTACTCGGGATGCGGCGGATGATGCAACGGGACTCCATGAAGCCTCATTTCTGTACAACCGTGATGGGGATGACGTAGGAAGCTGGACCGCTGAATCTTTTGTGGACACGGAATTGACCCCGAATACGCAGTATCAGTACAAATACAAAGCCAGAGATTCTGTTGGCAATGAGAGCGATTATTCTGAGGAGGTACAGCGCTATACCTTGGCTCTTGATCCTATCGGAGTAGAGATTACAACTTTAACGACCGAAAGTATCACGTTGAACATTACCAATAATGAACAAAATGAAGAACCGCCTGAAACCCTTATTGAAGTTAGATCAAAGTCTGATGGAACGGTTATAGCTACCTCAGATTGGTCTGCCGAAATAGAACGAGTGCTGGATGGTCTAAACCTAGATACAGAATATGAACTCTGGGTGAAAGCTAGGAATGGCGATAGGATTGAAAATGAATTTTTGAAGATGCAGGATAGCTTCTATAGCAACCGTCTGCATTATGGCCTGACAGAGCCGTCAGGGGATACGATGATTACTGATCATGAAGCGTTTACTTTATCCGGACGTGCGTGGGACCTAGACCGAGATAAATTAATCGTATCAGCAACAGTAGGGGAGAGCGAAAAGACCTTCGAATTAACGGATACTCCCTCCGAAGAGCCGGATACAAATAACTGGTCTGTATCGTTTACAGGAGATGATCTTCCAAATGGTAGCTACAATCTAATCTCTATAAAAATCAAAGATGGTAAAGGGGAGGAAATAGATATCCCATTTAACTATACTTTGACCGTGGCTGTAACCAGAATTGTTAAAGTTGAAATTGAACCAGGGGCATTAGAAATACCTGCTGGACAAACCATGCAATTGTCGGCCACTGCTTATTATTCCAACGGAATCACAAATACCAACTCCCCGATCACGGAGGGAGTAATCTGGTCAAGCAGTTCGCCAGAAAATATCAGCGTAGACAATCATGGGAAAATCATCGGTGTAGCCAAAGGTAAGGCAACGATCTCAGCGAATTTTGAAGAGAAGTTAGCAACAGCAGAAATTACAGTCACCGACCCGGTCATCACCTCCATTGAAGTGAAGCCAGAAAGAACGGTCAATCTTGGTAATGCGTTTACCCTCACGGCCATGGCCACTTACTCTGACGGAACCGAGGTAGATGTGACCCGTCAGGCAACTTGGTCAAGTCTTAATCCGGAAATTTCCGTCGTCAATCACGGCACGGTAATTGGTAGAAGCCAGGGTAAGACAACCATCCAAGCTGAATTAGAGGGTGTGATAGGAAGGGTTCAAGTAGAAGTAACCCCTGCTATCGTTAAGGCTGTGAATCTTGAACCAGACCAAAGCCAACTCCAGCGAGGAGAAAGCCTCTCTTTAAAGGCCATGGCTCATTATTCAGACAACAAGATAGTAAATGTAACTAATGTGGCCACATGGAGTAGCCTCAATCCTGAAATCGCATCTGTAGATGGCACAGGAAAAGTTATAGGGATAAGTGAAGGCAAGGCAATTATCCAAGCAGGATTTGAAGGAAAGTTAGCAACCGCAGAAATTATTGTTATTAGTCCCCCTGATTCTGAGCCTTCAGGGAGTTCAGATCTTCCAACAACTTCAAAACCAATAGATCCTACTCCAACTACACCACCGGCTATCCCTGAGCCCGAAACTCCAAAACCGACAGTACCGGTGACAACCGTTCCCGAAAATATCCCCGATGAGTCTATTCTACAAACACCAATAGATGAAAAGAGTAAGACTGCCGTGACTACATCCACTAAACCTAAGCCTAGTAACGCAAGTGAGCGTTATGCGACTAGCCAAGCTGGAATCCAGAAGGGAAACCAAGTGAAAGGAACTATGAAAGATAATTCTCTGCTGAACATACCGACAAAAACTACGGAAATCGGGGTAGTCAAAGGTTATGTCAAAGACCGCCAAGGCAATCCTATTGCAGATGCCAGGATTGAGCTACACTCTACCCCTAGGGTCACCTACACTGATAAGAAAGGCTTCTTTCAGTTTGCTAATGTAGAAATGGGAGCCCACAGGATTTACCTTGCCGATGAGAGCATATCTAAAGATCTGGTTCTCTTGAATTCCATTACAGTTAGAGAAGGTGGCCAAGTCAAATCCATGACTGGAGATCAAGTAGCAAATGCTTTAGGGGAAAAAGGTATTGTCGAAACAGCCCAAGTTCAACTCTCGGCGAACGATTCACTCAAAGAGTTAGAGATTATTGTTGATATGAACTCAAAAGTCAAAGGGAAATGGTTCGGATTGGCAAGTCTATTTCCAGAAAACTTCTTTAGCACAGAAAATCTGTTAGCTGGAATTGGACTATCTGGGAGCTTGCTCATGGTCTTTGTACTTTTCCGATTCAGTCGAAATACATTGATCTATGTAAGATTAAAATGTATCCAGAAAAGAAGAGCAAAGCTTACTCAAGGCGAATTAACTCTAGACCTACAAAAAGAATTTTTAAAGGCCAACGGCGACAACTTAAAGATTGTTTTTTCAAAATCCCTATCTCGTAAACTCGCTGAAAAATCTATTACTATCACCGAAGCAAGCAATGTTGTAACCCGATTGATATCGCCAGAATTCGCTGGCAAACCCCTTGAAATCGAAGTCGAACCCCTTGGCGAATAAAAAATTAACACAAAGCGGCAAGTCTTAGTCTTGCCGCTTTGTGCTGATCGAAAGGAGCTCTAAATGGCAAAACGAACAGAGTCTATACCTGTTAATAATGCACTTTTGAACGTCATCACCCCTATGGGGCTTAACTTCACCCGGAACACGCTCACCATTGGAGAAAACAAAGGCAAAGCTTATGGCCTAATCAAATACCATCAAGATCCTGATTATGGGTGGTTATCCAAAATCACCAACATCCCATCCACCATCGTATCTATTACCTTTACCCCTACAGATACAGGGGCATTTATTGATACCCTGTCTTCAACCATCCGTCTCAATCGGGGCACCGCAGAAAGCACAAAAGATCCTTTAACCCGCCAAAGGGCAGTGAGAACAGCGGATAACGCAGAAAAGATACTAGCCCAAATAGACCAAGACGGAGAATCAGTAGGCCTCATGAGCGTCATTGTCATGCCTATTGCGAGAGATGACCAAACTTTCGTAAAGGTATGCCGTAGGGTGGAAAGCACTGTAGCCGGACTAAAATGCAAAGTTCGAGTTCTCGCTAATCTGCAAAGAGAAGGTTTAAAAATGCTTTCTCCTTTTTATGGCACAAATGAAAAAGTAGAAAACATTACCCAACGCCCAGTACCCCTTTCTAGCTTTATTGGAGGCTTTCCATTCGCTTCGTCAGGTTATAACGATGGAACGGGTTACTACTTCGCAAAGGATGCAGCAGGTGGGCTTATTATTCTGGACCCGTGGATCAGGGGAGGTGATAGAACAAATTCGAATTTTGTTATAACAGGAACCATAGGAGTGGGTAAATCTACAGATATAAAACACATTGGATTATCAGAATATATGAGGGGAACTAAGATCATCTTTATTGACCCCCATCGGGAATACAGAGACTTTACACTTAACCTGAATGGCGATTGGATTAATGCCGGTGGTGGATCTAAAGGCAAAGTTAACCCTCTACAAATTAGAACGGCGGCCAAAGATGATGAAAGTGAAGCTGATAACCTCTACGCTGATGATGGCCATGGAATGGGAGATATGGCTTTATATATCAAAAGCTTAGAAATCTTTTTTAGCCTGTATATTCCTTCGTTAAGTGATAGGCAAAAAGCAATTTTAAAAAGCGAAATCATTGAGATTTATAACAAGTTTAATATCTTTTGGGATACAGAAATTAAAAAGCTAAAGAATACCGATTTTCCTATTATGGAAGATCTTCATGTCCAAATTACTGAGAAAGCTAAGGAACAGAATAATCCTTATCAAAAAGACTACGATGATTTAGGTTTATTACTTAGGGATATCGCTATAGGCTCAGATAGTTTTCTTTGGAATGGGCATACAACGATTCAATCAGATTCCCAGTGTGTTTGTTTAGATACCAAGGATTTGCAAGCAACTTCAAATAATATTAAGTCCGCTCAATATTTTAATCTCTTGCAATGGGCATGGGACGAAATGGTCAAAGACCCAACCCAAAGAGTTATGCTTATTTGTGATGAAGCTTACTATATGATTGACCCAAATGTCCCCCAAAGTCTTATGTTCTTAAGAAATGTTTCAAAAGGTGTTCGGAAATATGAGGGGGCCCTTGGAGTTATATCTCACAGCGTAGTAGATTTTCTTGATCCTAAAATTAAGATGTATGGACAACCTTTACTCGAAATGGCCTGCTTCAAGATCCTCATGGGTACCGATGGAAGCAATTTAAAGGAAACTAAAGAACTCTACAATCTAACAGATGCAGAGGAGGAGCTGTTGGCCAGCAAACAACGTGGGCAAGCGCTTCTTATGGTTGGATCAAAACGTCTGAGAGCTAACTTTGAAATACCCGATTACAAATTTGAATACATGGGTAAAGCCGGAGGAAGATAGTGAGGTGAGCGCATGGCCGACCCCGTAACCAGTAAAGTCCTTTTTCGCCTGGTTGCTTTGGCCGCCGACGAAGATGGAAGAAGGAACCTTTTAATTCTTTTTTCAGTACCTATAGCCCTAGTTCTTCTAATCCTCATGATCTTTGCCTATATCCTTGCAAGCCCGCTATCTTTCATAGCGGGCTTTTTCACGAACCCAAACGAAATGGCAGCCCTCCAAGCCTTCCGTGCGGAGCATGGTGATAAAGTCCGCCTCCAAACGGGAGCCACTATCTTAAACGGAAAATATCCTATGCCAGTAGTAGGTGTAATCACCTCACCCTACGGTCAACGAGTCCATCCTGTAACGGGCAAATCGAGCTTCCACACGGGTATTGATATTGCTCCGGAATGGCATAGCGAAATCAAGAGTATTGCCGATGGTCAAGTTGTCAAAGTAGGGATCGACAAAAATTACGGAAATTACATCTTGATCAAACACGATGATCCGGATGAAACTTTCTACTCTTTTTATGCCCATCTATCCAAAATCTTCGCCCTTCCCGATCAAGAGATCTTCACCGGTGACATCATCGGTTTAGAAGGAGGAGATCCGGAGCTTGACCCAAATCCAGGTACCAGCACTGGCCACCATCTCCATTTTGAGATCAGAACCTCCAGATTGTCCTGGAGCCATACGGACCCGGTACCTTACCTATACGCCCCAAAAGGAAGCGAAGAGGAGGAAAATTCTAGTGAAGGGACGTAAAACAATCTTTGAATTATTTATCTATACTTTTATCCTAATTGTCGCCGTCATCCTGCTCATTCAGGATAAACGAGAACCCATGCCCATAGAAATTCATCCCGATTTCACCCTGCAAGGAGTTGATTATGATGTTACTTTACCTAACGAGTAATTTAAATCTTGGTCTATTCGACTTTATCCAAGATGAAACTATCCCGATAAAAAAACTTTCCGGGGAATTTAACCTTAAGAAGTTTGTCATCCGAGATATGCGTAGCTTCAGTCATATCAAGTATGTTGCAATTGATCATCAAGCCCTTAACGACACTGATGAAGAGTTAATTGAAGGTATTCTCGGCTTTCGGGCTATGTATGACGCAAGAATAGTCTATCTAGCCGAAGGAATGAAACCAGGTGATGAGTTGCTATCCAAACTCTATGATGCCGGAGTAAGAAACTTTGTCACGGCCGAAGATCCGGAGGAGATCAAGAAGGAAATCCTGGAGTGTATCAGTCCCGAAGGAATGAGCTATGAGAAAGCAGAACGATTCAAAATCCAACCGATCGAAGAGCCAGGGCCTAAAGTGAAACGGGCTAAGTCCCAAACTGAGTCTGTGAAAGCCAAAAAAGAGAAGGGGTCGGAACAGGAGCCAGTAGACTATGTGGTGGTCAATAAGACAACGAAATTAGGATTGGATACTGAAAAAGAAAGAAAAGGGATAGCCGTAGGAGTTGCAGGGATCACTGGAAAGACGGGAACAACCACAACTGCTTTGAATCTGGCCTATTTCCTATCAAGCCTGGGAGCAAAAGTAGCTTATGTAGAGTGCGATCCAACCAAGCAGCTTAATTGGCTGCCATATTACGATATCGCGGTTAATGACGAAAGTGCTGAGCATAAAGGGGTGCATTTTCACACCATGAAAGTCAACTTCAGTCTAGCAGACTATGACTTTAACATCTTCGATCTTGGTAAAATGCTTGACTATGAGCAAAACCTAAACGCTTTTATGGTGAGTCATATTCGGATAATTACAGCCGCATCAAAACCTTATGAACTAAGCGATTTGAATAAAACGCTTGAAGTGGTCAAAGATGCCTCTGTAAATCTTCTCTTTTCATTTACTCCAGATAATGACCGCCAAACTCTCCGGCAGATCGTAAGTAAACATCCAGAGCGACAAGTATACTTTACTGCTTACTCACCAGATCTATTTGACCCGAGTCCTAACCGCATGATCTGGACAAACATCATGAGCGATTACCTAATTGCCATACCACCGGAAGAAATTAAAAAGAAACGACTGAGAGTATCTTAATCATTCCTTTTCAATACCCCATAAAAAGAAAGATTCCCGGCACATGACCGGGAACAATACTAAAGATAATTAAATTCTTAACCTAATTATATCATGCCATGACTAATAAACCTAAGTAATTGCCTAAATCCCGAGCTTTCTTGCTCGGGATTTTGATTTGAAAGGTTGGTTCAATGCTATCTGAAGTTTATGCTTACGTACTGCCTGAAACCAGCCCATATAAACTCAACAACCTAAAGAAAGATCACGGTCTGGTTTTCGGCTCCAATATAAAATCCGACTCCCGTTTACTGTGGACGTTACCCGATCTCGAATCCAAAGATTACACCTATATCACTGCATCCACTTTCTTTGCCCGTCGCCGCCAACGCCGCTATGTAAGACACGTCCTGGCTTTTGTCTGCGATTTCGATACCCCCCAAGGCACTACCCCGGAAGAAATCCTCGATCTCTATCACGCTGCCGGTCTTCCCACGCCGGAGCTGATTATCACCACGGCTACCCCTGGCCACTATCAAGCCTGGAATATCTTATCTGAACCCCTCAGAATCCGCCATGATATCCTTCTGGCCAAAGTCTCGAAAATCCATGAAGCCATGGTAGAAGCCCTGGAAGCTGACCCCTGCGCCGTCGGTGTAGAACGTTGGGTACGCTGTCCAACCATGTCCAATATTGTTTACACAGACACCTATAGCAGAACTACCTGGGAAGAACTCTCTAAGTGGTATGAAGCTCGCCGACCGATTAAAGCATCCAAGGAAAAGAAGCATAAGGTTGTCTACATCGGCACTTTGTTGGCCACTCCTGCCGGGAAACGAATTCAAGAGTCGGCCGCTGAAAAAGGTGAAAGAAACCGCTGGGCTTATGGTCTTGGCCTGTGCCTATGGGATGCAGGTATCCCTACACAGGAAATCCACACTAAGCTGCATGCTTGGAATAAAGACCTCAAAGAACCCCTACCTATGGCTGAGATTGAGAAAATCTATCGCTCTGTCATTACCGGCCGCCACCATGCCTCCCCCCGTGTCCTTTCATCCATAACTGGCCTATCTGCACAGATAAAAGGCTGGTACAAATGGGCTAAGCCCCGCGATCGGAGAAGGGACCATATCCAGGAAGTCGAAGCTGATATCATTGCCGATCTCCAGCAACATAAAACCGTCACTGAAACTCAAAAAGCCTGGTCAGAACGTTTAGGTGTTGCCTACAGAAGCCTAAAAGAAGCCTTATCTCAACTCCGTCAAAAGGGCATCCTTGAAGCCCAAACTTCAAGGGGGAAGTATGCCCAATCCTCTTACAGCCTTTCTGAAGGATATTTGAACTCCCTAACCGATACTAATCTCCCAGCTGCAGCCGGAGCAGAAACCTTATTTTCTAATGGGATTTCAAAAGGGCATACTGCCATATCACCCTTAAAGGGTAGTTTGTCTTTCTCCGAAGAGCATTCTACAAGAAGTGATACTGAATATGGGTAATCGGAGAAAACCTGCTTAAAGAAGAAAGCTCAGGTTGTGGATAACCTTTAAAATGAAATAAGAATCATGAAACAGAGATACAGTTAAATAAATTCACACTATTAAAGGATTTTTTGCGAATATGTAGAAATATTGACAAAATATATGAATTGGAGTTTGTTGAAGCCAGAAATTGGATGAAGGTTAACAAGCTGTGGAATACCTTCAGATAGTAAAAAGGAACCAAGAGGTCTGCATTTAAGCTAACTACTTTAATTATTGTTAGATGAGGAGAGGCGTAAATATGAGTGAACTTACAAAAGTCGTTTCTGTAGAAATTGTAGACCCTCAGGCACAGCTGATTGTTGATTTTCTTCAACAAATTGGCTTGCCATTCGACAATATAATTGCTAATCAATCAGAACGCAATATTATTGCAAAGAACTTGCCCACATATATTGAATCGTTACCTTCTGCAATAAAAAGAGACGCAAGGTATCTATCTAAATTTGTTGTAGGTGCTGGCTTTGGTTTGTTCGATTACTCACTTAATGCTATCTGGAACGAAGTTGTTCTAGACCTTTGGAAAAAAGCAATCGCCTATGGAATAGACATCTTTTTTGATTCAGCCGTGGGAGGCAAAGCAAGAGATTTTTACCAGACTGAGGAAGACCTTGCATCTTTGAAAGATGCTGTTCTTCTTGACACATGCCGAAAGCTTGAACTTATATCCGACACCACATATAAAAAACTCAAACATATACTTGAAATGCGGAATGATATCGGCATTTCACATCCAACCAATTATACAATTAATGCCTTTGAACTTTTAGGATGGTTACAGACATGTATACAAGATGTTCTAAATGACCACCCTTCAGAAGCAGCACTTCAAGTACAAGCATTCATTCGGAATCTTAGAACTTACACCTCACCACTTGACCCAGCCAACCAAAAAACAATAGAGTCTAAAATTGCAGAGCTTGCCAGTCATCATTTAGCCAGCATTATCCGTACCACCTTTGGAATATATGTGTCTACTGATACTGACCCTCTGGTCAGGAAAAATATATCACTGATTGCTCCGGCTATCTGGGCTAATTGTCTGGATGATCCAAAATACAAAATCGGGATAATTCTTGAAGGATACAACACAAATTTACACAAAGAAAAGTATGAATTAGGTGAACAATTCTTACAGGTTGTTGGTGGTAATCCGTACAGAACTCCAAACGAGAGAGTAATAATAGTTGATACCTTGCTTGATGAACTTCTGGATAAACATAATAGCTGGGATAATTTCCACCACGAAGCTCCTGTTGCGGACCTTATTGCGTCATATGTTCAAGAACAAAAAGACATTTTACCAAACAATGCTGAGAAGTTAGTGACAGTTATATTAATGTGTTGTATTGGTCGTGATGTCTCTTATTGTAATGGTGTATCTCCAAGAGGAAAGGTTTATTATGAACATATCTTATCAATGATCGGAGATAAATACACTCCTCACGCAATGTCTGCATTAGCTAATTACGAAATCCAGCGAAAGTTAGAAGCTTCTTCATGTCGTACCAAAGCTAAATCTGCTTTGGAGATCATAAAGCAAAGTGTAGTTAACGCTAGGCTCATCGAGTGTCTGGATTTTTTGATCAGCAACATCGAAAGTACGGGAAAGTGTGTCCTTGATAGTCGTTTCAAGAAGCTTTCTGCAAATTATATTAACTGGTAGTCATATAACAATGTACTCCACCTGCCGCGACAATTTATTTTTCGAGGCAGGTGGAATAACGTCCTTGGGCGGCGAATGTTAATCCCAAAAGTTCTTATAGGTGTCTGGGTGAAAAACTTTAGCTAAAAAGGGCACTCGTTATCAATAAGCACGTTGGTGTTATAATTATTATCTAGAAAATCTATGTGTTATGTAACGTTTTGGGCCCCAGATGTTTACATCAATAGACTCTTTAGGATTGTTGTACCATAAACCTGTTGAATTATATCCTCAGGACACATGTCGTTAAAATAGTCCCAACATGCTTTATCATATAGAACAATATGAGGTAAACTCAGCTCGAACTCTATGTCTCCAGGAACTCTCCACTCCCTTTCATGAGTCCAGTCAATTATTTTGGAATTACCTGTTAAGACTTGATAATTTACAACTCTCCAATACTCATTTTCTGGTAGAATCTTTTTAGCCTTCTCTGTCTGTTCATAGAACACAGGCCTTCCACCCTTCCCAAATATGTAAAACTTCGAAAATACTAGCCCAACGCCACAATAACGTATTTTATGCGACTTGTCCGTCATTCTTAACTCTTTTTCATATTCAACATTCTGTATCAATCCATAAAATGGAACGTCTTGAAAGCAAACAGCAGGAGTATTACCTATGATAAAACCTGACTGGGTTGTACTCCCATAAATCTTTCTTTCTTTCAATATGTTAATTAAAGAATCAACTGCTCTAAAGTTAATCTCGTTTTCGTCCTTTGTAGTTAATGTAATATCTTTTGGCTTTGTAAGATGTGTAACCATACCAGTAATATCCGTACGGTTAGCAATTCGGTCTTTCCAGGCTTCATAATCAAATTGCGCCACATTTTTTACCTCCATATCGAGAAATATCACATTGCGTTTTAAACGAACTTCGTTATTATCTGTCAAAGAAATTTATGCGAACATGTTCGCATAAATTTCCGTTATTAACACCTTGAAATCATTTCGCCGCTTATGGTAAGTTTACCTTTATTTTACTCCTTCATCATACTAAGCAACACTATCTTACTTTGCTAAAAATATTATTTGGTTCGTTAAACTCCCATTTAGGGTATGGTTTAGAAACCCATTGGGGTACATTGGGGTTTACATTATCGTGTACAAAACTGAGCGAAAAACGTATATAATGGTAATTATGACAATATATCTTAGCAAGAAAGTATATATAGGAGGTAGATCATGTATATTGACGATAAAACAATAATGAGATATTTAAATGCCTTACATGAGCACAAAATGGCTAAAGATATATTTGTTCCTATTTTAAAAAAGATGGGTTCAAAAGGAGTTAAATTTACAGGGGGAACGGGTGAACAAGGAATTGATATAGAATATTATGAACTTTCTCACCCAGAAAAATTTAAACAATACGTTGGAATACAATTTAAAAAAGGTGACATTACCTATAGTGCTAAGGGAACAAATAATTCAATAAAAGAAATAAAAAATCAAGCAGAAGAAGCATTTCAGAAGGAAATTTGTTCAGTCGATTCAGGTGAGGTTAATTATATTAGCCGTTTGATTGTTGCAACTACAGGGGAAATTAATGAAAATGCAAGGAAATTAATTAATAAAGCAAAGGTTAAGGGCGAAAATACTAGAATCTCTTATTGGGATGAGCAACGTCTGGCGGAGTATATTAATGAATATTGGATTGATGAATTCATTGACTACTTTGAGATTAATTCAGAGAAAATTCTGTACGAAGAAAACAATGAGAACGAAGATGGATATATTGTCAATGAAAATTATCTCAATGAGAATTATGAAAAAGAAATAATAAAGTGCAGAAAAGTTAAAAAGACAATGAATACTTGGCAATGGGAGATAATAAAAGTTATGATACATAATTTGTTCGACAATGATTCTTCATCAATTAACATGTCAAATTTGTTAATGGAATTAGAGTCAACAGAAGATAATATTAGTAATGAATTGCGAAGCCTCATTCAGTTAAGCTATATTAATATAGATGAAGGTGAAATCTGCTTTTCGGGAAATGCTAGTGTTTTAAGCAAACTTGCTAAGATTCTTATTGAAGATATGATTGAAGCAGAAGAATTTATAGGGAATGAAGAGTACGCTAAAGACTTGTTTTTCGAGATAATTCAATGACAGCATAATAAGGGATTTATTACTGCATTAGTTAAAGGCTGATGGAGATATAATTGGATGCCACTTTAAATAACTGGGACGTGGTCTTGAAAGAGATGCGCGTCTGACATCTATCATTACCCCCACAGGGTAGGAAAATTAAATTTTGTAATCGTGATGTTGACGGTAAAGAGGTTCAATTGGATATTAGTTTTGCCTGAGAAAAAGGATCGTTGAAGATGCCGGATTTTAAATCCAGTTTAAACACGATTAGGCCAGTGATTAAGGGGGTAGTCAATAGGAGGAACCAAGGGTACTCCATCTGACGAAGAAGTCGTGGTACTTATTGATTCATTGGGCAAAGTTAGTTCAGGGTTAAGAAGTTTTAGCTAATCTTGGCGGAATATGACACGCTTGGTTTAATAGCGACTAATAGAGAATTGAGATTTTTTTTGGAATAAGCCGATGACTCCATATGACTCGGAATTCCGTAAGGTTGCAGTTAGGCGAGGTAAGCTTAATGGATAATTTATATGTTCAACAGTTTTATTCTCGCTTCGCATACTAAACGTTATTATAATAATGCGAATATGATTTGAGGCGTATTTATGGAATCAAGTATTAAATTAGAAATACCAAAGAAACAGTTATACGAAAAGAAAAATTACGAGCCTTTATTGTTGGAATGTCTAAATCGCATTCCCTTTTTCATTAAAAAGAGCGGTGGGGGCTTTTCTGCTCCAAAATCTGAGTCTAATGGTCAATGTGATGCAATTGGAAATAATGGTTGTTACAGCGTAGATTTTAAGCTCTTACTGAGCCAAGAAGGCGCACAAAATGTGAATGAAACGAGTCTCACTAAGGTAACTCTATGTAAAGGAGTGACGATGAGTGCTCCTTCAAAAGCATCCATGCGCAGGGAATCATCTTTGCCATTTCCAAATATTTGGGGATTTTTAGTCAGTCATAGTTTTTCTCTAAACGAAAATAGCGAGATCATATTAACAGATAAAGCAGATAAATATATGAAAGATACTATAAAAAGCCTCAATAAAATGGTTTGCACTAAAAAGAATTTGCTTTTTTTTCATCCGAGTAGACTAGTCATTCAAGACTCTCATGACAATCCAATAGAGGTTCTTCGTAATAGTGCTAAAGAAGCTTTACTAATTGTATCAAAAGCACGTAGAAAACTTTCACCTGGATATGAAACTTATTATGCTTTATTGATAAATAATGAGATGGTTTTACTTTCCGAGGACTTTACACATACAGGGTGTATTGAGCTCACTTCCCTAGACACTTGGCATAATTTGTACATTAAATTATAGCGATTGCCAATCAGTGACAATTAGGAAGTTTTTCGAAAGGGTGAGCCGTTTGTCAAAGCTGTACGCTGTTTATACAATAGCTAAAAAAGTTGAGCAGTTTTTGGGTCAAGCATATTTAACTGAAAAGGACCTACAGGTCATCGAACAAAGTTTTGAGGGTCAGCTTCTATCGGAATATCTTATTACGCTTACGGACGGAGACGTTGTTAACATCAATATTATTGATTCAATTGAAGAGCTTAAGGCAGACGAGGACTAAACAGAAAAATCTTTTTCGAAAATCTCTAACTTCCAGTTACCCATGCAACTAAATACTAGTTCTACTAAACCCCACGCAATTAAACGCTTTCCATTAACCGATTAAAACGAAGGCAGGCGTTGTGTCTATTAGGGGAAGCTGAGCTGAACATGCTACATGGCTATAATAATAAACTCCAACTTTAAATTAAGAGTAAAGGTGGCGGTTTTTGTGGAATTTAAGGCTACACAAATGAGTATTGATGATTGTTTAAGACTCAAAAGGAAGTATATAATTCCAAGATTCCAACGTGAATATTCTTGGGAAACAGAAGAATTATCAACAATTTGGGAAGATTTAATGGAGAATCTTTTGTTTAATGGAAAAACTCTAGTTGCTCAAGAGTATTTTCTCGGTTCACTTGTTTTAGTCGGCGACGAGGATGATTCCGTAAATATGAATCGATATATTGTCGATGGACAACAGCGATTGATGACATTTACTATAGGATTTTCGGCCTTGACGCAAACTTTTGCTAAAGATGGACAAAATAAACTTAGTAACGCAACTTTTGCGTATATCCTTGCTGAAGATAGTGATGGTAATGAATATTCAAAAGTTGTAGCAGAAAATCCTAAACCATTCTTCCAATACAGAATCCAACAAAAACAGCTAGATTACACACGTGTTCCCCAAAATCAGGAGGAAAAAAGAATTTTGAATGCATATACATTCTTTGAAAGGCATTTAGAAAAAACTGCTTTAATGAAAGATATTGGAAGCAAATTTCCGCAATCCTTAGAAAATATTTCTTATGCTGATGCATTAAAGGCAGTACGTGATCAAATACTTATTTGCAAAGTAGTATATGTTACCGTTAAGTCTTTTGAAGATGCATATACTATTTTTGAAGTATTAAATGCCAAAGGCAAGGATTTAACTGCAATTGATATAATCAAAAACTCTATTTTTAGTATTCTCACTAATGAAGAACCTATAGACTTTGCTGCACAAAAGTGGAAAGCTATAAGTAATAATATTTCAAAGTGCAATGAAGATATAATGACGTTTTATCGCCACTTTTGGTTATCGAAATATGGGTTCACTACTACTAAAAAACTAGTAAAAGATTTTCAAAAAATAATTTCGAAGGATATAGCGTCTTATACAAATTTTATCAATTATCTAGAAAAAGAATCAATTGAATATAATCGTATTGTAAATCCAAATGAAAATGAATGGACACAACCTGAGAATCTTGCAGTGTTTACTTCATTGGAAGCTTTAAGTGTTTTTAACACTTCTCAAGTGAGAACGTTTTTATTAGCGCTTTTTGCTTCAAAAGAATCTAACAAAATAAGTCACAAAAACTATATAAAAGTATTAAGATTTTTAGAACATTTTCATTTTGTTTTTACTGCAGTCTGCTCCTCACGAGCTTCTGGATTAGAAAGAAGATACTCTAGTTATGCCAGAAGGATGAGACAGTGCGCAAATAAACAAGAAACTGCTACTTGTGTTATCGAATTAATAAACGCATTAAAAGAAACATTACCCCCATACGAAATATTTGAAAGTAAATTTATGGAAATTGAGTATACATCTGATAAACAAAGAAGCAAAAAATTAGTTCAGTATATACTAAAGAAATTAGACAATCATTTTGCACAATCAGACGAATATAGACCACAATCATTTACTATCGAACACATTGTACCTGAATCCACAAAAGCACCTTTTGTGGGATTAATCGGTAATCTCCTTCCTTTGGGCGAAAAGTTGAATGGTGAATTAGCAGATAGACTTTTTAAATTTAAAATTAAAAGATATCCTGAGTCCAGATATGCAATGGTAAATGACTTTGTCGAGCATTATTCTAAAAATGAACGGTTTTCAGAAAAAGATGTTAATAATAGGACTAGGTTTTTATCAAAAGTAGTATATGAAGATATATGGCTAGATTAAAGAAATAATAATATTAAAGATAAGTTTATTTCAGTATGTGGTTTTTAGTTAATTTCCCATTATCCATTGCAAATTATACGAAGTTAGGCTTAAAAAAGCTCAAGCCTGAATAAAAGCTTGAGTGTCATATAGGCAGATAACTTGCCTAACTTTGGATATTACTATAGCACGAAACCGTGGGGATAAGGTAGATGTTATGGGGATTGAATAGTTCTGTACCTAGCTAATTTAACTGATCAGTAAGGAGTACATTTGAAGGAGTACATTTGAAGGAGTAGTAACAATTATCCTGAAATATCGTTAAATATGATAATTTAGATATAACTTCCCCCTCCCTATAAAAGAGCACATCGCAAATACTATGCAGCTTTGATCGTTGCAGGAGGAGATTTACCATAGGCCATAAATCGACTGAGTTTGTCGGAACCGCAGTAAGAGCATCTGGAGAAACCTTCACCTATGATTTTTTCGAGAAGCTGGAGAGTGGATACCTTTTCTTTAAGTGAAACAGTCATATCGGTAAGCTGTTTGCAAATTTTTAGTATGGTAGAGTTGTTACGGGTACCAGGTAAAGTGTCCGGATGCCTCCGGTTTCACTGTCCGGATACTCCGGAATACACATAAGGTTTCCTTAATACACGGAACCTATGGTTCATCGGATCAGAGATGCTATTATACCAGCCATAAATTTAATGACCTATAAAAGCAGCGAGCTTCGGCAGTCTATGTCGCGCCGAGCAAACTGTTGAAACAACGCTCTACAGGAAAGCCTGTTTTGGGCATATGAAGGACGCGATTGCTGTTGGAGGATGCGCGAAACACATGTGCAGATCTCCAACGTTATCGAAGACTAGGTAGACTTACTATAACGACGAGCGTTACCAGTGGGATTTGGCGTGACTTTCACCTAACGAATACTACGAGTACTTGAAAACGGGCGTTTATCCGCTGGCTGTTAAACCACCCTGAAAAGCCGACAGTTCATTATTGGGGGCTCTGCCCCAAAACCCCTGGAGTTAATCGCTTTAGATTTCAGAAAGGGGCAAAAAAACGGCGTATACACGCGCCGCCTTTCACAAAACCCAAGCGGTGCTCGGGTCGTTCTCCACGGTCGCCCTATCCTCTACATGGGTAAAGTATACCAACCTATAGCAAATCGAACGAGAAAAACAATTGCCCATTTTAAGTTGTGCTCGTCATAAGGTATACATCAAAGTTTATTGTCGTCGTCCGTTTTGTCTTTCTCCACTCTTGTTATTGTTTCTAATCGCGTTTCAGCTTATAGTACTCAAGAACTTCAAGAATTGCCAGGTCGTCGGTATTACAATCCTCCTCCGTGAAACGGTTTTTTGCAACTATTACTTTTAGCGTTGCGCTTTGTTCATCAGTGAGAGAATTAAATTTTTGCCACCATTCGTTGGTCTGGTCACACTCGTCTTCATAGTGTACCTCTTTTCCTTTGAGTTTGTAATACTGTTCTCTTTTGATTTTGTCATACTTATATCTATAAATTATCATTGACTCCGGCATCCATAGTATTTTCCTGAATTCGTCAACGTCACACCCAAATGCTTCATCAAAGAAAGTCTTTCCTCGACCAATCTTACCTTTAGTTGCATTTAAAACCGCTTGTATGGCACGAATGAATTTTCTATTCCATTGAACACCAATGTAATCGCGGTTGTTAAAGTAATCAGGGTCATCAATGGGGTGATATTTCATCGGGAAAGAATAAATTGTCACACTAAGTTCTTCACACAACTCAATGTTGAGTTTCATTCTTTCGTACAAATCCTCTGGTTTATCCTCATAATTATAGAGCAAATAATTTGATAAATTCTTGATGCTGTATTTTGCTGCTAATTTGACAGCATTAATATATGTGTCTTTCATTGAATAGTGGTCAAACGCTATTCTCAAGGGGCGAATGTTAATTTCAGATAATTTTCTCATCTTTTCATCTGTCACAAGTCGTGCGTCCACGCCTTGGTTGAAATCAATATACCTTGCCCGAGTACCCCGCTTGAAGTACTTTTCGTAGAGCGGTCGAGCGATTGCGTCAAACTCAAGGATTGATTCTCGCTTTGCGTAAATAGCGTATAATAAATTCGCATTTTCTCTTGCCAAGTAAAATTCAGCTTGCTCTTTCTCTGGAAGACGCTCTGAAATTCTGTCGTATAGTTCAATCATCTTTTTCGTATACGCTCGATCATTACGGCGTTCCTTTTTTTTGGCGCGTAGATTATTGATAGCAATTTCGTATTCGCTTGGTGGTGTGTAAGTTGCCTCCCGTCCAAAACCGCAGGCCTTGATCTCATCAATGATTTCGTCGAAACGCTCAGACGCAAACACGTTATTGTCCATAAGTAGCAAATCCTTCTGCGCTCCAAACATAGCGTCCGCTTTCTCAAGTTGAGGCTTGAGACTGATATAATTGCAATAGTGTGGTTCTAAGCGCGGGACAGCACAAAAAGCACAACGGTTTGTGCAGCCGCGAGTCATATAGGCAAAATAAGCATTGCTTGCGGGATACTTGTAGTCTATCTCTTCTAAAATAGAGTAGTCTAACGGCAACTCATCTATGATAACTTCACTATCACTGTCAAGGACACCCTGCTCGTTTAGCAACCCTATATTAGGCTTAACTCCCGTTTCTTCATAAATCTTATCCGGTATTAGGCTCGCAGCTATACCGCCAACCAATATTTTCCCTCTCTTCTTGAGGAACTTCTTTGCGTAATTTATCGTGTTAACAGTTTCTCCCCAATAAAACGTAAATAAAGTTGTAACGCATATTACATCAAATTGAGGGAATTGTTCGTCTGTGAACTTTTTCCTATACAGTTTTAGCAGGGATTCATTATCACTTTCTCTGAATCCTGGAATTGCATCGATAGGCGCATACTTCCCGGTTTTAATAAACTGAAACAATTGTGAAGAGTACTTCGCCTGTGTCGAATCACAAACTTCCAGAAGGTATTCTTCGCACAGAAGCGAAGCGGCAAACTCCTTAAGGTTTCCCTTGAAAAAGCGGACATCATTGCCCCGATCGCGATAGTAGGTTGCAAGTTTCATCAAACCCATCGGCGGGTATTTGTTTTTGTATTTTGGTTCAAGTAATAGAATTCTTCCCATTATGAAAGACCATCCTCAATTTTACTTATTATCATTTCGGCTGTTTTGCTGTCGGTTGTCAAAACGATTATATCGAATATTTTTGAAATGAGTTTGCGCTCATTTTTACTATAGGTTGAAAGCTTATCCGTTCTGCGTACCCGGCGAGCTGGTTTCGGTGGGTCTGCAGATGGCGTTGTTGAAACTGGTTCTTGAGGATGTTCTTTTTCAATGCGCTCAATAACTTTAGCAAAGATGCCGTCGGCATTTTCTTTTGTTTTAACAATTTTACTTTGTGCGTCTACTGCCTGCTTTTTAGCGTCTTGAACTTTTCCATATTCAGTAGTACGATGCTCTTCACTAACGAAGCTGCCTTTTTTGTCTTTTTCAAAAAACTCAGCTTCCTTTGCTTTAAAAGCATCGATTTTCTTATAGGCACTGTTGACTGATGAACCATCATAATAAATTTTGTGCAATTCTTCATTAAAGAAACGTCCAAGTAATTTCTCAAAATAGGCACGATAAGGATTCTCGTTAAAATAGTCTCGCTGAGAATTAGGTATCAAATCTTTGGCTACCGCGAAAACTTCACCAACAAAATAGCTGTTTCCTCTATCTTCTTTAAACAGCCTCTGCAACGCGTCCTCACTGCCGATTTGAATGTTATCTTTGCGTAGCCTAAGACCACGCATTTGATTCATCTTCGGGATAGCCTGCTTGAATTGGGTAAGACCTACCCACATCCACGCAAATATATTGCCATCTTCGGCACGGAAATCTTTAAAAACTACATCGAATATATCATCTATCTTACTGTTATCAGCCTTCTTTAAGATGGTAAAATACTTCTTGAATACTGGTTCACCATCAAGAGTGATAGAATACTCATCAATGTGATAGGCTATCTCCTTTGCATGCTTTTTTATTTTCTCCCGATAATGAAAAGTGTTTTGATAGGGGACAGGAGCAACAAATGACAGATACTCTCTTATTTTTTTTGTGTCGAGTAAATCCTCGTTTTCTTTGTTTATGCCGATCAGCTCTACTTTAAAGAAATGTGCATTAATATCTTTCGTTTTCTTACTTTCGAATTTGTTTATAGCGCGAAGAACCTCGCTCGCGGTACGCTTTTTGCCACGCGAATTATCGTCGATCAGTTTGCGCATCGTCTCTGCGTCGCAACGCATCATCGAAATAGTGCCTTCGCCCTTTACCGAGGACGTAAACACAAGTTCCTTGCAATAGGCAAGTCCACAAAGCCTACCTATTCCTCGAAATCCCTTGTCTTTACCGATTTGCTTGTCAGAATCTGCAATGTTACTGAGTGTTCGCTCAAACTCGGACGCAGGAATACCAGTGGCGTTATCTTCGATGCTTATGGTGCGCTGACCGAAATCAAGCCATATTTCGATTTTGCCTTCCCCTTCATGGAGAAGACCTTCGGCGACCGCTTTATCGATTTGGTCGCATGAATTCTGTATGTACTCTCGATAGATAACCTTAGAATCTTGGTACATACCGGTAGTCAGATTTTCAATGATGTTAGCGCCGAAGACATATTCTTCCATGACTTTTCTCCTCACTTAAACTGCTTGTAAATTGGTTTCGGGAAACGGATTTTCAATAACGAACGGAACACAGGGTTCTGAATTAGATAATCGCCTTGCTCGAGGCGGGTAAGCATATTTTTGTAGGTGTTGGGCAGGCTTCCGTAATTCTTTGTAGAAATTTCAATCGAGTTTGTCCGTCCGTAAGCATGTGTCGCACAGTTTCCTGTAACACGGTCATGGATTGCGGAGCGGAACTGCTCGGCTCCAAACAAAACAACACCCAAGGAACGACCGCGCTCTGTGACGTTCAACAACTCACTTAGAATGGGGGACGTCTTTGGGACGTCTTTCGAAGCATACTTATTTAACTCATCTATAAAAACAATTATCCTTGAAGGAGGTGCGACATCAGTTTCCGCATCATATTCGCCAAGTTTCAGATTGTATATCGTACGTACTGCATCGCCAAAAACAAAAGCTTGTTTATCTTCCGGCAATTTTGCAATATCAATAACAACTACGTTGTTTTTTCTAATCTTTTTAAGCTCGTCGGCTAAGCGGCACTCATTCTTTTCAGGGACAACCCTGTTGGCAAACATTTCATCTTGAATGGCTTTGCGAACAATGCGCTTAAACTTACGCCAGCTTAACACAGAAATATCGTTGCTACCTTTTTGACCAGATCCCTTTAGTGAATTCTCGGAGACTTTGTCAATAAAATCTGCCCATGTTGATAGTCCTTTGAAGTCCGGGTCGTCTTCATCAATGATTTTACTAATTATGGATTCCATTGTTTGCGCAGGGTCGTCAATATTTGAAAACATCATTTCGATGCTCTCTTTATCGCTTGAATATACATACTTGTATTTTTTTAACTGACCATCTTCCATATAACGGTCAACATCGCTTTTGGGGAGATATGTGCTTTTCTTAGCTGAGTTGCTGTCGTAATACGGAATGAAATATTTCACATTTTTAAACGGTTCGGGGGACAAACCTAAATTCTTATACTCAAGAAGGGTTTCTTCTTTAGCATTTGGCATATCTTGAGCAAAATCATTTTCTCTGTCAATGGCCATAAGGTCGCAGCCTTTGACGTTGAAAATGACGAAGGCAACACTGTCGCTAGAATCCGTCATACTGAGGTACTGGTCTTGAATCGCCTTCATCAAAAACATTGCGTATGATGTTTTTGATGCAAGGCCAGAAATTCCTGAAATGTTAAGGTGTGCTCCATCGGGACCCAGTATGAACTTTGAATTCAGCTTTACCGGTAATGTAACCTCGTCTTTTGTACCCTCATACATTTTCAGTGAACCGCATACAAGAGGGTTTTGAATCTTATCCAGTCCCAGAGCCATAGTGATTTCTTCGGCGGAGGCTAAGTAAACTTTAGCGTTGTTATGAACGGGAGTATAGAGATTCTTACTGTTGAACGAAACTTTGGCTTCAGCATAATTCATCCCTACGCGGAATGTCGGTTCGTCTAGCTCAACATCGCCGAAATCGCTGGAAATGAAATTGGTCAGGAAACTTTGCGCATCCGTAATGTGAGAGATGTTTTCAACAACGCCAAAAGTGAACGATTTGTCAATGTGTTCCACTTTAACGATGTCGAAAGCATGAAGTTGAAGATTCGTATCTGTCCAGAAATTGAACTTGTCCATGGTTGTTGGCGTTTTTTCAGTAGCCAAAACGCGTCCGATAAGCCTATTCATTTTTTGTCCTCCTCAGAATAGTTGTAAAAAGCTGTCTGCACTAAGATGTTTCGATTTGACAAACGACTCCGTCAAGTATATCGGGTAGATATGGTTTGCCCATCTTAAATCTGAGCCATAGCACACAGGATTTCGTTCATTGATTAGGTAAGCGCTCAAGGTATCAACCAATTCGCTGTTGATACCTTCGCTCACTTCCTCGTCTGTAACGAGTATTTTTTCAATTTTAAGGATACCATCAAAAGGCGACCGTGTTCTCTTTTGGTCACGTAGTCTTATATACCAAACGGCAAACTGTACGTCACCTAAGTAATCTGGGTTTTCATAACAAGCCACAGGTGTTCTGTGATAAAGAGGCAAATCAGCTATAAAGCCCGGATTCGGTTTTCCATTGACGTCTAGGCAGACCTCGGGGTTGAAATTCTTCGAAGCCCCTAAAACCCAGCTGTAATTATTTTTAAAAGTTTGGTATCTTTTCTTGTCCACTTTATCTTTCTGAGTAGGTCTATATTCCAATGAACCATCTTTAATAAGATAGTTATCTTGATTCAACTTGCCTTCTCGGACAAGTTCGGCGACAAGTTCTTTTTCACGTTCAATCATCTTATCCTGGACGCAAGCTGTCGCCCTATCTTCAAATTTCTTTTCCTCATTTTTCAAGGTTTTATAGGGAAGTATGGCAGTGAACTCTATACCAAGCTTCTTTAGTTCCTCGCACTCATTTAACTTTTTAGTGGTTGCTTGGAAAAATCCCGGTTTTCCTCCGGCGTTAGCAATATCCGGTATTGAGAGAACAATTTCTCGTTTAAACTTTTCAGGCACCATTCTTCTGTCTACACGGCGGCAACACCCAACGCCAATTTGGCCTGCGATTATTGGAAAGATTATGCTTCTACTTCCATCATAATAAGCTCTGTCATCTACTTTAAACACACGACGTGAACCGTCAAGGAAATAACTCAGAATCTGGTCGTTTTGCTGAGTGATTATCTTGCACAAGCGACTAAGGTCAATATATTTCGTATGCTTTGTGGTCTCGGCAGTCTTTTTCCATACAATTTGATTGTTTCCATAATCAATAGTCGGCCGCTCGGTCGCATCTAAACTGTATTTATGAGCCTTATAGCTCTTGCCGCCAGTTTCCTCTGTAAGGATGTCACGTATTTTTACATGAGGTTTGCTGCCGTCGTTTCGGCTTGCCATCTGTTTACCCCCTAAGATTTACTCAATGTACTTAGATTTGGTAATCGCTAGAGTTCTTTTAATAATTCATTAAAAAGTTAAAAACCTATTCATTCTCTGAATTGCCCTTCTCAGACGCACCACCGGAGCGAATCCATTCATCCACTTCGGAAATCTTGAATTTCCAAAGCCGACCGACTTTGTGAGCAGGCATTGTACGATTATTGATCCATTGCAACACTGTTTCGCGGCTTACATCGAGATAGTCGGTTATAGTATCCATTGACGACCACTTTTCAATCGTCTGATCTTTGTCCATTTGAAAGGCCTCCATATCGTATTAGCGTACGTCGTTTATGAATCTATATCGTCCCTGTGTTGTACCCTTTGTAGGGGATTACCGTTGCTTTACTGTAATCCACCTCCGGGTTATTGTTCTCAATTATAATAACTTGACCGTTGCTTCGATTATCCAGAAAATACTGGAACAAGCAACTTTCAGAATATTTTAAAATTTCTCGTCGCCACGTTCTTTTAACGAATGAATCGGGGAATCAATAATCAGGATTCCGGTGTACTTACCTTGAGCGCCTTTTGGAGCTTTAGTGTATGCACAAAAACAAACCTACCCACGAGGATCGCCCCCTTCTATACCAATCTAAGGACAAAAATAGGTCAAGAACGGGTCAAAGCGAGGGGAAATGCTTTTAGGGGGACGACTGCTAACCTTTTCTTGTAAGTATTACAGGAAAGGGATATTGTTTTGGCTTATTACTAACGGCTTTTTCCTGCAATGGATGTTTCGAAATGACTGGCGGATTTCACCAACCCAATTTGATAATCATTATAGCATTTTTTGACATAAAAACCGATGTTTTTGCTTGTAAAGCCATCTAAATAATCATAAATATCTATAAATAGGCATAAACATACGAAACACACGTGCCTGAACAATACGAAGAAAGGAGGGCGCGATAGACATGAACGAAGTCAGAAACCTTGATGACAAAACTTGTCTGCAGAATCTAGAAAGATACTGGAGTTGTAGAAATCGTCAAAAGGAACTGGTGCCTGCAGTGTGGATGTGCTAGGTCGTAAAATATAGTGGGTGGGAATCCCTCGAGTAAGGTAGACCAACCGCCCGTAGTTAGCCTTGGAGGAAGTGGGTAACTCACTTCTTTAAGCGTAGGCAGACTAGGTAATAGGCTGAAAGTCGAAAGGTTGAAGTGATTCAGCTTCGAAATACCGGAAACGGGAAGGCTGATGTAGTTGCATATGGGGAATAGAAGACACTATCTGCGTAACGAACCATGTAGGCGTCGCCACTGCAAAACGCCCAATAGTATCACTTACTATACATAGGCGTTCTCATTTGCACTGTACGGGGTGTATGCGCAGGTGTATTGTGAAGTGGTAGGCAAATGGGAATGTTGGACTAAATCGGAATGACGAGAATAATCCGAAGCAGGAAGAGATTCAAGAGAGCGAGATAATTGACCCGGGATAAGAATAATTAACATAACGAAATACCTCACACCAAATGGTGGGAGGTATTTTTGTCGTTTTATAAGGAATTTCATATTCACGAAGCTATCCCCTAGCCTCAATCCATGGCATTTCATCATGGGTAATAGCTCTCTCGTGACTCTCATCTGAATCGATGGGAGTATTTATTATATTTGTCGGACATGATTCTCCTAATTTAGCATGAAAGTTGCGAGATGATATAAACTGTCAAATGCCAGTGTTAGGATAGTTGACGTAGAGACCAACGGAAAGTTCCCTTGAAAGGGAACACGGGGGGACCACCCCGCAGGCCAGATACTCATGCACACGAAATCCACTACCTCATTAAAATATAACTGCAGCCGTTGCAACCGTCGTTGCAACCCGATCCAAAAAATGCAGTACGATTAAGTACATGGCTAAATCTAAAGACCACAGAGTCCGCCATATGACTGTATTCTGAGATTCGTCAGTATAGCTCAGGATATCTTTTAACTCACTCGTAATGAGCAAGTCGTCGGTTCGATTCCGACCATCGGTTCCATAGGAAACTTAGGCCCCGCAAGCAATTGTGAAGTTTTTCGTTTTATGGAATTGGCTCATTTTTACTTATCGTTGCAACTCAGGTTTTTTTTCGTTGTTGCAACGCCATTTTTCTTTGGTCTCAAGTTACTATCTATTTTCAAGGCCGCTTTTTCTTTTTGGTTTTCGAACCATAGAATTTAGTTATTCGAATGTCAGTGTGACTTAGTAGCTATTAAATGACTCTTAGATCCTCGCCTTCTTCCATGAGAATCGTAGCAAAAGTATGGCTAAAAAGTACAAAGTTTTAGATGAGGGATCCGGCATTTAATTAAGCATGCCTGATATGAGTGATAGAAGTTTCTGTACTCCAAGCTTCGTTTGTTGGAAGTTTAGCGAACCGGAAAAAGCAGAATTTACTGACCGAATACGTCTGCTATTTCCGGTCACGTCGCAAACCCTTTTGTTAGACGCTGTCCCCCTCTACTCTACCTGTACAATAAACAGTTCTGGCCTTTTCAAAAAAATTATTGTCTTTTTCATACTCGTCAATAATCCTATTTACAAATCTCTCACTGTATGTAGGAGTAGAAAACTTGGATTTATAAAAATACGCAGGGTTCGAGTCCACGTTGTGGGAAAATCTTACGCAAAGTAGATCGTAATTATTTATTGACCTTTCACGACGTATTTTATCATTGAGAATCTCTAGCACCTCTTTTAACCGGTATGGATGTGTTTCATCGGGATTCATCTTACGATAAGCTGGTGCATTAGGGTCGTCAACAATTCGGATTGGTGTTGCAGTAGGAAGAGCCGATTCGATTACTTCAGGTGGGAGAATTCTTACATTATGCCCTGCAGGCGCTTCAACCACCTTCCTAATGTTACCTAACCAGCTTTTTCGTACAGCGCAAAGTTCCCTCTCAATGACGTTTCTAAGATCATTTGAATTTCCAGGTTCACTCTTTGCGCCATGTCTAAAATAAATGACGCCTTTTCCAAATGCATTCTTTTGTTTTCCGTCAGGCAACGAATAACTTCCATGTTTCGAGAATACCATTGGAACCGGCGTCCCCCGGATAACCAATACCGCAACTTGTTTACCTTCACGGGTAACTTCTACCATTTCAAAATCGGAAAACTGTTCTCCAGTGTATTTGGCAATCTTATCTGTTATCGAAGCTGGGTCCACGCTCAAAATAGGCATAACGTCAATTTCAGAGTTGGAGCCATTGTCCTTTACACCAAATAAAATTAATCCACCACCACAATTCGCTATAGCTACTACATCTTTGAGAATCTCCAACCACTCAGCTGGGGAATTTACGTCAAACGATTGTTTGAACTCAATGCCTTTTGATTCACGTTTAGCGGTCCCTGCACTTTTAAGCAATTTACTTAATGCTTTCATGCTTATCACCCCAAAACAAAATCTTTAATGACCCCAGATAGGGATATTGCGTCTAACGTCCCGCGTATTCCCGAAGTCTGGTTACTACTTTTATATGCTCTCAGATTTTGGAAATGCGTTGTTTAGGTGAAGTCAGCACCTACTTATGAGGAAAGACCCTGTGAATGAATTGTGCTTTATAGAAAAAATCATGTTCATCAGGTTTTTTCACCGTTTTCCACAAAATTGGATTTTCTCCATTTTCATATATAATTAACAAAATTATTAATGAAGGAACATCTAATACTATTTCACTATATACAACATATTCATGATAGATATGAGCAGAAAAATAGCTTTTTGCATCGGGCAACCACTTCTCAATAAAAAGAGTCAAATCCTTAACAGTAACTATATTAACTACATTGCAATATAATAATAACACGGACAAAGAAGCATCCTCATAATCCTTAATAGTAAATCCTGCAGAGAGGGCACTATTATGAAGATTTGAAATTAATTCGTTTTCTACAAAAAATTTCTTGACAGTAATTATATTGAGGTCCTGTAAAAGTAAATCCTCTGGAGTCTTGATGTTAATTAACGACTCTAATTGTTCATGATCATACCTTAATGATACAAACTCTTCATCTGCTAATTCTACTAAGCTTGCCAATCTAAATAGTTTACGTTTCAAATTTTGAGGAATATCGTTTTCTCGTTTGTATTGTAGAGAATGTGATATCAAAGCCCAGGAATGTTGTAAAATAGTTCTAATTTGAATTTCGGCCTTAATATTAATATATTTTTTCCATTCGGTAAGCTCTTTCCTACTGTGAAGTAATGAAACAACATAGTGAACAGACCTATAACCAAATTCATTAGGATTTAATAATGCTCCTTTATCTACAGAATTATCTCTGTCTACTTCGAACTCTTTCTCAATTATTTCAACAACTTTATCTACCTCATCTTGGTAGCTTAGAATAATTCTTACACCACAAAAATCAGTTATTTCGTTTAACGGATCCAAGTAGTTCTTTCGTTGGAGTTTACTGGCAAAGCTTTCAACGTCCTTTGTTCTAGACTCAATTATCTTTGCTTTAAGATTATTGGATTTCATTAAATCTTGAATAAGCCTCTCCGTCTTATTTGTAAACTGTTCATACACATGAAAAAGATTCGAATATTCAGCAATAGCCGCTTCATGGCTTTTCAATTGCGCTCCCCCTATTCTTAGGTTACATACTCCGAAATGCTGATTTCACCTAACGATGGATTACCGACAGGTGTCGCAGATACCTCCAAATCCTTAGGGTGTATACGACACATGTCGGGAATACTCCCTTATCCGTGAATCTTGTTTGAAACACTAACTAGTGTAATTACTAATTACTGGCAACTGTACAATATTAATTCAACAAAATAACAAGTATTCCTTCATTTAGGACAAACAAAAGTGATCCAAATATTCGGATCACTTAAAATATGGAAGGGAATAAATGTAAAAATTACCTTCGCTAAAGACCCATTTAAAGAACCTCTTCTTTATAAACTGAACCAAGTAATATGGATAGTGAAAAAAAGCCCCATAATTGCAGAGTATATTTCCGATCAAATGATACGGAAGCAATCTATCCTCTATACTTGGAAGATTTCTAGGTGTAGGGATATTTTCTCATTGATATTCTAACAGAATGTGGATATAATAAGAACATAAGTTCTACTTAACCAAATGAATGTACTGAGAGGCGAGCGAGATGAACGATGTATGCGCTGATTGCAATCGAAAGACTTATTGCATGGAGCCATGTGAACAGTGGCTAATTGAGCACGACAAATGCCCAGTGTGCCAAAACAAACTCATCCGTGCTGGAGGATGTACCGAGTGCATCACTGGAGATTGGGCGAAGTGTGGTTAGTATGAAAGTACTAATGAAACCAATTGAGACCATTACGACACACTCGAAAGAAGGAGTCATACGCCCGGAGAAGTATAGGATTATCGAAGACGGGGAGACAATCGTCGTTCTAATAGATAAAATACTAACCCGGAGTGAGATAAAGTCCGCTGGTTGCCGCGAGCTTATCTTTGGTTGTCAGGGAGTAATTAATGGCTATTTAAAGAAATTTGAGTTGATATATAGAGTTCCAGTATGTCAGTGGTTTTTGTATAGAATGTAAAAGGAATTCCCCTTTTTTTAGAGAAGAAGTATACAATGCTTCTGGGGGGATGTAACATGATTGACGTAGGCAAAGAGCTTGCTCGTCTACGCAAAGAAAAGGGTTTTACACTAAAGACCTTGGCCATACGTGCTGGAACAAAACCGAATTATATCGGGATCTCGAGCATGGGAAACTAGCGGGTATTGAAGTTGCCAGTAAATTGGCCAGAGCACTCGATGTACCGCTTGATGTATTCTTTATAAAACCGGATAAACAAAAACAATACAACGATTTAAAAGCGACAGAAGAATGCGATGAAAATTGTCGTTGGTTCGCCGACTCCCCAGGACTTGAGATACTGAACCTTAGCCGAAGAACTTTTAATGCGCTGTATGGTGCCAAGATTGAAATGGTGGGTGAATTGTTGCTGCTCTCTAAAAAAGATTTGTCTAAAATTAGAGGATTAGGACCGGCGAGCCAGCGTGAGATAAAAGCAAAATTGGAACAATACAGTCCACCTTCGACGGACACGGATCTTAATATCGGTAATATTGAAGATTCGAACAGCATAAAGAATTGAAGGAATAACGAGTATTCGGCAGATGATAGTTTTTTTAACAAACACGCGAAACACTAAATATGAAAACGCCAAAATAGGCCCTCAAGCCTGATTTTGGCGTTTTTTGAGGTGTGGGTGTTCAGTTAAATTGTCATAGTTCTCGTTATAGGACTCAGGCCGTTTTTCGGCAAGTTTCGATTTCGTATTTTATAGGGGTTACTTTAAAAAAGCTAGACTTGCTAAATGGGAGTTAATCGAACTTGAATAAACTCAAAATTTATTGTACCTATCACAAAAAAGTGAATCGATGCGTCCCAACCGCTTGTATCTCGGGAGAATGTTGGGAACTTGAATTATGCGTAGTGGGGTGTTACTAATAATACTTGTGACATTCTTCTGGTTCAATTTTGAATGTAATAGCATTATACTGAGCAAACTTCACAAATCTTCTCATATCGGGGATGATATTAAACAAAGCCATTTTGTGCATTTCATCAATGGACACTATTTTAACTATATCGCACTGAACCTCTACGATAATTGCATAGCCTACGTCGTATCCTATATCCAAAATTCTTATTAGATCAGAACCGTTCGAGCTTTGATTAAGTTTTAGTATGTTTATTGCATTGTTAAAGTAATAACTACTTTTATCCATATTACCAACCCTTGCGTATAGTAATCCAAGGCTAAAGCAAGCATTTTCTTCCCCGGGTTTTAATTCCAATACATGTTGGTAATACTGAATAGATCTTTCATTATATCCTAAGTCCTTTAAAAGATAAGCACAATTTAAATATGCATAAGGATTAAACTTGTCTATTTGAATTGCTTGTTGAAAATAGTCTAATGCTTCATCTAATCGCCATAATATCTTCAAAAGAAGGGCCTTATTATTATATGCGTCATAAAAAAATGGATTAACTTTAATACATTCATTGTAATATTTTAAAGTGTCCGAATAGCTATAAATTGCTGAATAACAAAGAGCCAAATTAAATTTTGTAATTTCCGAATTATGGTCATAGGCTTCAGCTACTTGGAGTTCCTCTATTGCTTTTTTATACAAGCCGTTATGATAATTAAATAACCCCATATTATTCCAAGCGATTGAAGAAAATGGATCTGCCTTAAGTGCCTGCTTGAAGCTCTGTTCCGCCTCTGAATGCATCTTCTTATCAGCATAATATCCACCAAGTAGTGTATAAGTTTCTGCTTTTTCAGGAAACTCTCTTGACAAGTGACTAATTATTCTTTGTATATCGAATTGTTGATGGCCTTTTGTCTGGAGTAAAATTATTCCCCAATTATACCAGAGTAGATGATTTCTTTCGTATATTTGAGCTAGGGATCTATAGATTTCCATGGCCTCATTATAATTCTGAGATTGAAGAAGTTCCTCAGCTTGAATAAGCTTCTTTTCTATCGGATCTAATACGTCAGCAACTGTTGTCCCAAATCCATTTAATACTTGTGAGACATCCTTAGTTTTAATTTGCCGTATTATATTCGAATAATAATTAATAATAATTTGCTCTATCTCTTCATTACAAGATTCATTAAACCTTTGATTTATAGTGATTTTAATTGTCCTGGAATCCGAAGTATCTACTCTTGTCCAAAATACTTCTTCCCCATTAGTCTTATATGCCATTAGAAGAACTGGACGTCCGTAAGATTTCCAGTAATTCAAATTTTCTTCTGTGACAGTAATCGATATTTCCCCAGTGGATAATACTTTAAATTCTGATCTCGACTTAACTTGTAAACCAATGATTGGGCTTTGAACGTTTAAAGATTTAGTTAGTTCAATTTCAGCGTCTATCCCTTTATCATGCTCTTTTATTTGACGGAAAAGAAATCCTAACTTTGCGGCTAAGTAACCAATGTAATAAACCCCTTCTTGCTCAACCAGTCTGTTATGATCTTTTTCCTTCATTATATTCTTCCCCCATTCATTACCCACATCGCATTTTGCTGCATAACGTTGGATTACCGGATTTGTCGCAGGTCTTTTTTAATCCATGGTATATGCATCTTTCTTCGCTAATAATTAACAAGATGAATTATCTACGGGGCTTATGGTTAACACATTATTATTTCAACAAAATAACAATGATTCCTTCATTTGACACTGAATTAATCTGAACTACGGGACCTGTGGAGTAACATCTGCGGGTCTCACTTTTTTTGCAAAGGAGTGAGCACTATGACCTTATTTCAAAAGGACCAGGTACGACGTTTACGTAGTGAAGGTAAAAGCTACTTGAAAATTGCCGTGCCTTGGCATATCAGAAAATACCATAAAATCTTACTGCCAAAGAAATAACATCGGTGGTATGAACGCTACTTTAAAAGCGGAACAAGCAGATATCGGAAATAAGACCTTTAATTTTTGTAAAAACTGTGGCAAGTCTATCGAGCAGCAACCCGGTAGGAAGCCGCGAAAATTCTGCTCAGATGAATGCCGTATAGCTTGGTGGAATAGTCATATGAACTTGGTCTCTCAAAAGTCTATCTACCATTTAGAATGTGCGGGATGCAGAAAGCCATTTGACAGCTATGGAAACAAGAACCGGAAATACTGCACTCATGCATGTTATATAGAAGATCGGTTCATGAAACAGGCACAGTTGGAAGCGAGGAATCAATGATGACAACGGAGCAATTCGACCGTGAAAAAGTATATCGTGTTACATTGGCTATTGCTAAAACTATGCTTAAAAAAGGATTGATTACTGAACAAGAATATAAAAAAATAGATGGAATGATGCTCGAAAAATACCGCCCATTATTAGGTGTAGTATGGCGCTGATATAACTTGCTATAGATAGGTAGTAGAGGTAACATGTGACACTGAAAGGAGGGTTCTTATGGAACGAATCATCAAGAAAATGTCGCCGACAAAACCGATGCTGCCAAAGAAAAAGCGTGTGGCAGCATACGCCAGAGTATCCTGCGGCAATGAAGCCATGCTCCATTCGCTCTCGGCTCAGGTCAGCTATTACTGCGACTATATTCAGAAGCGTCGAGACTGGCAATATGTTGGCGTCTATGCCGATGAAGCATCGACCGGAACAAAAGACGACCGAGAACAATTCCAAAAACTTCTTGCGGATTGCCGTGTAGGTCTTATCAATATGGTTATTACAAAATCTATATCGCGATTTGCTCGAAACACTGTGACTTTGCTCGAAGTGATAAGAGAATTGAAAGGGATCAATGTGGATGTGTATTTCGAACGGGAGAATGTACATTCTATTAGCGGGGATGGCGAGTTGATGCTCACCATCCTCGCTTCTTTTGCTCAGGAGGAAAGCCGATCGGTCAGTGAAAACTGTAAATGGCGGATACGAAAGCAATTTGAGGATGGAGAGATTGTCAATTGGAGATTTATGTTCGGATACCGCAGTGCGAATGGGAAAATGGAAATTGACCCGAAGGAAGCGGAGGTTGTCCGCACGGTCTTCAGTGACTACATTAACGGCATAAGTACAGCATCGATCGCCCGCAGGCTTCAAGGTGAATGCATACCCACAAGGTTCGGAGGCCAATGGTCAGTCAGACGTATCATCGATATGATTCGGAATGAGAAATACATTGGGAACGCCCTCCTGCAAAAGAAATATGTATCGGATCACCTGACTAAACTTCTTAAACGGAATCAGGGTCAGCTCCCCATATTTTACGTCGAAGGAACCCATGAAGCTATTGTTAATGAAGAGATCTTTCGACAGGCACAGGTTATCTATGAAAGTAACAAGGAAAAAGCTGCTACCAAACGTCCGACAACTCAGCGCTACCCATTTTCGAGCGTACTTTATTGTCCGCACTGTGGCAAGAACTACAAACGCAAGATTTCTCAGGGCAGGGTGTCGTGGAACTGTGCGACCTTTCTTAAAGAGGGAAAAGCCGT
Organism: Desulfosporosinus cupriresistens; assembly: GCF_001707885.1. Lineage (GTDB taxonomy): Bacteria > Bacillota > Desulfitobacteriia > Desulfitobacteriales > Desulfitobacteriaceae > Desulfosporosinus. The sequence goes on along the minus strand of NZ_MASS01000004.1, from coordinate 83,880 downwards.
CTGTCACACAAAGCAAATCCCCGAAGAAACCTTGTTCGAAATAACCACCGAGGTCTTAGGGCTTTTGCAGTTTGATGATACGGTTTTCAAAAAGGTCATACGAGAAATCATCGTTCCAGAGTTTAACACTCTGGTTTTCGTTTTTAATGACGGACAGCAAATAAAACGCGTTTGGCAAGACCGCCCTCGAAGCGAAAGGTGGACTGAAGATTTAAGACAGCAAGCACGGGAACGAGAATTTCAAAGAAGGAGGGAAAGCAAATGAGAGCAGTAAGAGCAGTAAGAGCAGTAAGAGCAGTTACTATCATTCCAGCAACAGTCTCCACATTTTCCTTTCTTCATGTTGGGGTACCGGCCAAGAAACGAGTTGCCGCTTATGCCCGAGTTTCGACGGATACCGAAGAACAGTTATCAAGCTATGAAGCCCAAGTTGACTATTATACACGCTTTATCAAGGAAAACGAAAACTGGGAGTTTATTGATGTTTATACTGATGAGGGTATTTCTGCCACCAACACCAAGAGACGGGGTGGCTTCAATCGGATGATTGCCGATGCTTTAAACGGCAAACTCGATATGATTATCACCAAGTCGGTTTCACGGTTTGCTCGCAATACCGTTGATACGCTAACAAACGTCCGACAGCTTAAGGAAAGAGGTGTTGAGGTCTATTTTGAAAAAGAAAACATCTATACTATGGACAGCAAGGGCGAACTGTTGATTACCATCATGTCGAGCCTTGCACAGGAGGAAAGCCGAAGCATCTCTGAAAATGTTACCTGGGGTCAAAGAAAACGTTTTGCTGACGGGAAGGTCAGCCTGCCATATGGGCAGTTCCTTGGTTACGAAAAGGGCAAGGATGGTTTGCCGAGTATTATTGAATCAGAAGCCGTCACCGTTCGGTTGATTTATCGGCTTTTCCTTGAAGGAAAGACACCATCAGGTATTGCAAAGCACCTCACTCAAAGTGGAGTGCCAACACCTTCCGGTAAACTAAAATGGCAGGTCAGCACGGTAGAGAGTATTCTGACTAACGAAAAATATAAGGGCGATGCGATGCTACAAAAGACATTCACGGTAGATTTTCTAACCAAAAAGAAAAAAGTTAATGAGGGCGAGATTCCTCAGTATTATGTGGAAAACAGTCATCCGGCTATTATTGAGCCGGATGTATTAGATATAGTTCAGTTTGAGATGAAAGGCCGAAAAGAAAAAGGTGGGCACCACAGTGGGGCGGGCTGCTTCTCCAGTAAAATTGTTTGCGGAGAGTGCGGTAATTTCTATGGTTCAAAGGTGTGGCATTCCACCAGCAAATACCGCCGTACGATTTGGCAATGCAATCACAAGTTCAAAGGCTCCGAAAAATGTGGAACACCACACTTCAACGAAGCCACCTTAAAGCAGTTATTTTTGAATACCTCTAACCAACTGATTACAAACAAAGATGAGATCATGGAAAACTGTGAAATGATCAAGCAGGTATTGACAGACACTGGCGACTTGAATTCCGAAGCGGTAAAACTGCAAGACGAAATTGTTATGGTTACAGAATTGATTCGTAAGTGTGTAGATGAAAATGCATGCTCGATCATCGATCAGGTTGAATACCAACAACGCTATAATGGGCTTGTTGCACGATATGAGAAAGCCAAGGGCATGCTTGGAAAAATCGAGGAACGGAGCCAAGCCCGTCGGGTAAAGCGAGAGCAGCTGGATGCCTTTATATCAACTTTGTTACGGCAGGATTCTGTTCTGACAGAGTTTGACGAGACTCTTTGGTTTGCAATTGCGGATAAAGTCACGGTTTACGCTTCCGATAATATAAAGTTTACATTTAGGGATGGTACGGTGATTGAAGCATAAGACTAACGAACCCGCAGGGATGGCTGGGATGCCGACCTTGCGGCTTTTTTTGATTTGTGGTTAGAAAGATATAATTGTATAATAATGGAAAATACTGTGAGATAATTTATTTAGGTCTGACATTCTGGACGTGGCAATTATTAGAAATGGTCAGGTAAATTGAGAAAAAGGCTTAACCGATGGAGGTGAAGATATGGCAAAATATACGGATGAACAAATAAGAAACTTCCCTAAAATAACCTGTAAAATCGCAGCGGATTATCTTGGAATTGCACCTATGGCCATAAGCATCGGTATGAGAAATGACTTGCTGCCAATAGGATTCGCAATCCACACTGAAGACAAGTACACCGATAGCTGGAGGTACCAGATTATTGATGAGCGGCTGATTGCATATAAGCATGGGAAGATGACTAATATTCAAATCCAAAATATTGAAAAAAACCTTAACACTATTATTTCACAGTTTGAAGAAATGAAAAAAGATCTGCTTTTTATATTAAGCGAAAGCGCAGAACAAGGGATATAAAATTATTTGAGTACGCGTTTTCGCTGGATGCAGATAATGCGCTGGAGAAAAATTAAACCTAATATAGTTCCAATCACCAGTGAAATAAGAAGAGAAAGGAGGAATGACTTTGAAGGAAGGGCAAACCACTAAGTTATCCAGAAAGCAACTGTATAATGAAATATGGGAGATCTCAGTGTCCGGTGTGGCAAAGAAATATAATGTCCCTTACCCTGAATTGATAAAACTATGTAGAGAAACTGAGATTCCGTACCCGCCTTCGGGATACTGGACCAAGCTCAATTATGGTAAAGCCGTAACAAAAACGCCGTTGCCGGAGTTTCCACTCATTGAAGTTACCCTGCCATCCAACGCAACTCCCAAACGATCCAAACTCACTAGTGGAGCTACTGTTGTTACAGAGATGAGCAAAGATGCCAAAGTTGTGGAAAACTCAGATTCAAAACTTAAAGCCGTGGAGGAAAACGAAGTACTTGAAAAGCCTCCAGTATCAGAAGTGAGTGATACACCTAGAGCGAATCAGCTTACTTATCGTACAGCGAAAGGAAGGTATAACACCTATAATCGAGAAAAACTATATGAAGAGGTATGGGCAAAACCAGTCGTTGATGTTGCAGTTCAATATGGTGTGTCCGACGTAGCAATACATAAAATCTGTAATTCACTCGATGTACCTGTCCCACCACGTGGCTACTGGTCAAAGATTCGAGCTGGGGGAAACCCGAAAAAGACCCCAATGCTAAAAACAAAGGGAATCACTGAGATTGCTGGAATAAGGACCTTCGAAGGGGCGAAACTAAGAAACTCAGCTTCACAACCGCTTGTATTTTTATCAGAAGACGAGCGACAAAAAGTTCTGCTTGCCGCGCAGCAAATCCAAATACCGATCGAAAATATGCCACTAAACAAAAAAATCAAAACCTATATGTCTGTGGTCAAAAAATGGAATAGTAACAATCCAAAATCCGAAGGTGCGCAGAGAAGCATGAAGAACTATTCCAAACGTCCCCCGTTCCTCGCTGGTGTTATATCAGATGAAACTCTCCCCCGTGTATATCAGATACTTGATGCGCTTTTTCACCAAGTCGGAAGTTTAGGCGGTTCCGTGAATGATGATCTTTCCCTCAAGGTTAGAAATGAACGTGTCTATCTTGAAGTGTTTGAGTCCCAAGATGAGGTCAAACATGTAATCACAAGGCAGGAAGCACAGGAAATGATAGTGTATGAAGACGCAAATCGCCGCAATCGTTGGGCTTCAAAACCCAATATTCGTAAATATGACTATGTTTTCAATGGACGGTTGAGAATTAACATTCGTAAAAGCAGATATTTCAGGGACACAGACAGCGTCAATATCGAATCCAGGCTCAGTGAAATGCTAATAGAACTGTATGAAGAATCTGAAGTAGTTCGCCTTGAGCGCGAAGCGAGTGAGGAAGCCGTACGAAGACAAGAAGAAGAGAAAAGATTGCGCGAAGAACGACGCATTCTTTATAACGACGAAGTTGAACGGACGCTTGCACTGACAAACTTAGCCCAGGACTATGAAGTAGCCGGTAAGATCAGAGCCTATATTTTAGCTTTGGAGTCAAACGGAAATATGAATGAGAAAACTGCTTCGTGGATCGATTGGGCGAAGAAAAAGGCTGACTGGTTTGACCCCACAATAGCAAGAACTGACGAATTTCTTGGGAAACGTGAGCACAAGAAAAACGAGGATCAGAAAGCTCTTAAAAGATCCGGAAACTTTTGGTGATGATTGGCTATGTCAGGCTTGCCTGAACTGTTGGTTCACTCTCCAATTGTAATTGAATTAATAATGCCGCCCAAAGCCCCCCTAATTAAGTGCACTTCCTAAAGGAAATACCCCCTTAAAATAGGGATTTACAAAATAATGCTCAAAACACTCAATAATGCAGAAGTAGAACGGGATGGCCTGGCTGAGGTGATTTTCCTAGCCGGGACAAGGGTTAAGTTTAATTGTATTTTATGGTTGATTCCGCTGCTTTAACCCTGAAATCATAAAAATGTATTTTGAACTATTAAAAATAGTTGTGCAGCTCTATACTCTGCAAAACGACATAAACCTTGAAACCGGCATGCAATAAGTACTCTAAAAATAATTTAAATATTCAATATATTAGCAATTATTTACAAAGTGTATTGAAGAGAATATAATAAGTCAGAGGATAAGCTATATTTTAGGAGCTGGACAAGAAATGGACGAATTAGAAAAAAGAAAAATAGAATTGCGAAATCATAAAGGAAAGATAGTCAGACACTTTAAAGGTAAAGACTATTTAATATTAGATTTTGCAATATACACTGAGACAGAAGAGGAATTAGTTATTTATAAAGCACTTTACAGTAATTGTGGTGTATTTGCTAGGCCAATAGATATGTTTGTTAGTGAAGTGGATCATAGAAAATATCCTCAAATAAATCAAAAATTGAGATTTGAATTAGTTGAGTCAATTTCATAACATTGGGTATAAGCCAAGAGGGAAAACCTTAAAGTCGACTTTAATTCCAATAACTGATCGACTATTTATCATATTAAGTGAAGGTGGGGATAAAATTGACATTATTAAGATTGTTAAAGTTATTAAAATTAACGGTTGTAAGAAAAAATTCTATTTTTGAAGTATATAAAATGAATAATAAAAATTCAATTAAGGATAAGAATAAAGAGAATATTCATTATTTTGAAGTATATAAATTAAATATCAAGGGAGCTAATGAATAAATTGAATGTTTTAAAAGAAAAATTAATTAGTATACATAAATGGAATCAAGAGAGGTGGTTGATAGTATCTGTAATAACATCAACTGTAAGTATATGGTTTTCTCTAATACTTACCTTTTGGGGAGAACCTTTAAACTTAATTTCAGTCTTTAACAATAAAAGAATATTTACTTGGTTAGGATTAATTTTAACTTGTATTGCTGTATTCTTTTCGTTATTATTTGCAGTAGCACAAAAATGTTATGAATATCAAGAATTAAATAATAATAAAGATAAAATGAAATTAAAAGTATTACAAACAATTGATAATACTACTAATGAAATATATGATAGAAAATATATAACACTATTAGAACAAATAGCTAGTATAACGAATAATATAATTAAAGCTCCAAAGATTATTACTAAACCTAAAGAACAATTAAAGCAAATTATAAAATGTTTAAATGAGTCTTTATGCAAGATATTAACTTATAATGATTACAAGATAAATAATAATGAAATGTATGTATGTTTGCATTATAATTTTCCAAGACAAAGTGAAGAGTGGTATCTTTCTGAGAGTTTATTTTCAGAAAGAAATATTTCAACTGATGAATTATTAAGTAATAGTTCAACATTTAAACAAATTATAAATTCTAGAGAAGACTTAATATTTTTTAATTCAAAAGAAGACGCAAGAAAACAGAATAAATATATTCAAGATGAAGAAGATCAATATGATGAAAATCACAATTTAAAAGGTTCTATAGCTTGCTATAAAATACAAATTATTTTCCATAGTATAGTGTATATAAATGCTATTATTTCATTCGTAACATATTCAAAAAAATTCGTGAATACAGATGATAGAAAATCTATAGATATAGTAAAATATAATATTAAAGAAAATATTCTTTCCGTATTTAAAAAGAGATTTAATATTGAATTATGTTTATTATATATAATGAAGCTAAATGAAATTGAGAATCAAAATTTGGAGATTAAAGGGCAAGCTTCAGCCTAGTAAAAATAAAATGGATAGAAATTTAATTGAACATATTGGAACGACATGTCGATGACCAAAAATAGTGTTAGGATGTTTCGGAAAGTATGGTCTAGGAAAATGGCGGAACATTAAAATAAGGTGTAGGGTGAAAACTGGTTGAAAAACACATGAACTAAACCTATCGTAATTACTATTTACTAATAGTTGTTAAAACATCAACATAATTATGGGCTTACCTGCTAAATCAATCCGCCAGGAGCGTTGGGGGAGTAATTATATAGAAACGCAAATTAAACATATATTCGCTAATACTTTTTGCATTTGTATTCGTATTTGGGCTCGTTCTAACGGGGGCTAACCATAAAGATTGTATAAGGGTTTTGTTCGTATAATTATTCGGATATCATTGTAAAATATCGAGAAAATTTATGTTGTGTGTGTATCCTTATATTTAATTGGATAAATGCGTTTTGTTTCAATTCGAGCTATCAAAAGCATTCAGGTTAATCTGAAATCAAAGGGAAAATGCACCCCCCAAAAAGCAAATGCACCCCCTAGAAAAACAAGGGAGTTTATAATTAAATTGTATCAATTATTGAGTTATTAGACAGTAGAGGCGAGGGGACTCGAACCCTTCGTCTAACCATTTTATTATGTTTTTTCTACCGAGTCCTACACAGCTAACGATGCACCTGGATATACTGATACTATAAGTGTTGCGGCCGTATTCTATTCCAGTGTACGGAGCTTATGGGTAGATATGGCTTGGGGTCAAGACCAGAAGAATGACCTATTGTTTACGACATTCTGAATGTATTCCCGTTATAGTTGACGACAATTTGACGACAACGAGCATGTAATTAGGCGAAAATAGAGAGGAAAGAAGGTTAATTAATTACTCGAATAATTAATTAGATAGGCTTAAACACTAATACCTAGGACTAGATAAGACTTACGACATCGAATTCCCAAGCCGAGGATCGCGAGTTCGAATCTCGTCGTCCGCTCCATATGAAATGTTAGGCGCTGCAAGGGATTGCGGTGCTTTTTGATTTACTGCAACAACGTCTTAACAATCCTTTTGCCTGCAATTTACTGCAACGGAGAAAAATACTGCAAAATAGAAAGATCGGATCTGGACCGATCTTTCTATTTTAGGCTTATGAACCTTGTTACATATCAGATATAATATTTCTATGTGCTACTTAAAAATGTCTCGCACACGTAAATACTCTAGAGGCTGTGGATTAGTTATTATCATATATGATAATACACGTAAAAATTCTAAGCGTTATTAAAAAATGTCCTCACGGATGTTAATAACCTATTATTACGAAATCGGTTATCATCGTACATCTTAATTCTGATAGTTATAGCAGGGTTTTCTCCATCGTCAAGGAGCAATTGTCGCCACCGTATGGCGCTTATGGAGAGATCCCCATAAGAGGCATACTTTTGCCACAAAGTTCTTACCTTCAGGCGTGGACATTGTGACGGTTGCTGATCTTTTAGGCCACTCTAGGATGATATACTACGGCTATCTATACACAGCCCTGTTGGAGGGACTCAGAAAGGGCAGTGAATGGACAAGAAGGAGAGAGTGAGGCATGACCGTACACCTGACCAAGATGGTCAGAATTTGGGGTGGTAGAATTGGATTTGTTCAAGACCGGATTAAGTCTTTAGGAGAAAAAGGGTTTAACGCAACCGGTGAAGATGTATAAGCAATTTTGAACATTCGACGGAGTAAAAGCGGTTTTAATTTCTATTGTAGATGGCTTGAAAGTTGAGTGAAATATGCTAAGGCTCTTATCTTTAAGGTAAGGGCTTTTTGTATTTGTGACAGGATTCACCTTACTTCGCAAGGGAATTATGCGATGATTAAACATATGTGCGGCCTAAAAAATATTATTTATATATCACGTATCACGAAATTCTGAGGGTTTTGTGCGAGAATATTAATTTTTAACAGCATAAATGTTTAAAAAGAGGAATATTATGAAAAATATATATATACTTTCGTGTATTCTGTTTATTGTTTTCCTGAAAATAGTAGTTAATTATAATAGTATATATTCAATTGGTAATAATAATATGGAATATAATATTAAAAAGTTTATAAATAGGCCGAAAGTAATTACGAATAATATCTATATTAAACAAACTATAGATATAGGGAACAGAAGGTATGTTTTATTCACATTTAATGATTATCTTGGGGATGCTGAATTAGTTATGGGCCTAAATGGTAAATATAAAATAGAATCGACAAACAGTGGAAGTAATCTTTTTCAGTATCGTGTTCGAGAAATCAATAAATCGAAATATTTTGTAGTAGCTGGTAAAAATTATGATTTAAAAATTGATTATGTAAAAGTAAATTTAGATAGCAATGAATATAAGATTATGATTCCTCGTCAGGAATACTTCATATCCTATTGTCCCGTTACAAACAATACACAAAGCATATTTCCTATAGATAGTGGTTTCAAATTATTTGATAAAAACAATATTGAAATCACCAACGATATATATATAAGATTTTCGCATTAGATATATGTTTTATGGTATGCAAGCCGAGGATTGCGAGTTCGAATCTCGTCGTTCGCTCCATATGAAATGTAGAGCCAGTAATGGCTTTAACGTAGGCTTTGAGGTATATTTACGAGTAATTCGTAGGTATACCTCTTTTATTTATCCCTACGCAAGCCGAGAGTTTCACTCAGGTTAACGGCTACTGCCTAATGGTCTAGATTAAGCTGAAAACACAATTTAGTGCTATACGATTCAACCTATTTACTCAATACAAATTACAAATTACAAAGTAGAGAATTCAGATGTATATTAATTTGAATAAAACGCCTCGTCCTTTTTTGATGTTGAAGGTTAGATACCTATAAATCAGAAGACAAGGGCCAACCATGTCTTCTCACACAGAACCCACAAGGGTTTACCTAAGGCTAGACATAATGCAGTTCCGAATCAAGAATATAACGGCTCGCGGATTTATCATTCAACGCTGTGAACATTGCGAACACTATGAGGCAGAATGACACAACACTAAAAAAATTCATATTCATCTACCGCCCTCTATACTCTTTCCTTGAAACTTTATATGCTAAACCCTGCAAAAATTTTAACAAATAATTATGGAAAATAAACCCATAAAAATTAAATTCCCAATGACTAATCGTTCCTAATTACTCTTTGGTGTCTATAAGTATTTCATCCTTTATCATGATTACTTTTATAAAGTTCGAGGAACCGATTTGTTTGTTCGATTCTTTGCTCATCTAGCGCAATCTTTTTTTTCATAAAACTTTTTACACTCCCAATAAAGGATACAATAAGGGCAATTACAACAAGAAAGAAAATTAATGGAATTAGTTGGTATAATATTAGTAAAAAGTTAAATTGTATGGGATTTCCTTTCATTTCAACACTCCTTCATATTAATATACTTAACCATTTCTATTAAGATTGCCGTAATCCTTCAATTCTTACTTTTCTATCCAAACAAACTCCAAACCGTACCTCGGAGTAGAAAAACACTAAATTGAGAAGTCCTCTCACTGAATGAGTGGGAAGTGAACCCTTAGCATTCGACTACTTTTTTAAAGGTAAATCATTTATTGTTGGCGAATGAGTCAGTCTTAGTAGGTATCTTAATTCAGTTCGATAAAAGGAGAGAAGTAGACATTGGTTAAATGGATAACAGTTTTGGTGGTGGAGCCAGGGAAAGCTCCTGATGTTCGTGAACTGCCTAATAACCTTAAGGCCTTTGAATTAACAATTCAGGGTTATATTGAAACGGCGGAAACCATCCGTCCTGGGTGCTTAATCGTCTGCGATGGAAACTATCCGCTAACCCAGAAACCAATCAAAAGGGCAGATATACAAGGAACATTTATTATTATTCGAGTAGACAATACGGAGCCTGTGTCACTCAACGAGGAGGATATTAATATTTTCTCAGAAGTCTTTAAATAGGGAGTAAATCTAACTTCTGACTAATAACTTTGCTATTGATGTCGAAATAGAACTTGATTTACGAATTAATAATTCGGATTAATCCAGAACCTTACAAACTCTATAAGTTGTTTCCCTTCGGCTGTAAGTATTTTTCCTTTTCCGTGACATTCTCTACAAATAAAGAATATGGGTTCAGTGGGTTGGCCTTGATCCGCATTTTCGACGCTGGTTTCTTGTGCTTGATCAGTTAGGGTTTGAAACCCGTCTTTAAGATCATTTTGCATGGTCCAGAACTGTAACCATGTGGGGTTCTCAATCCTGCCAAGTCCAAAACATTTTGGGCACTGTTTTTCAAGGGCATTAATGTTAATCATTAATACAACCTCCCGGATACTATAATATAGTTTATTTTCCATATTCATCCTTATAACTATTTATCCTGCTAATTTCAATCAGAGTGGGGACCTAAGGCCTACTATCTCACGACTAAAGTCCTATAAAAAAATACCGTCAATTCCTATAGTTTAGACCTGATGCTAAGAACATTCGTCGACGTATCGGAACACCCCTTGGATTTGGGGAATACATTTCCAAGCTCACTTCGCTCAATACTAACGATCTGATGGAAATTCGAGTCATAAGAGATAGCTAGCAAAAATGGTTATCTGTTATTTCATACCCGACTGGTCTAGAACCATAAACTAATGAGGACACTCAGTTACATTACTCTGAGCGTCCTCATTAGTTTTTATTTAACAATCATAACCGGACACGTTGCTTTGGTTAAAACACGTTGGCTAATACTTCCAAGCAAAGACCCGGTAATTGGTCCATACCCACGACTACCCATAATGACTAAGTCAAAGTCTCTGTTCTCGATTTCTTCTAGAATAGCAACAGCTGGATGCCCTGGTCTTTGTCTCATTTCAATGGACAGATTCCAGGTATCAATCCCATCCAGAGTTGCCGTTAGGGCCTCTTTCCCGTATATACTAATCTCTTCTTGAGGTACGGTAACCCCACTTGAAAGGGTATAGCCCAAAGCCTCCGGTGTAAAAACCACGTGCAGGAGAACAATTCGGGAGCCGTACGTCTTCGCCATTTCCAAGGCAATCATCAAAGCACGTTGTGCTGGTTCTGAAGCGTCGGTCGGAACCAAAATATTCTTAAACATTTGTTCTCACTCCCCTTATATTTAAGGTAGATCATATCTCTTGATATCAATTTAGTTATATTACTCGACTCTGGATCAAGAATCTAGATTTATAAGGTTCGATTCGATTGTTCTCTCAGTACCAATACCTAGGGTAGTGTCTATTTGGGGATAGGTTATTTACGAGAAGCCCGATTATTACAAGGATCACGGCACCCAAGGCAATCGGGGTCAAAATATAGCTAGGATGGGCCTTACTCAATACGGCAAATAGTGCAGTTGCTCCTCCCGGTGGATGTGTCGTCTTAGTGAGAATCATTATGATTAATGCTAGGGCAGTACCTAAGGCAGGTGACCACCAGGTCAACCCAAACATTATAAAGGTTGTGACGCCCGCAACGGCCGAAAGAGTATGACCCAGAATAACATTACGTGGTTGGGACAGAGGGGCATCGGGAACCCCATAAATTAATACCGCAGATGCGCCAAAGGAAGCCACAATCGGAAGGCTATAATTTTCAGCAAATAAGGCAATTGCGGTTATCCCTAAAAAAGCGCCCAGCCAGGTAATAATTATGTCTAGAGGTGGTGGAGTTACAAGGGGCGTTGTCCTTTTATAGCCTTTCATTTTAGACAGATACCTAATAAACAAGGTCGCCACCATCTGAATTAATGTTTTCGTATTTTCTGGCTTAGACGGACTTTCTACCCTCAATATCTCAACTTCCTGCATTTTGACTCACTCCTCCAGCTCAATTTTCATGACTGATTATAATCTGATTGGAGGCGGGGAAGTTGTGAATTGTGTCACACTTTTGGAGTTAGGGTCACTTTCATTGAGTGAACACATTTTGAGATTTACATTTAGTTTGAATAGTGTGACCTCTATCACACTATTCAATAACAAATCTAGATATAATTACCACAAAATTTCCAACTAATATAGACTCATATATCGTCTCAGCACATGCTCTAGGGTTGCTAAACTATTAAAGAGGAGGAGATCACATTTAGATGCCATCAATAACACGACGCATGATCGCCATCTTGGCGATCGGGACTATCTTTGTTGCCGGTTTATTGTTCTTGACCTACCATTTTCTCATTGGCCCCACAGGACTACAAACAAGTATGCCAACATTAAGTGTTGCGACCCTTGGAGAAAACAAGGCCTGCGTGGAGTGCCACCAAAAAGAGAACCCGGGAATTATTCAACAATATCATGACAGCAAGCATTCCGGCCACGGAGTTCAGTGTCTCGATTGTCATAAACCGGTCAAAGGTCAAGAAACCCTGACAAAGGATCATTATAATGTAGCTCTCATCGCCAAACCAACTCCCAACAACTGTGCCCAGTGTCACGCTACAGAAGTTCAGCAGTTTACGGACAGTAACCATGCCGCTAAATCGTGGTATGCAGTCCAAGGAGCAAAGAATTTTACGCCGGCGGAACTTGCTAAGTATCATTTGCTTGATGCTAATGGAAAACCTCTTAATGGCGGTAATGCTAATCCTGTTTTTAATTTGATTGGTCAAGATGCTAGCGCTCAATCCTGCGAAGTCTGTCACGCAATTGGTCAAAAGAACAGTGATGGAAGCTTTGGAGATTGCACAAAATGTCATTTACGACACACATTCGAAGTAGCACAAGCCCGCAAACCAGCAACTTGTGCCCAATGCCATTTAGGCCCTGATCATCCTCAAGCAGAAATCTATGACGAATCTGCACATGGCGCTTATTATCAAGCCAACGAATCAAAGTTTAACATGGATGCACCTACGGGAACCCTGACGGTCAAAGATTTCCCTGCCCCAACTTGCGCCACGTGTCATATGTCGGCTTTTGGCAGTGTTCAAGGAACCCACGATGTAGGCCAACGTCTTAAATGGACCCTGGCTCCCGAGATTGCTTCAGTACGCAAAAATGGAGATGTTCACCAGCAAACGATGAATGCTGTCTGTCTCAACTGTCACGCCCAACCGTTTATCGATGATGTGATGAGCAAGGCGGAGAAAAATATTGCCCTGACGAATCAAAACATTGCTAAGGGGAAATCAATTATCCAAGATCTTCGTGCTACAGGGTTGCTTGGAACCAAGCCGTTCGGAACTCCTATTGATTTCCTATATTTTGAATTATGGCACCACGAAGGCCGCAGGGCCCGGTTCGGAGCCGTGATGGGAGGGGCTGACTATGTGAACTGGAATGGAATTTACGAGCAAGAAAAAGCTCTCGTAGAACTGCAATCTCAAGCCGAGGCATTGAAAGTGAAGCACTAGGAGGATTCAGATATGATCGATCGGCTTAATCGACTAACCATCCCTTATAAGACTTCGCTTTTGTTAGGAATGATGGGTTTTAACTTCCTCCTGACCGGTGTTGACGTCGCAATGGCACACTCTCAGAATAATTTTTTCCGCTGGGAACTGATCCCCTTAATTTTTAGCCCGCTTGCGGTTTTAGCAATTCTTGCTCAAGTCATAATCCGATCTAATACCGTGATTAAGAGGACCTTTCAAACCGTGATGTGGTTAGGCGTTCTGGTTGGTGTGGTGGGGACATTTTTTCATTTGACAGGAAACGCCACCTCCAGTCAGCAAAGTTTTCACCGTCTCCTGATTGAGGGCTCTCCGGTTGCAGCTCCGATTGCCTTTGCGGGGATTTCCTCTTACGCCTTGGTCAGTGAGCACTATCGAGGAACAGCTCGACGTTCCAAATTATTGGTCTTAGTGGGCCTGGGTTTCTTGGGCGCGGTTGTGGCAGCATTTTTAGACCATGCCCGCCTCGCCTTTATACCCAGTTACACGCTAATACCTTTAGTTTCAGGCATACTTGCCGCGATAGCTTGTTTTTATATTGCTTATACTCAAGCTGACCCCCAGGAAATTTATATTTATCTATCCATATTAGCCCTTAATATGTTGGTAGGTTTACTGGGATTCGGATTTCATGTATGGGGAGATTTGGCCGGAACTCAGAGTATCATCTGGGCCAGATTTTTATATCGCAATCCATTACTGGGTCCACTCCTCTTCTGCAATCTCGCCCTCTTGGGAGGATTAAGCCTGCTGCCGGAATCGGCCGTTATGCTTGAGCTTGAAGAGAGCAAAAGAGAGGAGACCATGCGCCCCTAAAGGATATCAACGAACTTCCCATCTCCTATAACATTGCGTGGTATGAGCAAAAGGCTGTCATCGTTTTACTAGCCCCTCTCTACCTAGGTGTAAAGAATATTCACCTAGGACCGACATTGCCTGGTTTCTTGTCTCCTAATGTGATTAAGGTTTTGGTTGAAAACTTCGGGATTGGGGGCATTACTAATGTTGAAGACGATGTCAAAATGTTCTTGGCTTGATACAGAGAGACGGCTGACCGTAAAGATTTAGTACATTAGTCCGACACAATGTTTTATAGGCGTAAAGAAGCGAAATCCTAATCCTATTAGGGATGTTAGAGGATTTGGAATGATGGGTAAAGATTTAGTGTTAATTGTAGGCACTCTGGAGAAATCCCTGCTGAGTGCCTAAGTTTTATCTTTTTTGGTTATGGTGATAAAATCTCAAATTTAGCATCGACTCCTAGCCCATTCTTATGACCTGTGTCTCTATGGCAATTGTTGCACCCCACGCCATTTTTAATTATCTTAGCATGACTTTTGGGCATAAACGGTGCTTTACTCTCAGGTTTATAATTCCCTATGTGGCAGGCAATGCAGTTTGAATCATGATATATCGAGTTTGTGAAAAGTCCATAATCACCTTTTATTTTTATGGATACGTCTCTTATACCTCTAAGCATTGAATCCAGCCGATGGAAAGCCCCTCTTGTTTCGTGACAATCTCGACAGTCAGTATTCTTATGAGCTGATTTCTGCCATGAAATATAATAGGGTTCGATTTCATGGCATTTTTGACATGCTGATGGTGTCGTGTACCACGCATAAGTAAACCGAAAAACAGTATATGCTAATATGAAAATTAGTCCGAAGATTATTAAATTTTTTTGATAGGATTTCATTTGTCTAATATTCCACCTTCCCTGTTAGATTATAATATGTTTCTCATTTTTGCTTATAAAATACGATAATTAAATAAATTATGGAGAGTAAAGATCTTCCTTACTACGGTTCCTTCGTAATAGTTACTGTATAACTAATGTCCAACATAAAAGTATTTCGCTGTGCTGAAAGGAATAGGATAACCGTTTGTCAGCTTCAAATTTCAAGGATTTAAAAAAGAAAAGAACAGCCGCCTTTCGACAAAGAAGCTGCTCACCATTATAAATCTTTCGAATTGCCTAATAGTTTTTTTTAGTAATTTAATTTGATAAAAATGTAAAATTTTTAAGAAGGGGACCCAGAAATTGTGAAAATTGACTTATTCACGATGAAATAAATTAATAAAGAGGTATCTTGATTTCTTAGGTATAATATACTAAAATATTCCAAGTGAGGATGTGCTTGTGAACTTTATAAGTACTCTTCCAGAAACTATTGTGTCATGGGAAAGAGGTGTTGATTATGAAATTCTATCTTGATCTATTAATGAGCTTAATTGAAGATGCCCGAATGAATCTCAATGATTCTGCAAAATATATGAGCCTTACCGATCCGGAAATTATCGGTATGAGCCAAAAACTAGACAGTTTACTTAACGAATATTATTCGATCACAGAATCTTATCGTATAGCTTCATAAACTGAATGCTATATGATAAGAGGAGTGTAATAAATGGATTTTAAAAAAGGGGTTGTAAAAAACTTTTTTCAGTTCTGTTACAACCCTTATAAGGTTAAAGGACAACATACAAAGAAGGATTATTCACCACGTTGGTGAATAATCCTTCTTTGTACTAACTACCATGCCGTTAAAACGGAAGGTCCCATCTCGCCATCCATGCTACGTCATCGTCGTCATCGTCATCGGTCGTTTGCGTGCATATTGGACTCTATAGTCACAGCAAAGCAAGAACATTACTTATAAGCTCTGGAAACAACGTTGATACAAGCAAAAGCAGGGTAAGGAAAATTAAGATGAAGGTGAAGGTCCAGGAGATGACATTGAAAAATTTTGTATTAACATACTCCCCCATAATGCTTTTTTTACTGGCAATCAGAACCATAAAGATGAGAATGGGGGGCAATAGAACCCCGTTAACCACTTGAGTGGTCAACATGACGTGATATAAGGACAATTTGGGCCACAAGACAATGGCTGCCCCTAAAACGATGAGGACGGTATAAAGTCCAAAGAATACGGGCGCCTCTTTATGAGATTTGCTAATGCCATGTTCGAAACCAAACGCCTCGCAGACAGCATAAGCGGTACTTAAGGGAAGTACAAATGCGGCCAACATCGATGCACCGAGTAAACCGAAGGCAAAGAGGAAGGTGGCATATTGTCCAGCTAATGGTTTTAGTGCCAAGGCCACATCCTTTGCTGTTTCAATCGGGATTTTGTTGACAAAGAGTGTCGCTGCAGTGGCTACGATAATAAAGAAGGCAATGAATCCAGTGAAAAAGGTTCCAATCAAGACATCCCAGCGAGTGTAATGGTAATCTTTGGCAGTGATTCCTTTATCCACGACGGAAGATTGGACGTAGAACTGTCCCCAAGGTGTAATGGTCGTTCCGATCACCCCGATGGCCATCAGCAAAAAAGCAGGAGTTCCTGAGAACGTGGGGGTAACAGATTCGACGAAGACTTGAGGCCAGGGCGGATGGACCATAATTCCGGAAACAACATAACTAAAAAATGTCAAGCAGAGCAACAGGAGGATTTTCTCCATTTTTCCATAATCGGTCTTAATCACAAGCCACCAAATAATGAAGGCCATGGCAGGTACGGAGATATACTTACTTACTCCGAAGATTTCGAAGCTTGTAGCTATTCCGGAAAATTCAGAAGCTGTGGTTCCTAGATTGGCAATCAGGAGAACGCTCATAGCAAAGAACGTCCATTTCACCCCGTAATTTTCTCGGATTAAGTCGGACAGTCCTCGACCAGTTACGGCGCCTGTGCGCGCGGAGATTTCCTGAGCAATGGCGAGAAGGACTGTACTGATTAGCATGATGAAGATGAGTGAATAGCCATATTTAGCACCTGCTGAGGCATAAGTGGCAATTCCCCCGGCATCATTGTCGGCAAAGGCTGTAACGATTCCTGGTCCCATAACGGCAAAGAACAGGGCAAAACGTACTTTACGGTTCATTCGCTATACCCCCCTTTCGGCAGATGACGGAGGGCGATCAGGCTAGAGAAAATTTCTCCACGAGGGCGCTCGGGCATTAATAATTCTAAAACATCGTCCACCGTGATGATTCCCAATATATGATTTTGATCATTAACGACAGGAGCCGCAAGTAAACCATATTTGTGGATGATGTCAGCAACTTTTTCGTGATCGTCATACGGAGAGATTTTTACAATCTTCGTTTGCATTATATCTTTCAAAGGGGTCTCAGGGGAAGCGATGATCAACTGGCGGAGAGAGAGAACCCCCTCAAGAGTTTCTTGTTCATCAACCACATAGAGATAATAGATTGTTTCTGCATCAGGAGCTAACCGTCTTAATTCGTTAATAGCTTGTTCAGCAGTAAGCCAGAACGGTAAGCCGATATATTCAGTGGTCATTAGCGAACCAGCAGTGTCTTCCTGATATTGCATTAATTCCCGAACATCTTCAGCGTCGTCAGACTCCATTAAGCGGAGAATTTCTTCGGATTTCTCCACAGGCAACTCACCTAATATATCGGCGGCTTCATCTGGCGGCATTTCTTCAAGGATATCAGAAGCCCGAACCTCATCCATCTGATTAATCATTTCTACTTGGGCATCCAATTCCATCTCGGTTAGCGCATCAATCGCCTGTTGAGAATCGAGTGTTTCAAGAAAGGTAGCGCGTTGTCTATAGTCCATTGTTTCAATAATGTCAGCGATATCTGCAGGATGAAGTTGGCGCAGTTGTTCTTTTTCCCTAGTAAGTTGAAGGGCTGATGTCCTATTTTCTAAAGGTTTAATGTATTGGCAGCCTACAAAGTTATTGGCGACACGGCTCAATAAAAACTCGACACCTAAACGGCGGAATAAACCACGCACACCGATATCCACAGCAACCAAGACAAGATATTGATAATTCTCATGAGAAACCCAGGATAAGGCAATGTCATTCACACGGACAAGTTTAGAGCCTTCTAAGTCAATAATTTGTTTATCTAACAGCCATTTGCCAATAAGCGTTTCATCTTCATGCATTGGGCACGTTGATGAGGGATCAAAAGTAGTGTTGAGGCGCAGTCCGTCTGCATTCCAGGAACCTATCCACTCAATAGGAATTAGGGCATGAAGCCCTTTGGCATATTGAATGCCGGTAACATGGGGAGAGATACTGTCCCAGCGCATGGCCATGTCTAGTAAGCGACCAACTCTACGTCCCTTGGCATCCCAGATCGGCTTATGTGCCAACTGACTAAAATAAAATTCTCCTAAAACTTTTAATTCATTCATTTACTTCCCTCCTTTGAGTGATGGAGCCTGGCACCTAATGCCAACATGACTCCGAATATGAGTGATATTGGAATTGAACAAGTGATATGGGCCAGAATCCATAAAACCACCTCCTTTAAATTCCCCGCGAGGACAATAATAATAAGTAATAAAAATAAAAAGACCTCTATTACAAAAATAGAAGATCTTAAAACTCAAAGGTTTTGGACCTCCCTACTCGTTGAGCTTTAGCACTGCATAGCGTAGAGTTTTCTCAGCCACATTAAGTAAAACCTTATGTCGGTAGTACCTGTTCTACCCGTTGGCGTCTCTCGACATTTCTGGGCAGTGGCCTATGTTTATGCAGGAGCCTCACCTAACAGAGAATAGATTTTAAGTACACTTTATTATATGCGTCATTTGGCAAATGTGTCAAGATTTTTGCTTAAAATTCAATAATTGGCGTATTCTTTATTGTTATATCTATTTTTCTTTTAATTACTCGAGGTGGCACAATGTTGTTCAATGGGATGATGGTGGGGAACAGATGGAACACTAGAAAATTGAGTCGAAGTTGGTAAGATTTTGGATTTAAGAGGCTTAAGCGAAAGGGTGTTTTAGGAGGGGGATGTTTTGCCTTTTTCCACGTCCGTATGTTATAATCTAGAATGATAAAATGATGTAAGTTTCGAGAGGAGGGTGTTTGGATGGCAAAACACATTCAGACCATTGTGAAAGCAAACCTAAGTGCTACCGTGAAAACAGGAGGCTGTGGTAAGTGTCAGACCTCTTGCCAATCTGCCTGCAAGACTTCGTGCACGGTTGGTAATCAAGTGTGTGTTAAATAGACCCGAGCCTTCAGGCGCTCCTGCGTAAGGTATGCTTTTTGTGAAGGTTAGAACATAGGATTTCAGAACCCACCCCGTATATGGGCTGGGTTCTGTTCTATTTATTTGGTTAGGCAAGAAAGAGAGGTCCCATATTGGAATTATTAAATTTTGAGAGATATCGCCTTAAGAAAAATGTCCATAGTTATCTTCAAGGAGATTTATTTATAGCTTATGACGTTAATTCGGGTTCTTTGCATTTGCTAGATGAGAGGACATTTAATGTACTCAAGGCTATTGAGAATTTGCAAGAGGTGGAAGAAAAGGTTACATCGGCGGGAATTAACCAGATTCTTAGACAAGCGGGAAAATTAGCTCTTACAGAAGAAGAACTGGCGGAGATCATTGAGGAAATGGAAGAGCTTCGCCAAGAAGGAACTCTTTTTTCGGAGGAGGCAGAGGTAATAACCCCGAACTATCCAGAGAAGCCTATTGTTAAGGCCATTTGTCTACATGTAGCCCATGACTGTAATTTGCGTTGCGAATATTGTTTTGCCGGTACAGGGGCCTTTGGAGGCAGTAGAACGCTGATGGATTTGGAGACGGGTAAAAAGGGTATTGATTTTGTTTTAGAGTCATCAGGGCATAGGGATCATTGTGAAGTTGATTTCTTTGGAGGAGAACCACTGCTCAATTTCGGCGTAGTTAAGGCTCTGGTCGAATATGGCAAAAGAGCAGGCGCTGCTAAGCACAAAACTATTAAATTCACGCTAACTACGAACGGTGTGTTACTTAATGAGGAAATTCAAAATTATCTTGAAGAAGAGGAGATCAGTGTCGTCCTTAGTCTGGATGGTCGCCCGGAAGTACATGATCGGATGAGGCCTTACGCCAATGGACGAGGAAGCTACGCAAAAATTACCCCTCTAATCAAACAGTTCACAACCAAACGTCCGGAAAGCTCACCCTATGCGCTAGGGACCTATTACTATGTCCGGGGAACGTATACGCACTATAATTTAGATTTTGATCGTGATGTTTTACACATGGCGGATTTAGGCATTAAACAGATTTCAGTAGAACCCGTTGTAGCAGGTCCAGAGGACGCCTATGCCTTCCAAGAAGGAGATATAGACAAAATCCGAGAAGCATATGATCGACTTGGTGAGGAACTATTGAAACGCCGAGCACAAGATCGAAATTTTAACTTTTTTCATTTCAATGTCGCCTTAGATCAGGGACCCTGTTTGCTCAAACGGCTTTCGGGATGCGGAGCTGGTCACGAGTATGTGGCAATTTCTCCGGAAGGCGATCTTTATCCCTGCCATCAGTTTGTAGGGCAGGAAGCCTATAAACTGGGGTCACTCTATGACGAGAATCCTCTTCAACTTAAGCCCGAGGTGGTTAAAGACTTTCGCTCAGCAAATGTCTATGCAAAATCGACTTGCCGGGAGTGTTGGGCACGCTTTGCTTGTAGCGGAGGATGCCATGCAGCTAACGTAGCCTCTACCCAAAAACTGACAGAGGTATATGCCTTAGGGTGTGAACTTCAGAAGAAACGTTTAGAGGTGGCACTATATATTAAAATCAAGGAAAGTCTACAAAATAACGATCGTTTAGCTGTTGTATCATCTCCCGTTCCAGAAATCCGCTGTTAGGTTCTTAATATTGGATGGTCTGAAAAGGTGTGTTACAATAGTATCTGGAATTAAATGGTCAAGGAGGCGAGCCGTTTGAATAAAAAACAGCATCGTGGTTTTGCGGTGGTTCTTGTTATTCTGATTAGTATTGCTATGGTTGCGTCTGGATTCTCTCTTTTCTTTAGTGGTAGTGGTTTACCTTCTACTGACTCAAACACTCCGACCAATGCTGCCGCCGATTATCAGGCCAAAAAAGTTCGCTTAGCAGCGATCGCTGAGCAGGTCAAGGCAGATCCTAGCAATGTACAGCTACAGACAGACCTAGGCAATGAATATTATGACGCAGGGGTAGCAGCTGCGGAGGTCGCCCCCACAGAGGTTCAAGATAACTTTAAACATGCTGTTGAGGCTTACCAAAATGTTTTAAAGACCAATAAAGATCCGGGTGTTATGGTTGATATGGCAACCGCTGCCTTTAAAAGTGGGGATAATGATTTAGCAGACAAGAGTTTTAAAGAGGCATTGAGCATTAAACCTGAATTTTTAAACGGATTGGTCAATTATGGTATTTTTTTGGCTAATGCAAAGCAAGATCTTTCAGGGGCTATCACCCAGTGGCAGAAGGCTCAGAATTTGGCTACGGATAGTACAGAAAAAGCGCAAATAGGAGCATTGATAGGCCAGGCTCAGAACCAGCTTAAAGCTCCTACGAACAATGGAGTCACAAATCCTGCAACGAATGGCTTATCAAATCCTACCTTGAAAAATGGACAAGCAAATCCTGCAACGACTGGAAAGTAATATGGGGGGTCTACATATTGCATTTTACAACACTGGCGAGCGGAAGTTCCGGAAACGCAATTCTCGTAGGAGATGACGACAGGCATTTGCTTGTAGATTGTGGTATTAGTGGTAAGAGCCTATTGCATAACTTCGCGCGCTTAAGCATATCGGAATCGGAAATTGAAGGGATCGTAGTTACCCATGAACACGTGGATCATATCCGTGGTGTAGGTGTGCTCGCCCGTAAATTAAAGATACCGATCTATGCCACGACTGCGTTATGGGAGGTGATGGGTCCTTCCCTGGGCAAGATTGCTGAAAACCAGCGGATTGATGTACGAGATTCGTTTTCTTGTGCAGGTCTAGACGTTTTACTTTATCCTACGTCTCACGATAGCCGAGAAAGTTACGGCTTGAAAGTCTCGCGGTCAAAGAATAAAGACAAGGGAAACCTAGCGATTGGAATTGCCACGGATAGTGGAAGAATCACCGAAGAGATGCATCAGCATTTGAAGGGGTGTGACGCCTTTATCGTTGAAGCTAACTACGATGATGAACGATTATGGAACGGTTCCTATCCATGGTATCTTAAAAAAAGGATCAGCGGACACTACGGGCATCTAGAGAACAAGCAGCTGGCCGAAGGACTTGCTGAGTGGATTGAAGGAAATACCCAACGGGTTATGTTAGCTCATTTGAGTGAAGAAAACAATACTCCGGAAATCGCGTTGTCGACAGTTTTGCGTATTCTGAAAGAGTTGAATACCGCTAAAAGGTGCCCAGATGTGCAGGTGCAGGTTGCTCCACGGTATACTCCGCATGAACTGGTTGTATTAAGGGAATAATAGGTAGAGGAGGGTTAGGCTATGAGTTATTACAACGATAGAGATGATTATTCAAAGAGAAGACCCCATTTTTTCGCAATTATTGTAGTTACCTTAATTAGCGCTTTACTGGGTGGGGTCATAGCAGTGGCGTTGGTGCCTTCCATCTATGGGAATAAACAACCAGCCCCCACAAATCAAGTGGTCTTAAATGGCGGGACAACAACCCCTATCATTAAAACAGAGGGGGTTACCAATTTTCCTGTCGCTCAGATTGCCAAGGCAACGGGGCCAGCAGTAGTTGGAATAGCTAATTTTCAATCTAAAGGCACTTTGTTCGGTGGGGGCGGGCTTACCGAAATAGGGAGCGGCTCAGGTTTTATTGTTGATTCGCAACATGGCTACATTGTGACGAACAATCATGTGGTTGAAGGCGCAGAGAAGATCGTAGTGAGTCTGGCTGATGGCCGAAATATTAATGCGAAATTGGTAGGAGCCGACGATCGTACGGACTTAGCAGTGGTTCAGATTGCAGATACCCAAGGTCTAACCGCCACACAGCAGGGAGATTCGACAAAACTTCAGGTCGGTGAACCTGTCGTGGCGATTGGAAACCCAGGTGGGCAAGAATTTGCACGTTCCGTGACTACCGGTGTTGTTTCAGCAACAAACCGAATTCTAGACATCCCAGGGGAAGCGAGTTTTAACCTCATCCAGACCGATGCCGCCATTAATCCAGGAAATAGTGGTGGGCCACTAGTAAATTACCAGGGTCAAGTTATCGGGATTAATTCTGCTAAGAATCAGGAAGCAGGATTTGAGGGAATGGGTTTTGCCATCCCGATTTCAGACGCTTTACCTACGATTAAACAGCTAATAGAGAAAGGGTATGCCAGCCATCCGGGACTTAATGTTCAAATAGATCCTCGGTATACGGCTGAATATGCAAGTCAACGAGGATGGCCAGCTGGGGCGTATGTTTCCAAGGTAACACTCGGAGGTCCTGCTGATCGAGCTGGAATTATTGCTGGTGATGTTTTGACCAAGCTTAATAACAAGGAAATTAAGAGTTCTCTTGAGTTAACTCACGAGTTATTTAAATACAATCCGGGTGACAAGGTTACTGTTACGATTTATCGCAACAACAAGACACAAGATGTTTCTGTAACGCTTACAGAAATTAAGCCTCAATAAGAAATCGGGTCACGTCCAAGGATAGCATTGTATCCCAGCAGCCCAGACTCAAACCAGGATACTGGAGATTAGAATAGCGCTCTGAAGAGGTAGCCGCAGTGATGGCGAGAAGGTGCCCATCTGCAACTTATAATTTTTGACTTGGTATGTAAAGGGAGGCACAATGCCTCCCTTTTTGAAGAGGTAAGTTGAACTCTCTTCATGTATGCAGTATTATTTAGGTCAAGAGTGAAATTTGACAGGAGCATGAACACATTAGAGAGAAAGGTTGATATGGATGGAAAGCAAATCCACCTCTAATTTTCTTAAGAACATTGTTAATGAGGATTTGAAGTCAGGTAAAGTTCAACACATTATCACGCGGTTCCCACCGGAGCCTAATGGTTATTTACATATTGGCCATGCTAAATCAATTATTTTAAATTTTGAATTAGCGGACGAATTCAATGGCAAAACCCATTTACGTTTTGATGACACGAATCCAGCCAAAGAAGAAACAGAATATGTGGAATCCATCAAGGAAGATGTAATGTGGTTAGGGTATGAATGGGATAGTTTGTTTTTTGCGTCAGATTATTTTGAGGAAATGTACAACCGGGCAGTGTTGCTTATTAAAAAGGGTAAAGCGTATGCATGTGACTCCACAGCGGAGGAAATACGGAAAATGCGGGGATCTTTAACAGAAGCAGGCCAATCAAGCCCCTATCGCGATCGGACAGTCGAAGAAAATCTAGCGTTATTTGAACGCATGCGCAATGGAGAATTCGCAGACGGACAAAAGGTTTTGCGAGCCAAAATTGACATGTCCTCACCGAATATAAATATGCGAGATCCTGTCCTTTACCGGATTGCTCATGCTACCCATCATAACACTGGAGATAAATGGTGTATTTACCCTATGTACGATTTTGCCCATCCATTGGAAGATGCTATAGAAGGAGTCACACACTCAATTTGTACGTTAGAATTTGAAGATCATCGCCCCTTGTACGATTGGGTCATTCGAGAGTGTGAAATGGAGAACGTTCCCCACCAATATGAATTTGCCCGTTTAAATATTACAAATACCGTTATGAGTAAGCGAAAACTAAAGCAATTGGTTGATGAGCACGTAGTGGATGGTTGGGATGATCCGAGGATGCCTACCATCTCGGGGCTTAGACGTAAAGGGTATACACCAGAGGCAATGCGCAATTTCGCTCGAGAAATCGGGGTAGCCAAAGCGGATAGTGTCGTGGATAGCAAAATGTTGGAACATTTTATTAGGGAAGACTTAAAGCTTAAAGCACCAAGAACTATGGCTGTGCTCGAGCCACTTAAGGTGATCATAACCAATTATCCAGAGGGTCAGATAGAGATGTTGGAAGCCGAAGTTAACCCAGAAAACCCAGAGATGGGAATTAGACAAATTCCTTTTTCTCGAGAAATTTATATTGAACAAGAGGACTTTATGGAGAATCCTCCAGCTAAGTATCATCGGCTTTTCCCTGGAAATGAAGTCCGGTTGAAAAACGCTTATTTTATTAAATGCCATGATGTGCTCAAGGATGACTCGGGAAAAGTCATTGAGCTGTACTGTACGTACGATCCAGAAACCAAGAGCGGATCAGGCTTCACGGGAAGAAAGGTCAAAGGTACGATCCACTGGGTGGAGGCCTCCCAAGCTGTACCTGCAGAGTGCAGATTATATGAAGCTTTAATTTTAGATGAAGATCTGACAGACGAAGCGTCTTTTCTAGATCACATTAATCCCAAATCTCTGGAGATTGTCCAGGGATTTGTCGAGCCCAACATCAAAGATTCAAAGCCTCAGGACAAATTCCAATTTTTCAGACATGGATATTTCAATGTGGATCCTCCAAATTCCACGCCAGAACATTTGGTCTTTAATAGAATTGTGTCCCTAAAGAGTTCCTTTGAATTGCCAAAGATATAGATATTACTTTGCTTTGTATTACAAGAAGGAAAAGATCGACCGCATTTGCTGGTCGATCTTTTTTTACGAATCAGAACGTATAATTTTTGGTTGTTACTTTCTGGAAGGTCCAACCAAGTTTTCTATATCTGCTTTAAATTTTATTCTGAATTCTTGGAAATACTAAGCAGAACAAAAGAGTTATTGGAGGGTTTATAGTAATGGAAGACAAAGAGGTTAGCCAGGAATTTGGAGCACCTGCAGAGGACGACGTCAACGAAACTGGAAGTTTAACTAGTCAAATGAATGATTCTATTGGACTTACTGGAGAGAAATTTAGAAATTCGGAAGTTAAAGAGTTAACGCTTTCTTAGTAGTTAGATAATTCGAGATTTTAGAATGGTTAGAGACGTAGAGATCGGGAAATTTAATCCCAGCCTCTACGTTTTTTTATTAGATTAAAACAGCGCCCTTGCTAGGAGGAAGATACTAGTTTAGCATACCTTGCTAGATAGCCAGATTGGACCTTGAATTCTGGTTTTACCCAAGCTTGACGGGTTCGCTTGTGGAAACGTAACAGTACTATCATATGTAAAATATTTATTATATGTAATTATTTACATATGGATTTTTTGTCGTAATTTGACGATAATTGGTTTATGTGTTTTGTCCCGGAATTGCTGTAAGAATGTTTTAATTAACTAACTGAAAGGGTGGATGAAAAAAGAATGAATAAAAAACTATTTCTTATGCTCTTGTTATTAATTTTTTCACTTTCATTATTTTCAACACCTCCAGCCCAAGCAGCGTTGGGAAATGTTTCACTTAAGGTTGGATCCCAGGGCGCGGATGTCGTAGAGTTACAAACAAAACTCAATGATTTAGGGTTTAACGTCGGAAAAGCGGATGGCATCTTTGGGAATATGACTAAACAGGGCGTGATAACGTTTCAACTTTCCCATAGTTTAGTGGGTGATGGAATAGTAGGACCTATAACCGTAAAGTCGCTCAATGAGGCTTATTTAGCTAAGCAACGTCAGTCGAAAGTAGATTCCGTCATTGCTACCGCAAAGCAATATCTTGGCGTTAAGTATCAATGGGGTGGGTCTACACCAGATACAGGTTTTGATTGCTCTGGATTTGTTTCATATGTCTTTGCCAAAAATGGAATCACCTTGCCACGGGTTTCGGTTGATCAATATAATGTAGGAACTAAGGTTGCCTTCGAGGACCTTCAACCTGGAGATTTGGTCTTTTTCTCGTTTGCGAGCAATGGTGTTGTAAGTCACGTTGGGATTTATCTTGGCGATGGTCAATTTATTAATGCGTCGGAGTCTAAGGGGGTTACGGTTTATGTTATTGGACCGTATTGGAAATCCTGTTATGTAGGTGCTCGTCGGGTTCTGTAGGGAACAAATTGATTTAACTAGATAAAGTTTGATGAAGGGGCTACCGTGAATGTTTTTTTAGGTAGCCCCTTCAATAGTTTTAAACGAAACTTTGATTGTTCCCCGAGATCAGACAGAATCGCCAATCGCCCCTAATTGGGCTTTGGTCACTGCAATCAAATCTATAGGGCGTAAGAAAAGTTGTAAGCCGCGTAATCCGGCGCTGACAGCGATTTTATCAAGTTTTTCTATAGCAGAGTCGATAAAGATGGGATAGCTTTTTTTCATTCCGATGGGAGAAACGCCACCCCGGATATAACCAGTCAGCGGTTGGACCTCTTTAAGGGACACAACCTCAACCTTCTTATTTCCACTGAGTGCAGCTAATCGTTTGAGATGGAGTTCATGATCGCCTTGAATACAAGCGACGATTACCCCAGTTTTGTCGCCGCGAGCTACTAAGGTTTTATAGACTTGCTCGATGGGGAGACCTACCTTATTGGCAACAGCAACTGCAGATAAATCGGATTCATCAACAATATAGTCTTTTAATTCATAAGAAATTTTGGCCTGATCAAGAATGCGAGCTGCGTTTGTTTTATGCGACATGTTCTTATCCACCCTTCATGAATAAATACTTGAGTTATATTAGTTCGGTACAAATAATGCATCGAGCCATTATTAAATTTTGATATCGAAAAGGTAGTCTCAAAAACAGGTTGAAGCCTTCGAAACTTTTTGCTTGCTTACAATTATTCTAGCTCATAACGTAGAGTTAGCCAAACAAATTTACGAGGTTTCAGGGAAGTGAATATTACCTTTCTTTTTCCCAAAGATATCCCTATAATATAAGTAACTCTATGACACTTGCATGGAACCTGCGGGCGCTGAGTGGTATAAAAGATATAAATATTAAATTGTAAAAAGTTTGTTTTATTAGTCGATAGCTAGAATAAGGTTGTTGTAGATGAGAGGGAGGGCCAATCTTTGAAACCGTTAAAGGTTCTCGTATTCTCCGCAACGTTTGGAAATGGACATTTGCGGGCTGCTGAAGCTGTGATTGAAGGGATACTTATTAAGCATCCTGCGGCGAAAATCATCCACTTGGATTTTGGGGACTTTTTAAATCAACCGATTAACACTATGATCAAAAATATCTATAGCGAGATTATTAAATACATACCAAAACTTTGGGGGAAATTTTATTATAAAACAGCTAAGGTACAACCTCGATCTAAAAGTCAACATTTCTTGAGTCAATTGGGGCGAAGTAATTTCCTTCAATACATTCATGTATTTAAACCGGATTTCATCGTGTGTACTTATCCCACTGTTTCGTCGATTCTGGCTCAACTCAGGCTTGATCAACTCCTTCATGTTCCGGTGATCACTATAATCACCGATTATACAGTCCACAGTCACTGGGTTCATCAAGGTGTTGATGGCTACGTTGTGGCCTGTTCAGAGGTGAAGGCAAGTTTAGAGTCTTGGGGAATTAATGCGCAACGCATTCATGTGAGCGGGATTCCGGTAAGCCCTAAATTTGATGAAGAAATAGATCGAGGGCATATTATCACTAAGTTAGGTTTAAAGTCCGATGTTCCTATCTTTTTGTTGATGGGAGGATCTTATGGAGTTTTGAAAAGCGCGAAAAGAATCTGCAAAAAACTTGCAGATTCTCCAGTACCGGTCCAGACAATAATTGTTTGTGGAAAAAATAAGAAGTTGTATCTTTCTTTAGAAGAAGTAATTGCGCAGGGTCGAAACCCAATGATAAGGTTTGAATTTGTTGATAATGTAGAAGAATTAATGTCGGTTTCTGATTTGATAATCACAAAGGCGGGCGGGTTAACGGTTTCTGAAGCGTTAACGAAGCATTTACCATTGGTTATTTATAAGCCAATTCCTGGCCAAGAACAAGAAAATGCCCATTTCGTGCAGCATATAGGCGCGGGATGCTTAGCTAGTAACGAGGAAGAACTGGAAAAGCTTTTAAACCGCTTCTTAAAGCATCCGGAGGAGATTGAGAAAATGCGGAGAAAAGCGGCCATTGCTTTACCGGGTCACTCCACAGAACGGGCCGTGGAAAATATACTGGAATTAGTATTACATCTAAGGATGGAGCAGAAAATTGGTTGACCCAATTTTCTGCTCCGTTTTATTTGTACTAATCAGCAAGTATAACGTTCGTTGTATACTTTTCTTTATACTACAGGCCTCGCCAACCTTCAGGGCGAAGTTGGTCAATGGCATGATTCCTGATGACGTTGTCGAGGGTCTTCAACAATTCGTCCCGCTGATCGGGCAATGTTGCCCGGAGGGGCAAATAATTGGAGGCATGATTACTCCGAAAAACACAGTGAGTAACTCTAAGTTGTTCAAGCAAGATTTGAATTTCAGTTAGGCATTCGAAGGGTGTGAGAAGTTGAAAGGTTCCGCGTTCGATAGCTTTCGACAAAGGAGCAAGTGGTTCGACCATTAAGGTTAACGCCCCTAAAAAATGAGGGTCAATAGAACTAATAACTCGTGCGGTATCAACGGCATGTTCAGGCGAATGGGCTTTTCCCCCAAGGCCAATAATGACTGTACAGGAGAGAGTTAAACCGCTGGCTTTGACTCGTTGCCCGGCAGCGATCATCTGCTCAGATGTGACGCCTTTACAGACAGCGGTTAAAATCGCGTCATTGCCACTTTCAACGCCCAAATAAACCATCGTTAAACCATGGGCCTTTAAGTTTGCTAACTCTTTGGGGCTCTTGGCGAGTATATCTTTTGGGCCACCATAAATCCCAACTCGTTTAAGTCGAGGAAATTCTTCGTAAAGTTGATCAAGAATTTCGATGAGCAAAGAGGTATCGACCGCTATAGCATCTCCATCCGCTAAAAAAATTCGTTCCGCATCTAAATCCTGGGCAACGGCTGTAGCAATAATATCTTTGATTTCTGCGCCAGATTTAATCCTAAAGGATTTATCCTTATACATAGCGCAAAAGCTACAGGCATTGTGCTGGCATCCCACAGTGATCTGCAAGATAATACTTTTCGCCTCACTGGGCGGACGGTATATTTTTCCTTCGTAAAACACTGTACCATCTCCTAGTCCCTTTTTGAGTATCTTAAATCTCTTTTCTACAGAGAGAGGGTGAGTACCTGCATATTAAGCATATTAGACAAAATTAGAACTAAGCAGTGATCCTAAATGATGATAATAAAATATATATAAAGGTAGATTAAATATATTGACATATGATTATAATGATCATATAATGTCATTACCGTAACAACGAATAAATGTTAATAACATAAGCAGGTGAGAGTATGAATTCAAAGCATATACAGGCGATTCGCGATGTGTTAAATGATTTAGAACCCAAGCAGAAAGCACTTCCTTATCTAGAGCTAGACTCAATGATGCTGGCCCAGGTTGTTGAAGTGGCTAAGAGGGTTAGTCAGAATGATATCAATCCCACTCATGTTCAGAACTGGGTAAGGCGTAAGTATGTCCCCAATCCGCAGAAGAAAAAATATAACCGTGAACA
This sequence comes from Desulfosporosinus cupriresistens, assembly GCF_001707885.1. Taxonomy (GTDB): domain Bacteria; phylum Bacillota; class Desulfitobacteriia; order Desulfitobacteriales; family Desulfitobacteriaceae; genus Desulfosporosinus. Next base: position 53,035 of record NZ_MASS01000004.1, on the reverse strand, counting down.
AGTTGCTAATATCTTACTTATTAATGACTTGCGCGATATCCTATCGCTTGAAGAGGTCTCCAATTTGCTGGGGTATGTTAATGAAAGCCTCTTGGACACGTCGGATGACCGCATTAATCCCACCAAACTTTATCGATATTACAGTGAAATCTTTGACCGATCCCAGATGGATTGGCAGATATCCCTTCAGGGGCTAGAAAAAGAAGTCGAGGAAACGCTTAACGGAGAGAAAATGGAAGAGGAGGATAGGGAGAAGGTTGCCACGACGCTTGTTATTCTAAATTTATTGGCGAGAGCCAATTTATATAAACAAATTGCGAAGCGTTGGTTAAACACTTTGGACACCAAGGACTGAAGATAGAAAAGAGAGTACGCTTTAGCTTGAAGGGAGGAGAGGGTGGTGCCGCAAGGTATTATTGCTGCGCTGTTTGTGATCGGGATTGTTTTGTTGGCGGTTGAGATATTTATTATTCCAGGTTTCGGGGTTAGCGGGATGCTCGGAATTGCAGCCTTAATCACGGGTATTTTCTTAGTGACTGACTCGTTGCTAGAAGGGGTGCTTTTCACGGGTGGTGCTTTGGTTGTGTTAGGAATCATCACTTTCTTGAGTTTTCGTTCACCTCGCACTCGGCGCTTGTGGCAGAAGTTCTCTTTAAGTACACGCCAAACCTCTAAGGGAGGATATGTTGCCCCTAAAGTTCAATATGAAGTGTATCTTGGGAGAGTTGGGATATCCCTCACCCAGTTGCGTCCAGCCGGTACAGCAGATTTTGATGGGGAGCATTTAGATGTTGTAACTGAAGGGGGGTTTATTGGACCAGGAAAAGGGATCAGAGTAATCGCTGTTGAAGGGAATAGGATCATTGTCAGAGAAGAAAAAAAGTCATAAGGAGGTGAAGCTCGGTTACGACCGAGCATTGAATGACCACATTAATCGTGCCGTTACTTTTAATTTTTATTGCGTTTGTACTTGTGAGTGTGCTTCTTAGCTTTATCCCAGTAGGACTTTGGATTTCGGCATTAGCCGCAGGAGTTAATGTAGGGATTTTCAACTTAATCGGTATGCGATTACGACGTGTGGTACCGTCAAAGATCGTGAATCCTATGATTAAGGGGCATAAAGCAGGTTTAGCAATTGCAACAGACCAGCTTGAAGCTCACTATCTGGCAGGCGGAAACGTCGATAGGGTGGTTAATGCTCTGATTGCGGCTGAACGTGCTGCGATTCCGCTTCAGTTTGAACGGGCTGCAGCCATTGATCTAGCTGGTAGAGATGTTCTTCAAGCCGTTCAGATGTCGGTTAATCCGAAAGTAATAGAAACTCCGGTTGTCTCTGCCGTAGCACAAAATGGAATTGAGCTTAGAGTCAAAGCCAAGGTTACCGTACGAGCCAATATTGATCGACTTGTTGGTGGTGCCGGTGAAGAAACAGTTATCGCCCGTGTTGGGGAAGGAATTGTCACTAGTATTGGTTCTTCGGAATCCCATAAAGCTGTATTAGAAAAACCTGAGCTGATCTCGCAAACGGTGTTAGCAAAAGGATTGGATGCGGGGACAGCGTTTGAAATCTTATCGATTGATATGGCGGACGTCGATGTAGGTAAAAACATCGGTGCTCAGCTTCAGATGGACCAAGCAGAAGCGGATAAACGCATTGCCCAAGCAAAAGCTGAAGAGCGGCGTGCGATGGCCGTCGCGAAGGAACAAGAAATGAAGGCATCGGTTCAAGAGATGAGGGCCAAGGTGGTTGATGCAGAGGCGGAAGTTCCTAAAGCAATGGCTCAGGCCTTACGTGAAGGAAAACTTGGTGTTATGGACTATTACAACATGCAGAATATTCTGGCAGACACTCAGATGAGAAGCAACATTGCTCAGACGGGTAAAACGGAATCAAGCAGTGATAGCCTCACGAAGAAGTAGGTGAGATCATGTCGATCTTCACGGTTGTTATTATCATTTGGGCTATTTACCAGTTAATGGTCTCAGTTATGAAGAAGAGTGGCAGGCAACAAGTGCCAAGCAAGCCCTCTGACCCATTTAGACTGCCGGATGGTCGCTTTATAAGAGATGTAATTCAAGGAACATCCTTTGGGAATTGGAAAGAACAGCTAAAACAAGCCTTAGAAAATGTTCCTTACCAAACGGGATCTTTGAGATCGACTAAACCTAATGATTTTGAAGCACCCGAGGATTATTATGTTGAAACCGAAGGGACCCAAGGCATTGAAGGAACTCAGGGAACCGAGGGAACTCAAGGAATTGAAGGAACCAGTGATTACGTAGGAATACTTGGGCTTGAGGCGTATAAGAGTACTGAAGAGATTCCCAGAGAGGAAGTAGCCAAGGAACCCTTAGGTTTAAGGGGCATTGAGCTTTCGCTGACGGAAAGAGAACTTGTCCAAGGGGTTATATGGGCAGAAATTCTAGGGAAACCCCGAAGTTTGCGCCCTTTTAGAGGGCCGAGATCATAACAGATTAATAGGACAGTAAATTGGGTAACGAAGGGTAAGGGCGCGATGCATCGTGTCCCTACCCTTCGATTTTTATTTTTATGTTTTATGAGGATAATGTTGGATAATTTCTCTGAACTTTTGCCACACTAAGTAAGCATTAAACAAAGTGAGGTGAGGGTATGAAATTACGCGTTAGACCTTGGAGGGTCGTCTTAATCATTGGACTGATTCTCAGCATTACCCTGTCCGGGATTGCGTATGCAGCTTTAGGGGATCGTCTGCTTGGGCGGGGGAGCAAAGGTCCAGAAGTTAAAGAGTTGCAAGCTAAATTGGTACAACTTGGTTATGGACTGGGAAAGGTTGATGGTAAGTTCGGCTCGAAAACAGAGGCAGCAGTACGGAATTTTCAAAAGGACCACGGGTTAAGAGTTGATGGATTAGCCGGAACGAATACTATCAAGGAGTTAAAGCGCTTAACCAGTCAAAATACAAATGCCTCAGGAAAGGCTGTTGGGAATAAAGCTATTGACACGAATCTTTTAGCCCGCTGCGTGAATGCAGAGGCACGTGGAGAACCTTATACTGGACAAGTTGCGGTGGCTGCCGTGATCATTAATCGGATTTCAGATCCTGCGTTTCCGAAAACTGTTGCGGATATCATCTACCAACCTAAAGCCTTCTCCAGCGTGGATGATGGTCAAATTAATTTACCACCTTCGGCATCAGCTTTACGTGCCGCTCAAGAAGCTGTAAACGGATCAGACCCTTCAGGGGGGGCGTTATTCTTTTTTAATCCAGCCAAAACAAAAAATAAATATATTTGGTCACGACCACAGATTAAAAAAATTGGAAATCATATCTTTACAAAGTAGGGGGACAAGCATGCATAGAAAATTTTGGATCGGAGCTCTAGCGGTAGCTTTATTGATCTCATTAGGTTGGGGATATAATGAATATCGTCTGGCAGGAGAATATCGTCTGGCCGCAGAAAACAATAACCATCGGGCTTTAACTGATTTCGCTAGTCACCTCAACCAGTTAGAGACGGATATGGCCAAAGGAGATGTAGCTAGTAACCCCACCCAAAGGATTCTCTACTTGAGTCAAATCTCAAGTAAAAGTGATGCAGCGCTCAAAGATTTTGCTCAAATCCCATCCAATCAGGCTGGACTGAGCTATGTGGGCGAGTTTTTAACCCAATCTGGCGATTTTGCCAGGACATTGACCCAAAGAATCGCTGGTGGGGGAACGATTTCAGCGGAAGAGGAAAAGACTCTAAGAGATATGCATGAACGGCTCTTGCCGGTTAATCAAAAGGTTCAAGATATAATGAATAGAATGGACACGGAAAACCTGGTTTGGATAGACCCTAAGCCGTCGCTTAGGCAACGTTTAGGATTTAGCGGAACTCAAATTGCGGAAGCGGCCGCGGATGGCTCGGAGGCCCCTTCCAAATCTGTAAGGTCGGGTTTAGATCAGTTGGATGCCAGCTTGCAAAAGCTCCCCCCATTTTCATATACAGGGGAATTTGCAACGCGCGTCGTGTCAAAGCCGTTAGGGTTACCTTCCGGCAATGTAACCCGAGGTCAGGCCCAAGGTGTAGTGCGAGATTTCTTGAACAAGGTAGGATATACTAATACAACGCCAGAATTCGTAGGAGATTCTCAGGGACCATTAGGTGGGTATATGTGGAAGTATGAAAATGCTGATTTGGAAGTTAGTCGCCAGGGTGGCGTTGTAACCTACTATCGGGATCAGCGTTCAATTGACCCTAGGACAATGAGCATAGAAGATGCCACAAGCAGAGCTAAGTCGATTCTGAAAACATTAGGCTGGCAACTAGTATTGACTTCAAGTGAGGATTATGGTTCTTATGTTCAGTTCGATGCCGTTGTCGAAGAAAATGGGGTAAGGATTTATCCAGATAAAGTACGGTTGATGATCGCTTTAGATAATGGCCACCTTATTGGGCTGGATGCTGCACCGTATTACGCCTTCCATCATACGCGGACTTTCCCAGCTAAAATAACGCTGAATCAGGCGGTACGAAAGTTGCGTGCTAATTTCAAGATCCTAGAGAGCCGCTTGGCAGTCATTGCTAAAACCGGAAATCAAGAGATCTATTGTTATGAGTTTCGTGGTCAATATCAAGGAGAGGAATATCTTCTCTACCTAAATGCTTCAACCGGCGCCGAAGAGAAGATCCAGCGGATCATCAAGACACCCCGCGGAGAATACTTACAGTAAAAATAATTGGACAACAGCGAGAGGGATGTTTCCCTCTCGCTGTTAAATATCTGCAGTCATCTAATCATGACTACGACTAAGGGCAGTTAGTTATTGGGTAAAATTAATTTAGAGTAAAAAAGGGTTTTTTCAGAGTTACCGAGAATAGGCCATTTAAACACGTCATCTCGCAACCAGTTCGAAAAATAGAGACTTCCTCCCCTCCAGAAAGGAGCACACCATTGCAGAAAAAAGCGACCATTCAGGTCTACGGAAAACAGAAGTATCCGGAAGGGCATGAGGATCAGCAGGAATTGATCACTACAGGAACGTTTTATGAACGTAACAGTGCTTTCTATGTATTATATAAAGAGTCTGAATGTGAGAGCACAGGCCTTGAAGGTGTGACAACATATTTAAGCATTAGAGAAGGAGTAGTCACCTTAAATCGCAAGGGCTCAGTGGATCTAGCGCAAGAGTTTAAAAAGGGAGTGCTCAATCGGAGTATTTACACAACTTGTTATGGGAAAATCTGGCTAAGCGTTATGCCCCATCGAGTAGAGTGTGACTTGACAGTCCATGGGGGACGTATTAGTCTAGAATATGACCTTTTTATCGATGATAATTTGGTCAGTTATAATTTGCTGTTGCTAAACATAAAGGAGGATCTCCCCCAATGAGTCTCTATGAGAACATAAAAACACAAGTTACAAATCAGTTGGTAGAAGCCGTGAATTCTGCAAAAGCGGCAGGAGAATTAAAGTTTGAAGAATTGCCTAATTTCGTATTGGAAGAACCAAGAGAAAAGCAACATGGAGATTTGGCAACAAATCTAGCAATGGTGCTAGCCAAACAAGCGAAACGTTCGCCCCGGGAGATAGCCCCTATACTTATTAGACACTTAGACACAACCGGGACTTGGATAGAATCCTCTGAGATTGCGGGGGCAGGTTTTATTAACTTCCGCCTAAATCCGTTATGGCTGACGAATGTGATAGGTGAGGTTATTAGAGCTGGAGAACTCTATGGCCAAGTGGATATCGGAAAGGGTCAGAAGATTCAGGTTGAGTTCGTGAGCGCAAACCCTACTGGACTATTACACATGGGCAATGCTCGTGGAGCAGCACTTGGCGACAGCCTTGCTTCGTTACTCTCCACAGCAGGGTATGAAGTCTCCCGTGAATTTTATATTAATGACACGGGGAACCAGATTCATAATTTTGCAATGTCACTGGAAGCCAGGTATTTACAACAACTTGGTCAAGATGCCCCTTTCCCAGAAGGGGGATATCATGGCGAAGACTTGGTCGACACGGTAAAAGGCCTTATTGCCAAAGTAGGTGACAAATATCTTTCAGTCGAACAGGGCCTGCGACGTGAGTTTTTAGTGCGGTATGCTTTGGACGAGAAAATGCGAGATATTCGGGAAACCTTGCAGGATTTCGGGGTTGAATATGATGTTTGGTTTAGTGAACAAACCCTGCATGATTCAGGGGCCGTACGCTCAACAATGGAGGAACTCGAAAAAAAGGGATATATTTACGAAAAGGAAGGTGCGCTTTGGCTTAAATCCACTTTGCTTGGAGATGAAAAAGACGAAGTGGTGGTCCGAAGTAATGGAACACCAACCTATTTTGCGGCAGATATCGCCTATCATAGCAATAAGTTTGAACGTGGCTTCAATCGGGTAATCAATATTTGGGGTGCCGATCATCATGGACATGTAGCTCGGTTGAAAGGAGCGATGTCCGCTTTAGGGTATGAAGCGGATAACCTTCAAATTATTCTGATGCAACTCGTGCGACTCATCCAAAATGGCGAAGTGGTGAAAATGTCTAAACGTTCTGGTCAGTACATCACGTTGCGTGAACTGATGGATGAGGTTGGAAAAGATGCAGCGCGGTTTTTCTTTAACCTGCGAGATCCAGATTCTACAGTGGATTTTGACATGGATCTAGCAAAAGCTCAGTCGTCGGATAACCCTGTTTATTATGTGCAATATGCACATGCTCGTTTGTGCAGTATTTTGCGGCAAGCCGAGGAGCTTGGTAATGTCGACACACTTCCTCTGGAAAAAGACCTAAAACGACTTGACAGCTCCGAAGAACGAGATTTGCTCAAGAAAATGGCTGACTTGCCGAGCGAAATCACTGTGGCAGCACGTCTCATGGAACCTCACCGTTTAGCCCGTTATGTACTCGATTTAGCAGGTCTTTTTCATACCTTTTATAACAGTCAGCGCGTACTTGTTGACGATGAGGGGCTGCGACAGGCTCGTTTGAGTTTAGTGCGGGCCGTGAAACAAATTATTAGCAATGTGTTGGGCATACTAGGAGTGTCAGCTCCGGAAAAAATGTAGATAATGTGGAAATTTAAATTTTATGTTTAAACTAACGACAAGCAGGAAATATTTAGGGGTGGGCCGAATATATTGGTATTCAAAACGACGAAGGGCGGTGGAATTTTGACCCACTCTTTAAGCAAAAAAGACAAGCCAACGGAAGCAGATATAGCTTATGAGGTTTTGAAAGCTCAGGGTAACCCCATGCATTATCATAACTTAATCGAGGAAGTATTAAGGCGCTTAGGAATTTCTCAGGAGGCTATACGGATTGCAGCGGCGCTTACTCAGATCAATCTAGATACACGATTTACGTTTCTTGGACGAGGTGAATGGGGTCTGAAGGTTTGGGACTCGTCGAAAATCCCCAAGCGAATGACGTCTATAAGTTTAATGAATAAAGCATCTTCTGATGAAGACGACAAGTCAGATTTAGAAGAATTAGATGACGACGCCTTAGATGACGATGCTTCGGAAACAGACGAAGTTTTTGACGAAACGGATGAGGGTAGACGCGGAGAAAAATGGTAAAAGAATTCCTTTGGCTTGACATCTTTTAGAAGTGTGGCTAAAATAGATCAAGTGGGATTGAGAAACTTGGCTTGTGCCAAGCCGTCAGGCGGCGGTACAAGTCTTCATCGTACGTATACGCTGGTCATGACTCGGACAGGACGTGCGAGGCGAGGTTAGAACACCACCCAAAACATAGTCTTACTGATTGAGAAAATAAAGCTAGTGCGGCTCGCGGACTAGCTTTATTTACGTGTTTTTTTGCAGAGGGTAATCCTGATAACTATCTCCTGCTTGAGAATAGAAGAACTCGTTCGGTATACATTTAAGGTCTGAAAGGAAATGGTAAAGCGCATGACAAAATTTATTTTCGTAACGGGCGGCGTTGTGTCTTCCCTTGGAAAAGGAATTACAGCGGCATCCCTTGGTTGTCTTCTGAAAAATAGGGGTCTTAAAGTGGCGATACAAAAATTTGATCCCTATATCAATATTGACCCGGGGACGATGAGTCCATATCAACATGGTGAAGTGTTTGTTACCGATGACGGGGCAGAAACGGACTTGGATTTAGGCCACTATGAGCGCTTTATTGATGTACCAGTTTCGAAAAATAGTAATGTTACGACAGGTAAGATTTACTGGTCAGTCATTCGTAAGGAACGTAAAGGTGACTATCTGGGAGGGACCGTTCAAGTCATTCCTCATATTACGAATGAAATTAAAGAGCGGATCTATCGCGTGGCGAGAGAAAGTCATCCGGACTTCGTAATTACTGAGATTGGTGGAACCGTAGGGGACATTGAATCTCTGCCCTTTCTCGAAGCAATCCGGCAAATGAAAAATGACATAGGGCGTGAGAATGTCATCTACATTCACGTTACTTTAGTTCCATATTTAGCCATGTCCGGGGAATTGAAAACAAAGCCGACACAGCACTCTGTTAAAGAATTGCGGGGAATTGGGATTCAACCCACTATTATTGTTTGTCGTTCAGAGAAAGAGCTGGCTGGTGATATGAAGGAAAAGTTGGCCTTGCTCTGTGACGTTGAACTGGAAGCTGTCATTCAGTGCGTGGACGCACCAACTATTTATGAGGTTCCTTTGAAGCTCCAAGAAGAGGGGCTTGATGATATTGTCCTTCGTCGCTCAGGTATTGAGGCTCCTCCGGCCGATATGACTGAGTGGAAAGCTATGGTAGAGAAAATTAAATCTCCGACGTTGGAGACCGAGATTGCAATTGTTGGTAAATATGTAGAACTTCCAGATGCTTACTTGAGTGTCGCAGAGGCTTTACGGTCAGCTGGGACTGAGCATGGTGCAAAGGTAAACGTGCGTTGGGTGAATTCAGAGAGCATTGAAGAAGAAGGCGTTGAAAAGTACCTAAAAGGTGTTGATGGAATCCTTGTCCCTGGAGGGTTTGGCAACCGAGGGATTGAGGGTAAGATCGAAGCGATCCGTTATGCTCGAGAACAGAAAATACCATTTCTTGGGATTTGCTTGGGAATGCAAACAGCTATCATCGAATTTGCGCGTAATGTCTGTGGTATGGAACGAGCCAATAGCACAGAATTTGATGCAGACACAACCTACCCGGTCATCGACATACTCCCGGAACAAAAAGACATCGAAGAAAAAGGTGGCACCATGCGTTTAGGAATTTCCCCAGCGAAGTTGGTCGAGGGAAGCCTGGCGTATCAGGCTTATCAGGATCAGGTTGTTTATGAACGTCATCGCCATCGCTATGAAGTTAATAACCAGTTCCGGGGTGAGCTCGAAGCTGCAGGCTTGAGGTTTTCCGGGGCATCATTGGATGGCCGTCTAGTAGAAATTACTGAATATCCTGATCATCCATGGTTTGTGGCTTCTCAGTTCCATCCGGAATTTAAGTCTCGCCCAAATCGGGCGCATCCACTTTTCAGAGAGTTTATTCGGGCTGCGTTGAAGTAGGGGACTTGTATGTTACAGCGCTTGGTCTTACGACGCAGAGCAAACTAACCGTTCAAGCTCCTGGCTTTGGGGAGCGGGGTTCATCCTTCGGCGATAGTATTCTTTTAAAGAACCGCCTACGGCGATAATCTCCACTGGAGACTATCGTGCCAAAAGCGCCATCCGCTGGCTCGAAGACACTGTCTTCGCACGTATTAGCCTTCTTGCAGGATGGCGAGAAGGGACCTTGGCGCATTGGCGGCAGCGCACGTCCATGTGCGCTGCCCCGTGTCTGGGGTTGGTCGCTTGAACGGAAGTTTGCTAGGCTGCTTACGTAAACCTAGCGCTCATGTTATGCAACGTCTTGAGCTTGGGACGGGGAATGTTTAGTCTTGCTTTGAAGATTGTTGACGATTCGTTTTGGGTGACCAGTGTTTAGGAGACGGCACATTTCATGTGCACCGTCTTGCCTTTGGGTTCGTTTTCAATGGTGTTGTTATTCTGCTTACATAAAGGCGTCGCACTCATGTCACAAATGCGACTCAGGGGCTTGGAACGGGGGAATGTTCGATGGCACGATCCTCGACGTATAGGTTGACTTAGGAGAGTTCTGCTAAACCTAGGATTAAGGGTTATAGCACGAACTCTTATGTTATATCATTAGTTATTGATTAGACGAGTGTAACCATGGAAAGAATGGCAAGGGGAAAGGGGATTGAACCGGATGGCCTATGTAGCCAGGTGGATCGATAAAGGTGAACATGAACGCTATAATGCTTTTTTGGCTAAGGATTCAAAAGGGCATGTGCTCCAGTCTTGGGAGTGGGGAGAGATTAAGAGCCGGACTGGATGGGCGCCTTGGCGGTTGATTGTTGAAGAAAACGGTGAAATTGTAGCGGTGGCTTCTATTCTGGAACGTAAAATTCCGGTTGTGGGGATACCTATTTTCTATGCTTCTCGCGGGCCGATTGTGGATTGGAAGAATGTTGAGCTGGCAGATTTGGTGTTGGCGGAGATTCGCAAGTTGGCGAAAGCCCGAGGGGCCATTTTCCTAAAGATTGATCCGGATGTGCCGTCTTCGGAAAAAGAAGTGGAACGGTTTTTTGTTTCTAGAGGATTCAGCTCTGCTGAGAGTGGCAAGGGCTTTGAAGGGGTTCAGCCTAAGTATGTGTTTCGTTTAGATATTTCGCCGGATGAGTCGACCTTGCTGACCAATATGCAGCAGAAAACTCGTTACAATATTCGTCTTGCCCAGAAGAAAGGGGTTCAGATCCGGCGAGGAACGCGTGAAGATTTACCGGAATTTTACCGGGTTTTAAAAGAAACGACAGAACGCGATCGCTTCTTGGTGAGAGCTTATTCCTATTTTGAAGATCTTTATGATTCCTTGGTGCCGGTAGGTTTGGGAGAATTATTTATTGCTGAATATGAAGGGAAAATCATATCTGGAACCTTAGCATTTGTCATTGGAGATAAAGCCTGGTATATCTATGGTGCTTCATCGAACGCTCATCGGAATGTTATGCCCAATTACTTAATTCAGTGGGAAATGATTCGTTGGGCAAAGTCGTTGGATTGTACTCTCTATGACTTCCGGGGGGTTCCTGGACATTTGACGGAGGATAACCCGCTTTATGGGCTTTATCGGTTTAAGAAAGGGTTTAACGGAGATTATACAGAATTTATTGGAGAGTGGGACCTAGTGTATCGCCCAATAATCTATTTTCTTTGGAACCACTTGGAACCAATCTATTCAGAGGCTGTAAAGGGGATTATTGGTAAGTTGCGGCGAGCTCGGAGGGGATAAGCCTATGACTGGAACGTGGATTGAAGTCGACCTGGATGCGGTCGTTAGAAATTACGAAGAAGTTGTAAAGCTCCTTCGTCCTGGGGCCCGATGTATGGCGGTGGTGAAAGCAGATGCCTATGGATTGGGTGCAATTGAGGTTGCACGTGCTTTGGAGAGAGCTGGGTGTGAGGCGTTTGCAGTTACAAGGCTCGAAGAAGGTCTGATTTTACGAGAGCATGGAATCGAGGGTATTATTTTAGTTTTAGGGCCTACTTCGCAAGAAGAATGGCTTAGGGCTATCAATGCGCAGTTACAGCTGACACTTTCAGAACTGTCCTCAATTGAGAAATTGAATGTGGTTTGTTCGGAGATTGAACAGGAAGCTTTTCAGCAGGTTCAGGTGCATCTCAAATTAGAAACTGGCATGGGACGAACCGGGTTCCAACTTCCCGAGGCGGAGGAACTTTCTACGGCTTTGCTAAAAGCTCCCCATATCCATGTGGCGGGAGTTTATACTCATTTTGCTCGTGCGGCTCAAAGAGATAGGCAGTATTCTCTAGGGCAATATGAACGTTTCCAGACTTTTACGGCCCGTCTTGAAGAGCTAAGGATTTATCCGACTTGGAAACATGTCTGCAATAGTGCTACTTTTCTCGATTATCCCGAATGGCATCATGATTTTGTGCGTATTGGGACATTACTGATTGGGCATTATCCAGGGCCTGGTTTTAGTTCGAAATTAACGTTAAGCGACCCTTGGGTTGCTAAAAGTCAGATTGTTCACCTGCGCAAAGTCCCGAAAGGGACCCATGTAGGTTATCAAAGTATTTATCGCACGAAGGCTGCAACTCAACTAGCAGTGATTCCTGTGGGGTATGCGGATGGGTTTGGCATAACCCCGCATTTCATCCCTCAAGGATGGTTTGATTTTTTAAAAATTGTGGTTAAAAACTTTTTAGCTTTGTTTGGTTTTTTCCTTGGGCAAGAACAGGTAGAACTGAAAGGGCGGAGAGTTCATGTCGCTGGAAAAATTGGTATGCAGCTTACAGTAATTGAGGTGGGAATGCAGGATTGTGCGTTAGGGGATGAGGTTCAGATTCCTTTGCGGCGGACTGTGGCAAATCCTCGGATTCCAAGGAGATATAGACAAGGTGGACAAATGTTGTCAGATCGGGTTATGAAAGAAGGAGTTTTACCAGCTTATACAGAATATTCACTGCAATAAAGAAAACTTAGCTGGCGCCAAGCCTTGGCGAGGCGGCCGCCTTAGTTGCACTTATGCTTAGACGAAGGCACTGTCTTCGCACGGATTAGTCCTACTTGCAGTATATAACCTAAGTTTATACTTTCTGATAGTAGGACAAGGAGAAACTTGAGGGAAAGGGATGTAGGGAATGGCTAAAATACTTGTAGTAGATGATCAACTTGGAGTGCGTCGCCTGCTCTTCGAGACCTTCAGGGAGGATCACCATGAGGTTGAAATGGCTGCGAATGGGGCAGAAGCTCTTCAGTTACTGGAAACGTTTGAGCCAGATCTTATATTGATGGACATGAAAATGCCTGGAATGAATGGTTTAGAAACATTAGGGCAAATTCGTGCCTTAGATCGGCGAGTCGGCGTGATTATGATGACCGCCTACGGTGATACTCAGAATATGGAGCAAGCCAAAGATCTTGGGATTCTCCATTACATGGGTAAACCTTTTGATTTATTTGAGTTGAGAGAACGGGTGAAGGAGATATTAACGACTACATAAGTTTTTTAATAGTTTAGAAAATACATTTGTTTTCAAGTTAGACGACCAGTACATAAATGCCAGCTTTTTTTGACGTTTTCCATGGACAAGAACGGACTGTTAGATGTTACTGCAGTTATCAGCCGCCGAACACGATATTCTTTTTGTTGGTCGAAAGGCAGGAAAATCTTCTTGTATGACGAAGTATATGCTGTAGGAAGAGGTGGGAATTATGATTCTAACGACAAACACAACGATTGCCATTCAGTGTTCTCAATGCGGAGAACTAGAATTTCATGCCCTCTCTCTCTTTGCATTTTCTCAGCGAGAACGCAAGAAACTGCTTTGTGGTTGCGGCCTTGAACTTATGTCAGTAACTAGTCGAAACCGTCAGCAGTTTAACATCACTTATGCATGCGCTTACTGTGGGGATACCCATTATTTAAGATTAAATCGCCATGCCATTTGGGGCAAAGAGGCTTTGCCACTTGTTTGTCCGGCGGTGGAAGCTTCGGTTGGATATATTGGGCCTAAACAGAAAGTCACTCAGGCTTGTCATGAACGTGAAAAATCCATTGGGGAATTGGCGGTAGAATTGGGTTACGAGGAAGAGTTCGAAAACCCTGAGGTCATGCTTCGGATTTTAGATCATCTTCATTGTCTGGCTAAGCAAGGAGATTTAGGGTGTGCTTGTGGAAACCATCAGTTATCCTTTGAGTTATTGCCGGATCGCATCGAACTGTATTGTGAATGCTGTGAAGCTATGGGAGTTATTTATGCGGACAGTTCGGATAATGTTTGTCAAATTGAAGGGATAAATTCGATGTATCTGGAAGAGAATAAGACTTGGCTCATCAATAGTCCGTTGCGGGGCCAGCACCTTTCAAAGACGAACGAGGAGGAAAAAAAATGGCGTTAGTTTCGATGAATGAGTTATTAGCAAAAGCGCAAAAAGAACATTATGCAGTAGGAGCCTTTAATTGTAATAATATGGAGATCGTCCAAGCGATTGTAGCCGCGGCAGAGGCCGAAAATGCTCCAGTTATTATTCAGGCCAGTCAAGGTGCGATAAAATATGCAGGAATTGAGTACATAACAACCTTGACGAAGATAGCTGCCGAAAAATCAAGCGTTCCTATTGCCTTGCATCTCGATCATGGAACAAGTTTTGCTCAAGTCATGCAGTGTGTGCGTAACGGATTCTCTTCCGTGATGATAGACGGTTCCAAACACCCGTTGGAAGACAATATTGCGTTAACCAACAAAGTGATTGAAGCGGTACGCCCTCTAGGTGTTTCAGTTGAAGCGGAATTGGGTAAAATCGGTGGGACTGAGGATGATATCACCGTTAGCGAACGAGAGGCACTGTTTACAGATCCTGCTGAGGCGGAGCACTTTGTTCAAGCGACACAGGTGGATGCGTTAGCGATTGCCATTGGGACTGCTCATGGTCAATATAAGGGGGTTCCCAAACTTGATTTTGAACGATTAACACAAATTCGCGAACGCGTTTCAACGCCGATCGTTTTGCATGGATCTTCCGGAGTGCCGGATGAAGCACTTCGAGAGGCGATTTCAAGAGGTGTATGTAAAGTTAACATTGACACGAATATTCGTGAAGCCTTTGTAAAGGCTGCACGCCTTGTGCTCGAGGAGAATCTCAAAGAAATTGACCCTCGCAAAATGCTGGGTCCTGCTCGCGAAGCTGCAACTGCAATAATCCGCGAGAAAATCCGAGTCTTCGGCAGCAACGGGAAGGCGTAAACTTTTAGAAAGAAGGTAACGTCATGCGGTTTTTTTTGGACTCTGCAAATATTGAGGAAATTAAACAAGCTTGGGATATGGGGGTTATTGCTGGTCTAACGACAAATCCTAGTTTGGTAGCTAAGGAAGGAAAGGACTTCCACGAACTCCTTAAGACGGTGGCAGGGATTGTTGACGGTCCTATAAGCGCAGAGGTTATTGCGCTTGACTATGAAGGAATGTTGCAGGAAGCGCATGTTTTAGCGGCAATCCATCCGAATATAGTGATTAAGATTCCGATGACAGAAGCTGGCCTCAAAACTGCAAAGACCTTAAGTGCAGAAAAAATTAAGACAAATGTTACTCTCGTGTTTACCGCGAATCAAGCCTTGCTTGCAGCACGGGCGGGAGCAACTTATGTAAGTCCATTTTTGGGGCGACTGGATGATATCGGTGAAAATGGGCTCAATTCGTTGGCAGATATGTGTGAAATCTTCCAAGTAAATGACATCGAAACAAAAATCATCGCTGCCAGTATTAGAAACCCGGTTCACGTCACAGAATCTGCCAAATTAGGAGCAGATTATGCAACAGTTCCCTTTGGAGTTTTAAGGCAACTTTTTCGGCACCCACTGACAGATGCTGGAATTGAGAAGTTTCTGGCAGATTGGAAAAAACTTTAATTCACTGGTTTAGGTTATTAAGTCGTTGAATTTTTAGAAGAAACTCGCTAAGGCTGAAATTTTATCTTATATACCTACAGTAATTATGAACGGCCTCGGATTTCGAAATATAAATATCAAATATGAAATTGGCATCTGCCTATCTGGACATTAGATAAGCTGATGCCAACCTTTTTGTGAGTTTAATGATTTTACGTGGTTGAAAACCCTTGAAAAGTATGTCACAATGAAACTATTGAGAATAAATGTTATGACATAATTTGTGATAAACATTAGCGAAGATGCATTTATTTTGTCTAAATAATTGCTGCGAAGACAAGGTTGGCAATAACGGGTGAAAGAATTAAGGAGGGGTTAAAATTGGAAAGAGAACTCACGATGGAATTTGCCAGAGTGACAGAAGCTGCGGCTCTAGCTTCTGCACGTTGGGTAGGATTAGGAGATAAGATAGCCGCTGATAATGCTGCCGTTGAAGCGATGCGGGCAGTTTTTAACACGATTCACATGGATGGCACAGTGGTGATCGGAGAAGGGGAAATGGACGAAGCCCCGATGCTCTATATTGGGGAACGTGTTGGAAATGGAGAAAGTCCAGAATTAGATGTTGCTGTTGATCCCTTGGAAGGTACCAACAGTTGTGCAAAAGGAGTTGCAGGGGCGATTGCCGTTGTGGCGATTGCCAAGAAGGGGTGCTTACTTCATGCTCCAGATATGTATATGGACAAGATTGCGGTAGGACCTGCTGCTGTTGGGAAGATAAATTTAGATGCAACTGTGCACGAAAACATCTCAAATGTGGCTGAAGCGTTAGGCAAAAATATGAAAGACATAACGGTTGTCATTTTGGATCGTCCACGTCATAAGAAACTGATTGAAGATGTGCGCGCTTGCGGGGCGAGAGTTCGTCTCATTACCGATGGAGATGTTTCACCGGCTGTGGCTTGTGCATTTGAAGATACAGGGGTCGATATGATGATGGGAATTGGTGGAGCGCCTGAAGGTGTTCTAGCCGCAGCGGCTCTTCGTTGTATGGGTGGAGAAATGCAAGGCCGTCTTTGGCCGGAAAATGATGAAGATGTGGCTCGGGCTAAAGTCCTTGGAATTGAGAACGTCCAAAAATTATTAACGATGGAAGACCTAGTGAATACCGACGACGTTTTTTTTGCAGCGACTGGGATTACTGAAGGCCCTTTATTGCGTGGTGTGACCTACACCTCGAAAGGTGCATTGACCCACACCGTTGTCATCCGAGGAAAAACCGGAACAGTTCGTTTTATCGAAGCACGTCACCGCTTTGACAAGAAGCCAGATTATGCTATGAAGGGCTGTTAAGCCTTTCCTTGTATAATTTATTTAGAGTTTGGGTAAAATGCTCAAGTATGATATATCCGGTAGATATATTTTGAATAGGAATAAGCCATTTATTAGAAAATGAAATATTGACCAGTATATAATATCTGTGCTAAAATAGTAAGAGTTGACTGAAATTGTTTCTTAAGCAGGTGCGGCAAAAGAGCGCCTCGATCCAAATGGGAAAGAAGGTGAAGACATGAAAGAAAAAATTCACCCTAAATACGAACAAACCACAGTGACATGTGCTTGCGGAGAGGTCATTCCAACAGCAAGTACAAAAAAAGACATCAAAGTAGAAATTTGTTCGAAATGCCATCCCTTCTATACCGGGGTACAGCGGTTTGTCGATGCAGGCGGACGGGTTGATCGGTTTAAAAAGAAATATGGGATGTAAACAACGGCCTGCGGTCGTTGCTGGTGGAAAAGCAGAGCGCAAGCTCTGCTTTTTGCGTAAAGGATAACATAAACTATTATTTTGCACTTATGCCATACATTAGTCATAGTTATAAATGATAGGATCTGAAGATAAGGAGGAAGTTCGATGGGTAGACCAGTCCAATATGGCGGGCAAGCGGTCATAGAAGGGGTCATGATGCGTGGACCTCGGGAAAGTGCTATTGCGGTCAGGCTACCAGATGGCAAGATTGAGGTTACTCATCTAGCACTTAATTCATGGTCGAACAAACCTGTTTTAAAGTTACCGTTGATTCGAGGGTTTGTAGCGCTGGTAGATTCTTTGATTGTCGGAACGCGCGCGTTGACCTTTTCGGCCAATCGTTCAATGGGGGAGGAAGATGGCGAAGAGGAAGAACTCGGTTTTTGGGAGTTAGCGTTAACCATAGGATTTGCTTTTGGCTTGGGTCTTTTGCTTTTTGTCGGATTGCCAACTGGGGTAGCTCACTTGCTGCAGGGAAAGGTCACTGGAGTCGTGTGGCAGAATTTATTGGAGGGAGCAATTCGGCTTGTTGTTTTTTTTCTTTATATCTTAGGTATTTCCAGGCTCAAAGACATTCAACGAGTCTTTCAATATCATGGTGCAGAGCATAAAGCAATTTTTACCTATGAAGCAAAAGCAGAGCTCACGGTAGAAAACGCGCGCCCCTTTCCAAGGTTGCATCCTCGCTGCGGGACAAGTTTCCTCCTGATTGTGGTCGTTGTAAGCATCTTTGTGTTTGCTTTTGTGGGTTTACATCCCTTGTGGTGGCGATTACTTTCTCGAATGTTGCTCATGCCTTTTGTAGCTGGAGCTGCTTATGAAATTCTTAAATTCTCTTCACGGCATTTGGAATCGCCGTGGCTGCGTTGGCTTATTGTTCCCGGCTTGTTATTACAGAAGTTAACCACGCGGGAACCGGACGATGCCCAGTTAGAGGTCGCATTGGCAGCATTAAAAGGTGTTTTGGATTCTGGTCAGGAACTAACGTAATTTTGAGGTGTGAAAAATGTTAGAGAAACTTTATGAGATAGAACGAAAATATGATGAATTAACGGAACTTCTTAGTGACCCGGAAATCCTTGCCAATCAGAGCGAGTGGCAAAAATATGCCAAAGCTCAAGCGGGTATGACAAACCTGATCACTGCGTTTAGAGAGTATCAGTCCGTACTCCGAGGCATAGAGGATACAGAAAACTTACTCAAGGAAAAACTTGACTCAGATATGCAGGAGATGGCGGAGCAGGAGCTCGATGAGTTACGAAGCCAAGCTCTGGAGTTGGAAGAAAAGATGCGAGTCTTTCTTCTGCCGAAGGATCCGAATGACGAAAAAAATGTCATTATGGAAATTCGGGCGGGGGCAGGTGGCGATGAAGCGGCTTTGTTTGCTGGAGATCTTTATAAGATGTATATTCGATACTCTGAAGGGCAGGGGTGGAAAACGGAAGTCCTCAGTGCCAGCTATACAGATATTGGCGGTTATAAAGAAATTATTTTTTTAGTGGAAGGGTATGGGGCTTTTAGTAAACTGAAATTTGAAAGTGGAGTACACCGGGTTCAAAGAATCCCATCAACAGAATCTGGGGGGAGGATTCATACCTCGACAGCGACTGTTGCGGTGCTTCCTGAAGCAGAAGAGGTAGAAGTCTCGATTAATCCTAACGACTTGCGTATTGATATCTATTGTTCTAGTGGGCCCGGTGGGCAGTGTGTAAACACAACCCAATCAGCAGTACGAATTACCCATCTGCCAACTGGAATCATAGCATCTTGTCAGGATGAGAAATCACAGCTCAAGAACAAAGAAAAGGCCTTGCGTGTTTTACGGGCCCGCATCCTGGAGAAAGCTCAAGACGAGGCGAGCGGGGAGCAGGCATCGGAACGCCGAAGCCAAGTGGGTACAGGTGATCGAAGCGAACGGATTAGAACATTCAATTTCCCTCAGGGAAGGGTAACAGACCATCGTATCGGTCTAACGTTGCACCGCCTAGAGACGATCCTAACGGGAGATTTAGAAGAAATCATCCAAGCTCTGATAACTTCTGATCAGGCAGAGCGACTAAAGGCTGAGATCAAATAAAGGTATTCAATATTCGAACCACGAACATCGAACCTCGAATATCGTGGTAGGGGGCTAAACAGTTTTGAAGGTGCTAGAAGGAATGCATTACGGCGAGGCACAGCTCTTGGAAAAAGGTATCGAAAATGCTCGCTTAGATGCAGACTTATTATTGGCCGAAGTTCTAGGTGTGTCGCGTCGTGACCGCCTCTATTTCGATCTTGACCGTAATTTGTCAAAGGAGGAAGAGGCGGGCTTTCGAGAGGTAATTATTCGTCGAGCTGAGCATGAGCCGCTTCAATATATTTTAAAGCGACAGGATTTTATGGGTCTTTGTTTCAGTGTTGATAAAAGGGTACTTATCCCTCGCTCGGACAGCGAGATTTTGGTTGAGAAATGGCTGGAAATAGTAAAACAAGAAGAGCGATTGAGGCAAGAGCAATTGATCAAAGTTGCGGATCTTTGTACCGGAAGTGGTGCTCTTGCGATTTCGATGGCCTATTATTATCCTAAGGCGGAGGTGGTCGGAACAGACCTTT
Source organism: Desulfosporosinus cupriresistens (assembly GCF_001707885.1). Classification (GTDB taxonomy): domain Bacteria; phylum Bacillota; class Desulfitobacteriia; order Desulfitobacteriales; family Desulfitobacteriaceae; genus Desulfosporosinus. The sequence goes on along the minus strand of NZ_MASS01000004.1, from coordinate 33,244 downwards.
CACCAGACGCCTTAGACGTAGCACGACAGAATGCTGTACGTTTAGGGGTTACTGTGCAATGGCGTCAAGGGGACTTTGTGACACCTATTCAGGGTGAACTTTGGGATTTTATTATTACGAACCCTCCTTATGTTTCTCCGGAGGATTATAGTCAGTGCGCTCCTGAGATTTTCCGCGAGCCCTCTATGGCTTTTCTAGGGGGACAAGATGGTTTGACCTTCTATCGCCGTCTGTCAGAAGAGATACGTCAGTTATTGACCCCTCAGGGCAAGCTGCTCATGGAAATAGGTTGGAATCAAGCGGAGGCAGTTTGCCGGATTTTCCAAATGAAAGGTTTTGAAACACAGGTTTTCCCCGACTTGGCGGGGCGAGACCGGGTGATCTTAGCGAGGTGAGCATAGATGCAGACTAAAAGAAGTTATATTGATGGAGTCCATCCGGAAGCTGAATTATTAAAAGAAGGTGCAGAGTGGCTACAAGCAGGGGAACTCGTCGCCTTTCCGACGGAGACTGTCTATGGGTTAGGGGCAAACGCTTTAGACGTTGCAGCCTGTGCCAAAATTTTTGAAGTTAAAGGTCGGCCCCAGGATAACCCCTTAATTGTACATGTTTGCAACCGTGCTATGGCAAACATCTTAGTTGATAGTTGGACGCCGGCGGCAGAGCTTTGTGTTCGACACTTTTGGCCAGGTCCATTGACTCTGGTCTTGCCGAAAACAGCCAACGTTTCGGATTTAGTTACAGCCGGGCTAGCTAATGTGGCAATTCGTATGCCAAACCATCCGGTTGCCCTCCGCCTTATCGAAGAAACGGGACTTCCGATTGCTGCTCCAAGCGCGAACCTCTCAGGGAAACCCAGTCCGACAAGTGGAAGCCACGTCTGGCGAGATCTGAAAGGCAAAATTCCGCTGATTCTCGACGCTGGGGCTTGTATGGTTGGAGTGGAATCAACCGTGCTTGATGTGAGCGGGGAAGTTCCAACCATCCTACGTCCAGGCGGAGTTTCAAAGGAACAACTAGAAAAAGTATTGGGCGAGGTTAGGGTGGACAAGCCGTCGAAGAATCAAGTACCTAGAGCACCCGGCATGAAATACAGGCACTATGCCCCACATGGCGAGATGATTTTAATGGTTGGTTCATCCGAGCGCGTCGTGCAGCGGATGGGACATGAAATTCACAAAGGACATGCTAAGCTTAAAAAGGTCGGAGTTCTTTGTACTCTTGAGAGTGCACCTTTTTTGCATAATCGGCTTCCTGATCTTTTGTTTGTTTTAGGATCAAAAGATCGTCCTGAAGAAGTTGCAAGTAGCTTATTCGAGGGATTAAGACTATGTGATGAGAGAGGAATGGATATAATCTTGGCTGAAGGGGTTGAAGAAGGTGGCCTTGGGACCGCTATAATGAACCGTTTACAGAAAGCCGCAGGCCAGAGGATTCAATACATCTAGTAGCAATAGGTTATAGTGCAGGTGTACTTGGCATTAGTACTGGTACTAATATAGGCTCTTCCCTGTGCATATACTATAACGAGAACGGAGGGAAGGTATTGAATTTAGCATGGGTTGTGGCAGTAGCAATTGCCTTAGGGGCAGACGCTTTTTCTTTGTCCTTGGCAATTGGTTTGTCAGGAATCAGAAATCGCATGATGTTGCGATTGTCGTTGGTGGTGGCGGTCTTTCATGTAGTTATGCCGCTTTGTGGGATAATATTGGGTCAAGCACTGGGGTCAATTCTCGGCCGTTATGCAAGTGTAATAGGGGCATTAATTCTTATCGTGTTGGGGGGACGGATGCTTTACAAGGTTTTTCGGCCAACCACGGAACATTTTCCTTTAGGGGAGGCTAGAGATGCCCTTAAGCTCAAAAATGTTGCTAATGACATTTCGCTGAGGGGATTTGGTATTTATGTATTTGCCGCCAGTGTAAGCTTAGATGCTTTAAGCGTCGGATTTTCACTAGGAACGATCAAAACCGATGTCTTTATAACGGTTATGATCATTGGTGCGATCGCGGGGTTAATGACTGGGATGGGTTTAGTTTTAGGACGGATACTAGGAACGTGGTTGGGAGACAAAGCCGAACTGCTTGGTGGGCTGGCATTATTGCTTATCGGTGTTAAATTGTTGTTCTAACGGATCGAGGTGAGATATAAAGTGAGCTTAAAACTTTTGTTCATTTGTACGGGAAACACATGTCGGAGTCCTATGGCGGAGGGATTGGCTCGAGAAATGTTTGGTGATGCTGTTCAAGTTAGCTCGGCGGGAATAGAAGCATGGGAAGGAACAGAAGCTAGTTCCTATGCGCTAGAGGTTCTTAAAGAGCGAAACGTGGACCTATCCCGGCATCGTTCCAGAAAGATTAGGGCCGAACTATTAGCAGAGGCGGATTGGATTATCCCAATGACTCAAGCACAAGAAAAAGTATTAAGACATAGTTTCCCTCAATATGAACAGAAAACTAAGTATTTAGGAAGCTGGGGAGAAAAAAAACAAGATATCCGCGATCCATGGAGCGGTTCTCTTGAAGTTTACCGTGAGACAGCTTGGGAGATTAGTGAGCTGCTAAATGCTTTAAAAGGTCACCTAGCTTTAATGGATGACTAAGCACACTCAGACCTTTATTTCTTATCCAAAGTGGCGCTTAGTTAGGCATGCATGACAGAACATTTTGAAACTCGGGACTTTATAAGAAATATTATTCCTAATATAGTCAGATGGCTAAGTAATAGTATAAGATAAGCGAAAGATGTCTACACTAGCGGCGTAAAACGTCGCTTTATTTTGTATTATTGCAGGGATTTTGTAACTAACTGTAGAACTGAAAGTATAGAAAGATGGAGGGATGAACGTGAGAGTTGTGCTGGGGTCCGATCATGGTGGCTATGAACTTAAGGAAGCCATTCGTAAACATTTAGAAGCACAGGGGTTAGAAGTCCAAGATTTAGGGACTCATTCGACCGACTCAGTGGATTATCCCGAGTATGGTTTTGCAGTAGGTAACGCGATCATGAAGGGTGAGGCAGACTTGGGGATTGCAATCTGTGGAACAGGGCAGGGAATTTCCATGGCTGCGAATAAAATTAGAGGAATTCGTGCTGCACTTTGTACAGAGACATTTTCCGCCCGAATGGCTAGAGAACATAACAATGCCAACGTTTTAACCCTGGGTGGCCGGGTAACTGGCGTTGGTCTTGCTCTGGACATTGTGGATATCTTTTTAAAAACAGACTTTGCTGGAGGCCGGCATGCCCGCCGTGTAAATTTGATCACTGACATCGAGTGCGGTTAAATTTGAGTCATGACGATTCTAACTACAAACATCCCTGCTTGAGTCCAAAATCAAGGGGAGGGGGTAACTTTCTCGTGGATAAAATGTTTGCAGAAAAATTAGCTGATATGGCCAAAGTTTGGGATGAAGTACTTGATGCCTTTTTTATAAAGGCTAATTTGCGTTCGGGGCAGATCCTCGTTGTAGGATGTAGCACTAGTGAAGTTATCGGTCAAAGGATTGGTCAGGGAAGCAGCTTAGATGTCGCCGAGGTGTTATTGCCATCTTTGTTGGAACGGGTTCATCAGCAGGGAATCTTTTTAGCAGTACAAGGATGTGAGCATATCAACCGGGCCTTGGTAGTGGAAGAAGCCTGTGTAGATCATTATGGATTAGAGGCAGTTACAGTGCTTCCGGCGCTCCATGCCGGAGGCGCAATGACGGTGAAGGCGTGGGAGAAATTCTCATCTCCGATTATGGTAGAGAGAATTCAAGGGCATGCGGGAATCGATATCGGAGACACATTTATCGGTATGCACCTGCGGCCCGTAGCAATACCTATACGCTTACACGTGAAGGAGATAGGAGAAGCTCATCTAACCCTTGCTCACACCCGCCCACGCCTGATAGGTGGCCCACGGGCTATGTATGATGAACAGAAATGAAATTAGAGGAAGTTTCTTAGCTTAGAGAGCACTTTAGTGGAATTGCGTCAAGCGAATAGCAATGGAACGTGTGCGAATGGGCTAAGACACTTCCTCCCCCAATGAGTAGGAGTGAAATAAATGGATTATATTGATCAGTGGGTGAAACCCCAAGACCCTGAAGTTGCGAAAGCCATTGAACAAGAAGAAAATCGTCAAAGAAATACCATTGAGCTGATTGCTTCTGAGAACTTTGTCAGTCGGGCAGTGATGACAACACAAGGGTCTGTTTTAACAAATAAGTATGCCGAAGGGTATCCTGGAAAACGCTACTATGGCGGATGCGAATTCGTTGATGTGGTTGAAGACTTAGCTCGCGATCGTATTAAGAAAATTTTTGGCGCTGAACATGCCAATGTCCAGCCCCATTCTGGGTCTCAGGCCAATACAGCAGTCTATTTTGCAATGCTAAAACCCGGTGACACCGTATTGGGGATGAATTTATCACACGGTGGTCATCTGACGCATGGGAGTCCGGTAAATATCTCTGGGGTATATTTTAACTTTGTTTCTTACGGGGTTGATTCGAAGACAGAGCGGATAGACTATGAGCAGGTCCGCCAGTTAGCGCTCCAACATAAACCGAAAATGCTCGTTGCTGGAGCGAGTGCCTATCCCAGAATAATTGATTTCGCCAAGTTACGTGAAATTGCGGATGAAGTGGAAGCATTTTTCATGGTGGATATGGCACATATTGCTGGTTTAGTAGCTGCTGGATTGCATCCATCACCTGTTCCCTATGCCCATTTTGTGACCACGACTACTCATAAGACCTTAAGAGGGCCTCGTGGCGGCTTAATTCTTTGTAAGGCTGAACACGCACAAGCAATTGATAAGGCCATTTTCCCGGGAATTCAGGGGGGGCCACTGATGCATGTTATTGCCGCGAAAGCAGTTGCTTTTGGCGAAGCCCTTCAGCCAGACTTTAAAGCGTACCAGACTCGTATTGTTGAAAATGCTAAAGCTCTGGCTAAAGCGTTAGTGGATCGAGGATTCCGTCTTGTCTCGGAAGGAACGGATAACCACCTTATTCTTGTGGATGTACGAAGCAAATCGGTAACAGGAAAAGAAGCGGAAACAATCTTGGATCAAGTAGGGATTACTGTCAATAAGAACACAATTCCGTTTGATACAGCAAGTCCTTATATCACTAGCGGAATTCGGGTAGGGACGCCTGCAGTTACAACGCGTGGCATGAATCCTGAAGCGATGCAGCAGATTGCGGAGGCGATGGACCTTGCCTTGACCTCGCAACATGAAACTGATAAACTGGCGAAAGCACGGGAAATTGTTCGTGCGTTGTGTGCACAATATCCCTTATATGCAAATTTAGATTAGGAGTTGAGTCCTAAACCATGACAAAGCTTCAAGTTCTTGATCATCCTCTAATTCAACACAAGTTATCCCTTATTCGAGATGAGAAGACAGGTTCAAAGGAATTTAGGGAACTTGTGGAGGAAGTCGCGATGTTGATGGCCTATGAGGTTACCCGTGATTTTCCCCTTCAGGAAATTGAGGTTAAAACACCGGTCGCATTAGCAAAAGCCAATGTGATTGCCGGTCGGAAAGTTGGTTTGGTACCAATCCTGCGCGCTGGGTTAGGAATGGTTGATGGAATGCTTCGCTTGATTCCGGCGGCTAAGGTTGGACATGTCGGCCTTTATCGGGATCCAGAGACCCTATTACCAGTAGAATATTATTGCAAGTTGCCCAATGATATTGCAGAACGCGATCTTATTGTCATTGACCCTATGTTGGCAACCGGTGGTTCTGCGTCCGCTGCCATTACGTTCTTGAAAGATCGTGGCGCTAAAAACATTAAATTGATGTGCCTGATTGCCGCCCCAGAAGGAATTAAAACCGTGCAAAACGCGCACCCTGACGTTGATATATTTGTCGCGGCAGTGGATGAGCGATTAAATGAACACGGTTATATTGTACCGGGCCTTGGTGATGCAGGTGATCGGTTGTTTGGGACGAAATGATGAACCAGGGTAAGCGGCCGAGTTGGGACAGTTATTTTATGCAGATGGCAGAAGTAGTTGCTGGGCGATCGACTTGTCTGCGCCGCCAGGTTGGGGCGGTAATAGTCAAGGATAAGCAAATTCTGAGTACAGGGTATAACGGGAGTCCTGCGGGACTCCTGCACTGTGATGAAGTTGGTTGTTTACGGCAGACCTTAAACGTTCCCTCCGGGGAACGCGTTGAGATCTGCCGTGCTGTGCATGCAGAACAAAATGCATTGGTACAAGCGGCGAAGCACGGGGTCGCGATTGCAGGGGCTGACCTTTATACGACCCATCAACCTTGCGTATTATGTACAAAGTTATTAATTAATGTTGAGATAAGGCGAGTTGTCTATACTCATTCCTATCCAGATCAGCTTGCAGCGGCAATGGCAAAAGAAGCAGGATTAGAGTTAGTGCAGTTTGCGGAGGAGAAGCCATAAATTGTGAAGCAAGTGATTGGCATTTAATCGAAGGGAGTAAAGCCGTGCAAAACCGAAAAAAAGTGATGGTAGTGTTTGGTACACGCCCGGAGGCTATAAAAATGGCTCCAGTGATCAGAGCACTTGGGCAGCAAGAGTCAATTCTCTGTCAAGTTACTGTGACAGCTCAGCATCGTGAGATGTTAGATCAAGTTTTGAAGTTATTTCACATGGTTCCAGATTTTGATCTAGACCTCATGAAGCAGGGGCAAACGTTAACTGAAATTACTACTCAGGCACTTGCGGGGCTTAAAGAGATTTTTCAAAGTGAACTTCCTGACCTTGTGCTGGTACATGGGGACACAACAACGACATTTGTAGCCGCACTTGCTGCATTTTATGCACAAATTCCTGTTGGGCATGTCGAAGCCGGACTACGTACGGGAAATAAGTTTTCGCCTTTTCCTGAAGAGATGAATCGTAAGCTAACTGGTGCGCTGACAGATTTGCATTTCGCCCCTACTGAAACGGCGAAGAGGAACCTCTTGCTTGAAGGCGTTGCACCAGAAAAGATTTTTGTAACAGGCAATACTGTGATTGATGCTTTGTTAGATACAGTGAAACCAGAGTATGTTTTTTTGGACCCTCACATTCAAACGATCCTCAAACAGGGTGAAAAATCACGAATGATTCTGGTCACAACGCATCGCAGAGAAAATCTTGGTGAACCGATGCGTCAAATTTATCAAGCATTGAAGAGTACGCTAGAGTTATTCCCGGACACATACATTATCTTTCCAGTTCATAAAAATCCCGAGGTTCGGAAAGTGGTCACTGAAGTTTTAGGATCTCATCCGAGAGTTAATCTGATAGAACCAATGGACTACGAGCCATTTGTAAATATTATGGCACGATCGTATATAATCTTGACCGACTCAGGAGGAATTCAGGAGGAAGCACCTTCACTTGGTATACCAGTTCTTGTTGTGAGAGATACTACAGAACGCCCGGAAGCAGTAGCGGCGGGGACAGTTTTACTTGTGGGGACTGAGTATGAGAAAGTATTTTCGGAATTAAAGCACCTTATTGGGGACCAAAGATCCTACCATAAAATGGCAATGTCGACTAATCCATACGGCGATGGACATGCTGCGAAACGTATTGCTAAGATTATCGAAGGAAAGTGAGCGTGGTGATAAAATTAAACAATGCTGTACATAATAGTACAAAGTTGTGGTATAGTAAGTTAGAATTAAATAAATAAGAGAAAATTGTAAAAAGTTATTGGAAATATAAATACTGAATTGTCAGTTTTAATTGTAGAATGAGCAGGAATTTAGATTTGCTTCGCGAATACATTTACCTTAGTACATATAGAAAAGGAAAGAATGAAAATGGCAAGGAACCAAAAAGGCTGGCAGAAAGGATTTGAAATCGGTTCCAGTATTGCGACATCGTTAGCGGGGTTAGTCGGGGGAGGATTCCTATTAGGGCGTTACTTAGATGACCGCATGGGAACACAACCATGGTTGACCATAATCTTAATGTTAAGTGGTTTGGTACTCGGGGGGAGCTACCTAGTGATCACTTTAAAGAAATTTGGAGTATCCGATGATTAGAAGTAGCTTTATTGCCTTATTGAGTGGAACGTCCTGTATATTGATTGCGGTAGCATTGACGGGTCGACAGGCTTTTCTTGGTGGTTTAATTGGTTACTGGGTAGGTTTTGGCTATACAGTGTGGATTTATAACGAGACACAGCGAAGTTCTGAGCTTGATATTCATTCAGCACTTAAGCGGATGCGTCGAAGCCTTGTGGCTCGATTGGGCATGGTGACCCTCGTGGTTGCTGCAGTGGCCCGCTTCCAGTCAAAATGGCTACTTAGTTTAGCTTTAGGGATTGCTACAGGGGTGATAATATCATTCATCACCGTTGCAATACACAAACTTCATGGAGAAAGGGGTGATAAAAGAAGTGCATGAAGAATTAGTTTTATGGCATTTGGGAAACATGACCTTTCATGCGAGAACCTTGATGATGACGTGGATTACGATGTTTTTAATTATTGTGTTCGTTTTTTCAGGGGTCCGTAATTTAACGAGTGGTAAACCTGGTAAAATGCAGAACGTTTTGGAATGGATTGTCGATTTTGTTAGTAACCTTGTTGGTGACAATATGGGACACGAAAAGGGACGTCCAATTCTGGGGTATTTGCTAACGTTGATTACGTTTGTGTTCTTTTCCAATATGCTTGGCCTTATCCCAAACTTTTCGCTTAATTTATTTGAACATTTCCACATAGAATTTGCCCAGTTGAACAAGATTTTCGAGGGACCGGTTTTGTCGTCACCTACAGCGGATATTAACGTTACAATGGCCCTAGCATTATTAACTATTAGTATGGTTATTGGCTTAGGGGTTAAGCACAAAGGACTCCATTATTTCCATCATTTTATTGAGCCCTTTAAGGTGTTCTCAATCATTCACATCATTGACATGCTTTCGAAGCCAATGACACTGGCCTTTCGTCTATTTGGTAATATCTTTGCCGGTGAAATTCTAATTAAGGTTATCCTTATGCTTCCTGGGAAATCGGTTCTGGGAGGAATTCCTCCAATGGTAGTATGGTTGGCCTTTAGTATTTTTATCGGAGCCATTCAATCCTATGTGTTCACGGTGTTGACCACGGCTTATATATCTCAAGCCGTCTCAACGGACCATTAATACATCAGTTAGTTTTCAGTGTGCTTAAAGCTCGCTGAGGGAATAATACTTACAATCTATTGCAAATAAGAAAGGAGGAAATCCTATGGACGTGTCTGCTGCAGCTGCGTTAGGTGCAGGACTTGCTGCTGGATTAGCAGCCCTTGGAGCTTCGCTTGGTAATGGTAGTGTTGTTACTAAAACTCTGGAGGGTATCGCCCGCCAACCTGAGGCCAAAGCATCCTTACAATCCACCATGTTTATCGGTGTCGGCTTGATCGAGGCCTTACCACTGTTAACTTGGGTACTTGCCCTTCTTCTCATGTTCACAAAGTAAGTTTGCGTGATGGGCAAAGACTAGACCCATCTTAAATTCAAGGGGGAACGAAAGTTCCCCCTTGAAAAAAATCATTCCAACGTTTTATCATACTCGAGGGGGGGGTAGACCATTGGGTGGGAATCCTATTCAATTTGATTATACGCTTGTGGTAATGATAATTTCGTTCCTTTTGCTCGTTTGGCTGCTCAGTGCAAAAGCTTGGGGTCCGTTAATGAAAATGATGGAAGAACGGCGGAGTCGCATTGAATCGATGCTTGCTCAGGCGGAAAATGAACGCAAACAGGCAGATCAAATTAAACGCGAATACCAAGAAGAAATGCGTAAAGCACGTCAGGAAGCTCAAGAAGTGATTGCCAAGGCTACAAAGGTTAGCGAAGCTCGGGCGAATGAAATTTTAGCAGCTTCTCATGAAGAGGCAGAAAAAATCAAGAAATCCGCTTTAGCAGATATTGAACGCGAACGCGATCGAGCAATTTCTGAAGTCAAAGCACAAGTTGCAGATTTGTCAGTTTTAGTAGCTGAAAAAATCATTCGCCAAAAGCTTGACATGAAAGGTCAAGGAAAACTCATTGAGCAATTCATTCAAGAGGTAGGGGAAATGCAATGATAAATGGGGCACTGGCTCGTAGGTATTCTCAGGCCTTGTTTAGTATTGCCTCGGAGACGTCTCTTGATCCAATTGACAATGACTTGCGTGAACTTACAAAATTGGTGGAGGAAAATGAAGAGGTTAAAGGAATCCTGCTTCATCCGCATATTTCCTTGAAGGAGAAAAAATCCGTCATGGATAAGTTGCTGGGAGAAGACTTTGGTGCCACGACACGTCATTTCCTCTATCTATTGATTGATAGGAAACGGGAAAACCTATTACCGTTCATTCAACGTGAGTTTACTCGGTTAGCGGATGAGGCACGGAAAGTTGTGGAAGCTAAAGTGGCCAGTGCCGTTGCTCTGAGCCCTTCTCAACTTGACGATCTAAAACAGGCCATAGGACGTAAGACGGGGAAAGACGTCCGTATTATTAGCGAAGTTCGAGCTGAACTCATTGGTGGAATTCTTATACAGGTGGGAGACAGCGTGATTGATGGGAGCATCGCTCACGCTTTGAACAGAATGCGTGGGGATTTGCGTAGAACCTCAGATAAACCTCAGGAAGTAGGGGTGAAATAACAGGATGAACTTGCGTCCAGAAGAAATTAGTTCCATTATCAAACAACAAATTGAACGCTATGATACAGCTGTTGATATCGTAGATGTCGGAACAGTTATCCAGGTTGGAGACGGAATTGCCCGTGTATACGGTTTAGAGAAGGCCATGGCCGGAGAGCTCCTAGAATTTCCAGGTGACGTATATGGCATGGCAATGAATCTTGAAGAAGACAATATTGGTTGCGTTATTCTAGGACCTTTTACAGGGATTAAAGAGGGAGATCAAGTCAAGAGAACAGGACGGATTGTGGAAGTTCCTGTCGGCGAGCCTTTGATTGGCCGCGTTGTTAATGCTCTTGGTCAACCCATTGATGGCAAAGGGGAGATCGTAACGGATAAGTTCCGTCCGATTGAATCCCCAGCATCAGGTGTTATTGCACGTAAATCCGTGAGTGAACCGATGCTAACTGGTCTTAAATCGATTGATGCTATGGTTCCAATTGGTCGTGGTCAGCGGGAATTAATTATTGGTGACCGCCAAACTGGTAAAACTGCTGTAGCGATCGATACGATTATTAACCAAAAAGGTCAAGACATGATTTGTATTTACGTAGCTGTAGGACAAAAATCGTCGACAGTTGCCAGCGTGGTTCAGAAATTAGAAGAAAACGATGCTATGAAATACACAATTGTCGTATGCGCTACTGCTTCTGAGCCTTCACCAATGGTCTTTATTGCTCCTTATGCCGGGGCTGCTATGGGTGAAGAGTTTATGTATAATGGCAGGCATGTATTGATCATTTATGATGACCTTTCCAAACAAGCGGTTGCTTACCGTGAACTTTCACTGCTCCTTAAACGCCCACCAGGACGTGAAGCATACCCTGGAGACGTTTTCTATCTCCACTCTCGTTTGTTGGAACGTGCAGCGAAGTTGTCTGATGACCTTGGTGGAGGTTCAATGACGGCACTTCCGATTATTGAGACTCAAGCAGGTGACGTTTCGGCCTATATTCCTACGAACGTTATTTCCATTACGGATGGTCAGATCTTTTTGGAGTCAGACCTCTTTAACGCCGGCTTCCGGCCAGCAATCAACGTTGGTCTTTCCGTTTCTCGGGTAGGTGGTAGCGCCCAAATCAAAGCTATGAAACAGGTTGCTGGACAGCTTCGTTTGGACCTCGCCAGCTATCGTGAATTAGCAGCATTTGCTCAATTTGGATCTGACTTGGATAAAGTTACTCAAATGCGTCTGGCCCGTGGAAAACGGACTATGGAAATTCTCAAACAAAATCAGTATGCAACAATGCCCGTTGAAGAAGAAGTTGTCGTTATTTATGCGGCGGTTAAAGGGTTCACTGATGACATTGATGCTGAAAAAATTGGGAAATTCGAACAAGAATACCTGCGCTTCATGCGCTCCGTGAAGGCCGACCTGTTGGCTAAAATTCGCACCGAGAAGGCGCTCTCTAATGATATGATCGTCGCTCTGGAAAAGGCAATTAACGAATTCAAACAGGGGTTTGTGGCCTAGATTAAAAAGGAGTAGGTGAATGAGGTGGCAGGAGTACGCGATATTCGTCGCCGGATCCGCAGCGTTCGCAACATGCAGCAGATCACTAAGGCGATGAAAATGGTTTCCGCGGCCAAACTCAGGAAAGCCCAACAAAAACTTAACGCTGCCCGCCCCTATGCCCACCAATTGCAAGGGGTCTTGGAACGCCTATCACAGGTTCCTGGGGATACGGTTCATCCGCTTTTGATCAAGCGGCCTGTGCAAAAGGTGGTTTATGTGGTGATAACATCAGATCGTGGTCTTTGCGGAGGTTATAATTCGAACCTGATTCGGAAGACCGCCGGTTTGATTGCCGAAACGCCGCAAGAAGTTAAGTTGGTGACGGTAGGCCGCAAAGGTCGAGATTTCTTCCGACGCGGTAAAATTGAGTTTTTGGCTGAGTTTGTAGCACTTGGAGATGAACCAAGTTATAATCAAGCGAAAGAAATAGCCCAGGAAGTGGTGCGACTTTACGAGCAGGGAGAAGCGGATGAGGTTTATCTGATGTATACTGAATTCGTAAGCGCAATTAACGCGAAACCTACGCAAGTCAAACTACTTCCGATCGAAAAGCCTGAAGGCAAACAAAGTAAACAATATATTTTTGAACCGTCTCCTGATGAGATCCTTGCAAGTCTGCTGCCGAAGTATGTAGAAACACAGATCTTTCGGTCAATCCTTGAAGGAAAAGCAAGCGAGCAAGGTGCTAGGATGACGGCCATGAGTTCGGCAACAGATAACGCCAAGGATATGATTGACCGATTGTCGCTGATTATGAACAGAGCACGACAGGCGGCGATTACTAAGGAAATATCTGAAATTGTCGGCGGAGCAGCTGCTTTAGATTAAGCTGCCGGAAAAACCCAATAAGGAGGTTTCGCGCCTGTGAAGAACGGCAAGGTTTTGCAAGTTTTGGGACCGGTAGTTGACGTTGCGTTTGCGCCCGATGAACTGCCGGCGATATATACTGCCATTAAGGTAATTGTTCCTGAACAGAAACTTAATATCACCTTAGAAGTAGCTCAACATCTCGGGAACAACACTGTACGTTGTGTTGCCATGTCCTCGACTGATGGTCTGCAAAGGGGCATAGATGCAATTAACACTGGTGCACCAATTACAGTTCCTGTCGGACCCGCGACTTTGGGTCGGATGGTAAGTGTTTTGGGAGAGCCAATTGATAACGCTGGAGATATTAAGTCCGATACCAATTATTCAATTCATCGTCCAGCTCCGGCCTTTGAAGATCAAGAGCCATCTACCCGTATTTTGGAGACCGGTATTAAAGTTATCGACTTATTATGTCCGTATTCTAAGGGCGGAAAGATCGGACTCTTCGGCGGTGCTGGTGTTGGTAAAACTGTATTAATTATGGAACTTATTAACAATATTGCTAAACAACACGGTGGTCTTTCTGTATTTGCCGGTGTTGGTGAGCGGACTCGTGAAGGAAATGACCTTTACCACGAAATGAAAGAGTCTGGCGTTATCGATAAGACCGCTATGGTGTTCGGTCAAATGAACGAACCACCTGGAGCTCGTCTTCGTGTAGGTCTAACGGGCTTGACAATGGCTGAGTACTTCCGTGATGAACAAGGACAAGACGTGTTGCTCTTTATCGACAACATTTTCCGCTTCACGCAAGCCGGGTCTGAGGTTTCGGCTCTGCTCGGTCGGATGCCTTCAGCCGTAGGTTATCAGCCCACGTTGGCAACAGAGATGGGTCAATTGCAAGAGCGGATTACCTCCACTCGTAAAGGATCTATTACATCTGTACAAGCTATCTACGTGCCTGCTGACGACTTGACAGACCCCGCTCCGGCAACAGCATTTGCCCACTTAGATGCTACAACGGTTTTGTCTCGTGCCATTACAGAAATCGGGATCTACCCTGCTGTGGACCCCTTGGACTCAACATCACGGATTCTTTCACCATTAGTGCTTGGTGAAGAGCATTATACTGTTGCGCGTCAAGTTCAGCAACTTCTCCAAAAGTACAAAGAATTGCAGGATATCATTGCTATTCTAGGTATGGATGAGCTTTCTGAAGAAGAAAAAATTATTGTTGCACGTGCTCGTAAGATCCAACGTTTCTTGTCACAACCGTTCCATGTTGCTGAAGTATTTACGGGCTCGCCTGGAAAGTATGTGCCCTTGAAAGAGACAATTCGTAGCTTTAAAGAAATTGCGGATGGGAAATACGACCACATTTCAGAGGCAGCTTTTCTAATGGTCGGCGCAATTGAAGAGGTTGTCGAAAAAGCTAAGAAACTGGGGGAGTAAGCTATGGCAGGAACATTCTCGCTACGCATAGTCTCTCCTGAAGGAAACGTATTAAAAGAAGATGTTGAGTTTGCAGTTATTCCTGGCGAATTAGGTGAATTAGGGATTTTGCCGAACCACGCACCCTTAATTGCAGGCATGGATATCGGTGTCTTACGGTACAACCTGAATGGTGCTGTTAAACGAGTGGCGGTTGCGGGGGGGTTCGTTGAAGTTATCGAAAACTCCGCGATAGTTCTTGCGGATACTGCTGAGTTGAGCGAGGATATCGATGTTGCTCGTGCCCAAGAGGCCAGAGAACGGGCGAAGAAACGCTTGTCTACACGTACGAACGAGATTGATGTACGACGAGCGGAGTATGCATTGCGAAGAGCAGCTGCACGTATTGAGGCATCAATGGGAAAAAAATAAGCTTGGTTTTTTAAGTATTGTTTTCAACTATATAAGAAAAAGAGCCCGTTGGGCCCTTTTTCTTTTTTAATTTATTGCTTAATTTATAATATATTTAAATTTTTTAGTACAAAGTATGTTAGCTTTCTCACTATTTGGTAAAGCTATGGCTAAACCTATAGATAGAATGAGAAAGAGGCCTTCTATATGCTCGATAGACGAACGAAGTCAAAACAGAATCTACTTAGAATAATCATTATCTCCCTAATTGCTTGTATCTTATGTATCGGATTTGGCATTCACAACGTTTATATGGGGATGCCTTCAAAAGACACGCTTAAGACCTCTCAGATAGAGGTACCCTTACTTTTAAACTCAGAGATTGTGCTGGCAGAAGAAGCTGAGGTTAACGTGATATTGTGGTTTGAAAATGGAGAGATACCACTTGGAATTTGGACAAAAAAGCCAATGCCTAATTGGAACTGGGACTATAAAGAGCTAAAGACTGGAAATGGAAACATAGCCGTAACTATTTCTGGGCATTGCCTTATCGATAAAAACGAGGAAAGTAATCTTTATTCGTGGTATACTATTATGGCTCAACAAATGGCTAAAACCGACGGGCACATCTATTTGGATGAACGTGTCCCTCAATTAGTCGATATTGCTGCTTACTTAAGCAAGACAAATGCCTTGCCTTCTCAATGGGCCCTTCAGGGTGACATGGTTTCCATCGCTGGATACCAGAGCAATTTTAATAATAGTGTGATAGCAGGTCAAGATCTTGTTAACATACAATTGCTTAGTCGGGGGAAAAACACTGAAGGACAAACTGTCTTGGCCATGCCAGTCTTGCTGGAAGAATTTTAAAGTACTTCTTGAGGAAAATAGTCGAATTTAAGCAGGAATAAAGACTGAACAAAGAGAATTAATACAAGTCAAGGTATAATGAAAACAGAGACAGGGGGTGTCTTTAGGATTTGAGTATGCTTACTATCACAGGCGGCAAACCGCTTGAAGGGACAATCACAGTAAGTGGGGCGAAAAACGCTGTACTTCCTATTATAGCGGCAAGTTTGCTATGTGCTGAACCCATTCAATTAGATGATGCTCCGGATTTGTTAGATGTTAATGTCATGAATCAGGTTATATCGGCTTTGGGTTCAAAGGTTGAGCGAAAGGGCTCGACTCTGAAAATCCATGCCCGTGAGATAGATTGTATAGAGGCTCCATATGACCTTGTTTCTCAAATGAGAGCGTCTATTGTCACCATGGGTCCACTGTTGGCCCGCAAAGGGCACGTGCGTATCTCCCATCCAGGTGGGTGTGCCATTGGGTCTCGTCCAATAAACTGGCATTTAAAGGGATTAGAAGCTCTAGGAGCAGAAGTCAAAATGGACCATGGGTTCTTGGATGTTACGTCTAACGGGCTTAAAGGAGCTCGGATTTACTTAGATTATCCCAGTGTTGGGGCTACGGAAAATATCATGATGGCTGCCGCAATGGCCCAAGGGACGACTCTAATAGAAAATGCTGCGCAAGAGCCAGAAATCGTGGATTTGGCAACATTTTTGAATGAAATGGGTGGCAAGGTGCGTGGGGCAGGTACGAGTATCATTCATATTGAAGGCGTTCGAGAGTTTCACGGTACCACACACACGGTTATTCCTGATCGGATTGAGGCGGGCAGCTATCTTCTCATGGCAGCAGCAACTGGCGGAGATGTGTTAGTTCAAAATGTTATTGCAGATCATCTTAAGCCTTTGATCGCCAAAATGGAAGAGGCAGGAATTCGCATGTCTGAAGAAGACGACGGAATTCGTATTAGCGGAAATGGCATCTATAATGCAGTGGATATTAAAACTCAGGTTCATCCAGGATTTCCGACGGATCTTCAAGCTCCCTTTATGGCATTTCTAACACGGGCAAATGGTACGGGTTTATTCACTGAAACAGTCTTCGAAAACCGTTTCATGCATGTGGATGAACTTAAGCGAATGGGAGCAGATATCAAGATCGAAGGGCGTAGTGCCATTGTTCATGGGATACAACGTCTGAATGCGGCACCGGTGACGGCAACTGATTTGCGGGCCGGAGCCGCATTGATACTGGCTGCATTGACCGCGGAAGGGACGACCGGTATTCGCGGAATTCACCATATTGATCGAGGTTACGAGAAGGTAGAGGAAAAACTATCTCGTTTGGGTGCTGAAATTATTCGTGAGAAATAGAGAGTGGGCGAAGTGGGGTGAATCCTTAGAAATTACTTAATTATGTATGAGAAAATATAGAGCAATAAAAAGGACAAGGAATAGATTAAACTATTCCTTGTTCTTTTTGTACCCTTTGCCTGCCATATTCTTTATCTTTTCTGCATAGATTTAAGCAAAATGCTTGTACCGCAGGAGGATCAAATGAAAAAAGAATGGGTATGGCTCATTGCATTATCGCTTTGTATTGTATTAGTAATTCCGTGGAGTATCTTACGTTGGCAGAAAGAGAAGGTCATAACCGATGATGTGCAAATTCGTATATTAATGCCTAGCGGGGAAGTAGTAAAAATAGCAATGGAGGACTATCTCTTAGGGGTTGTTGCTGCAGAAATGCCTGCAGAATTCGAGATTGAAGCCTTAAAAGCTCAGGCTGTCGCGGCTCGAACCTATGCAGCAAAGCGACTAGGCCAAAAAAATAGTTCAGATATTGGATATGATGTTGATACAACGGTTCAAACCCAAGCTTGGTTGTCGGACACACAAATGAAGGCCAAATGGGGATGGTTTAATTACTGGCGGTATCGAGGCAGATTGCAAAAAGCAGTGAGTGAAACGCGCAGCCAGGTTCTCGTTGCCAATGGAGAGTATATCGATGCTTTTTATCATAGCAGTAGTGGAAGAAAGCCAACCGAACGATCTGAGGAGGTGTGGAGTTCGCCTCGTCCATATCTGCAAAATGTTAGTTCAGGTGAAGAAAATTTGCAACGTTATATAAAAAGCTTTAGTTTTACGCCGACAGAATTGTATAAGAAATTAGGAATCAAGGGATCCCCAAAGGCAATTGATTCTGAGGATATTCAAGTATTAAGCCGAACGACGGTCGGAAGAGTCAAGAGCGTACGCTTGCTAGGCAAAGTATATCTCGCAACTCAGCTGAGATCGTTACTTGGACTCCCCTCAACAGATATCGAATGGGTTGTTCAGCCTGAGCGCTTAATTATAACTGCGTATGGGAATGGGCACGCAGTAGGGATGTCGCAATGGGGAGCCAATGATTTGGCTAAAAAAAATAAGAAAGTTGAAGAGATTCTGGCTCATTATTATCCAGGTACAAAGCTTATGGCGTTAGGATATAAGCGTTAGAGATTTATGAATTGGTTTATTAAGAAAACGCGTCTAAAAGTTGCATCATTCGGCAAGGCTAGATTTGAGGTGAGTCGAGTGAACCATTGGAAAAGGTCTAAAAGTTGGATCTTGGTCTGGAGCGCAACTCTTTTAGTGGGTGGTCTAATAATATTTAAAGGGTATCTAAGTTCCTCATCAATCTCTATCCAAGAGAGAGCAACAACGTTACCAAGTCAGACAGCCCAATCCGTCTCAGAAGATAAGCAAACTCAAACGATAGAAAGAACGACTGTGGATACTCAGGCAGGCGTTTCTCCAGGCTCTGTAAAAGCTCAAGAATCCTCGGAAGGATTAAGGCTTGTGCAAGAACCGACAGACATGGGTGAAAAAACCTGGAGTATTAATGATTTCCCCAGTCCAGTGCAGGGGAAAATTTTGCGCGATGTAGGGAGCTATTATTCAGAAACTCTTGAGAGTTACATCTTTCATGCCGGTGTGGACTACGCAGAACCAGAAGGGACAGTAATCCGAGCAACACATGGTGGGAAAGTTGTTTCTATAGGATTAGACCCAATCCTAGGTCAGCAAGTGACTTTAGACTGTGGCGAAGGTTGGTTGGTCACTTATGGGGGGGTGGATAATCTTCGTGTGCATGAGGGTGAGATAGTAGTGAATCAAGAGGCGCTTGGACAGGTTGGATTCTTCCCTGGTGCAGAAGGACAAAATGATCGTACGCAACTGCATTATGAAGTATGGCATGATAATGAAGTGCAAAGGCCCAAGTAAGCTATTATTTATAAATTGTGGGCTTAAGATAAACAACACAGTATTTACCAAACGAGGACATCCTTTTATGGATGTCTTTTTTTATCGAGTATGCATATAAATGTAGTACGCTTGTGGACGAAGGAGGGCTCTGTGTGCAAGAATATATACGCAAACGGGTGCTCGATATTGGGACTTACATATTGGAATCGAGTGCAACGGTGAGGCAAACGGCTGATGTTTTCGGTGTTTCGAAATCGACGGTGCATAAAGATGTGACTGAACGACTACCCCTAGTAAATGAAAAGCTGTCCATGGAAGTAAAGCATATTCTTGAGACCAATAAGGCCGAACGACATATTCGAGGAGGCGAGGCGACCCGGAAAAAATACCAGGAAAATTAGAAACGAAATTGAGAATGTGATCAGCATAAGAAATTTGTAGAAGAATGCCAAAAAAGTTGAAAAGCAAAAAGGGATTAGAGATTTTATCACGAATGATTTTAGTACTAACAAATAATAGCGAATCTCCCGCGAGGGAGATTGTGCTATTTGTTTATATAAACATATATGATTGGACAAGCTATGATGACGAAAGGGGTATCTCCATCAATGTTTGGAATAGATTTAGGAATAGATCTGGGAACAGCTAGTGTCTTGGTTTATGCTAAAGGAAAAGGAATTGTGTTACATGAGCCTTCTGTAATCGCCATTGACCGTAATACCAATAAACGAATTGCTGTAGGAGAAGAAGCACGGTTAATGATCGGGCGAACACCGGGGAATATTGTCGCCGTACGTCCGATGCGTGATGGTGTGATCGCTGATTATCAGACCACAGAGCTAATGTTAAAATATTTTCTGGAGAAAGCGGGTGCCAAGCGCTGGCCTTTTTTCAAAACTCGCGTTGTAGTTTGTATTCCTTCAGGAGTAACAGAAGTAGAACAACGAGCAGTTAAGCAGGCAGCATATCAGGCTGGAGCCAAAGATGTAAAAGTGGTAGAAGAACCATATGCGGCAGCCTTGGGTGCGGGGTTGGATATTTTTGGTCCAACCGGAAGTATGGTCGTAGATATCGGTGGGGGCACAACAGATATTGCGGTGCTCTCTCTTAATGGCATAGTAGCTAAACGTAGTCTTCGCGTTGGTGGAGATAAATTTGATGAGGCTATTACTCGGTATATACGCCGTGAACATAATCTCATGATCGGAGAACGTACTGCTGAAGAAATTAAAATGGCGGTGGGCTCAGCAATACCTGAGGGCCGTCCAGCGGCGATCATTGATGTTCGCGGTAGGGATTTGATTACAGGTTTACCTAAAACAGTCAAAGTCAATTCTCAAGAGTGTTTTGTTGCCCTTGAGGAATCCATAGAGGCGATTGTCGCTGGAGTAAAAGAAGTTTTAGAACGTACCCCTCCAGAGTTAGCCTCTGATATTCTTGACAAAGGAATTATAATGACTGGGGGAGGATCCTTAATGTATGGCTTTGACCAGCGTATTTCCCGAGAAACTGGATTGCCGGTAAGCATAGCCGAGGATCCAATATCCAGTGTAGCTTTAGGCACAGGCAAAGTATTAAACGGATGTTTTAAATAAAAGGATGGCGCTAGAATCCTAAATATAAACTTGAAATGTCCGAGGATAGTGTTCTAAACCGAATATTAAATTGTTCGGGTAAGACTTCTTTTCTTGGATTTTCTCACTCCCGCCCAAAGACAGTGACTCAGAAAGGGAAGGTCAATTTATGAGAGTCAATATTCTGGGGATAACCGTAGATACCTATTCCATGCAAGAGACAGTAGAGCAGATCGGTCAAGCGATAGCGAGTCAGATTCCGATACGAGTGGTTACTGCTAATCCTGAAATGATCTATGCTTCAATCCGAGATCTTCGGCTAAAGGAACTAATTAACTCCGCAGAAATTGTAACAGCCGATGGAATTGGGGTGGTTTGGGCTGCCCGGAGGTTAAGAACTCCTGTTTATGAACGAGTAACTGGGATTGATTTAGTTCAAGCTTTATTTCCGGTCTCTAATGCGGGGAAATGGCGACTCTTCTTTCTAGGAGGAAAACCAGGAGTAGCCGAACAGGCAGTATATCGAGTTTCCAGTGAATACCCTGAGATTGTATGTAAAGCTTGGCATGGTTACTTTAACTCTGAAGAAGAGCCTCATGTGTTAGAAGAAATACGCCGCTTTCGACCTAATCTCTTGCTCGTCGGATTAGGCGCTCCCCGTCAAGAATATTGGATTTCTGAACATCCACGATTGGCAAGTGTGAGTATTGGAGTTGGAGGAAGCTTCGATGCGTTAGCTGAAACAGTGGTCCGTGCGCCAAAACGCATCCAAGATCTTCATGTTGAATGGCTCTATCGCTTGTGGAAAGAGCCTTGGCGTTGGAAACGGCAAACGGTTTTACCACGCTTTGTATTTAAGGTGCTTTGGCAGAGATTCTTTCAGAAGACCCCCTAAAAAAGAGAATCTGCCTCGTAATGGAGAGTAGGGGGAAGTAAGCATGCCAGTATGGGAAGAACAATGGACGTGGCAGCGCTTGAAAGAGGACCAGGAAGCCCGAGAAGGGTTTTTGGCTGAATCTCAGGCGTTTATTCGTCATGTGGCGAGCCAGGCGTGTTATCGTTCTCTAGAATGGGGTAAAGATGACGAATTATCAGAAGCGCTGATCGTTTTCAATGAAGCGATCGATCTATTCGAATTGGATAAAGGTGTGCCATTTTTAGCCTTTGCACGGGTTTTGATGAAACGACGGTTGATTGATTATTATCGCAGGCAGCGCTTGAGGCAGGCAATCTCTCTGGATCAAGAGGACGTCGGACGTGGAATTGATGTTCATCTTGGTTTAGATGAATTTCGGGAGAAAGAGCAGAACAGCGAACGGGCAGCAGAAATTGAACAATTTTCTAAAGCCTTGGCAAAGTTACAGCTTACCTTTCAGGACCTGGTTGCGGCTTCCCCAAAACATCGGGATTCTCGAGAAACGCTACTCACTGCGGCTCGAGAATTAGCCAGTGACCCTGAGTTGTGGCTTCAGGTTGAACGAAAGGGGAAAGTCCCCATGCAAGCATTGGCTTTGAAAACTAAAATTCACCCGAAGGTACTAGAACGGGGGAGAAAGTATATTTTAGCGGTTGCTTTACTTATTGCTAATCAATATGACTATGTTTATTTACGTGAATATGTACTCCCTCAGGAAAGGAGGGCAAAGGGATGAGTAAAATGAAAGCTGTAGTGATAGAAAAGTCCGATTCACATTACACTGTGTTGGGAATGGACGGAAGCTTTCGCAAAATTCGCAGTCGGCTCCTTGCTGAGGTGGGTGAAGAAATAGAAATCCAACATAACGGGAGAGATTTTTTTAGCGGGTTACGCCTATGGGCTGGAGTTGCAGCAATGTTTCTTTTGACTTTAGTTGCTCTCTTGGGGTGGAACCTATATCAAACGCCAACCGCTGTAGCTATGCTCTCAGTTGATATTAATCCTAGTGTGCAATTTACTCTGGATGCCCAAGGTCACTTATTAAAGTTTAACACGCAGAATGAGGATGCAAAGCGTATGCTAAGTCGTGTTGACCTAACGGGTAAACCAATTAATGAGGTTTTAGAACAAATAGTTACCGAGGCCTTTGATCAAAAATATCTTAACTCTGAACAGCGGTGGGTTATGGTCGGATATTCGCCGATGAGTGATAAAACCTTAGATCAAATGCCTAAGGAACTCAACGAAACTCAAATTACTGCATGGGTTACAGAAGCAGTCGAAAAAAAAGGGTTGACACCCCAAGTTGCGGTCTTCCCTCTTACTCCTCAGGATCGAGAGTTGGCGCAAAAGGGAGATTTGTCCTTAGGGGAATATGGACTATGGGAGACGGCTCAAAAGGCAGGGGTCGTAACACAATCGGATAAACTAAAACTAAAAGATACTTCACAACGGGTTAGGTTACTAGAAAACCTACAGGTTCAAGAGCAGATCAAGGTAGAGAAGAAAGGGTCCCAAACTGGTTCACCGCGCAGGTCAGGGACTTCGAAGCAAGATTCAGGATTGACCAATAAACCATCCTCTCCGCTCACGATTCCTAATGGAGGGAGAGATAACGGTAAAGAGCAGGAGCAAGTGGAAACTAAGAATTGGCAGAAGGACCAGGAAAATAATAAGGGAATAGGAAATGGTCAAGCGCAGAGTAAAGAATCCGATGCAACTAAGAACAGTGTGAATAAAGGGATAAAGCGAACAAAAGACCAGGACAACGGCAATGTTCCAGTCCTAGCACCGATACCTGATCCCTGGAATACTAGGCATCAGGTAATTCCTGTCTATAAAATTCCTGAGCGTCAAGATAAGGTGAAAACGAATGACAAGAGTGCTAGAGACGAACACAACGACGATAACAAGAAGGGTTGAGCGATTTCGCTCAACCCTTCTTGTTATCGTCGTTTGAAGCATTCTGTTCTTTTGATGGGGCGAGTGAACTTATCAAGCAAGCGGGTGTAAACTTGTTCGGTTTCTCGAACCATAGTTTCAATAGAAAACTTGGGCCAGCGGTCATGGCCGGAGAGAACAAGGGACTTTTTTAGATCAGGGTTTTCAATTATAGAAGCGCATGCTTTAGTGAAACCAGCCACATCCCCTGGAGGAACGAGCAGTCCATCTTTTCCAGCGCGAACGACTTCCGGAATTCCTCCAACAGAACTAGCCACAATAGGAACTCCGGCTTTCATTGCTTCAAGAAGGACTAATCCCATGCCTTCGCTGACCGAGGGCAAGACAAAAAGGTCCATGGCTGGAAGTGCTTCGTAGGCGCGGGGGAGGTAGCCAGTCAAAGTATAGGGAATCAGGTTATGGCTAAGTTCAGATTCCAGAGCTTGGCGAAAGGGACCGTCACCAATGAGCAAAAGGTGAAGGTTTGGATACTTTAAGCGCAGTTGAGTCGCAGCTTTAATCAAATAAGTATGTCCCTTTGTAGGATGGAGTCGGCCAATAGACCCAACGACAAGTGCATCAGATGGGATTTTCCATTCTTTGCGGAACTGGTGGCGAGAATTTGCTGGATCATTAAAGGCCAGGGGCGATTGGCCATTATAAATTGTCTCTATGTTCTGACCGCCTCTTAAAGCGACTTCTTGTGCTAAATGTTCAGATACAGTGATAATCCCAGACGTCAGGGGCAGGGTAAGGCGGTCCAGTCCTAAAGCTAGGCGAGCAGACCAGGGTGAAAGATAATCATGGGCAAGAGAGCTATGCACCGTAGTCAAACAGGGGAGTCCCAACCATTTTGCGCCAAGGCGGCCTAGAAGATTTGCTCTGGAACCATGAGTATGAATAAGATTTATCCCTTTATGCTGAGCCCAACGCAGGAGACTGGGCATTGGGGATAGATCTATAGGGAAGTGCATGGGAAAGGTTCGAGTTGAGATATTGCTTTCACGGGCAAGGGCTGCAAAAGGTCCGGGTGTAAGGCAGGCCAGATGAGGGGAAAAACGAGACCCATTTAAACCATTAAGCAAAGATAATACATGCTGTTCAGCCCCACCAATTTCTCCCCCACCTATAATATGTAAAATTTTGTAGTTCTTCACGATTTTCTTATCTTCCCTTCAGCCTTAAACTTGGTTATACTAGTTAGCGAGTAGGAAAAATGAATTACTCTAATCATAGACAGACTGATTCATATCTGCAAGTAAATAGTGGAGCGCGATGCGCAGGGCGAGAAACGTAATATTTGACTTTCGAGCATCGTGCATCAAGCTTCGAGTATCGAATTATAAGGAGGAGTACTAGTGCTACAAAGCCAAGAGATCCAGGAGATTATCCCGCATCGTTATCCCTTTCTTCTGGTAGATCGTATCATAGAATTGGAGGAAGGGAAAAGAGCGGTCGGAATAAAGAATGTGTCAGTTAATGAACCGTTTTTTCAGGGCCACTTTCCAGGGCATCCGATTATGCCGGGAGTTCTGATCATGGAGGCACTGGCCCAAGTCGGCTGTGTGGTCATCTTTAAGATGCCAGAGTATGCTGGACACTTGGGATTGTTTGCCGGGTTAGATGAAGTTAAGTTTAAGCGGCAAGTGATTCCTGGAGATCAGCTGCGCTTGGAAGTGGAACTTCTGAAGCTGCGAAAAACGTTTGGTGTTGCCCAAGGTAAAGCGTATGTCGGAGAAACGCTGGTTGCGGAAGGCACCCTTAAATTCTTCCTGGAGAGGAAGACACCTACCCTGTGATCGGGACAACTTTACAGCAAGTCAGCAGAGCTAGGAGCAACACAGCACGCATCCTAGCTCTTTTTTTAACCCTAAGCCTTATGGCCCACGGTCTTTTCTTTTCACAGGAATGGGTTATGTTTGCCTTTGCCTTATCAATGTATGCTTTGCTGTCAACTTTGTCGAAGTCTAATCACGTAACAGAGATGGCTTCTGCCTTTGGTTTGACGGATGTTTTGTTTTTGGGAATGCTCTTTTTTTCTGTGGTAGGAATAGTTCATCCTGTGAAAGTTAAGGATGGATTTATTGAAACTCTACGCTGGGGAATCCTATGGTTTGTCTATAGGCTAGGGGTGGGGATTTCTGCGGATGAAATTGCCAAAAAACATCTGGTACAATATATTGAATGGCTGGCGATTGTTGTGGCTATTATTGGCTGGCTGCCTTGGGTGAGCAAAGTGGCGGGGAGATTAAGTTCAGTCTTTGGTTACCCAAATGCCACAGCAGCTTTTTTGGGAGCAGTTCTTTTGTTTTGTCCGTGTAGGAAGCCAGTTCAAACGATCTTCCTAGGAATTTCGCTCTTAGGCACGGGATCGCGCGCTGGAGTGGGAATATTTTTGGCAGTTCTTATAGGGCAATTTTTATTAAAGGTTAGAAACCGTCAAACGGTAGACAAGGTTAAAGTGCAGGGATTCAGCCGAATTTTAAACTCGGTTACTAGGAAAATAAAGAGTATGGAAATGAGAGGACTATGGGTAATTTTGCTGGGGGTAGTTGGAACAGCACTCATGCTACGTACTAATAGACTCGCCTGGGGGAACCTAACGTCCTGGAGCTTTTCATCAGCAAGTTGGCAAGAACGGCTCGTCTACTTTAAGGATGGGTTACGCTTAGCTTGGGACTCAGGGGGGATTCCACGAGCCGGAGGGTGGATGGCTTTTCCCACGGTTCAACGTTTTCCATATTGGACGGCAGATCCTCATTCGAGTTTTATTCATATTTTATTAAACCAAGGTTTTATCGGAGCATTAAGCATGGTTATGTGGAGTGCTTTTACCTTAGGTCAGGTATGGCAGACTTGGGCTAAGGAATCTGTGCCGTCCATATCGTCACAGGGAGTCGACGGATATAGAGCTGAAATTCGAGCAGGGGGAGCATTACTCTTTCTGGGATTACATAGTTTGGTGGATGCTGATTTTTCCTTCGGGACGTTAGGTGTTGTATTTTGGCTTATTTTTGGGAGCATTCAAAATAGGGAGAAATCGCCTCATTCTCTTGTTCCAAAGTGGAAAAAATTAGTTCCAAAACTGAGGGGCAGGGGATTATTCTTCATAAGTCTAATTTTGTGTCTGGTTACTGGGAGTGGACTTTTGAATCCAATACTGCTAGAGAAAGAGAAGACTTGGAATACACAGGCACGTCTTGGTCGTGAACAGGACCCTGCTCGAAGCATTGCCCTGTGGAATATGAGCTTGAACTGGGATCAAACACAAACCAGTACGCGACGCGAGCAGGCAGAGTCCCTATTAAAGAGTGGAAACACTGATACCGGGGTGCAAGCGGTAGAGGAGGTACTTCGTTGGCAACCATTTAACTTAGAAGCGTATGAATGGGCCCAGTCAGTAGTTTGGAATGCAGCTGAGGTACAGCGTCGTACGCACCCTGAAAAGGCAGTTCCGCTCTATCTCTGGGTCGAAGGTATACCCCAGAAAATTGAGGGAAGAGCAGCTATACTTTCGGGAGAGGATCGATTCCTCTGGAAGGGATATGAGGATTTTCAACCTTCTCAACATATCAAACTTCTGGTTGAATATGCTCGGCAGAGACAACTCACGCAACTCTTACCCGGAACATAGGTTGTGGGTGAGGGGGAGTGGCTGATGTTTTTACTAGGTGTAGTGCTGTGCTTAGGAGTTCTTTTGTGGAGAACTAATTCAAGTTTGGAATGGAATATCCCACTTAAATGGCAGATGTTTATTGGGGCATGGCAGAGAGAGTGCGGCAAGAAGACAAATAGTCTAAACTATGTTTGTTACTTAGGCTCAGAAAGCGGCGAGTTGGAAAAAGACTTTTGGCATCTCCGAATGGCCTTGCCTAGGATGCAGAAGAAATTCAAGGTACCTTTATGGATTAGAGTTCGCATCCATCATGGCGTAGCCACGAAGCAGAAAGAGTTATATCTAGCCTGTCTTCAGAGACGGTTTCCAGAAATCGAGATTGACGAGTGCCCCCTTTCCAGCGTTAGTTGTGAAGTAGAAATGTAACTGCTATGGGGATTAAAATGAAGAGAGGGATACTTATGCAATTCTTCTTGACGTTAAAAGAAGACGGTAACATTAGTTTTTGTCCGTTTCAGGCAATGGACAAGCTGAATTCTGATGTTCTTAGTTATCTCAGTAAACCCCTCTCTTTAGAGACTATCCAGATCGTTCAGGAGCGTTTGTATCGGAGAAAACTCGTTAATTTTCTGCACAAAGGGCCAAAGCGAAGGGATAGAAAACTTGAGATCCTTAAAATAATCAAAGCTTTAGGCTGGGACACCCAGGACTTCACCTGGCAGGAACTTAGTCCAGCTTCAGCTACTGGTTGTTCAGACCGATTGGATGAGAAACGATATTATGAAGTCAGGAATATTTTTAATCGATTAGTACTAGGAAGGCAACTTTCGTTCAGTGACCTGAGTAGCCTAGCCAGAGAGCTCAAGCTAGAAGAAAGAGAAATCATCAGCCTAGCCCATTCCAGTGTTGAACAAGGCATTGCGCAGTGGGTTCCTGCGGTGAAGTCGCACGGCAGAGGCTGGCAGTGTCAACGATGTGGAGAGACAAACGTGGAAGAGTGGCCCAGTCTTCAAGGAATGGCCGCAACGTGTCGAAGTTGTGAGAGCATCGGGCCGAGCACTTCACTAGACGTACTTTTTCGAGATCAACGTCCACTCTTAGACGGCCCTTCTGAGGTTCCATTTCGGCCACACTGGACCTTAACAGAGGCACAACGTTTAGCGAGTGAACAAGTGCTTGAATTCATTAAAGATGCTTCGGAAGAGACGGCACTTCTTTGGGCAGCGTGTGGAGCAGGGAAAACTGAAGTGTGTTTCCCATCTGCAGCTTGGGCTCTAGAGAGGGGAAAATCGGTGCTTTTTGCTGCGCCCCGCCAAGATGTCGTTAAGGACATTGAACCGAGGCTGAGACGGGATTTTCCAGACTACCCGTTACAAGTGTTGACAGGGACAACCCTGGTTAAATTTCAAGGCGGAGGAATGGTCCTGGCGACCACTCATCAAGTATTAAGATTTTGGCGAGCTTTTGATGTGGTTTTCATGGATGAGATGGATGCCTTTCCCTATCATGGGAGCCGCGCTTTGGAATGGGGGCTGAAGCATGCCTTGCGTCCAAACGGCAAGATAGTTTACATGACGGCAACGCCCTCCCCTGAAGGATTAGTGGGGGTTCAACAAGGTAAGATACGACTCATTCGACTACCAGCACGACACCATCGAACCCCCTTGCCAGTTCCAAGTTGGGAAAGATCCCGTCATCCTCTAGAGTCTTACAGCTGCACTGATTTATGGGCATCGCAAATTGATACCTTGAGGGCAGCGGGACCTGTTTTGGTATTTGTCCCCAAGATCTCTTGGATCAAACCGTGGATCAAATGCTTTCAAAGACGTTTTCCAGATTGGTGTGTTGACGGTAGCTACGGTTCAGACTTAGGGCGTTCCACGAAACTTGAGCGCTTGCGTCAGGGAGAGTTTGATCTTTTTGTAAGTACCACGATCTTGGAGCGAGGCATCACGTTATCAAGGATACAAGTCGTGGTTCTTGCGGCAGACCATCCTGTATTTGATGAGTGTGCCTTGGTACAAATGGCTGGAAGGGTGGGGCGAACTCGAGAAAGTCCTGAGGGAAAGGTCGTTTTTGTTTCTCAGCGAAGGACGCCGGCCATGAAAACTGCAGTTTTGTGGATTAAGGAGCAAAATAGACATGCCATGGAATTAGGGCTTATTAACGCAGGTTCAGCGGGAGGGTAAAAGTATTGAGAGAGCTCGGGATAGAAGCGGCAAAGATCACGCGGGCTTTATGGTATGCAGACAAACAAGCTTGTATATTTTGTGGCGAGGAGCAGGGTGCGATTTGTCCAGCCTGTACAACAGAGTATCTTCATCCAGAGCTGGGGCGTTGCAGGGGATGTGGAAAGTTGATTCTCTCAGAGAAGATACACTGCCTGGATTGTGAGAAGGGAAAGGGTCCTAAACATCTTGATCAGATTACAGCTTGGGGTCATTATGCCGGAGGATTAAAGGAATTTATTCAAGAAATAAAGTTCAAAGCACACCCTCGGCGCTTAATAGAAATTGCTCGCCCTTTTTCTGATTGGGCGATTAGTCAGCTTCCTGTCGTCGATGGTGTAGTGGCGGTCCCTATGCATGCATCGCGTATGGCAGAAAGAGGTTTTAATCAGGCAGAGGTCATTTCCTCCGTGTTACACTGGCAATTAGGATTACCAATTCTCTGCGGAGTTGAACGGATCATATCAACATCGTCTCAAGTTTCCCTTTCTCGTCAAGAACGTTTGCATAATCTGAAAGGTGCATTTGCAGTGCAACAACCAGAGAAGATTAAAGGGCGCAGCATATGGCTGGTGGATGATGTAACCACAACAGGAGCTACGTTAGAAGCCGTGGCAGAAACTCTGCGCGAAAGTGGAGTTCAAGCAATTTATGGCCTGTGTCTGGCAGCGGGACTCGAAAAAAAACTTGTGCCTTTGTGTGATTAGCGTTATAATTACTAGTGGATGGGCAGAGCCTATTACATTTTTTTACGTAAGGGGAATATCTTTCATGGCCTTTGAAGACAAAGATCTAGTATGTAAAGACTGCGGAGCAACTTTTATTTTCACAATCGGAGAACAAGAATTCTACGCTGAAAAAGGATTCGAAAATGAACCACAACGTTGCCGCGAATGCCGCAACATCCGCAAAGCAAACCGTAATTCCCAAGAAGGAAGATCACGTGAAATGTTTACGGTTGTTTGTGCGGACTGCGGAGTGGAAACACAAGTTCCTTTCCAACCGACATCCGATCGTCCAGTATACTGCCGTGAGTGCTATCAACACCATCGTCCAGCTCGCGAGCAATATTAATTCAGGTATTGAATTAAATTATTTGACATGACAAGCATTGGTTGACTCGAAGTCGGCCAATGCTTTTTTCTGTATTTGATAATAACTACCGGTAAAACATTCTTTCAACAACGTTATCCACAGCCTTATTGTGAAAAGTAGTAGATTTTTAAGACTTATCCACATTATCCACAGGCTCCTGTGCGTAACTTTGGGGGATAAATGATACTATTTTGTGCACACTTTTGGAGAGAATTGTTTTACTCTGGTATTGCGATAATCCTGACTGAAGTGGGATTGAAAATTGCTCTGAAGGTGGTTTAAGCGATGTTTTTTGACCTGCGCTTGAAAAATAAGCATGAAATAGAATGAAAAATAGAGAATAATGGCTTCCATAAATATTTACAAGTATGTATAATTAGAAAAATAGATGGATGAGCTAAATCATACACTAAAGCTTGTATAAAGAGTATGCTTCGTTCATCCAATGAAAAAAGGGGGATAAACATGTTTAAACCGAAGTTTCGTCTTGTTTTAAGCGGATTACTTAGCTTAAGTCTCTTGGCACTTGCTGGCTGCGGAAATGCCAGTGCACCAACTCCTACTCCTACTCCTGCACCCGCGGAAAAGATTCTGAAAGTAGGGTCAGATATTGCGTATGCACCATTCGAGTTCATGGATGAGAAGCAGCAAGCGACAGGGTTTGATATTGAGCTCATTAATGCCCTTGGAGCAGATATGGGATATTCTAAGGTGAATATCGAGACATCAGCTTTTGACGGCTTAATTGCGGCTTTGCAAGCAGGGAAATATGATGCGGTAATTTCAGCCATGACGATTACAGATGATCGTGCCAAGAATGTTCAATTTAGTGACAAGTATTTTAAAAGTACTCAGTATATAGCTATGAAAAAAGGCGCCAGCTTTAAAACCTTAGCAGACTTGAAAGGTAAAAAGATCGGGGTCCAACTTAATACAACGGGACAATTTGCAGTTGAGAAACTAGGAATGGCAACAAAAAAATATGATACGACACCGGACGCTCTCAACGATCTTCTGAATGGTGGAGTGGATGCTGTTGTGGCCGATGCGCCAGTTGTGCTTTGGTTTCAAGCCCAAAATCCAAGCGCTCAAATTGAATCAGTCGATGCAGACACTGGTGAAGAATTTTATGGAATAGCCATGAAATTAGGAGACAAGGAAATAGGCGAGAAAATGAATGCTTCTTTGAAAAAATTAATTGATAGCGGAAAATACAATGAGATCTACAAAAAGTGGTTTAAAGTGGATGCACCTAAATTTTAAGAAGCCTTTTCAATCACTGTTAATCCTTGAAAGAAATAATAAAAGGAAGGCACTTGATCAAGTGCCTTCCTTTTATATGATGATATGCAGCGTTAGTGCTGGCTTGAAAGAATAGATCGTCTGAAATTTGCAATTGGGCCAAGTTCTTCCTGAAATGCATTTTTGCTTGTATAAATTTGTCTCAAAATGTATAATTTCAGGCAGTGGCAAAAAAAATATGCGAATAGCCACGATTGATTGATTCCTATTAGATTTTATAGAATTATAATTAAGGAGGATTTTCTGTGGAAATGAACTGGAAGGCAGCCCTAGACAGCATTCCTATACTGAATAAGGCAGCGTTACTTACATTGGAGCTGACAGCCGGTGCAGTCGCCATTGGAGTGGTTATTGGGCTTATTATGGCTTTGGCCCGCTTGTCAAAATTTAAAATTTTACGGGCCTTGGCAATCGCCTATATTGATTTTTTTAGAGGTACTCCATTGTTGGTGCAAATCTTTTTAGTCTATTTTTTAGTCCCTAGAATCCTTCATTGGGAGACTCTGCCGGAAGACTATCAGTATTTTGCAGGGGTTTTGGCGATGGGTCTCAATTCGGGGGCGTATATCGCCGAAATATTTAGAGCAGGGATTCAATCCATTGACCGTGGGCAATCGGAAGCAGCGCGGTCGTTGGGGATGAACCATAGTCAGGCCATGCGTTACGTCATCCTGCCGCAAGCTTTCAAGCGAGTGATTCCGCCTTTGGGCAACGAGTTTATTGCCTTACTTAAAGATTCGTCGCTATTATCGATCATCGCGATTCAAGAACTTTTCTATAGCGGCAAGATTATTGCCGGACGAACGTTCCAACCGATCCCCATGTATATCACAGTTGCCTTGTATTATCTCTTAATGACTCAGTTGATTTCCCAATGGGTTGCCTATACGGAGAGGAGGTTGGGGAAAAATGATTTACGTTAAGAATTTGCATAAATCCTATGGTAAGCTCGAAGTGCTTAAAGGGATTGATTGCCATATTCGAGAAAAAGAAGTTGTCGTTGTCATTGGCCCAAGTGGTTCGGGCAAGAGCACCTTCTTGCGTTGTCTAAATAAACTGGAAGAGCCGACAAGTGGAGAAATTATCGTTGATGGAATTCCACTTAACTCCGAGATTAATGTTAATGCAATTCGCCGAGAAGTAGGCATGGTGTTCCAGCGTTTTAATCTTTTTCCGCATATGACAGCAATTCAAAATATTGTACTTGCCCCAGAAATTGTTCGAAAAATGAATAAAGCGGAAGCCGAAAAGATTGGCTTAGATCTTTTGGGAAAAGTTGGTCTATCCGACAAAGCGGGCGAATACCCGGATCGTCTTTCTGGTGGGCAACAACAACGGGTCGCGATTGCCCGGGCATTGGCGATGAAACCGAAGATTATGCTTTTTGACGAGACCACTTCCGCTTTGGACCCGGAAATGGTTGGAGAGGTTCTTGCCGTAATGAAGGATTTAGCTCGTGAAGGGATGACCATGGTTGCCGTTACTCATGAAATGGGATTTGCCCGTGAAGTTGGTGATCGAGTAATCTTCATGGATGAGGGTGTAATTATGGAGGAGGGAGAGCCCAACGAGGTTTTTGCTCATCCTAAGAATTCCCGTACACAGGCGTTCTTAAGTAAAATACTGTAGGTAGGAGCCTACGGGGGA
>NZ_MASS01000003.1 GCF_001707885.1 Desulfosporosinus cupriresistens | reverse complement strand
CATGTAATCCTCCACAAACAAAATTGTTAATCGAGTTAAATGTTTACTTCTAAACTTATGCTTGTATAAAAAAAGAAATGACTAAGCGCCACGCAGACTCCACTTATTATGTAGTGGAGTCTGCGTGGCGCTTTTAAGGTTCAGATATTTTTTTGTTTAACATTTGGATAATAAAGGATTTTTGGTTCGCTATAGAGAAAGATTTTTCTAAGAGAATATTTGACCAGAATTGGGGTATTATACCTCCGAATAGGAGGAATCATAGTGTGGAAACTAATCAAAAATGCAAAACTTTATTGCCCGGAACTTGTAGATGACACAGATGTCTTGATTGTTGGCAAGAGTATCGCTACAATCGGTAAAAATTTGCGACTTCCCGACTATGCCTCAGGGGAAGTGGTCGACCTTCAAGGCAAAACATTAGTTCCAGGTTTTATCGATGCCCATGTTCACATATGTGGAGGAGGGGGAGAAGCTGGCCCAGCTTCACGTACTCCCGAAATTCAACTTTCGCAATTAACTCGGGGAGGAACGACAACAGTCGTTGGTTGTTTGGGGACAGATTCCATATCCCGGTCAATGACGGAGCTTCTTGTTAAGGCCCAAGCGCTTGAAGATGAGGGAATAACCACGTTTGTCTATAGTGGTGCCTATCAGGTTCCTACGAGAACACTATTACCAACCTTGCAAGAAGACTTGACCCTGATCGAAAAAGTTGTTGGCGCAGGGGAAATCGCGATATCCGATCATCGTTCTGCTCAACCTCAAATTGCTGAGCTTGAGCATTTAGCTGCCGAGGCCCGAGTGGGTGGAATGCTAGGGGGAAAAGCAGGAGTGGTTCATCTCCATCTAGGGGAAGGTAAGCGAGGATTGCAACCGATTTGGACGATTCTTGATCAAACAGAGATCCCCATTACACAATTTATGCCAACCCACATAAACCGAACGCACTCTTTACTTGAACAGGGGATTCAGTTTCTGCTTGCTGGTGGTTATATTGATCTTACGGCAGGTTGCGACGATTTTCCAGCTGAACTACAGGTGCCGGCTGTCCTGCAAATGTTTAACGAACGTAAGATCCTTAATGATCGGGTTACCGTCACTTCCGACGGGAATGGAAGTATGCCTCAGTATAACGAAGCGGGTGTGCTTATCGGCATGGGAGTCGGTTCGGTGGAGGTTCTCTGGCGTGATGTCAGAGAATCGGTGAGAAATTTCGGAATTCCATTAGAGGTAGCTTTACGGACAATTACCTCTAATGTGGCTAATGTTCTTCGCCT
This sequence comes from Desulfosporosinus cupriresistens, assembly GCF_001707885.1. Lineage (GTDB taxonomy): Bacteria > Bacillota > Desulfitobacteriia > Desulfitobacteriales > Desulfitobacteriaceae > Desulfosporosinus. The sequence continues at coordinate 138,553 of NZ_MASS01000003.1, read as the reverse complement.
TAAGAATAAGGGAATGATTCACGTTGGTTACGATGCAGACCTAGTGCTCCTTGATGAAGATTTAGAGGTTCAAAGTGTCTGGGCAATGGGAAAATGTATGGTTGAAAATAAGCAAACGAAGATATGGGGAACTTACGAAAGGAAAAGTTAATAATATAGAGAGAATACTTGATCTAATCTGCTCAATAAAGTAATACTAAAAAGTCGCTTCAGACATAATACAAACTCCAATAATACTGTTGCAAGTAAAAGGCATGCGTCCTTTTTCTTAATAACATACTAAGGAGGAGATCGTCTTGAAGACCTATGACACAAAACATCTTCGCAACGTTTGTCTGGTTGGTCATGGTGGAACAGGAAAGACTTCCCTAACGGAAACTTTTTTGTTCAATTCGGGTGTGATCAACCGTATTGGCAAAATTGCTGAAGGCAACACTGTTTCGGATTATCTGCCCGAAGAAGTGAAACACAAAGTGTCGATTAGTACGAGTCTTATTCCGATTGAGTGGCAAGGGGTTAAGGTGAATATTCTGGATACTCCTGGATATTCGGATTTTTTTGGGGAAGTCAAGTGCGCATTACGTGTCGTCGAGTGCGGAGTCTTAGTACTTAGTGGAGTTGCAGGACTGGAAGTTCAGGCGGAAATTACGTGGGATGTCATGGAACAACAAAAGTTACCCAGAGCGGTTTTTGTTAATAAGTTGGATCGAGAGAATGCTAATTTCGGAAAGGTATTGGCCCAGTTAAGAGACACCTATCCTCATGCAAAGTTTGTATCTTTGCAAATCCCAATCGGTCAAGAAGCTGGCTTCAAAGGTCTTATCGATATTATCGAGAACAAAGAGTATGACTACGAAACCAATGGGAGCGGTAAGTTTACGGTTAAAGAGGTTCCAGAAGAGTACAAGGAAGAGACAGATCATTTAAGAGCTCAATTAGCCGAAGCTGTCGTTGAAGCGGATGATGAAATATTGACAAAGTACCTGGAAGGAGAAGAAATATGTAATGAAGATCTACAAACCGCTTTACGGGAAGCCTTGAAGCAAAATCTTGTAGTCCCGGTGCTTGGCGGCTCAGTATATAAAAATATTGGCATTACAAATGTCATGAATTTCTTTCATTCCATGCCTTCTCCTGAAGAAGTGAGAGAGAAAGTAGCTTTAGTGTTTAAAACTCTTGCTGATCCCTACGTAGGCAAAATGTCGTTCTTGCGTGTTTATGGGGGAAAGTTTACGGCAGATACGCTGGTCTATAATTCCATTCGCGGGATCGAGGAAAAAATAGCGCAACCATTTTATCTGAGAGGGAAAACACAAGAACCAGTTTCATATGTTTCAGCTGGAGATATTGCTGTGGTCGCTAAATTACAAGAAGTGAAAACAGGGGACACCTTATGTGATAAGGAACAGCCAGTGGAGCTTCCGGTCATTGATCTTCCTGTCCCTTCTTTATCTGTGGCCATTGAGCCGAAAAGTAAAGGGGATGAGGATAAACTCAGCAATTCGTTGGCACGTTTGCTAGAAGAAGATCCAACCATCAAACTTAGTAAAAACACCGAAACCAAAGAGCTGCTTTTAACCGGTCTGGGAGAAATGCAACTAGAAATCCTTCAAGAAAAGCTGACCCGTAAATTTGGGGTGGCGGTAGTTATTAAGGTTCCTCGTGTGCCCTATCGTGAAACAATCCGTAAAAAGGTAAAAGTAGAAGGGAAGCACAAAAAACAAACGGGTGGACACGGTCAATATGGACATGTATGGATTAATTTAGAGCCCTCGGGAGGCAAGGATTTTGAGTTTGACGAAGCAATTTTTGGAGGATCGGTACCGAAGCAATATATACCAGCTGTAGAAAAGGGAATCCGTGAGGCTATGGCGGAGGGAACTATGGTTGGTTATCCAGTGACCGATATCAAGGTCACACTTTGTGACGGTTCTTATCATGCGGTAGATTCATCCGAAATGGCGTTTAAACTTGCCGCGATTGTTGCCTTTCGCAAGGGGATAGAGTTAGCAAAACCAACCTTGCTTGAACCTGTTGTTGAGGTAGAAGTGAGAGTGCCTGAAGTCTATATGGGAGATGTGATTGGTGATCTCAATGGTAAACGCGGAAAATTATTGGGTATCGATGCAGGTGAAAAATATCAAATAATTCGAGCTCATGTCCCTCAGGCTGAAATGATGCGCTATGCCATTGATTTGAGGTCACTTACCCAAGGTAGAGGCACATTTACCATGCAATTCGTCCAATATGAAGTAGTACCGGATAAAATCAGTGAAAATTTAGTAAGTCAATTAAAAATCCGTTCATAGCCATTAAGAAAAAGAGCTGTTTTGCGATCGTTTTTGCAAACAGCTCTTTGAAAATAGGGCTTTTATTATAGATCAAATCAACGAATACAGGTTATGCCATTTGTACCAAATTCTTGGATTGAAGTTATTTATAGAGGATGATAAACTTATGTTAGTAAGAACTAACATGAAAGAGCGTAAGTTGATGATTGGAGAGAGATATGCGTGTCTTGAATACTGAGGATAAAATCCTAAATGCTTCAATTGTTCTCTTTTCGCAAAAAGGCTTTAACGCTGTAACTACTAAGGAAATTGCTAAAAAAGCCGGAGTAAGCGAAATGACTTTATTTAGGCATTTCGAAAGTAAACAAAATCTGTTCGAGAAGGCATTTGATAAATTTGTTTTTTCTCCTAAATTTAGAGCTTTGTATGATGGTTTGGAATGGGATTTAGAAAGAGATTTAAATAAAATATGTTCTTCCTATCAAGATACTTTGTATAGAAATCAAAAAATTATTTTGATGCATTTTAAAAATGATGAATTGAACCCCAATTTTGATGCAACGTTATTCGATTTCCCAAATGAGTTTAGAAAGCTATTAGGCTACTATTTTGAAGAAATGAAAAATAGGGGAGCAATCAGGGAGAATCCTGAAACATTGGCCATGAGTTTTTTAGCTACCAATTTTGGTCTATTCATTACTTCTTTAGTTATGAACAAACTTACGTATGAAACTGATATTCAGGTATGCATAGCCACTTGTGTTAAAATTTTCGCAAAAGGAATAACTTGTTAATATAAATAGCTCTCGAAGATTTAATAAATGTTGTGCATGGTGGAGGAAAAAAATGAGTAGTGTTTTAAATATTGGACTGGATGTTGGTTCTACAACTGTAAAAATAGTTGTTTTAGATAAGGATAAAAATATTGTCTATAAGAAATATCTAAGACATTTTTCTAATATAAGAAATACAGTCGTTATGATGCTTGATGATGCTAAAACAGCCATACAAGGGCATCTATTGACCTTGATGGTTACCGGATCTGGAGGTTATAATATCTCCCAAAAGTTGGAGGTCCCTTTTATTCAAGAAGTCATTGCTTGCACGAATGCTATTAAGAAGGTTATTCCCTCCACGGATGCTGCTATAGAACTCGGTGGCGAAGATGCCAAGATAACGTATTTTGGCGAATCGATCGAACAGCGAATGAATGGTACGTGTGCAGGAGGAACAGGGGCCTTTATTGATCAGATGGCTTCCTTATTACAAACGGATGCTTCGGGTTTAAATGATCTTGCCAAAAACTATGAGAATATCTACCCGATTGCCTCCAGATGTGGTGTGTTTGCCAAGACTGATATACAGCCCTTACTGAATGAAGGAGCCGCCAAAGAAGATATAGCTGTTTCCGTTTTACAGGCTGTTGTTAATCAAACAATTAGCGGCCTGGCCCAGGGGCGTCCGATCAGAGGAAATGTGGCGTTTTTGGGTGGGCCGCTCCATTTTATGTCAGAACTAAGACAACGTTTTATCGAAACCCTTAATCTGGAGAATAAGGGCGTGATTTTCCCCGAGGATTCACAATTTTTTGTGGCGATTGGAGCAGCACTGTCCTCACGTGATAAAGTGCCTTTTACATTTGAGTGTCTCTTTGAAAGAGCACCAATGATTCATAACATTAATAATGTTGAGGGTGAAAAATTAGAAATTCTCTTTGCGAACAAAGAGGAATATGTTGAATTTAAAGAGAGACATGATTTGCATAAAGTCAAGCGTCTGGAGCTTGATAACTATGAAGGAAATGCCTATCTAGGTATTGATGCTGGATCGACAACCACCAAGATTGCTCTTGTCAATCAAGAAGGAAGTTTATTGTACTCACACTATGGCAGTAATATGGGCAACCCTTTAGAATCGACAATCGAGGCCTTGAAAAGTTTGTATGAAAAACTAAATAATAAGACAAAAATTGTAAACTCCGCCGTTACCGGATATGGCGAGCATCTCATTAAAGCAGCCCTGAGAGTGGATATCGGAGAAATTGAAACTGTAGCCCACTACACAGCGGCCAATTTTTTTCGGCCTGGTGTTGATTTCGTCTTAGATATTGGTGGGCAGGACATGAAAAGTTTAGTAATTCGTGATGGCGTGATTGAGTCCATCACTTTAAATGAAGCTTGTTCTTCGGGATGTGGATCCTTCGTTGAAACATTTGCAAATTCTCTGGACATGGATGTCAAAGAGTTTGCGAGACTGAGCCAGGATTCCAGACATCCAGTTGATTTGGGGACGCGTTGTACGGTATTTATGAACTCTAGGGTAAAGCAAGCGCAGAAAGAAGGTTCTGAAGTTAGTGATATTTCTGCGGGGATAGCGATTTCAGTCATCAAGAATGCCCTATATAAGGTGATTCGTTTGCGAAACGCCGAAGAGCTCGGTAAAAAAATCGTGGTTCAGGGTGGAACCTTCCATAATGACGCTGTCCTAAGGGCCTTTGAGAAAATCACGAAGCAAGAAGTTGTATGTCCTGATATAGCCGGTATTATGGGCGCTTTTGGTGCCGCTTTAATTGCTCAAGAGCGTTATGAAGCTGGGCATCAATCTAATCTCATGCAAGCTCAAGATCTCATGGATTTTAATACAGAAACTTCGATGAAACGTTGTGGATTATGTGGGAACAATTGTTTAGTAAGTATTAAGCATTTCTCAAGTGGAAGTGACTATATTTCAGGAAACCGCTGTGAAAGAGGCACGGGAAAAGACACCTTGAAAAGTCAGATTCCCAATCTTTACGAATATAAGTACAAACGAGTATTCAACTACAAACCATTAACTAAGGACAAGGTTTTGAGAGGAACTATCGGAATTCCACGAGTTCTCAATATTTATGAGGACTATCCCTTTTGGTTTACATTTTTTACGGAACTAGGTTACCAAGTTGTTATTTCTGGCCGATCATCTAAAGAAATTTATGAACTTGGGATGGATACTATTCCTTCTGAGTCTGCCTGTTATCCCGCCAAACTTGTGCATGGTCATATTGCTGATTTGATTAAAAAAGGGATTTGTAAGATATTCTATCCTTGCATCCCTTATGCTCAAGTGGAAGATTCACAGGCAGATAATCATTACAACTGCCCAATCGTAACCTCCTACCCAGAGACCATTAATGCGAATATGGATAGTCTTAGAGAGCCCAATGTTACTTTTTATCACCCTTTCTTGCCTATCGATATGCCAAGCAGGATGGTCAATCGATTGGCAGAAGAGTTACAACCCGAGGGAATTCCGAAGACTGAAATAGCGAGTGCTTTGCATAAGGCTTATGCAGAACAAGAAAGGTATAAGCAAGAGGTCAGAAGAAAAGGCGAAGAAACCCTAGATTATATCCGTGAAAAAAAGATACGGGGCATTGTACTCGCAGGCAGACCTTATCATATTGATCCGGAAATTAACCATGGTATACCCGAGATGATAGCGTCCTACGGATTCGCTATCTTATCCGAAGATGCTATCCAACATTTGGGCAAGGTTGAAAGACCATTGCGGGTTGTTGACCAATGGGTATATCATTCAAGAGAGTATACAGCGGCCAGCTATGTTGCCAAGCTGAATGATTTAGAGTTAATTCAATTGAACTCATTTGGCTGTGGTCTCGACGCAGTGACTACAGACCAAATAAAAGAGATACTTGAGGCTTACGGAAAAATTTATACCGTGTTGAAAATCGATGAGATTAGCAATTTGGGTGCCGCAAGAATACGGTTGCGTTCCTTGATCGCGGCCATTAATGAGCGGAAAAAGAAGAATTTTGTCCCTCAGAAACGCTATGATAAGCAGCCCAAGGTTTTATTTACCAAGGAAATGAAAAAAACACATACAATTTTGGCACCTCAAATGTCACCTATTCATTTTCAGTTTTTTAAGAATGGCTTTGAGGACGCAGGTTATACAATCGAATTCTTACCTTCTGTCGATAAGTCTGCGATTGATGAAGGATTAAGGTATGTTCATAATGATGCTTGTTATCCCGCCATTATTGTCGTGGGTCAGTTGATGAAAGCGTTGAGATCTGGCAAATATGATTTAGACAATACTTCGGTCATTATTACGCAAACCGGTGGCGGTTGTCGGGCGACGAATTATATCGCCTTTATCAGAAAGGCCTTAAAAGATGCCAATCTGGAACATGTTCCAGTGATTGCCTTAAATACGGGAAACTCATCTAGTCTAGAGAAAAACCCCGGGTTTAAATTTACTATGCCTATGTTTAATAAAATATTGAGGGGACTTATCTACGGAGATCTTTTAATGCGAGTCCTTTATAGAGTACGCCCCTATGAAGCTTTCCCGGGTTCAGCTAATCTCTTATATGACTATTGGGTAAATCGGTGCCTAGAATCCTTGAAAAAGGGAAATCGAAGAGATCACGAAGAAAATATTCGGCAAATCGTCACGGATTTTGATAACCTGGAAATCTACGAAGATCTAGTCAAACCAAAGGTTGGAGTTGTCGGGGAAATACTGGTTAAATTCCACCCTACTGCAAATAACAACATTGTGGAGCTGTTGGAGGCTGAAGGGGCAGAGGCTGTCGTTCCAGATCTCACAGACTTTCTGTTGTATGGTGCGTATGATAATCGTATTAAGTATAAGAAACTATCGGGCAGCTTTTGGGAGATGTTGTCTGGAATGCTTTCCATAAATAGAATAGAAGCCTATCGCAAAGAGATGAAGAGGGCTTTGGAGACTAGCAAACGGTTTAGTGCCCCGAAACCCATTGAAGAGATCGCCAAATATGCAGAACAACATCTCTCTCTCGCCAACCAGGCTGGTGAGGGATGGTTCCTTACGGGAGAGATGGTCGAGCTGATTCGCAGTGGCGTAAATAATATTGTGTGTTTACAACCGTTTGCCTGTTTACCTAACCATATCACAGGCAAAGGTATGATTCGTGAGATCAGACGAGCTTATCCTCTTGCTAATATCGCTCCCATTGATTATGATCCCGGAGCAAGTGAGGTCAATCAACTAAATCGCATAAAACTCATGCTTTCTGTAGCTGTAGAGAATCTACAAAAAAAGATAGCGGACACTAAAGTAACTTTGGCGAAGACAGAAAATAATTTACTAGATGGTAAACTGGCAATGATGAATTTAGACTCTAAGTTAAGAGAATGTAATTTGGATTAAGGTGAAAACGCGGGGTTGTCCTTTTGAAGAAGGATGACCCCGTTTTTATGACTACTTTTAATTGTATAGTAGAGCTCAACCGTTTAGTCTCGTCTTTAATTATTATTAAGACAGGTTTCGCCTTACTTTGCAAAAAATATATGAGATGATTAAGTGTAAGATACAGTCTAGTTTTATCGCAATTGATTCCTTAGTAATTGAGAGGATATGATTTGAGTTTGTTAGCGAAGAGGAATAAGTTAAAATACGTTTTTGGAGGTGAATTATGAGGTCAATAATTTCTCGAGTCAGAGTGAAGTGGTTACTACTAATAACGCTGATATGTTTAGTGGTCGGAACAATATATAGTTTATCCCCATTACCAAACAGAGACGCTATTTCTTTGGCCGTTCAAAAGAATTTTGAGGTGCCAATAAATACGGGCTTCGAGCTTCAAGGGAAAAACCAATGTGCTGCGTATTCGACAGCTTTTGTTTTAAGAAACTCTGGTAAACAAGCTAAAGGTATTGAGGTTTATGCTGAAATTCCTTTCAAAATCCCTTTTTCAGGGTATGTTTTGCCGAAGGGAGTCCTTTCATATCTGCAGTCTCAAGGGCTAAAACCAATGATGTATAAAGGGGATCTGTCGTCACTTAAAGCTAGACTTGTCCAGGGGCAGGCTCCGGTTATCGTATTGGTTGGAAATAAGTTCTTCTGGCAGCATTACATGACCTTAGTAGGGTTTGATGAAGATAAAAGTGAACTATATTTCTTCGATTCTGATAAAGTAGATGATCAAAACGCCGAACTACCAGGAAATAGGACTATGACAAATGACTATTTTCTAAAATGGTGGAGCAATGGGTTACCAGTTTTTAATCATGTCTACATAACGGCGGAGAAATAGTTTTCAGAAATGTATAGGAAGCTAATAAAAAGGCCCATACCCAGATAGACCTGGTTATGAGCCCTTAATCGACATAATGCTATTGCTTGGGAATTTCTAAAATGGCCCCTTTATTGCCCGACGTGACCTGAGCGGCATATCTGGCCAGGTAGCCTGTTGTAATTCTCGGTTTCCTTGGTTTCCAGTTTGCTCTGCGTTTTATTAGTTCGGTATCACTGATGATAAAATCAATTTTATTGGCCATAATGTCAATTTGGATGATGTCTCCGTCCTCGATCAAGGCGATATTACCGCCTACTGCTGCTTCAGGTGAAACATGACCGATTGCTGCCCCTCTGGTTGCCCCACTGAAGCGCCCATCGGTAATCAAGGCAACGCTTTCACCAAGACCATGTCCCATAATTGCAGAGGTAGGGTTTAACATTTCTCGCATGCCTGGCCCACCCTTCGGACCTTCATAGCGGATTACAATAACATCTCCGGCTACAATCTTGCCGGAATTAATTGCCAGCATGGCATCTTCTTCACAGTCAAATACTCTGGCAGGACCTTCATGTTTGAGCATTTGGGGTGCAACGGCGGAACGCTTTACAACACAGGAATCGGGGGCCAGATTGCCTTTTAAAACTGCGATCCCGCCAGTTTTGCTATAAGGGTCTTCGACAGGTCGGATTACTTCCGGATTTTTATTGAGGCAGCCAGCAATGTTTTCTCCAACAGTTTGGCCGGTGCAAGTCATCAAATCGGTTTTGAGCAAACCTAATTTATTGATTTCATTCATTACTGCATAGATTCCGCCGGCTTCGTTGAGGTCTTCTATGAAAGTATGTCCTGTAGGGGCGAGATGGCAAAGATTCGGCGTTTTGTCGCTGATTTCATTGGCGATATCTAGATTTAATTCAATGCCGCATTCATGAGCAATGGCGGGAAGGTGCAGCATACTGTTGGTACTGCAACCCAAAGCCATATCTAAGGTCAAAGCATTTTCAAAGGCCCCTTGAGTCATAATATCTCTTGGCCGGATATTCCTTTTCAAAAGCTCCATAATTTTCATGCCTGCATGCTTGGCGAGCTGAATCCGGGCCGAATAAACAGCTGGGATGGTGCCATTGCCTTCCAACCCCATTCCCAACACTTCTGTCAGGCAGTTCATACTATTCGCCGTATACATGCCTGAACAGGAACCACAGGTTGGGCAACCTTTGTTTTCAAATTCCTGTAATTTTTCTTTAGTGATTTTTCCTGCTTGGAATTCGCTGACTGCTTCAGAAACATTGGAAAAGCTAATCTTCTGCCCATCTACTTTACCTGCAAGCATCGGACCACCGCTGACAAAGACGGTTGGAATATTCAAGCGTGCTGCAGCCATTAATAAACCGGGGACGTTCTTATCACAGTTTGGTACCATGACGAGAGCGTCAAAGGCATGGGCCAGGGTCATGGCTTCGGTGGAATCAGCAATCAATTCTCTGGTAACAAGCGAATATTTCATTCCCTGATGACCCATGGCTAAGCCGTCGCATACAGCAATCGCGGGGTAGACAAGGGGAGTTCCTCCAGCCATTGCTACACCCAACTTGACCGCATCTACGATTTTATCCAGATTCATATGTCCTGGAACGATATCGTTTTTGGAGCTGACGATGCCGATTAAGGGCCTTTCCATTTCCTCATTTGTTAAGCCCAGCGCATGAAACAAGGCACGTTGCGGTACACTTTTGGTTACTGCATCACTATTCATTTTAAACACCTCTCTATTCTAAAGTTGTATAATTACATTATACGTAGTATGACGTCTAATGTCCATACTATAAATTATACTGCTAATATAAAAAACTGTTTTCTTAGACGAAATAGCTCGGGTTGCGTTATTCTTCTGCAATTCCGAAGCCTCTCATGGCATGAATGATATGAAGCTTCATTGCGGTTTTCGCTCCTTCAGCATCTCGTTTTGCTAGAAACTCCATGATCATCCGATGGTCATTTAAGGTGTTCTGAATCATTTCCTCCTTCGTGTCTGCTAAGAGGACGCCTTTGTCAATGGCCTGATAAAGGATAGGCATCAGGCGATTCATAAATTCATTATGAGTTGCCTTGGCAATTGATTTATGGAAGGCCTGTTCAACCTCGGTTCGATCTTCTTTTTTTAGAATGAGTTCTTCTTCTAGCCTCCCGTAGTAAAGAATCCGCTCAAGCTCTTTATCTGTAGCCCGCTTTGCTGCATAATAGGCTGATTGTGGCTCGAAAATCAGGCGCATTTCATATAAATCTTTTACGTCCAGTTGGCACGTTGTGAGGTCTTTTAAGTTATACCCTTCGTTTAACTCGGGGTTATTCTTCACATAAGTCCCTTTTCCGCGGCGAATTTCTAAGACATTATGAGTGACTAAAATTCTTATAGCTTCTCGTAAGGTGGTTCGGCTGACTTGTAAATCCTCAGAAAGTTGGTTTTCATTGGGAAGCTTATCTCCCATGGCAAATTTTTTATCTATGGAGATCATTGCTAGAATATCGTCTGCTACATTTTCAGCCAGGCTTCTGCCGGGTCTTGTCATGGGCAATCCTCCCCATTTAGAATCTCAGTTTTATGATACTGTAGTAGACATCGTTTTTCAAGCAAGATGTCTGATGTCTTATAGGGAGTTACACACGATGGGAGATCGTTCCGAGCATAAAGAAAACTTGGCTGGCGCCCGCGAAGACACTGTCTTCGCACGTATTAGCCTTCTTTTTAGCCTCTAACGAAGGCGGCGGCCTTGTTGTCCTTATACTTTCTGGTGGTATAAAAAAAGAGCCCGAGTCTCCAAATTATTTACAGACTCGACCACTTGTAATTCTTAATTTCTTTAAGGTTTAATCCTATTTTGTCTCTATAAGAGTACTATTCTTTTTTAAGTAAGCCAATCCCTTTAAAGTGATTTTGGCAGCCTCAAGAAGCACCATGCGGTCAGGGTTTCCTTGCCCGCGAGGTACAGACGCTCCCTTAATTAAGTCATCGTCCTGAATTTGATCAATTAAGTCCCTAAATTCTATTAGACTCAGGCCAAAATCTGAGAATTTTAATTTTGATAGATTTTCACCTTTCTCAATAGCACTTAAAACGTTATAAATAATTTTCTTCTGATTCAAAACTGATTCCTCCTTGTGTGCCAACTTTAATCAATTTAGTGAAGGATTTCTATTACTACTAACCTTAAATCATTCTTTATCTATTATATTGTGATGTTTGTAGATTTTCAATTTTTTAGGCTAGAGAATACAACGTTTATTTCAATAATTTAATTATTAGGGGTGAGTTTATGAATGTGAAAGCGGATACCCTTAGTCGTACGGTCAGTCCTCATAGGTATTTATCTGTGATATTTGCTTGCTTAGCAATCTTCATCCTCTCAGGTTCGGTCTTCATCGATCATAAGGTAGAGGGGGCAGCAAATAGGGAAATTATAAATGCACACGATGTAATTCAAACTTTCCGAATTGAAGGAATAAATTTCCTGCCTGAGACTTCACTTAACCCCCAAGAATTTAGGGTTAAAGATACTGAACCAACTATTTATAAGGATTTACAAGGAAACTTACTGTTTATTTATCCATATAGTTCCTTCGTAGAGAGAAGGGAAAACTTTCGATGGTTTGAGCAGGGAAACATATTTGCGTTTACATTTGAAGGAAGAAGTTATTTCTCCAAGCAATACAGCGTAAAGAATCTTGAGCTTGTCTATTCTATTACTTATTTGTACAATGCTAACCCTCAAGCAGTTGTCGATAATTTTAAGAAAGTAAATCAGGTAATCTTTACTGATCTTAATGCAGGAAAAGAGGTTGTGTTCATGGGTGACAGTCCAAGCTGGGACGTTAAGCTTTCTTTAAGATACTATGAACACTGGTGGACTGACAGTGACGATAAGCTTCAATGTGATAGTTATAATACAGAAACAACGACTATCATCTACAAGGGCAAAATCCCTGAGCACCCAGTTCCAATGAAGTACAGCGTTAGTGCTGGAACTGATAAAAGTTATGGTACTCAGGAAATAACACCCGAAATGCTGGCGAGAACTATCAACCTAGGTGTCAGTGGAAGTAATGGTCTGATACCTCAATTAGATAGTGTCTACAAAATGGAGATAACTTTGGATGGTAAGACGGAAGAACTTGAACTAAAAGCCAAGTCAGATGGAAGCTGATAATCCCTAAACGTTATATGGAATGGCGTATATCGGGGCTCGGAGTAAACGACGAAATTTTAGTCAACCAAACTGTAAAGTCTAGAATCACCTTGGTTAGTGTAATTTTGAAAGTAATTCTCTTGTCATTTATGAAGAATTAAATATTTGATAGGGTGTGATTATTTGAGTAGATTTACATTTCTTGCATCTGACGGTGAATTGCCAGAAATCGATTTGTCCGGCGTCATCAAGTTGACTGTTAAAGACTTAAAGGAGATGAATCCAAGACCAGAATCATTCTGGGATCTCGACAAACTTCCGGATGATTGTGAAGCATTATTTATTCCGAATGAAGCGGACACTGGCGGATTAGAAATTTCAATATGTAAGAATCCCCCCGATGGACTTGAAGAATATATTAAGAAAAAATACATTTATTGGCTTAGTGGAAACTTTGATTTAAAGTGGGCAAATCAATTTCAAGAGTATCTAAATAATAACATCCAAGAAAGTAATTCCATTGAGGTTTGGTCGATTTGGTTTGGGTGGGATGAATTCGAGGAGTTTTTATATAAAGATATAGAATTATCGAAGATAAATAGCTGTGATTTTGAATTATTGGGTCAGAGGGATTGTTGTTTTACGATTAGAAGAGACTTAATGAGACAACTTAAGAAGGGTCATATAGACAAATATGTCCTATAAAATTAAATCTGTCCAAACCCCAAAAAAGTTAACTTGCTAAGCAAACTAAAAAACACCGCAAATCCTTGCGGTGTCTATCTTTTTTGTTGGCAGGGGATGCAAGAGTCGAACTCGCACTGACGGTTTTGGAGACCGCTGTTCTACCATTAAACTAATCCCCTATGATTTTCTGCAACGAAGTGAATTATAACGTATAAAGAGGAATGTGTCAATAAAAAATATTAAGTGCCATAAAAATTGTAGTTTAAACAGAAACAGCCAAGCAGGATTTCTGACGAAAAGCCAGAATAGGCATATTAAGTTTATTTTCTTGACCTTTTTGCACTATATAGAAATTAAGGGATTGGTTGGTATGAGCAACGCAACTATGATATAAAAACAAATGGGAGGGAGGGGTGGTCGTGAGGGTCGATCTACACGTCCATACTCAAGAATCTGACGGTTTGCTTTCAGTTGAAGAGGTCGTGAACCTAGCCTATGACAAGAATGTTCAAACCTTGGCTATTACGGATCATGAGAGTACTGAAGGTGTCGCTAAGGCTGAAATTCTTGCCAAGGGCTTAAATATTAAAATTATTCCTGGCGTGGAATTGCTAACTAACTATCAAGGCCATGAGGTTCATCTCTTAGGCTATTTTAAGGATGTTAATCACCCACTTTTACAGGCTCGTTTGAGAGAGATTCGTGAGCAGCGAACCGCTTTAGCTTATGAGATGGTTGAATGTCTTAATAATGATGGTCTCTCTTTAAGATGGCAGGATGTTGAGAGGGAAGTCTACTCTGAGGGGGCTGTAAGTAAGGGACATATTATGAGGGCCATATACCATCATGAGAGCAGTCACAGTCAGCCAAACTGGCGTGAGATAGCGCAATATTTTCGGCCAGGGGGAGTCGCCTATTTACCCTATCAAAAGCATGCTTTCGAAGACGCAGTTGACCTTATTTTGGCTTGTGGTGGGTTTCCAGTGGTAGCCCATCCCGGACTTTTGTTCGATCCAAAGATAATTTTTTCTCTTTTGGCTTATCGACCTATTGGGCTTGAGGTGTATTATGGTTACTGGGAAAGACAAAATACGCTTATACCGTACTATGCCGAGATCGCGGATAAATTTGCTATCTTAGCAACAGGTGGTAGCGATTATCATGGGCCTTTTGGTCAGATACAACTTGGTCAGATGGATGTTCCAATTGAAGGTGTTCTTAAGTTACAGACCTACCTAACGCTATAGAATATCCTTAGTTACGTTAATCCTGACAGAAAGGAGTAATTTGTTGGATAGACGTATGGTAAGCGCCTTTTTGGCCTTATTAGTAACCCTAATTGTGGGTACATTGGGGCTTATGTTAACGGAACACCTTGATTTTGCTCAAGCTATTTATTTTACAGTAGAAACAATCACGACAGTGGGCTATGGTGATATTAAGGTACAATCTGACGCCGGACATGTTTTTATTATCATCCTAATGATTGGCGGGGTTGGGGTGATGGTGTATTTTACTGGACTTATGATGGCTTTTTTAATTGAAGGTCAATTGGCCGGAGTTTATGGGAGAAGAAAAATGAAAAGAAAGATTGAACAACTTCGTAATCATATCATTGTCTGTGGAGCAGGTCGCGTTGGCAGGCAAGTTCTTTACCGTCTTCGTAAAGAGGGAGCGCAATGTGTTGTGATTGAACAACAAGAAGATCTCGTAAATGAGTTTAGGGAAGAGGGATTTTTAGTTATCCATAGTGACGCCACACATGATGAAACGTTGAAAAAGGCCAGCATTGAGAAAGCCAAAGGACTTATCGCAGCATTACCAGAGGATGCTTTAAATGTCTTCGTAACCTTAACGGCCAAAGGGTTAAATCCCAATATTCATGTGGTTGCTCGGATGGATCAGTTAGAATCTGAAAATAAGTTATTACGAGCCGGAGCAGACAAAGTGATTTCTCCTGCTATTTTAGGTGGGTGGAGAATGGCTATGTCGATTTTAAAACCTATTAGTATGGAGTATATTGAGACTGTGATTCATGATCACAACATTGAGATGGAAATAGTAGAGCTGAAGATTGACCAAGGCTCTAGCTTAGTTGGGAAGACCTTGTCAACTAGTGGCATTAAACAGCAAACTGGTGCAATGGTTCTGGCA
This sequence comes from Desulfosporosinus cupriresistens, assembly GCF_001707885.1. GTDB lineage: Bacteria > Bacillota > Desulfitobacteriia > Desulfitobacteriales > Desulfitobacteriaceae > Desulfosporosinus. The sequence continues at coordinate 123,173 of NZ_MASS01000003.1, read as the reverse complement.
ATCTTACGAAATAAAGAGGTTATTAGTAATCCAGGGGCAGCGGAGGAAATTTTACAAGGGGATCTTCTCATTGTTTTAGGTTTGAGAGAACAATTGCACCGCTTAGAAGAGGTAGCTGCTAGTATAGCAAGTTTACAATCTTAAATTAAACTTTTTGCGCGTTAATAAAAAAGTAAATCTTAGGATAAAATATCCTCCAAGTGAGATAAAAGAACAGTTTCATTGTGGAGGTAGATTTATGCATAATTCACGCTCCGAACAAGCAGTCCTTAAGGATATCAAAAAACTTATTCATACACATTTCGGGGAAAGTGGCCAAGGACTTCATGTGGAGGTCAAGGGGGATCGAGCTACACTTTGGGGGACCGTTGACAGCCTTGTGGAAAAGGAGTTTTTCGGTAGTCGGGTGGGTCGAATTGACGGAGTTCGAGAATTGGATAATTCTTTAACTGTTGCCAATGATGGAGATATCAAGGATAAAGATGTTGAACAAGGTATTATTGAACGTTTTCAAGGCTCGAATTATAAAGATATCACAACCTTGGGTTGTCGAGTGAGCCGAGGAATTGCGACCCTGCTTGGGCATGTTGAGACCCAAAGTACAGAACGGCTGGCTAAACGTTTAGCTTCTCAAGTTCGCGGAGTAAAAGAAATTCGAAGTGAGATCCAATTTTTAGAAAAGGCTGTAGATGACGCAACTTTGGTTAATCGTGTTGAGAATGCGTTGGTTGCATCTCCGTGGGTAGATGCTCATGAAATCAAAACAGAGGCTCGGAATGGGCTGGTTACCTTAACTGGACTAGTTAATACACAAGAAGTAATGGAGTGGGCTGTTGAAACAGCCTATCAGGTACCGGGTGTAAAAGCGGTGGTCAGCGAAATCTTTACCCGTCATCGCTCACAAGGAGATGATTTGTGGTTAACGGAACAGTTAGTCGCTAAACTTGGCCAACATCGTTTAAATTCCGGACAAGTTCGTGCTTTTGTTCAAGATGGTATTGCATTTCTGACGGGTGAAGTGTATTCTGAAGAACATCGAGAGTTTGCTGAGCAAATGGTCCAATATATCCCGGAAATTCACGGCGTTAATAATTCCATAAAAGTTGCAGCACATTTCAGTAAAGGTTAAATCTTTGAAATGGAAAAATAAAATGTGAGAAGCTGTATTAGCTAATGCAGCTTCTCTCTTCGTATCATCTTAACAACGTACCATTGGAATTGCCAAATACAATCTTAGAAGTTATTTTGCAATAGAAATAATGGAAAACGAGGAATGAAAAGTAATTGGTTTCTATTTATGGCTTTATGATATAATTTAAGTGTTTGACGAACACTTTGTTTTCTTTAAATGATGGAGGTAAGCAAAAAATGGATCCAATAACGCACGGTTTGATTGGAATCGCCTTGAGCACCCTTTCGGGTCACCCTATGCAGCTGAATGATCCTGTATTTTTGGGTTGCACATTAGGTGCAATGCTCCCTGATTTGGATATTATAGCTCACGTAAAAGGTCGCTTAAATTATTTATTAAAACACCGTGGAGCTAGCCATTCTTTGATTGCGTTAACGGGTATGGCGCTGGGGCTTGGCACAGGATTGTATTTCGCTTTTCCAACAACACCGTGGACTAATGTTTTCTTTTGGACTCTGGTTGGAACAATGTCTCATGGTATGATGGACCTATTAAATTCCTATGGTGCTGAGCTTTTATGGCCTTTTTCGCGCAAGAAAATTACGGTAGATATGATTATGCTTACTGACCCAGTCGTTTTAAGCTCTTTCTTTATATCTTTTCTGATTTCACTTAAAGCGCCTGATTTAGCGAAAACCTCTTCACTCGCTGCTTTGACGATTAGTGCGCTATATTTAGGATATCGTCACATGGGACGAATGAAAACACACGATCGTTTGACAAAGATCTACCAGCTAAAAGAAGGAGAACAACTCAAAGTGCTCCCCGCAATGTATCATCCCTTTACCTGGAATTTTATTCTTTTTCAAGGTGACTTTGTACGATTTGGTATTATACGAAATCAAACTCCCTCAATCTGTCGTGTTTTGCCTAAATTTGATGGAGATAACCCTTCTGTGGCCAATGCTCTCGAAGGGAACTTAGCTGAGATATTTAGTCAATTCACTCCTTATTATCATGTCATTGTACATTTTTCCGAAGCTGATGAATGCATAGTTGAATTTTTAGACTTACGGTATTGGGCTAAAGGCGATTTTATTTATTCTGGTAACGTCTTCCTGAATGAAGATGGTGAAATATTCCAGGAGATCTTTCATCCTTTGCCTAATCAAGAAGGTGTAGTGTTGAGTTATTAAAATTCACAATGATATAAAAAAACTTTTGACATTCTCCTAGCTCATCTACCATAATGGATAAGAAGTGTGGAGGTGAAAATGTGTGTCGAAAAGAGAAAACGGCTCAAATTCTTTTTGGTTTAAATTAGTTAGTGTTTTTTTAATGTTGCTCTCCTTAACTGGGCAACTCGGTGCTTTTGGATTTTCTATGGGAAAACCTTTTTATTTCCTGTTTAAAGTGACTATGGGAAGTCTGGCCTGGGCAGGGCCCTTCTTATGTTTTGTATTGGCAATTTTACTCTGGATTTATTCATCAATTTTAATGTCTTTTATGTTTGTGAAATCAGACACACCGTCCACACGATCAAGCGCTAAGGTACCCAGACTAAGAAAACGTAGAAAAACGCAGTCCGCTCAGCAAAGCTCCTCGCAATCGCAAAAGTCAGATTTCAAACAGGATATTGATTCTAAAGGTATCTCTCTTCCTGCCGGGAAACTTGTTAGTTTGAAGGGGTTTAATCAATATTTTGCCTCGCCGGAATGGGTGGATATGAAGGATTCCGATCTTCAGAAGGCTGAAGAGTTGAGAGAAATAGGGAGAGATTTTCCTTCTTATTTTGGGACAGGAGAGTCAGTATTTCCAAAGAGTATATCCAAAATGACAAGTTTACAAGGGCTTAACAAATATTTCGAAGAAGTAGATCAAGAAGAGCGCTTAGAACAGGCGATTCCTCGGCAGGATAACTTGAAGCCAACCGAAATGCCGGGAATACATACTACGGAAGCTGCACAATTTTCTTCAGTTTTTAAGTCTCAGACGGATCAACAAGAGTACTTAGCTCAATTTAAGACAGATGGTAATCCTCTTGATCAGAAAACACTTGATTTCGTGGCAACTTTGAAGGAAAGCAGTAGAACGATTGATGAGGCAGAAAAGCTAGCGCAGGTTTTTGAGAGTTCTGTTTCAAAGACTGGGTTTGAAGAAAAGATAAAATCAATCTTGATTCAAGAGATCATGGCAGAGATTAAGACCGAAGGTAGATCGGAAGTTAGCCTTGAAGTAGTATCTGAGACGAATTCTGAAGAGAAATTGGTCAATGAACCCTCTATAGAATTCGATTTGGAAGATGAGCTGGTGGAAACGGAGAGTACCTCTCTAGAAATGCTTGAGTTTGAAGCTCCTGCGGCCGCCGCTGCAGAGTTAAAACCAAACTATGCGGGACAAGTGGCACAATTAGTTGATCCGATGAAAGATCAACATGAGGGGGAGGGAAAACCTCAGGTTGTAAGTCACGTTGAAAATTGCTTGGCAGATGGGCAGAGCCAGCAGGTCGCCAGTACTGTCGAAAATGACGAAGATTGGAAACCTCCTGATTTCAATCTACTGGATCCTGTCGTACAACGTGTAATTGTACAGGATCCAGATACGCCGATCCAGTTGGAAAAAGTTCTTCTGGATTTTGGAGTGAAGGCCAAAGTTATTCGTGTAGCAAGAGGCCCTGTGATTACCCGTTACGAGCTAGCTCCAGCACCAGGCGTCAAAATTAGTAAGATTGTTAATCTAGCGGATGATATCGCACTAGGGCTTGCTGCTCGGGATGTGCGCATTGAGGCTCCGATCCCTGGAAAAGCGGCGATCGGAATTGAAGTTCCGAATAAGCAGCCGCGTTCAGTGCCATTTAGAGAAGTGCTCGAGACAAGTAGTTTTGGACAATACCCATCAAAATTAAAAATTGGCTTAGGAAAAGACATTGCGGACCAACCCATTATTGCGGATCTAATCAAAATGCCCCATCTCCTGGTGGCAGGGGCTACTGGGTCGGGAAAAAGTGTCTGTATTACGACGATCATCAATTCTATTCTCTTCAATGCAACCCCTGATGAAGTAAAATTCCTGCTTGTGGATCCCAAAATGGTAGAACTCAGTCAGTATAACGGCATTCCGCATCTTTTGGCGCCGGTCGTGGTCGACCCGAAGAAAGCAGCCAGTGCTTTAAAATGGATTGTCAAAGAAATGGAAAATCGGTATGAACTCTTTGCAGCAGCAGGTGTTCGTGATGTCGAACGCTATAACAAAATGAAGGCCGGCGACACGGTTAATTGTAAACCTACCCTACCCTTAATTGTGGTAATCATTGATGAGTTGGCCGATCTGATGATGGTGGCAGCTGGAGAGGTTGAAGAAGCTATCTGCCGCTTAGCACAAATGGCTCGAGCTGCTGGGATTCATTTGGTGATTGCGACCCAACGGCCATCCGTTGATGTCATTACCGGGGTAATTAAGGCCAATATACCCAGCCGTATTTCCTTTGCAGTTTCGTCTCAGATCGATTCTCGTACTATCCTTGATGCAACGGGTGCAGAAAAACTTCTCGGGCGAGGAGACATGCTTTACTCCCCACTGGGCGTGAATAAAGCACTGCGTGTCCAAGGGTGTTTGGTTACGGATGACGAAGTGCAACGGATAATTATGCATTGGAAAGGATTAGGTAGACCCGATTATCTTGATCCGGAGCGGCTTTTCGCTGAAACTGCCCTCAAAAACGAAGAGGGCAATGGACCGGATGACGCCTTGTTTATTGACGCAGGTCAGCTTATTATCAGGACAAATATGGCGTCAGTATCTTTCCTCCAACGCAGGTTAAAACTAGGTTATGCGAGAGCGGCTCGTCTGATGGATATGCTCGAAGAAAATGGGGTCGTTGGAGCGTATGAAGGAAGTAAGCCGCGGCACGTGCTCTTAACCTTAGAGGAATTTAATGAACGTTTTGGATGATAGCGAAGCGCGATAGTTAACCTTCGAACCCTAAAGAAAACACTCTAACCATGATTATTGGTCAGAGTGTTTTTTTGTAGTTTTTACTTTTCGAGCCTCGAACATCGTTGAATCGAGCCTCGATTATTGGCTAGGGTGTTTCTTTATGATGAATGAAGTGGGAGAGAATGGGAATAATGCATAAATGGATGTAAAAAAATAGATGGAGACGAAGAATGAAGTTTTTTACACGGTCAATTACGAAAGCTAAACCATATAAAGATATTGTCTTAAACCGAGAAGACTTGCTTAATCATGCCCAAGAGATTGCTCAATTTTATGCCCATCAGGAAACTAGCCATCCAAAACGAACCTTGTTACCTAGGGTTAAGCAAAATATGAAGTTTCTAACACAGGCATATCGTGAAATCACGGAATACTCTGCGAGGACACAGGATGCTGTTCCAGCAACAGAATGGTTATTAGACAATTTTTATAGTTTAAAAGACTTAAGGGAGGAGATTCAAAGAAATCTCCCTGAAAGATTTGAGCGTCAACTGCCACGTAACGCCAGTGGCGATTTTCAAGGATACCCGCGAATTTACGGGTTATTAGTTGAGCTTATCGAACACACAGATAGCCAATTGCAAAGTGACACGCTCAAAGCGTTTATCAACGCTTATCAGGTGCAAGTGCCCTTGTCGAGTGGTGAACTATGGGCAATTCCCATTATGTTGCGTATTGTCCTCTTGGAAAATATCCGAAGGTTAGCTGAACAAATTCTTTTTACCCAAGCTGAAAGAGAAGCGGCTGATCGCTGGGTGTTGCCCTTATTGGAATCAGAGCATGAGCCAGAAGAGTGGGAAGAAATATTAAAAACTCTTAGTCCGCAAGAAGAATACTCATCAGCCTATGCCGAGCAGCTGCTTAAACGTCTGAGGGATCTGGGTGGAGATGTTGCACCACTTTTACACTGGGTCGACCGAGTTGTCGCCAAACAAGACACAACAATTGAAGAACTTGCCAAGCTTGAACGACAACGTCAGACTATGTATCAAGTATCTATGGGCCATGCTATTTTGAGCATTCATTTTATCACTGCCGAAGATTGGCCTCGTTTTTTCGAGGAAGTCAGTTTAGTGGAAAACGTCTTCACTAAGGACCCCAGTGGAGTTTATAGCAATATGGACTTTGAGTCTCGAGATGCTTATCGTCATCAGGTAGAAAAGATTGCTAGGAGCTTTAAAGTCTCGGAGCTGGTTGTAGCTCGGAAGGTGTTAGCCAGGGCGGAAAAGGCCCATGAACAAGGAGATCCGTTATCTTCGCATGTCGGTTATGATTTGATTGGAGCAGGACGAAGTGCACTTGAACAGGAGTTGGAACAAGACTTTAGGGAATCCCGGAACTTGGGAGGCAAAATCCGGCGTGCGATTTGGAATAAACCAGTATTGTATTACTTCGGCAGTTTGCTAATTGGCACGGGAATTCTATCTTCTTGGGTTTTATTGCACGCACGGCCGGTGAGACCACTTTTTCTGACCTACGTTGCTTTGTTCATGGGTCTTTTGATTTGGGCGAGTAGTTTAATCATTCCGTTAGTAAATTGGGCAGCTTCGAAACTTTTCAGCCCTACTTTCCTACCAAAATTAGAGTTGAGAAAAGGAATTCCTGAAGAATTACGGACAATGGTTGCTGTGCCGACACTCTTAACGAGTGTTGACCGGGTTAGAGAACTGATTGCTGAAATAGAGGTTTATTATCTGGCCAATCGAGATGCGAATTTGCATTTTGCTCTCCTAGGTGATTTTGCAGATGCATCGTCGGAAATAGTTCAAGGCGACGAGGAAGTTATTGCGGTGGCCAGCGCAGCCATTGGTAGTCTAAACCAGAAGTACGGTCAAGATAGGTTTTACTTCTTTCATCGAAAACGAATCTTTAATCCATCTGAAGGGGTTTGGATGGGATGGGAGAGAAAACGTGGCAAGCTTGAAGAGTTTAATTGCCTTTTACGCCAAGATGGGGCAACTAGTTATGATATTCAAATTGGTGATTTATCGATCCTTCCAACCTTTCGTTATGTAATTACACTTGATGCCGATACCCAGTTGCCACAGGGGACGGCTAAGAAGCTGATTGGAACTCTCGCTCACCCCCTACACGCTCCGCGTTTGAGTGAGGATGGAAGAAGAGTGGTGCAAGGCTATGGGATACTTCAACCGCGAGTTGGAGTTTCTATTCTGAGTGCAGGAGCCTCGAAATTTGCACGTATTTTTTCTGGTCGAGTTGGAGTTGATCCGTATACCACGGCGGTATCCGACGTCTATCAAGATTTATTTGGAGAAGGGATTTTCACAGGTAAGGGCATTTATGATGTTGATATATTCCATAAAGTAACTCATAAGGCATTTCCGGAAAATACCATTCTTAGTCATGATTTGATCGAGGGATTATATGCCAGAGCAGGACTCGTGACGGACGTCGAGTTGGTCGATGGTTATCCTGCCAACTACCTCGCTTATATGCGACGACAACACCGCTGGGTGAGAGGAGATTGGCAGCTGTTGCCTTGGCTATTTAAGCCTATCCCATTTGTTTCGCGCTGGAAGATCTTTGATAATTTGAGGAGAAGCTTAGAGGCTCCTGCTCAGTTATTACTTCTGATTCTAGCGTTTACAGTCCTTTCAGGAGAACCTTGGGTATGGGTTGGTATGATTGCCTTGAGTTTTATCTTGCCAATGGTCTTATACATGCTCTGTAGGCTGTTTGCTGAAGGAACAGAACGAGGCAACGTCGGTCAAGATCTTCTGACGCTACTAACTCAGTTTGCGCTTCAGTTTGTATTTCTTCCTTATCAAACTTTCATAATGCTTGATGCGATCATCCGAAGCATCTATCGACAGTTTGTTTCACACCGACACCTGCTGGAATGGGAAACTGCTGCCGATACGGAGAAACGCCTAGACGTTAGTTTCAAATCAATGTTTAGCGCGATGTGGCCAGTAGTTCTATTTATTTTTTTAGCGGTTTTGACTATTAGCTCTTCGTTTCCGAGTAAGGTAGGGCGATTTGTCCCGTTGGCCTTTGCCTGGGTAGCTTCAATTTGGGTTGCTTTCCACGTGAGTTTGCCAAATCTGTATAAAAAGGAAATACTATCGTTTTCGGAACAGCTTGCCTTACGGCGTTATGCTCGAAAAATATGGGCCTTTTTTGAGGAATTTGTCAGTCTTGAGGACCATTGGCTTCCTCCTGATAATGTTCAAATCGAACCACCGAACGGCGTTGCTCATCGGACATCTCCAACAAACATAGGATTAGCCTTACTAGCGAATTTGTCAGCAAGGGATTTTGGGTACATAACGTTAAGGAATGTGTATGAGCGGATTGAACACACGCTCCAAATACTTGAGGGTTTAGGACACTGGAAAGGGCATCTTTATAATTGGTACGATACTCAGAGTCTTGAGCCCTTAGAGCCGCGTTATGTGTCGACCGTTGACAGTGGTAATTTTGTGCTTTATCTATTGACCTTAAAATCCGGACTCGATGAAACGATACGAGAAAAACCTTTGTTTGATCAGCAATATGCACTAGGCCTTAAGGATACGTATGATTTATTGATCGAGGATGTTGGTAAAGATACTTATGAGGACCTTAACAATTTCGGGCAGGCGCTGGATGATATTCTAAGTTCAGAAGAGGCATGGAATCTACAAAATTGGCTAAAGCTATTAGCCCTCTGGCCGGCACTAATTTTAGAACAGGAATTAAGTAAAGAGGGAATGTATTGGGCACGCCGTCTCGATACGATGATCCAGTCCTTTCATCAGGAGACGGAAGATATTTACCCATGGGTCGTTGATTCGAATCATTTAGAAATCCAGACACTCTTTAAGGCGGAGGTTTTCAAAGCTAGTCTGTCTGAACTCGCCAAGTGCTATAGCGATGGACTGAAAGAAGACAGTTTCTCCCCTGAGGTCAAAGAGAAACTCAAGTCGGTACTTTTGAAAATTCAGGATTATGCTCAGCGTTCAGAGGAACTACAGCAACGGCTTGAGACGATGGCAATGTCGACAGAATTTCGTCCGTTGTTTGACGAAACACGTCAACTCTTTTCGATCGGCTATCGTGTTGTAGAGAGCATGCTTGATAAGTCCTATTATGATTTATTGGCTTCAGAGGCTCGCCAAGCGAGTTTTATTGCCATTGCTAAAGGGGATGTGCCCCACAGTCACTGGTTCAAACTGGGGCGCTCTTTGACACTAGCTAAAGGAAAACGAAGTTTAGTTTCCTGGAGTGGAACGATGTTTGAATTTCTAATGCCGCTCCTGGTTATGCGGAATTATGAGCGTACTCTTCTCGATGAAACTTATCGTTCCGTTGTCGAGGTACAAAGGAAGTACGGTCAAGAACAATGTGTGCCTTGGGGTATATCTGAGTCTGGATTTTATGCTTTTGATCCTCAGCTCAATTATCAGTATAAAGCCTTCGGCGTTCCTGGACTTGGTCTTAAACGCGGGTTGATTCAAGATCTTGTGGTCGCGCCCTATGCAAGTTTTTTAGCCTTAATGGTTGCTCCACATGAGGCCCTATTAAATCTTACGCTGATGGAACAAAGGGGGTTTGGAGGGCGTTATGGGTTGTACGAAGCGGCCGATTTCACCAGTGAACGGATACCTGTCGGGCGTCCTTTTATGCTGATCCAGAGTTTTATGGCCCATCATCAAGGCATGAGTTTTTTAGCGTTGGGTAATGTGTTATATGAAAATCGGATGCAGCAGCGTTTACACAATGAAGCCTTAATTCAAGCTGCGGAGCTTCTGCTCCAAGAACGCATACCTGAATCTAGCGCTGCAATTCCGCAACTAGTTGGTGAGCATGTTGTAACAGAACGTCAGATTAAGGGCGTTGATCCGGAAAAAAACCAGTCTATTTCTCTAGGCACTGCAAAAAGTCTTATTCCTGTCACCCACTGTATTTCCAATGGACAATATTCGGTCATGATGACGAATGCTGGGGCGGGGTTCAGTCGTTTTAAGGAGATTAGCCTCTCGCGTTGGCGAGAAGATGTAACACGAGATGAATGGGGTATGTATTTCTATATTCAGAACTTAAATTCTGGTGACGTATGGTCGGCAACCCATCAACCTTGTCGGAACTCTGGTGAGGATTATAAGGTAACCTATGCACCAGATCGGGTTGAGTTCTTCAGGAAGGATGGTAACATCACAACCCGTACTGAAGTGGTCGTATCCCCTGAAGATCAAGCGGAGATGCGTCGTATTTCTCTGACCAATCACAGTAAGCATTACCGAACTGTGGAAGTAACGAGTTATTTTGAGGTGGTCTTGTCTAGGCCAAGTGAAGATTTAGCCCATCCGGCGTTTGGCAATCTTTTTATTCAAACCGAATTTGCGCATGAAGCGTTGTTAGCCTCTCGGAGACCACGTAGCGAAAATCAGACTCGATTATGGCTTATGCACACAGTGGCCACGGAGGGAGAGAAAGTGGGTTCCCTTCAATATGAGACAGATCGAGCGCGTTTTATAGGACGGGGTAGAAGCCTTGCTAAGCCTCAAGCGTTGGATGCAAATCACCCTTTATCGAATTCTGTTGGAGCGGTGTTGGATCCAGTGATGAGCTTACGTCAACGAGTTAAGATTGCTCCTGGACAAACAGTTCGAGTCTCCTTCTCCGTTGGCTATGCGGAAAATCGAGAGGAGATAATCCGTATAGCCGAAAAATACCGAGATCCACTCGCTGTGAATAGAGCGTTTGAATTGGCTTGGACACATAGTAAAATGGAGCTTCGTCATCTAAATTTGACAGCGGCACAGGCCAATGAGGGTTTGAGTCTCGGTGGTCATTTGCTTTATCTGAGCCCCTGTCGTAGAGATGCAGCGGAATGCATTGAGCAGAATCGCAAAGGGCAGTCTTCCCTGTGGCCCTATGCTATATCGGGAGATCTGCCCATCATCCTTGTGCGAGTGAAGGAAGCTGAAAATTCGGATTTGGTGCGACGACTCTTAACCATCCATGAATACTGGAGGCTTAAAGGACTGTTTGCTGATCTTGTCATTCTCAATGAAGATGAGAGCGGATATGTTCAGACCTTCCAGGAAAATCTCCGTGACTTAATTTCGATGGGGCACGCTCGGGATCTATTAAATCAGCCTGGCGGAGTCTTTCTGCTGCAAAAAGACCATGTTCATCCCGACGATGTGACGCTTCTCTGTGCTGTAGCTAGGATGATTTTTAGCGGTGATGGCGGATCATGTTCTGTTCAATTTCGCAAAAAAGGAAAAGTAATTTTTGCGGATGGAGAGCGAGAGGAGACAGATACCTCAGATCAACCACTCCAAATTATCCAGCAGAGAAAAACTGAATATCGTGAAGAAGTAATCGGAGAATCAACTGTTCAACTGCAGTTTGCTAATGGATACGGTGGGTTTAGCGAAGACGGTCAAGAGTATGTTATCGAACTGAAGGAGGGGATGAACACTCCTCTGCCCTGGATCAATGTCATCGCCAATCCAAAGTTTGGTTTTCAAGTATCTGAATCAGGGGCTGGCTACACATGGTCGCTCAACAGTAGGGAGTACAAACTCACTCCTTGGTCAAATGATCCAATTCTGGATCCGACGGGGGAAGCCTTATACTTACGTGACGAAGAGACTGGGGAAGCGTGGTCTGTGAGTAGTAATCCTAAACGCGAAAAGGGTTCTTATACAATTCGACATGGCCAAGGGTATTCAATCTTTGAGCATCACAGTCATGGACTAAAACAAACCATGCGCCTCTTTGTCCCTGTTCAAGAGCCGGTGAAGGTCATTGAATTAGTGCTTTCGAACACGACGGATCAAAACTTACGCTTAAGTACCGTCTATTATGTAGAATGGGTGATGGGCGTAGCTCGCCAACAGACTGCTCCGTATCTGGTCACGGAATATGATGGAGAACGTAACATCTTTTTTACTCGCAACACATATCAAGAAGAGTTTGTTGGACGGATAGGTTTTTTAACTGTCTTTGGGGCGGAAGTAAAAAGTTATACCGGGGATCGTTCCGAATTTATCGGGCGTAACGGGAGTTTGGAAGATCCTATAGGGTTAAAGCTAGAACAATTCTCAGACACTGTCGGAGCAGGGCTTGATCCTTGTTCTGTTCTGCAGCTCATGTTCTCCGTGGCTCCTGGTGAGACTAAAGTCCTAACTTTCTTACTGGGTGAAACAGAAAACCGCCAAGAGGCGGAGAAGATCATATCAGCGTATAAACAGCCTGAGAAGATCGCTGAAGCGTTTGAAGAAGTCAAGAAGTATTGGGATCAGGTTCTGGGAACTGTTCAGGTTGACACACCTGATCCGTCCATGAATCTCCTTTTAAATCGCTGGCTTCTCTATCAGACCGTTGTCTGCCGCGTATGGGCTCGTTCAGCGTTTTATCAGTCAGGGGGAGCCTATGGCTTTAGAGATCAATTACAGGATGTGATGGCTCTTGTCTATACGACTCCGGAGGCTACTCGTGCACAAATTATTCTTCATTGTGGTCATCAGTTCTTAGAAGGTGATGTGCAGCATTGGTGGCACGCCGGAAAAGGAAAAGGAATACGGACAAAATTCTCAGATGATTTGCTCTGGTTACCTTTTGTTACCACCTATTATATTGAGCGCACAGGAGATAAGGATATTTTAGATGAAACGAATGTTTATCTTGAGGATCAGCCCCTGAAAGACGATGAAGATGAACGATATTCTATTCCATCAATTTCCAACCAACAGGGAAGTGTGTATGAGCATTGTGTTCGTGCCCTCGAACGAGGGCTGCGTTTCGGCGAACATGGATTACCTCTAATCGGGTCTGGAGACTGGAATGACGGATTTAGTCGAATTGGCCCCAAAGGAAAAGGGGAAAGTGTGTGGCTAGGATGGTTTTTGTATCTAACTTTGACTCGTTTTGCTTCTCTTTGTGATGAACGCCAGGATCTCGAAAGAGGAGCCCGCTATCGTTTGATTGCCGAAGAACTCCAACAAAATATCGAACTGCATGGTTGGGATGGCGGATGGTATCGGCGGGCTTATTTTGATGACGGGACTCCTTTAGGATCTTCTCAGAATGCAGAATGTCAAATCGATGCTATCGCCCAGTCTTGGTCGGTTCTATCTGGAGCAGGCAAATCGTCTCGTGCCAAGGATGCGATGCTGGCCTTAGAACACTACTTGTGGCGAAAAGAAGACGGTGTCCTTCTCTTACTTACGCCACCCTTTGACAAGTTTTTGCCCGATCCTGGTTACATTCAAGGGTATGTCCCAGGGGTCCGTGAAAATGGCGGACAGTATACACATGCAGCAACTTGGGCGATACTGGCTTACACCAGTTTAGGAGAGGGAGATAAGGCTGCAGAACTATTTCAAATGTTAAGCCCCATCCATCACGCCCGTACAGAACATGAGGTGAATCGCTATAAAGTCGAACCTTATGTTATGGCTGCAGATGTTTACGCTATCCACCCACATGTAGGCCGGGGAGGATGGACATGGTATACTGGAGCATCCGGGTGGATGTATCAGGCAGGGCTAGAGGGGATTTTAGGTTTTAGACGCCAAGGGGACAAATTAGTTTTAAATCCTAGTATTCCAGGTCGCTGGCCAGGCTATCACTTAACTTATCAGTATCAAACGGCTCAATATGAGATTATCGTCGAGAATCCTAAGGGTAGAATGAGCGGGTGCGAGCGGATCACTTTGGATGAAGAAGTATTACAAGAACCTGTCATTCCATTAAAGGATGATGGTCAAGTCCATACAGTCCGGTTGACCCTGTAAAGAGGAGAGGAAGATTAGAGTGGATTTTTACCGTGCTTTATCTGAATACTATGATGAGATCTTTCCGTTAAAGGAAGCACAAAAGAATTTCTTACAGGATTATCTAAGACAGGAATCACTGACATCAGTATTGGATATCGGATGTGGTACAGGAACATTTGCTTTGGAATTAAGTAAAACCGGCATACACGTGCTTGGTGTAGATTTAAGTGCAGAGATGATTGAGAACTCTAGAAAAAAAGCTCGTGAGACTGGAAGCACCGCTAGGTTTTCCTTAGCAGATATGCGGGACCTTAAGGGTATAGAGCAACAATTTGATGGAATCGTTTGCCTAGGAAATACGTTAGCCCATGTGTCCGGGGAAATTGAGCTAAAACAAGTTTTAACTCAATTTCGGGAAAAGGGAACCCATTTATTATTACAAATCGTCAACTATGATCGTATATTGGCTAAGCAAATTAAGGAGCTACCAATAATCAAGACAGCACACCTAATCTTTCACCGATTTTACACGCATCGATCGGATGGAAAATTGGATTTTGTGATGGAAATAGAGATTCCGAACTCGAAAGAGACTATCTCTGGAGCCAATGTTTTGTTCCCAATAAAATGCGATAGTCTAAAAAAAGCTCTATTTGAAACTGGTTGGGAAGTATCAGGTCTGTGGGGAAACTTTGATCATGAACCTTGGACTGAGGATTCTCCGGCAACCGTTTTGGCTGCGAAACGTTTACCTGGGTAAATCGAGGTCAATCTAGGTCAATACTTGAGTCTCTTACTTGACTTAAAGAAGAAGGCCAGTAGCCTTATTTTCGGTAAGGTTACTGGCCTCTTGACGTAATAACACTGTCTTTCTCCAGGAAAAGGTTATAGCCTATTGTATTGACCAACAGAAAATTTTAAAAGAAGTCGAAACAATCTGATAATTGCCCTTGGGGATCTTCTTAATCCTTAGAATATATAGTTACTTAGTTAAACATTAGTGCCTCAGTAGTGTCTATAAATTACAAATTAATTTTTAACTCCGGAGGCTTGACACTCTTAATCTCACAATCCTCGCATATCTTTAAACCTTGAACTTCAGACAGCTCCTCTTGTGGAACTTCAGCACCACATTTTTCGCATTTAGCCATTACGATCACCTCCCATTAAATCTCAGTTGGGTAATTAGTTTGTAGATCCAGTTAATGGTTATATTAATATATTTTAGCTGAATTTCATAGTCCTATCCCTTACAATTGTGTATCCCTATGTTTCAGATCGCGTGTAGCCTTTTCGATTGAGAGAAATCAAAGCAGCTATAATGGCAATACCCATCGAGGTCAACATAACAATACGGTAAGCGCCAACAAAAGCTGTAGCTTGTTGGACAGCTGTTGGGATATTTATGCCTTTAAGGAAGCTTGCTTCACGGTTTTCGAACAATGAAACTGAATAGGCAATACCGATGACCATGCCAACATTTCGGACAAGGGCGTTTATCCCACCGGCAACGCCTAATTTGTTGGGAGGGACGGAACTCATGACGCTACTATTATTGGGAGATTGAAAAAGACCAGCTCCTAAACCCATAAGCAGAAGACCGGGGATGATTTGCCAGTACAACGAAGCAATAGTCATCGTCGAAAGGTATAAGAAGCCAACTGCAGTAACAAGCAGTCCACTAGTGGTTAGGATGATTGGACCTATACGGTCAGAAGCATACCCGCTGATCGGAGCGGTAATCGCCATCATCAGTGGAAAGGCAGTCATCAGTAATCCTACTTGGGTTGGATTATAATTTAAAACATGTTGTAGGTAAAAAGGCATAAGCATAGTATTTGCAAACATAGCTACGAAAGAGAAAAAACCAGTGATATTGCCTATAAAAAAGGGGCGGATCCGAAACAAAGAAAGATGAATCATCGGGTTTTTTACCCGCAGTTCCGTATAGAAAAAGAGTCCTAAAAGAATAGTTCCGATAACTAACCCAAAAAGAATTGGAGAGGTTTGCCAACCCCAATCTTGACCATTGCTGACGGCAAATAAAAGGCTTATCATACCAAGGGTGAAAAAAAGGGCGCCTACAAAATCAAATGTTTCATTGTTTTGTTGCGGGTTATCTTGGGGAAGAATAATCTGAGCGGCAAGATAGCCCAGAATCCCAATCGGTAGATTAATATAAAATATGGAACGCCAGCTTAAGAGGCCGACGAGAACTCCACCAAGAGCTGGGCCAGTTAAGCTTCCTAAGGCAACAACAGTTCCGGTTAAGCCTAGGGCGCGTCCTCTTTCTTTAGGTGGGAAGTTAGCAATAATAAGTGCTGCACTATTAGCCATTAGCATCGAAGCCCCAAGGGCTTGGAGAACGCGCATTCCGATGAGAAACCAAATATTTGTAGCTAATCCACACAAAATTGAGCCGAGGGTAAAAATTAAAAATCCTATTGAGAAAACACGTTTGCGCCCTACAAGATCAGCAATACGCCCAAAAACAGGAAGTAAACTGGAGATGGTTAATAAATAGGCGGTTACGACCCATTGTAAGATTGAAAGATCTGCCTGTAACTTTATAGAAATGGTGGGTAAGGCAACATTGACGATACTGCTATCTAAGGTGGACATGAACGTGCCAATCGAAACGGTTGCTAGGATAAACCAGCGGTACCGAGGCGAAGTTTTTACACGTGTTGAAATATTGTTGTCGACTTGATTCATAGCTGAAAGCTCCTTCCGTTATCTGATCATTGCCTTTTGCTAGGTTAGATCAGTTTCACTTTGTGTTTTAACAAAAGCGAATTTAAGGAAATTGAGGAAAATCTAGATCTAAATATACCATAACACTAATAGTTTGGATACTGACGTAAAACAATATTATATGTTTCGACAACTTCTCACTCTGGTGTTGATTCGCAGAGGATTTAGGCCCTATTGGAATGTTATCGCTCTAGATTGATCATACTAACTAGGAAGGAGGGATGTCAATTTATGAGCATTAGTAATGATCAGGAACGACAAAAACCAAGACCGATCGAACAGCATACAACAGCGGCTTGGGCAAACATTGAAAGAACTAAGGAAATATCAAATGTTGCAATCCCAAGCGAAGTTGAAGTGGGGAATGCTAAAGAATGGGTCGACTCAAATCAAAAATAGTATTATAGTTTACTTATACTCACCGGATATCAAGGGATATAACGAGCGGGTCGCTAGGTGCGCCCGCTCGTTATATTTGCTTTCTGAGGTTCTTAATACTGCATTTCAGTCAGCCGTTTGTAGGTTTGATATCGTTCTTTGGCATGGTACTCAGCCTCATTAAACAGTTCGTCGGCAATATCAGGGAAAGTAGATATTAACTGAGAGTAACGGCCTTCACCAAGGATGAAGTCCTTGAACGATCCTGAAGGTTCTTTGGAATCCAAAATGAATGGATTCTTTCCCTCTTGCTTAAGCAGAGGGTTGTGGCGGTAGAGGTGCCAATACCCTGCCTCAACCGCTTTCTTTTCTTCGGCTATTGTGGTTCCCATACCGGTCTTAATCCCGTGATTGATGCAAGGAGAGTAGGCAATCACTAGAGAGGGCCCTTTGTAATTTTCAGCTTCTGTAATAGCTTTGAGCGCTTGATTCATATTAGCCCCTAGAGCAATCTGTGCTACATAGATATAGCCATAGCTCATCGCCATCATACCCAAATCTTTCTTGCGGATCTTTTTGCCCGCTGCAGCAAATTTCGCTACTGCAGCAGTCGGTGTTGCTTTTGAGGACTGGCCTCCCGTGTTAGAATAGACTTCTGTGTCTAGGACGAGGATATTGATGTCATCACCAGAAGCCAAGACATGATCTAATCCTCCGTAGCCAATGTCATAAGCCCAGCCATCTCCGCCGATCATCCATTGTGATTGCTTGATAAGGTGATCTTTTTTAACCAAAATTGATTGCACGAGCTCTTTAGAGGACTCGGGAGCAGTTTCCAGAGCGGCCAACACTTTTTCCGTTGCAGACTTTGAAGCTTCACCATCATCTTTTCCGGCCAGCCATTCCTGGAAGGCTTGCTTAAGGTTATCTGGGATCGAGGTCTCTAACGATTTTTGCATTAGAGTTGCCAAGTTGTCTCGCACCTGTTTAGCGCCAAGGAACATTCCATACCCATATTCGGCGTTATCTTCAAACAGCGAATTTGCCCAGGCAGGACCCTTGCCCGCAGAATTTGTGGTATAGGGGACAGAAGGAGCACTGGCGCCGTAAATCGAAGAACAACCTGTGGCGTTGGCGATCATCATGCGATCTCCGTATAATTGAGTAATGAGCTTAACATACGCTGTTTCTCCGCACCCAGGGCAAGCGCCACTGAATTCGAACAGTGGCTGCAAAAATTGACTGCCCTTGACACTTTTGGGATCCATTAGGCCTTTTTTCTCAGTAATAGTGGTGGCAAAGTACCAGTTGTCCGTTTGGGCATTGATCTGAGGTTCAGCTTGTCCCATGACTATAGCTTTTCCTGGCGCAGGACAGACATCAGCACAGTTGCCGCAACCGGTACAATCTAACGGATCGACTTGAATACGATAGTGATAGCCTTCTAATCCTTTGCCGAGCGGTTTTTTAGTCAGGAAAGTCTCCGGCGCTTTAGCCTGCTCCGCTTCATCGAGGAGAAATGGTCGAATAGTAGCGTGTGGACAGACTAAGGAACACTGGTTGCATTGGATACACTTGTCAATTATCCACTCAGGAACCATGACAGCAATTCTGCGTTTTTCATAAGTAGTTGTCCCCACGGGGAAGGTGCCGTCCTCCATGCCTACGAAGGTACTGACCGGAAGATTGTCTCCTTCGTTGCGGGCCATGGGACGTTGAATGTTCTTGATGAAATCTGGTTCGTCAACTGTAGGGTTTTTCTCTGATTCAGCGTTAGCCCAAGATTCAGGAATAGATACCTTTTGTAAAGATTCTATGCCACGATCTACAGCGGCAATATTCATGTCTACAATCTTCTGGCCTTTTTTTCCGTAAGTTTTCGCAATGGATTCTTTTAAGTAGTTTACGGCATCGTTAACAGGAATGACATTGGCTAGCTTAAAGAAGGCAGCCTGCATAATCATATTGATCCTTCCACCGAGACCAATATCACCGGCAATCTTTACGGCATCAATAATATATAGATTAATCTTGTTTTTGGCAATATAACGTCGCATTGTGGCTGGAAGTTCCCTATCTAACTCTTCAGATTTCCAAGGACAATTCAAAACAAATGCCCCATTAGGTTTTAGACCGTTTAATAAATCATAGTTATAAATAAACGATTTGTTATGGCAGGCAACGTAGTCGGCATGAAGCACTAGGTAGGTAGACTTTATAGGCTTCTGACCAAAACGCAAGTGAGAAATGGTTGTGCCACCGGATTTCTTACTGTCATAGGAGAAATAACCTTGGGCATACAGCGGAGTTTTATCGCCGATGATTTTAATAGCAGATTTGTTGGCCCCGACTGTCCCATCTGAACCTAAACCGTAAAACTTGCAACCGATGGTTCCTTGGGGAGCAGTTTCAACAAGATCGACTTCGGCAAGAGAGGAGTTCGTGACATCATCCGTGATACCAATCGTAAACCTTTTCTTAGGCTGAGCTTGTTTGAGATTTTCAAAGACCGCAATGATATGGGTAGGGCGAGTGTCCTTAGAACCCAGTCCGTACCGACCTCCAATGATGAGGGGTTTCGTTTCGCTATTGTAAAAGAGATCGACAATATCCAGGCATAAGGGTTCAGCAAGTGAGCCCGGTTCTTTAGTGCGATCAAGAACAGCAATCTTTTTGACTGTTTTGGGGAGAACGTTCAAGAAGTATTTTTCCGAAAATGGCCGATAGAGGTGAACTTTAATAACCCCGACCTTTTCCCCTTTAGTCAACAGATAATCAACAGTTTCCTCAATCGTCTCGCAGACAGAACCCATGGCGACAATAACGTTTTCCGCATCTGGAGAACCGTAATAAACAAAAGGATGATACTCTCGACCTGTAATTTGTTTAATTTCTTGCATATAGTTTTCGACGATATCTGGTACTGCATTATAGAAAGGATTTGCAACTTCCCGACCTTGAAAATAGATGTCAGGGTTTTGGGCAGTTCCTCGGGCAGCAGGGTGTTCCGGGGTTAAAGCATGGTCACGAAAGGCTTGAATTCCTTTCCAATCAACAAGCTTGGCAATGTCCTGCTCGTCAATTAGCTCGATCTTTTGAATCTCATGCGAGGTTCGGAACCCATCGAAAAAATGCAGAAAAGGAATTTGTGATTTAATCGTACTGAGATGAGCTGCGTAGGCTAAATCATGGGCTTCCTGAACACTAGAAGAGGCAAGAAGCGCAAAACCTGTTTGACGACAAGCCATCACATCTTGGTGGTCGCCAAAGATAGACAAGGCATGTGCCGCAACAGCACGAGCACTTACATGAAAGACTGCAGGCAACAGTTCACCGGCAATTTTGTACATATTGGGGATCATTAAGAGAAGACCTTGCGAAGCGGTGTAGGTGGTCGTGAGTGCTCCGGCGGCTAGTGAACCATGCAATGCACCTGCGGCGCCAGCTTCAGACTGCATTTCAACTACTTTAACAGGTTGACCAAACAAATTCATTTTTCCATGGGCTGACCATTCGTCGACCCCTTCAGCCATCGGAGTTGAAGGGGTAATAGGAAAGATGGCAGCTACTTCAGTTAAGGCATACGAGGCGGTTGCGGCGGCTTGATTTCCATCCATGGTTTTCATTGTTTTAGACAAGAGAGCAGTCCTCCTTTATTTTTGGTTTGTGTTTTACTCAGCTTTGACCTATTATTTTGATATTAGAAGATTTTAATTCATTGCAAAGTTTCTTTGATAATAACATTAATTGCCTACGGTTAAGGGGGGACGAGCATTGGGTAAAAAAAATTATTATGCAGTTAAAGAAGGGGCTAAGTTGGGAATCTTCAGTAACTGGCCGGAATGTCACGCATCGGTTAAGGGATACAAAGGAGCTGTGTTTAAAGGCTTCGAAACGAAAGCCGAAGCTCTGGAGTGGCTAAATGGTAGGGAAGAGGTTCTTGTGGATCTCAAGGTAAAGAGCACTTTAAATGAGCTGCCTGATTCGATAGATTCAATTGATTACGAAGTCTATACAGACGGAAGCTATTCCAATGGTAGGTATTCCTATGGCTATGCCTTTATTAAGGATGCCCAGGTTGTTTTTGAAAGTAATGGGGTCGGTGATGACCTGGAAGCCGCAAAAATGCGAAATGTCGCAGGAGAAATTGCGGCAGTAAGGCATGCTGTGGAAAAAGCTAAAATACTTGAGGCACGCATCCGCATTTATCACGATTATTCCGGCATCTCCTTATGGGTCACTGGAGATTGGCAAGCGAAAAATAAATTCACACAGGCATATGTAAAATTTATGCGTGCGCATCATGGGCTGTACGAATTTAAAAAAGTAACCGGCCACAGTGGAAATCGCTTTAACGATTATGTAGACCGGCTCGCTAAAGAAGCTTTGGGGATAAGTACTAAGTAACTAAATGAAAAGTTGCATGTCTGAGGCCAGGGCATCGACTAAGTACTCTTTTGCCGTAATGATTTCAACTTCTGGAAGCAGTTCGTCTTCTTTAAAGCCCATGACATCCACGGATAATTTACAGGCGTAAAATTTAACGCCTTTTTTCCTCGCTCCATTGAGAAAGTCCGTTAGGGAAGGAGTTTTGTCTTCTTCCATCATTTCCAGAAGCATTTGTTTTCCTAGACCGGCCATGTTCATCCGTGAAAGCGGCAACTCCTCAGGTCCTTTAGGAGTAACCATACCGAACATACTTTCGTATATGCTTTTGTCTTCGGACGTCGCTTTTTCAGGGTCGCGAATGAGAAAAAGTCCCCAAAATGCGAAGAACATGGTCACATCAACATCTAGTTCTTTGGCAGTGTTCGCGAGTAAAAGTGCGGCTAACGCCTTATCATATTCGCCGCTGAACATGAGAAGGTTCATTTTCTTGCTCAATTTTTACCCCCTTTATGGTGCTTATTCAAATCTATTATAAGTAGAAATAGAAAATATATAACATTTATCAGATGTAAGTTGTTGGATGCTTAATAATTCTTTCAAGCCATTGGGTTAAGAGATCAATCTCGGCAAAATCATTGTATAATCCAAAGCTTACCCGAACGATTCCTGGACGGGGAGCGTCCGCACTTTTTCTGTAGAACTCCATTTGTTTCGGGGAAATAGATAAAAGCTTTTGTATATAGGGTTGGGTACAAAAACATCCGGTGCGAACCGCAATGCCCGCTTGATTAGATAAAATAGTTGCAACTCGTTCATGGGCAATCCCTTTAAGATTGAAAGGGATAACCCCAATTCGAGGTTCACCTATCGCGGTTTGGGAGTAAAGCGTAATGCCCGGGATTGATTGAAGCTTGGAGTTGGCATAGTTGGTAAGTTGATTTTCATAGTGATCAATGTTATGCATTCCTAGAGCCGTTAAGGTTTTAATTGCCGCTACAAGTGCAACAACGCCCATGACGTTGGGAGAGCCCGCTTCTTCTTTGTGGGGTGGTTTCTCCCATACTACCCAATCATGGGTTACGGTTTCTGCGGTACCTCCGCCTACGAATTCAGAGATGCCGTGTTTAAACGTTTCTTTTGGCCCGATGAGTACCCCAGTGCCAAAGGGGGCGTACATTTTATGAGCAGAGAAAGCGAGATAATCAATATGGTGAAGCGGATTTTTGGGGTTCATGTTCACGGGATTGTGAGGAACCAGTTGAGCGCCATCAACTAGTATTTTCGCTCGATAACGGTGGGCAAGTTCAGCTATTTTATGTATGGGGTTGACATAACCTGTAACATTGGAGGCTCCGGTAACGGTAACGAGTTTGACATTGCCCTTATGTTTAATTAATTTGCTCTCCAGATCTTCGAGGCTTAACTTCCCCGAGAGGTCCGTCTGAACATAATCGACTTGAAACTTGTTTCTCCACGGGAGGTCGTTGGAATGGTGCTCCATCCAAGTAGATAAGATAACACTTTTCTTTTTTCCTTCCCAGAGACGATAAGATAATTTGTTGATGGCTTCCGTTGTATTTTTGACAAAGATTACTGTATCTTGAAAAGGATCGGCATTAACAAATTTCAGGACCACAGACCTAGCTTCTTCAAAGAGTTGCGAAGAATACTGTGATTTATAACCTGTGCCACGATGAATGGAAGAGTACATAGTGGAGAATTTTGCAATTTCCTCCATCACCGAAACTAAGGGAGGGGTCGAAGCCGCGTTATCGAAATTGATGGCTGTTGTTAATTGACCGTTGTGGAGAGGGATCTTTGTGTCTGCTCCGACAACTAGATTCCTGTAATTGGATCGCGACAACTTATAATTCATACACTCACCTCTATCTGTCAATATCAAAGGCATTATTTCTCTTCCCATGATATTTAAATAGCTTAGAAAAGGTGACAGAAATAGGGTAACACAGTTACAAGAACGTATGTTCCTATCAACAATACTCTAACCTTAAACCTTTCTGAACGAGTCTTCTTAGTCGGTATAAGCTGTCAGTTGTTAATAAAGTTTGGGGCAAGTCAAGTTTTTTCAAAGTTACATGATATCCGTACGACTGCAACATACTAACTATTGTGTTACTAAAAGTAGAGTTGACATGGAGGTAAGTATGAAAAAAACAGGAGAGACCCAAAAGCATACTAAAGGGCTTGCCAGTGCCAAGTATGATTCTAGAAGTGCGGAATTCAAACAAGCTCAGAAAAAAGCTAAAGGGGACAATGTGACGTCAGAAAATGAGGGTTAAGACTCCAAGACTAGAAAAGCCTCAAGCCTATGGGCTTGAGGTCTAAATTTAGTTAAATAAGCAACTTAATTTATACTGGGTATATTTAGTTAGATGAATATTGAACTAAGCTTCCTTATGTGAAATTAAATGGTTAAAGTAGTGCTGATAGATGTGGAGGATTGTATAAATGATGGACGTTACGGAAAGATTTTTGAAGTACGTTAAGTTTGATACTCAGTCAAATGAAGAGGAAACTGTCCCTATAACGCCTGGACAGATAGAGTTCGCCCAAGTTCTTGTTGAAGAATTAAAAACAATGGATTTGGAAAATATTTATTTGGATGAAAAGGGCTATGTAATGGCCTATTTGCCAGCCAATATAGATAAGACAATGCCGGCACTTGGTTTTATTGCCCATCTAGACACCAGCCCCGATATGAGCGGTAAAGGAGTTAGGCCCCAAATCATTGAAGATTATGACGGCCTAGACATTATTCTAAATCATGAAAAAAATATCATATTATCGCCGAGGGATTTTCCGGAACTCAAAAATTATCTGGGAAAAACTCTGATCACAACAGATGGAACGACATTATTAGGAGCAGATGATAAAGCCGGGGTTGCTGAAATTCTGACAGCAATCGATTACCTAAAAAAACATAGCGAGATTCCGCATGGTAAGATCTGCATCGCGTTTACACCAAATGAAGAGGTAGGGAGAGGCGCAGACCATTTTAATGTAGAAAGATTTGGAGCAGATTATGCGTATACAATCGATGGTGGGCCGATTGGAGAACTGGAATATGAAAATTTTAATGCCGCAGGAGCAAAAATGAGATTTCAAGGAAGAAATATCCACCCTGGTTCTGCAAAAGGCAAAATGATTAATGCTATCTTGCTAGCTCAGGAATTTATCGACCAGTTACCAAAGGCTGAAACACCGGCAGAGACGGAGGGGTATGAAGGATTTTATCATATAACCAATATTCAAGGTGAAGTCGAAGAGGCTGAACTTCGTTATATCATACGGGATTTCGACTTGGTCTCATTTGTAAAAAGAAAAGAAAAAATGCTGCAGATTGCCGCTGAAATCAATAATAAATACGGAAAAGATACGGTGACTATTGAGTTAAAGGATCAATATTTTAATATGAAAGAGAAAATTGAACCGGTAAGACATATTGTGGATACTGCTTCAAAAGCGATGAAAGCGGTGGGCGTCGTTCCAGACATTCGTCCAATTCGAGGAGGAACTGATGGGGCAAGGCTTTCCTACATGGGCTTACCTACCCCTAATATTTTTACTGGAGGACACAACTTTCACGGCAAATATGAATTCATTCCTACGTTTGCCATGGAAAAAGCAGTGGAGGTTATTCTGAAAATTATTGAGATGTACACCGAAAATAAAGAGTAAAATTTATGTTATTTGTTTAGTAGGTTCGTGGAATGGGAACAAATTCGAAAAAGGACCGGGTTTTAAACCCGGTCCTTGGAATTATTAGTAGCGCTTGTAGGAACCTTTTTCTTGTCATTATCTGAATTGGCGCGGTTGTCATCTACATTGGCGGCATGGGTTCTTGATTTGTCAGTTCTTTTATTGCTCATCTATTCTATCTCCTTTCACAAATAAGTGGGTGTTTCTGTTTCCCTTAGAGTTTCCCGAATTGGTTGATCTAATGCGCCCTTGCTTCAGTCTAACAGTGACCCCAATTGCCCATTCGGATGCCCGCGGCTCTACGAGTCATAAATAAAAAATGCAATTGATATTCTTAATTTAATATGGTATAATGAAAAGATTAATAAATCGAATTCATCTTCAAAACAAGAGCAATATGACTAGCGGGATGACGAGCAGAATTCCCAATGGCTGTTGCTTGTTTTTATTTGAGACACTTTGAAAGGAGTTAAACAATGAGCAACAATATTTCTACCAATTCTAAAAATGAGACAATGGAGATTGCTAGGTTAATAATTGAGAGGTATTTGAAAAGACGGTTAAAAGAAACAGAGATTGTGCACCACCTTAACGAGGTTAATGATGACGACAGAACAGCAAATCTAGCGGTGTTTATTGATATCGCTCATCACGTTAAATTTCAAAAATCTAAAAGGAAGTCTCAGTATGTCCCTGAGGTTGGGCGAACTAGAACAGCAATAGAAGCAAACATGTTAGAAAAGTACGGCATAGTGTTTTATGGACCTTTATATACAAGCGATAGAGAGAGAATGCTTAAACAGCTGGCAGAACGTACAAAAAGAGAACTGGGCTTACTTAAACAAGCATAAGAGCTGTAAGATCCTTTCCTGCTGCGTGTTCGTGCTCGTTTATCAAAGCTTATGACTTTTTTAGTTGTTTTCTTCCTCGAGACGGCCCGGAATGGGCCGTCTTTTTGGTACTATCAGAAAGTATAAACTTGCGTTATATACTGCAAGAAGGGCTAATCCGTGCGAAGACAGTGTATTCGTCTAAGCATAAGGGCAACTAGGCAGCCGTCTTCGCTAAGGCTTGGCGCCAGCCAAGTTTTCTTTATATAATGAAAAGAAAATAACGGAGCAGATTAAAGAAAACTAAAGGGGTTATTAAAATGGCAAAAACGATAGGGGCATATGTCAACGTGGCACTAGTGGATTATGATGAATCAATGAAAAACCATCTGATTGAATTATTGAAGGAATCATTACGAGAGCAAGCAACAGAATACATTTTCGAAAATACTTGGGAAGTGGCAGAAAATAAACGTAAACTTTATAAGAATGAGGATGGAGCACTATTGGAGATGCAAGATGAAACGAACGGAGACCCGTCGTCTTCACAAATCAGTGACCCAAGAGAAATACTTGAAGTTATGACTGTCAGTCTAACTGTTAAAGTAGAAGGAATTTCTGAGAATAACATGTAAATTACTTAATGTACTTTGCAAAATCGTATCTTTGGTTAAAAGGTAGATTGTTGGCAAAGAATAGGTAGTAGGAATCTTTGAATTTATTTAGGGAGGAATTATGGATATGGGCCAACTTGAGGAGATTATGCAAAAGAGCACTGAGCTCGGTAAATCGATCG
The DNA here is from genome assembly GCF_001707885.1 of Desulfosporosinus cupriresistens. GTDB lineage: Bacteria > Bacillota > Desulfitobacteriia > Desulfitobacteriales > Desulfitobacteriaceae > Desulfosporosinus. The sequence goes on along the minus strand of NZ_MASS01000003.1, from coordinate 96,443 downwards.
CTCACACAACCATTTATCAAGATTATAAGAAGGCAGAGTATGACCTGCTTCATAACTCGGAAGCTCGTAAGTTAATTGAAAATCTGCAGAAAATGAAGCAGGAGCATCATGGCAAGCAAATGGCTGGAATTGAATTGAGTAAAGAAGAACAGAAGGCAATGGAAGATATGGAAAATCTCTGTATTAAAGATCCTCAAGTTCTGTTAACTAATAATGCAAATACAAAGTTCCAAGAGTTTATGGAGCAGATATCGGCAAAAATCAAAGAAGGGATCAAAAGCGTCGACAAATAAAAGAGGAGACGGGCTATGCTCTGTAATCAAAATGCCTTAGCCTGTGAGCACAATTAAACCGTGTAATTCAAACTTGCCATTTAGTCTTACAGCACTTATGATAGTACAGGATAAAGATTATATGCATATTATGCGGTCAATGTTGGTGCGTTTATACCGTCTAATATTAGAGAGGTTGAATCCAAATGGCAAAAATTGAGCTGATTGCCACAGCCGCTTTTGGTTTGGAATCCATTGTCGCTCGTGAACTAAAAAAACTGGGGTATGATGAGTTAACTGTAGAAAATGGGAGAGTCTTGTTCACTACTGATGAGCTGGGAATTTGTCGAACAAATCTCTGGCTGCGTAGTTCTGATCGTGTTTTGCTTAAAATGGGCTCATTCAAAGCTCGGACATTCGAAGAACTTTTTCAGCAAACAAAAGACTTACCATGGGAGGACTGGCTTCCGGAAGATGCAAACTTTCCAGTCCAAGGAAAGTCCATAAAATCTCAGCTCTTTAGTGTTTCGGATTGTCAGGCCATTGTTAAAAAAGCGATTGTGGAACGCCTCAAAGCACGTTATGGTCGGAGTTGGTTTGAAGAAACGGGCCCTCGTTATCAGATCGAAGTTGCGCTTCTCAATGATACTGTAACGTTAACCATTGACACATCTGGATTGGGTTTGCACAAGCGCGGATATCGGCAACTTGCGGGACAAGCACCTCTTAAAGAAACTTTGGCTGCAGCCATGGTACAGCTGAGCTTCTGGAATAAAGAACGTGCGTTAATCGATCCATTTTGCGGAACAGGAACTATTCCTATTGAAGCTGCTTTTATTGCCCAAAATCGAGCGCCTGGTCTCAAACGCAGTTTTGCAGCAGAAAAATGGCCCAATATGCCTAAAGCACTTTGGCAAGAAGCCTGGCAGGAGGCACTCGATCTTTGGGATCGCAAAGTGTCATTGCACATCTATGGCTCAGATATTGATCCCAATGCTTTGACCTTAGCTCGCACACACGCCCTTCAGGCAGGGGTAGAAGATGTGCTACACTTTCAGCGACTACCGGTCGCAGAAGTGCGTTCTCGGTTTAAATATGGGCATATGATCGCCAATCCACCCTATGGAGAGCGACTTGGAGATGTTAAAGAGGTCGAAGGGGTTTATCTTGAACTCGGTGAAACGTTTAATCGTTTGGAAAATTGGTCCTTGCATATGCTTACGACTCATCAATTCCCTGAACGATTAATCGGGCGACGCTGGGACAAAAGCCGAAAGCTCTATACCGGAAGGCTTGAATGCCATTATTTTCAGTTCTTTGGTCCGCGTCCACCACGGTTACCATATCAAAACGGGCAATAAAAGAAAGGTCTTTTACCAGTTACATGCGTAGAAGACTCTCTCTTTTAAATTTTGTGGCCTGACCATCCGGCTGTTGGCATTTGTGCGAAAGTTTTGAGGACATAGAATTCTTTATAAATTCCGTTTTTTCAATGTTATAATAAATTGACAATTGCTTGAATTCACAAAATTCACTATCAAATTATGCGATGGCTTGATAGGAAAGGGAAATTTTACAAGCCTAATAAACTAACTTAGACTATATAATGACTATAATAACAATGAAGGAGGTTGACAATTTTGTATCTAAGTGCTATTGCTTATCTTTCCATACTCCTTTTTGTAGGAATATCTGTTTATAAGGCCTGTCGATTCGCCAAAATGCCTATGCACGGACGAATGGAACTCTATCCTTTGCCCAAAGAAATGGGGTTTGAACATGGGGGGTCTTTCTACGAGGAAGTTTCATGGTGGAGTAAACCTCATAAAGTTTCCCACGTGAGAGAGATTAAAGAAATGTTAAAAGAAATTCTATTTATTAAGAAGCTATTTGAAAATCAACGTCCTTTTTGGTGGATTTCTTACGCTTTGCACTTAGGGATATACCTTATAATGGCCTGGACAATGTTATTGGTGGTAGGAGCCATTACTGAACTCAACGGGATTGCCGTATCAGCTAACAGTCTTAGTATTTGGGGTCTGTTGGTTTTTCATTTGTCCACTATTACAGGATATTTAGGACTTCTTTTGGGTACCTTGGGTGCTGGGTTGTTGATCCTTCGTCGGTTGTTCGATAATACCCTGAAAAAATACACCACACCTCAAGAGTATTTTAATCTTTTGCTTATTTTTGCGGCCCTTGTCACTGGGATTCTGGTATGGTCCAGTGATTTATCCTTTCATTTTGCCAGAGAAGTGACCGCTAAACTTATTAGTTTCACGCCATTTGAAGCTAGTACCCTATTAACGGTTCATGTGATATTAGTTGGAATTATGTTAATTTATATTCCTATCAGTAAGATGAGTCACTATGTGGGGAAATATTTCACTTTCCATACGGTTCTTTGGGATAATAGACCTAATCTTAAAGGGAGCTCAGTTGAGCAAGAGATTAAAAAGGCATCAACTGTCCGTCCATCCACCACTTGGTCAGCCCCTCATATGAAGCCCCCTGCCTCACCTAAGATGTAGCTGTAATTTTAGAGTGTTAACTTCTGGAAAGAGGAGAGCAAAAATATGTTAAATCAAAAAGACTTACGTCCCAAAGATTTGGGTCGTTCGGACGAGCAGTTGATCAAACTCGAATCCAATCAACTAATGCCTTTACTGCCACCGTATGATAAACCTGGAATGGAGCCTGCTTTAACTGACCCTAAGCCTGCCTGGAGAGAAAAATACTGTACTTCTTTAGATGGTTACGTTGGCATAGACACCTTAACTCGTCCGAAAACCAAAGAAGAAGAAGATGAATTTGTTCGTAAGTTTCTCACTGGTTTAGAAAAAATATTTTCTGACGCCAATAATGGAGTGTTGCAACCTCTGTTATTATCCTTTAATTACTGCGCAAAATGCGATACTTGTTCAGCTGCCTGTCATATCTACGAAGCATCAGGGAAAAATGAATTATATCGACCAATATTCCGTTCTGAGGTTCTGAGAAAAATTGTAAAGAAGTACTTTACCACCAGCGGTAAACTATTAGGCGGTTTTGTTGGAGCAGATATTGATGTGAACTGGGAAACAATCGCCCGATTGGGAGAATTAGCCTATCGTTGCAATCTTTGTCGTCGTTGTGCTCAGACCTGTCCACTGGGTTTAGATAATGCCATTCTATCCAAAGAAATTCGCAAGATTTTCAGTCAAGAGTTGGGAATAGCTCCGACTCCGCTCCATGCAAAAGGTACGGTGAATCAGCTCACTACTGGTTCCTCTACAGGTTTAGCTAAACCAGCTTTTTTAGACACGCTTGAGTTTTTAGAAGAGGATACCGAAGAGAAATTTGGCATCAAGCTTAAATTTCCAGTAGATAAAAAAGGCGCAGACATCCTGCTGTTCCATAATGCGGGAGAGTTTATTGCTTGGCCGGAAAACCCGGTTGCCTTTGCCATTCTCTTTGATGCTGCTGGTTTAAATTGGACACTCAGCAGTGATATCATAGGATATGATAGTGTCAACTATGGGATTTGGTATGATGATGCTATGGCCAAAAAGGTTGCTTTGATGCAAATGAAAGCGGCCAAAGACTTAGGCGTCAACCGAATGGTGATGGCAGAGTGTGGTCATGCCCATAAAGCTTCAGCTGTTGTAGCTGACCGGATGGCCTTAAGTGATATGAAGGTACCTGTGGAGAGCTGTCTGCCTATTCTCTGGGAAATGGTTAAGAACAAGACTATTAAATTTGATCCTAGTAAAAACAACTTTCCGGTAACCCTTCACGATCCTTGTAATGTGGTGCGACAAATGGGGATTGTTCAGCCTCAACGGGATGTTTTAAAAGCTATCTGTCCTCAGTTTAGGGAAATGACTCCACATGGTGTGGAAAACTACTGCTGTGGTGGGGGAAGTGGTTTCGCCATTATGAATTACTTGAATTTCCCTCAATTCAGAGATTCAGTGGCTTCTCGCATGAAGTTTAACCAAATCCTCGGAGCCTTTCAGGGAGTCATGGAAAATACCTCAATTCCCAAATATATCTGTGCTCCTTGCTCTAACTGCAAAGGAGCAATGCGGGCAATTCTGGAACATTATGACGCTACTGAAAAATTCAACCTTCAGTACGGTGGCTTAGTTGAACTTATGGTAAATGCAATGGTGAGTTTGAAAAAACCTTTTTTTGAGTTTTTAGAAGAATAGTTATACTAATAATTTTTATAAGAGGACCATTTCAGGATGTCTGAAACGGTCCTCTTTATGTTTAATTTAAATTTACAATTATTTACTAAACAAAAAATCAAGAAATAGTTTGAGGTCATGGTTAACCTGTGCTAAAATTATAACAAACTTAATATTAACGCATACAGATCATATGATAGGAACTTATGAATGCTATGTACTAATAGAAGGAACATTTGTTCGCGCTCCATTTGAGTATAATGTCGAGGCCCTGGTCGAGGAGAAGTTGTATGCAAAATATTACGATTGCATCCTCTTATGACAAAGCTATTGACGGTACACATCCATGCTCTTACAACGTTAGAAAACATTCTTTGGGGGATAGCAGAGGTGATCTCAGCTGAAGCTATTGTAAGGCCGCTCATAGGCGGGAGAAGAGCTCTGCCTTTTGATGTCCGTGAGTCGGAGGAAGGGAAGAGTAGTCCGTGATCCAGCGGGAGACTATGATCATCTATGTTAGAAGAACTAAGATCATTGGGAAGAAATACTGAAGGACATTCCTGTTACTACCTGTGGTTTGGGAATTCGAGGATATGATGCGGCTCGGACGCTCCGAGGAAAAGGATTTGCCAAGTAAATTTTCTCGAGGAAGGACTTATCATTGAAGTGGTTTCTTCATATAAGTATTGTTTATCAAATTCATAATCTGATTTCTAGATAGTTCAATCAGGATTATATATTGTACGAATAGAACGCAAGGTGTTAAATTAAGGACATGGACTAGTGTTAATTTACACAAGAAGAAATCTATCTTTCCAAATTGTTCAACATTCAATATTTAATTTTTAATATTCAATGTTTGATTATTCTCTTTAGTAGTTTAAGGAGGTGTAATTTGTGTTTATCGTGACAATTGATGAAGATCAGTGCTCAGGATGCAACTCTTGTACTGAAGGATGCCCAGCCCACCTGCTTGGCTTTAGTGATGACAAGGCTCATGTAACCGGTGATGAATCGGAGTGCATGGGCTGTGAAAGCTGCATCGCGGTTTGTCCCACGGGTGCCATCAGTATTTCTGAAATGTAAGAAATCCATTAACTTGAAGACGGAGGGTGTGCCTTGACAGAAAAGAAAACGCCTTTACTAGACGAACTAGAAAAAGGTAAATGGCCCAGTTTTGTTACTGAAATTAAACGGGCTGCGGCAAAAAATGCAGCTTCAGCTGAGTTGCTCCAAGTCTTGGAAAGATCCTATGCTGAGCGCAGAGGACACTGGAAACATGGTGGGATCGTTGGAGTTAGAGGTTACGGCGGTGGTGTAATTGGTCGTTATGTTGATGAGCCTGAAACCTACCCGAACGTAGCTGAGTTTCATACTGTCCGTATTAATCAACCATCGGGCTTTTTCTATAACACAAAAACGCTTCGTACAATTTGTGATCTTTGGGAGAAACATGGTAGTGGCTTGACGAATATGCATGGTTCAACCGGAGATATTATTCTCCTCGGTTGTAAAACAGAGCATATTCAACCGATTTTTGACGATTATAGTGAAGCTGGCTTCGACTTAGGTGGATCAGGGTCCTGCTTAAGAACAACTAACTGTTGTGTTGGACCAGGTCGTTGTGAATTTGCTTGTTATGATACACTGGAAGCATGTTACAATATTACGAATGAATTTATGGATGAGCTCCATCGTCCAATGTGGCCTTACAAGAGCAAAATTAAGTTCTCCGGTTGTGCCAATGACTGCACTGGCTCAATTGCCCGCTCTGACTGCTCAGTAATTGGAACTTGGCGCGATTCTTTAATCATTGATCAGGAAGCTGTTAAAGAATATGCAGCAAAAGGTTACGATATTCAAGGCTTGGTCTGTGACAAATGTCCAACTAAGTGCCTGACATTTAATAAAGAAACTCAAGAACTTTCTGTAGTTGCTGAAGATTGCACGCGTTGTATGCATTGCATCAACAAGATGCCAAAAGCTATTAAAGCAGGCAAAGAAAAAGGTGCTACAATTCTAATCGGTGGTAAATCCACAATCGTTCAGTCAGCATTCATGTCTTGGGTTATTGTTCCTTTCATGAAAATGGAAGCAGAAGACGATTATGAGGAATTTAAAGATCTCATGCGCCGTATTTGGGAGTGGTGGGATGAGAACGGGAAAACTCGTGAACGTATTGGGGAAACAATTTACCGTTTAGGAATGACCAATTTCCTCAAGGGAATTGAAGTTGCTCCTGTACCGCAGATGGTCTTCCGCCCACGTGCTAACCCATATGTCTTCTGGGATCAAGATCAGATTGACAAATCCGGAACTGCACTAGATGGATCTGCTCTATAAATTCTAAATAAAGTAGCTAACGAGAGGTGGATAATAATGGCAAAATTAGACCAAGGACCTCCTAATTATAAAGAAATGCTTCCCCCGGTTATTGTTGAAAACTATGGTAAATGGAAGTATCACGAGATCCCACGTGCAGGCGTGCTCAAACATGTTGGTGAAGCTAGCACACTTTATAGTGTAAGGGTGGGTACTCCTCGTTTGGTCAGTATTGATTTTATTCGCGATGTTTGTGCAATAGCTGATGAATATTGTGATGGATTCCTTCGCTGGACAACCCGTAACAACATTGAGTTTTTACTATCTGACGAAGCGAAAGTTAACCCGCTGATCGAAACTTTAGCAGCTAAAGGTTTTGCTGTTGGAGGAACAGGAGAAGCAATCAGCAATATCATTCACACTCAAGGATGGGTACACTGTCACACTCCAGCAACCGATGCTTCAGGCGTAGTTAAAGCCGTAATGGATGATTTATATGAGTATTTTGAATCCATGAAACTTCCTGCAAAATTAAAAATGGGTTTGGCCTGCTGCTTAAACATGTGTGGATCAACCCACTGCAGTGACATCGGCATTGTCGGTGTTCACCGGACTCCTCCTCGGATTGACCATGATAAAATTCGTAAAGGCACTGAAATTCCAAGCCTTGTAGCCAGTTGCCCGACCGGAGCTATTCGTCCCGATCCGAAGAACAAGAGCGTTGTCGTAAACGAAGATAAATGTATGTATTGCGGTAACTGCTACACGATGTCTCCTGCAATGGAAATTTATGATGCTAAAAATGACGGCATAGCGATTCTTATCGGCGGAAAAGTTTCTAATGCCCGTTCGGCACCTAGTTTTTCTCGTATGGTTATTCCGTTCCTGCCTAATACTGCTCCTCGTTGGCCTGAAACGACTGAAGCAATCCGCAAAATCATTGAGCTTTGGATTGCTAATGCTAATAAGGGAGAACGTATTGGAGAATGGGTTGAGCGGATTGGTTGGGAAAAATTCTTTGCTATGGCAGAACTTCCATTCTCAGATATGTTGATCGACGATTATATTTTCTCCAGAGAAACCTTCCGTACGTCGGCAGCATTTAAGTATTAAATTTGAGTTCAATCTTAAATGAGAAAGCTGGTATTTTAAATGGCAAAAGGACCTGCTAGACCCGAAGTTAAAGCGAAAGTACTTGAATATCTCGCTAAAGTGCAAAAAGCTAAGAGTAGAGATGTCGCTGTTGCCATAGGCGAGACGAAGAGCGATGTGGATAACGCAGTTAAAGAACTTACCGCGGAAGACTTGGTTGAATACCTTTATATTACGACAACATTCATTTGCTTAAAAGGCAAAGTCCAAACTCCAGGGGATTTCGATGCTGATAAAGAGTAAACTCATCACTTCTGGATGGACATGCCGTAAATAGAATGAAACCTTCCGATGTACTTGCTATTGACCATCCTTTAGGTCCAATGCTCCTGTTTCTGCCGATTCGAATAAATCTGCATGATAGGGTACGGACAGAGGATGGTCAATTGTTTATCTATTCAATCCTGATCAAAAAACTCCAAGAAAGGTGTGGGGTTATGTCACCATGGACTGATACGAATCAACTGAGTACAAATAATGTCCCTCGCTTAGTAATTGGAGCGCCTCATGGACGGAGCGGGAAAACAACGTTTACTTTAGGGCTACTCAGAGCGTTTGCCCGTCAAGGAATTGCAGTTCAACCTTTTAAGAAGGGACCAGACTATATCGACGCAAGTTGGCATACGGCTGCAGCGGGATGCACTTGCCGTAACCTTGATTCTTTTTTTATGAAGAAACAGGAAATATGCAGTTCCGTAGCAAGTCAATCCTTAGACAAAAAAATTAGTATCATTGAAGGTGCAATGGGGCTATATGATGGTTTGGACTTACTGGGAAGCAGTTCAACGGCTGAAATCGCTAAAATAACCCGTTCGCCAGTTTTATTAATAGTAGATGCTACTCGAATGACTCGCAGTACTGCAGCTATGGTGATGGGTTATCAGCATTTTGACCCAGATGTACAAATTATAGGTGTAGTTTTGAATAAAGTAGCACGAGCCCGCCATGTGAAGATAGCTCGTGAAGCTATTGAAGAGTTTTGTAAAATCCCTGTAGTGGGCGCGATTCCTAAGGACGTCAACTTATGTATTCCTGATCGACATCTTGGACTTGTTACAAATGGTGAAATGGCTGAAACTGATAAGTTGTTGAATTATCTTGCGGATGTTATATGTGAACATGTGGACTTACCCAAAATTTTAACTCTGGCTCGGTGTGCTCCTGAGCTTCCTCAGTTTGCGGAGACTCAGCTTCCTAACTTAGCCAAATTTATGAATAAAAATAAGGGTTGTACACCTAAAATCGGAATTATTCAGGACGCGGCTTTCAGTTTTTACTATCCTGAAAACTTGGAAGCCTTAAAAGGCATGGGGGCAGATCTAGTCTCCATAAGCGCTCTGTTAGATAGTCAACTCCCGGAAAACTTAGACGGACTCTATATTGGCGGAGGATTTCCTGAGGTATTTGCTGCTGAGCTGGAAGAAAATAAAGTATTGCGCGAGGAAATCAAACGAGTTGGCGAAAAGGGACTACCCATTTACGCCGAGTGTGGTGGTCTTATGTATCTGGGTCGCTCAATTCGAACCACATCTCAAAGTTTTGAGATGGTAGGTTTACTGCCCTTTGATACTCAGATGGAAAGAAAACCTCAAGGGCATGGGTATACGCTTATGGAAGCCAATCCAGGTCAATCTTGGTTTGAAGAGAAAACTGAAATTAGGGGACATGAGTTTCATAATTCACGGATTATTAACTTGGCTGATGATGTAAAATTTGGTTTAACAGTCAAACGTGGGCACGGGATTGATGGTCAGCATGACGGAATTAGTTACAAGAACGTTTTCGCTGCCTATAATCATATTCACGCTCTAGGTTGTCCCGAATGGGCAGAGTCCATGGTGAAGTTAGCGACTAGTTATTGTCAGACTAAGTGGGCTCAGATAGATAAGGTAGCTGGACAATAAACTGTTGGTGGTCTTTTTATTATTAGCTTGTATTCTGACTGTTTTCTGGAGAAAGAAGAATATGACCATTATAAAAGCCTTCCTGACGGAAGGCTATTTATTATGGCCAAAATTTTATCGAATACGACAATTATAGACGACAATATATTTAGACAAAAATAGATGAATAAGGTTTTTCGTCATTTTTTTGAAAAGAAAGAGTGCTTGCCTAGCGGAAACCTTCCACTGATGGTATGATAAGGATATACAATGTACATTCTGAATAAATTATATTTCCAGAGTACATGCAAACTCCTTTAGACTACGTTTCCCGTATGATAACCATTCCTTTTTTAGGACATGATAATCTAGTTTAAGAATAGAAGACTATTTTATTAGGAAAACATGTGCTTTGATTAAACGTTGCTTAAGATCGATAGACAAATCAGGGGTTTCGTTATAATAAGTTTCTCTGGAAGGTGAAATATTAGGTGCCAATGGAGTGTGCTATTGGAAGGGAGATACATCATCATGGAACAACACTTTCTTGTGTTCAAAGAGGTTGCAGAAACCAAAAACATTACCTTATCAGCTAAGAAACTGCATATGAGCCAACCCAGTATTAGTTTGCAGATTCAGAATTTGGAAAATCAATATGGTGCTCGATTTTTTGATCGTACTAATAAAGGGGTTACTTTAACTAAAGAAGGTCAAATCTTTTATGCTCATGTTCGGAGTGTCTTAGATCTTCTATCGAATGCCAAAGAGCAGATAAGTGCCCTAGCAAAAGATCAAAGAGGTTTGATTTATCTCGGTGCGACTTTAACGATTGGAGAATATATTCTTCCTAATATTCTAGCTTTTTTGTATAAGACACATCCCGATGTGGATTTCAAGGTAAAAATAGCTAACACAGAGTCCATCTCTCAAGATGTTTTAGAGAAGAAAATACATATTGGTCTAATTGAAGGGCCAGTCCCCCGTCATAAGGATCTTAATGTGGAGAGCTTCTGGGAAGACGAGTTAGTCGTCGTAATACCATATTTTCACCCTTGGGCGTCAAGGAACAGTATTACCTTGGCTGAACTCCCCCATGAACGTTTGGTCACAAGAGAGGACGGTTCTGGTACTCGTAAGGTGATGGAGATGGCCCTGAAAGAGAGAGGGCTTGACCCGGAACAATTGAATGTAACGATGGAATTGGGAAGTACTCAGGCCATTAAACAGTTGGTCTCAGCAGGACTTGGAATAACAATTATTTCTTCTTTAACTGTCAGTCGTGAATGCGATCAAAAAATATTTAAAATTTTAAAGATCCAAGATTCACCTATTTATAGACCTCTCAGTATTCTCACCAATGCTCGAACCACTCAAACTAAAGACGAGCGACTCTTAATCAACTTACTTCATGATCATAGATTGCTAACGGATGTTTTAAGTAAGGATTATAGTGATTCAGAGGATTTTTAATTAAGCTATTTTCATAGTTTGTTATTGAGTAGTAGGGAAGGACGAGGACAAAAATTATGAAAACTGACTGCCGGATTGGACTCGTTCAGATGGAATCCAGAGTTGGAGAAACTGAACGCAATTTTCAAACAATTACTCGTTTAGCAGAGGTAGCGCAAAAGCAGGAAGTCTCCCTGTTGTGCTTTCCAGAATGCGCCTTAGATGGTTATTCACCACAATATGCATCAGAAATGGGCGATACACTGGATAGTACTTGGGTTGGTCAGTTAAGAGAGTGCTCACAAGATTTAGGGATCACACTTTTGGTTGGGATGGTTGAACAAAGAAAGGGTCAGAACAAGCCCTACATATCACATGTTATCTTAACTCCGAATGAGGAACCCAACGTTTATCGTAAAGCACATTTAGGTCGGAGCGAAATGGAATATTTTACTCCTGGAGATGAGTTTCCGATCTTTTCAGCTCATGGGACGACCTTCGCTGTGGGAATCTGCTGGGACTGGCATTTCCCTGAAATGGCAGCAATCTATTCACTCAAAGGGGCAGAAGTCTTGTTTGCGCCACATGCTTCTCCCATGGTAGCTGGTGATCGAAAAGAGATTTGGTTACGTTATCTTGGAGCACGAGCATATGATAATTCTGTTTACCTTGGAGCGTGCAATTTAATAGGAAGTAATGGGAAAGCTAAGGAATTTAGTGGAGGGGCTCTAGTTATTGGGCCTAAAGGGGATTTGGTTAATCAATCTTCAGTAAATGCAGAAGGAATACTTCCCGCTACCTTGTTAGCCGATCGGATTAATCATATACGTCGTCCAGATCGTACCTCGATGCGTGATAGCTTTTTTCTGGCAGATCGTCGCAAGGAACTTTATCAAGAACTAATTGAACTGGACATTAATAGATAAATTTAAGTAATAAAGATCTAAACTTAACAAAAGTTAAAGCATAGAAAAACCTTCAATCTAACTGGATTGGAGGTTTTTCTATACTTCTTTACAACTAAAAAATTTTCCGAAATATCCTCATATTTGAGGAAAGTTGCAGGAATACAAATGATATTCCGCGAAATAAGTAGACATCAAAGAGTCTAACTGTAAACGAATTTATACTTAATAAGTTACAATTTATCTCGTATATAGAGTATCACGAAAGATAAAAAGCTAATGATTCACTCCTACATTATCTAGATTTAATATGGAGGGAAAATATGGGTATGGAAACTCCCTATCAGTCTGAACGACCAGCCAATCGTTCCAACTTGCGGGTTTTCTTAGGAAAGTTATACTTTACCTGGCGTCGCTACGTTCAATGGTTTTTTTATAAATCAATTAAATACGCAACAACAATCCAGAATTCTCATCTTCCTCATTTAGCTGCAAAACATAGCACCCCATTATATCGAAAGCTTCGTAACGTTGACATGTGGCTCCAAGAAAACAAGGTAACCAACTTGAGATTGGCGACTGAAAGAATCAATGGAATAATTATCAGACCAGGAGAATCGTTTTCTTTTTGGCGCTTGATTGGTAAACCTACTGAGGTAAGAGGGTTCATGGAAGGGATGGTTCTTTTAAACGGATCATTTGTACCAGGCGTTGGCGGTGGGCTCTGTCAGCTTTCAAATCTGATCTATTGGATGACTCTGCACACATCATTAACTGTTACAGAACGGTGGAGACATACACACGATGTGTTTCCTGATACAAACCGCACTCAGCCCTTCGGGAGTGGCGCTACTGTTGTCTACAATTACATCGATCTTCAAATAAAGAACAACACCTCGCAAGATTATCAATTGTTGGTATCGGTTGGCGATTATGAGCTTCACGGCGAATTGAGATGCGGTCAACCCTGCTCGCGAAAATACGAAGTGTATCAAAGCAATCATTTGATAGCTCAGGAATGGTGGGGAGGATATATGCGCCATAATATTGTTAGGCGTAGAATCTTTGACCTCAACAATACCCTGATCGGTGATGATTTTATTACTGAGAACCATGCCATCATGATGTATGAGCCTTTGTTGGCAGGATCAAGCGAATAAATAAAAAACCTTCCCAGGCATTTAGCCAGGAAAGGTTTTTTTTCATAAATACGACTTACCAATTGTTGCGAGCACGTGGTTGATAGCAGTCACGGCAATAAACAGGTTTGTCACCAGAAGGTTGGAAAGGTACTGTGGTTTCTTTTCCACAGGTTGCACAAATAGCGGGGAACATCTCACGTGGTTGACGAGAATATCCACCGCCACCGCTATTCCTATTTTGTTCTTTTCTAGCAGCGCGACATTCGGGGCAACGGCCAGGCTCATTAGTAAACCCTTTTTCTGCATAAAACTCCTGTTCGGATGCTGTAAATTCAAAATCACGACCGCAGTCTTTGCAACTTAAAATTTTGTCATTAAACATAAACAAACCTCCACCAAATTATTACCCGCTACATGGGAAGTTCAGAAAAATCTTCCCAAGCCGTAGGCAATCGAGAAGGTTCGTAAAATCCACAAGTACTCCGAGCATCTTAATTATAGCGAAACAATTAAGAATAGTCAATCGTTTATACCGAAATTCGAACATATTTTCCAGCTATACCCATTAAAAAGCCGTTCTTATGGTATTATAAGGAAATTGTATAGGCCGTAAATAAAGTAAAGCTATATAGCATATCAATAAGCCATATAGTTCGCAGTTTTGGCGAGATGGGGGATGACCAATTGGAAGACTTTGATATGACACTACCAAATCGTATTTTGGGCATGCAGAAACTTGAGGTCTTATTCAACCAGAAAGGTTATTTAATCTGTCAGTCTTCTGGAAAGAGAATATATAACTTTGATGAGGTCGCAACGATTTTCATTCCACTGAGTCCATCAACAGATCAAGTCATGACAGTTCATTGCGATCACGCCAAAGCATTTATCCAGAGCTTACTGTTATAATTTCAATAACAAAGCTTTATTTATAAAACTCCGAGAAGACTTTGGCGATGGCTAAGTGATCTTTAACTCCGCCGAGTTCACGTACCGAATGCATAGCTAAGATAGGGTTTCCGATATCCACGGACCGTATATCAAGATGTGTAGTGGAAATCGGACCAATAGTTGAGCCCCCTCGTTCATCCGAACGATTGACAAATTTCTGGACAGGAACCCCTGCGAGTTGACAGAGGGTAGTGAAAACGGCCGCAGATTCCGCATCAGTTGTGTAACTTTGGTTAGCACTGATTTTAATCACTGGCCCGCTATTAAGGATTGGGCGATTAACTGGATCAAGCTTTTCTCCTGAGTTGGGGTGAAGAGCGTGGGCCATATCGGCTGAAATCAGGAAAGAATGCGCCAAGGCCTGGAGATATTCCTCTCGGTCTTTTTTTAGTCCTAGCAGAATTCGTTCTAAAATAAAGGATAGAAAAGGAGAAGCCGCCCCTTGTTTGGAAATGCTTCCGCATTCTTCGTGATCAAAACAGGCCAGAACCTGTGTGGTCAGAGTTGGTTTAGCGTTAGCTAGAGCCCAGGCACCGGCATGAATCATCGCCAAGTCATCAAGACGACCACTTGAAATAAACTCTTGTTGCAGCCCAACAAAATGACCTTTTTCATATTCATAGAGGAAAAGGTCGAAATCTAAGATATCATCATGGGGACATTGCAGCGTTTTGGCAAGGTGACTAATCAGGGTACTTTCTTTTTCAAAGTCTTGCGTGATTTGGCTTAATAAGGGCAGCATATCTTTTTGTTTGTTCAATTCAATTCCTTCATTAACCTTACGATTCATATGGATAGCAAGATTGGGAATCACAAGCAGGGGAAGGTCACTACGGAAAAGTCTGCTTCGAGGAGAAAAAGGGGAGTCCCCGCGCAAAATAACCCGACCTGCTAAAGAAAGTGGACGGTCCAACCAGGTATTAAGTATCGGTCCGCCATAAGTTTCAACATTTAACTTCACATAATGCCCTTCTACAGATATTTCCGGCAAGGGCTTAACCCGAAAACTAGGGCTGTCCGTATGCGCTCCAATAATGTGAAACCCATACTTCTCTGGCACACCTTCGCCAACAACAAAAGCAATTAAGGCAGAATCGTTACGAGTTACATAGTATTTACCCCCGGGAATCAATGACCATTTATCTTTTAAGGACAACTTTTGGAACCCTTGGGGAACAAGCAATTTCTTGACGCCTTCTACAGCATGGAAGGAAGATGGGCTCTCTTGGATAAAATCGAGCAGTAATTGGGCAAACTGCTGTTCATCATTATTAATATAAGAGATCATCCTAATTTAACCACCTTTCAGATCGATTGATAATATAATTCTACTTCACCCTCAATATTAAACAAAAACTATATATTCTCTCTGAATCACGCCATTCCTGCTTGTCATTTCAGTAACCTTGAAAGAGTTAGCAGGAAATCAAGCAAGGATAATAGAAATGTATTAGTTGAACCTACCTAGATCTTTAGCGCCGCGCATCAACTGGCGGTCATGACTCGCCAGGGAGTTAAATACAAAATTTATAGCTAAGAATGAAGTGAATTAAAAACCATGAAAAAAAATATAAGAGTAAATACGCTTGAACATATCAGTTTGCATGAATTGACGGACATTTGGAACCGCTGTTGGCGGGGATATTATTACGACATGACATATACGCCTGAACATATGCGAGTTTGGCTTCATCTAAGTCAAGTCTCTCTCCAGCATTCGATGGCAATCCTTGTTGAAGATCAGATTGTCGGCTTTGCTTTGCTGTCCATAGACGGAGTCGATGGATGGATCGCTGGGGCTTGCATTGATCCGAATTACCGGGGAAAGGGCCTTTTTGCACCTCTAATGTTCTCTCAGCTCAATTCTGCTACTAGTGTTGGATTAAAAGGAGTTTACCTTGAGGTTCTGGAGCAAAATCATGCACTTAAAGTCTATCAGTCAGTCGGTTTTACACGAATGCGCCAGCTCAATATTTACCGTACTCAAGGTGGAATTAATTTTTTCTCAGATAGGAAAGTTGAGGCGTGTCATCTTGAAATGGCTTCAGTTGAACAGTATTTTGAAAGCCGTCGCCGAGCATTCTTTAATCCAGCATGGCAAAGAAGAGAGGAGTATCTTAAACGGTATGGTAATTTTTCTGCCGTAATGAATTCGAGTAGAACAGCTGGTGCGTTATTTGCTGGAGACAATAATGCTCCTTGCTTAGATGCTTGGAGTGCAACCGAAGCTGGGGCTAAAGAACTGATCTCCTCAGTGCTTGGGCGCTCAAATGCGTCATTTTCATTGACTAATCAACCTGAAGATTGGATTGTTGCTTTTCTCAGTGCACACGGAATTAACTCTGACGCAAAACAGTTTGAAATGTATATAAAACTTGCATAAATTTCGCCGGACTTTCATAGATTATTAAAGTCCGGTGTTTCAACGCAAAAAGGGGTCGATTTTCGTCAAAACATTGGAAGGTCTAAATTATTTTGATCGTTTTTAAAAAAAGCGTTGCAAATCCCAGAAATAGGTATATAATAAAGTGATACCTTAAAATATATGGAAAGGAGAAAAAGTTTATATGACACAAAAAGAGCAATTAATGATTAATGCAATTTTAGAGTCTGTGGGACTGGAATCAATTAAATCCACACAAGAAAAAAGGCTAGTTCATGAAGAAGGATAAGTAGTAAGACGTTACAGAAAGGGTGCGGTATTTTGACCCAGATTCTAATCCTAAATTGTAACCAAATTAGCTTTAACTCATGCAGAGGCCAAATCTAAAAGCGAGTTTCTTAAATTTTGAGAAGCTCGCTTTTATACTTGGAACTAAAACAGAATTATAGAATGGAGTAGAAGAAATGTCGTTATCCGTGCTTGGAATTGCCTGTAGCCCACGTCGCAATGGAAACACGACCCGCTTAGTCATAGAAGCGATGGAAACTGCCAAGGCCGAGGGCCATGCGACTGAATTAGTTTACCTTTCAGATCTAAAGATAAATCCCTGCCAAGGATGCGGGGCATGTTCAGCAAAAGGGATATGTGTAATAAAGGACGATATCCCCAAGCTGCAAGAGAAGCTGATTCGTGCTGATCGTCTAATCCTCGCTGCTCCGATTTTTATGATGGGGTTAAATGCGCAAACCAAAATTCTAATTGACCGTATGCAAACGTTTTGGGCTCTCAAATACCTGCACCATCAGACCCTTATAAATCCCTCTGGTTACGAACGTATTGGTCTTTTTCTTGCGACGGCCGGAACAAAAAAGCCCGATGTGTTTGAATGTGCAGAACGTTCCATTAAAACTCTCTTTCATATGTTAGATATTCAATACGCTCCCCCCTGCCTCTATAAGGGGATTGATCAAGCTGGGGAAATTAATGAGCATCCGACAGCCATTGAGGACGTACGTAAGGCTACGCAAGTTCTGTTAATATCCTAATCTGCACGAAGTTGCAAGTGTAATTGTCAAAGTTTAAGCTATACTAATCTATATGGCATTACTGAATAATGGAAAGGAACAGTGCCTCATGCAACCCTCTACAATGCTGACGAGTGTCCCTAAAATCGCGATTGTAACAGATAGTACGAGCGATTTGGACCCGGAAATGATTCGGGAATTTGAGATAGAAGTTCTTCCCTTGCACATTGTCTACCCAGATCGGGAATATCTCGATCGAGTTAATATTAGTCCGAATGAAGTTTACGACAATATGGTCAATGAGGTTCCCACTACATCGCTGCCTTCTCCAGCTGAAATAGCCAATTTATTTGGTCAGTTAAGAGATCGGCATGTCACACATATTCTTGCGATGCATATATCAAGTGGTTTAAGCGGAACCTATGAAACCGTATGTCAGGTAGCACAAGAATTTAAAGAGATGGTCATCAATGTGTTGGATTCCAAATCGCTTTCTATGGGGTTAGGTTTCCCAGTCCGAGAAGCAGCTCGTCAGCTCCGTCGCTCAACGGATTTTCAGAGCGTAATTAAAGCAGCTAAGGATGTTTCAGAACGAACTAGAATCTATTTTGTGCTTTCCACGTTAGATTATCTAAAACGAGGTGGCCGAATCGGGTACGTGTCAGGCACCCTTGGTGAACTCTTGAATATTAAACCCATTATTACGGTTAACTCTGAAGGCAAGTACATTACCTTTGCAAAAGTCCGTGGCCGAGATCAATCGCTTAATAAATTGTTTGATATTTTGAAAGAAAGTACTCAAGAAGATCACTATAACGTGGCTATTGTCCATGGGGGAGCAGAGCAAGAAGCTCGTAACCTTTGGCAGAAAGCTCATCAACTCCCTAATATTGATGAATTGTTGTTCAACCAGATTAGCCCAGTCATGGGGGTTCATACGGGGCCTGGATTGGTTGGGATCATAATTTCTCCAGTTCTAGTACCTCAGGCTTAGGCCGAGGTATATTTTTTGGTGACATTCTGGTGTTTTTAGATCCATCTGTCCTATCCGTTTGAAGTATGCTATACTCAATAAAAGGGAACATTATCCATCGTTTTTATTGATCGAAGCTACATAGAAGGAGGACATATCAGATGATTATTCAAGATCGCTACACCTTATGGTCCGAACATCCTTACTTTGAGGAAGAAATACGACAAGAGCTGCGACAGATCACCGATCCGCAAGAAATTGAGGATCGATTCTATACAGATTTGGAATTTGGTACAGGTGGCTTAAGAGGAATTATTGCAGCAGGCACAAATCGTATGAATAAATATGTTATTCGTAAAGTCACCCAAGGGCTAGCCGAATGTGTTTGTGATCATGGGCAGGAGGGTATGAAACGTGGAGTGGTTATTGCCTACGACTCTCGGAAATACTCGTCAGAATTCGCTCTCGAGGCCGCTTTAGTACTCGCCCAAAACGGAGTTAAGGTGTATCTCTTTAATGCACTTCGCCCCACACCAGAACTCTCGTATGCAGTTCGTCAGTTGCACGCTTTAGCTGGTATTGTTGTGACAGCCAGTCACAACCCTAAAGAATACAACGGTTATAAAGTGTACTGGGATGACGGTGGACAGGTGCCTCCAGTGAAAGCTGACCAGATACTTGCCCGAATTGAAGCCCGGGAGAGTTGGCTGGGAATCGAACCCATGTCCATAGAAAATGCTAAGATGTCCGGCTTACTAGAAATCATCGGTGAAGAAATCGATCAATCTTACCTAGCTCGAGTGCGAAAACTTGCATTGCACCCAGATCTGGATGAGCGAAAAGGGAAGGAACTTCGTATTGTCTATACACCTTTGCACGGAGCAGGGAACACACTTGTACGCAGAGCTTTAGCTGAACTTGGTTTTTGCTCAGTCACCGTAGTACCCGAGCAAGAACTTCCTGACCCAGAGTTCACGACAGTGCCGTATCCTAATCCAGAAATCCCGGCAACATTTGAACTAGCCCGAAAATATGGGATGGAACTTAAAGCCGATCTTCTTTTAGCCACCGACCCAGATGCTGACCGTTTAGGTGTCGTCTTGCGTGATCTGAACGGTGACTTTGTTCAGCTCACTGGAAATCAAATTGGGATACTGTTAACCTATTATATTCTATCGCAAAAGAAAGCCTTAGGGACCCTTCCAGACAATGCAACAATAATTAAAACAGTGGCATCAACAGATCTAGCGGATGAGGTTGCTCGATATTTCAATGTGCGGGTGGAAAACGTACTGACTGGATTTAAATTTATTGCTGAAAAGGAAAGAGAAATGGAAGAAGGCGGTTGGGGAACGTTCCAATTCGGCTTCGAAGAGAGTTATGGTTATCTCGCCGGCGATTTTGTCCGAGATAAAGATGCAGTAATCGCTGCTATCCTTTTGGCGGAAGCTGCTCTCTATTACCGGCAGGTAGAGGAACGTTCCCTTTTCGATGTTCTTGAGCTTATCTATAGAAAATTCGGATACTACTTGGATGATCAAGAGTCCTTGGCATTGAGGGGAATCCAAGGTAAGGAAGAAATAGCGAGGATTATGAACTCACTTAGATTAGAAGAAATCCTTGAACTTGGTGGGATTCATATTTGGAAAATAGATGACTATGAACAGCGAATTGGTAAAGATACTTCGACAGGACAAACATACCCACTCACGCTTCCCCATTCAAATGTTTTGCGTTTTTCTTTTCACGGCGGAGGATTTGTCATGGTTCGCCCCTCTGGAACTGAACCTAAAATCAAATTTTACTTTTCAGTGAAAGCGGATACGCTCCAAGAGGCTAAAGATATTTTACACAGAGTAAAAACAGATGTTATGAACCGTATAGCCCAAATACGATCCGTCTGACAAAGATTCTGAGCAACTCGATAGTTTTTTAGTTGGATAAAATGGTATTCTCCAAACGGACTTCTTGAAGTCCGTTTTTTCGAACTTATCAGACTCCCATGCCGCTCACGGCAAGTGCAACTAAGGCGGCCGCCTGCGCTAAGGCTAACAAGAAGGTTAACACGTGCCAAGACAATGTCTGCAAGAAGGCTAATACGTGCGAAGACATTGTCTTCGCGGGCACCAGCTAAGTTTCGGTTAACTGCAGTTCCAAAGGTCAAATATAGTCAAAAATATGTCTGACCATTATTGACCTTAGTTGAAAAAGGGAATATAATCTAATTGTAGGGGAGAAAATACTGCAATTAATCTCAGATAAAACTAGCAGAATCATAGTGAAGAAAAACTTTACCACCAGCGCAGAATATGAGGTGAAGATATGGATTTTAAAGATTATTATGCAATTCTTGGTGTTTCACCAGATGCTGATGAAAAAACTATAAAAAAGACCTATCAAAAATTAGCTAAGAAATATCATCCCGATGTAAATCCGGGGGACAAAACGGCTGAAGCTAAATTTAAAGAGTCTATGGAAGCCTATCAAGCGATTAGTGATCCTGAAAAACGTCGTAAATACGATGAATTACGGGCGGAGTACCAACAATGGCAGAATCGTGGAGAACGTGGAGATTTTGATTATGGCCGCTGGCAAACGAATTCTGGTGGTAGGGGTGGCAGCAATCAAACCTATACCATGTCCCCAGAAGATTTTGCAGAAATGTTTGGTGGCGCGGGTGGATTTAGTGGAGGAGGAGACGGGTATTCTGATTTCTTCTCAACTCTCTTTGGCGGAGGTGGCGGGCAAGGCGCTGGTTTCAGTGGGGGCTCTGTAAAAGGACGTGCCCGTTCTGGCCAGGATCTTGAAGTAGAGGTCCAAGTGACACTTGAAGAAACTTATAATGGAACGACACGGCTCATTCGTACCGGAGAAAAACAAATCGAGGCCAAAATCCCGAAAGGGGTAAGGACTGGTTCTAAAGTACGGATTGTGGGTCAAGGTGGGCCAGGGATCTCAGGTGGAGCGAGAGGGAATCTCTATTTAAATATTACAGTAGCCCCGCATACTCGCTTTGTCCGTGATGGAGATGACTTGAAGGTAGATCTACCAGTTGATTTCTATCAGGCCGTTTTAGGTGGTGAGGCGCGTATCCGTACCTTTGGAGGAGAAGTCCTGCTTAAAATCCCCCCGCTCTCTCAAAGTGGAAAGAGATTTCGTTTAAAAGGAAAGGGTATGCCAAATTTAGAGCATCCTCTTCAATATGGGGACCTCTTTGCAGAATTATCGATCGTTTTACCAGAGGGTATGAGCGAGCAAGAGATCACGGCTCTTCGTGATTTAGCCAACAAACGAAGCACAACCTCGGTTTGACCATACCTAGCTTAAAAAGGAGTGAGTAATAATGTCTTTTGATACCAATCGTTTTACCCAGAAATCACAGGAAGCCATCACAGATTCTCAAAGCAAAGCAGAACGCAACGGGAATAGCCAAGTTGAGCCAGAACATCTTTTGCTCTCTCTTTTAGAGCAAGGGGATGGCGTTGTTCCTCAAGTGCTGACTAAATTAAATATGGCGGTTGGCGTACTAATCCAAACTATTCGACAAGAGATCAACCGTTTTCCCCGCATCAGCGGCGGAAATGTGCAACTGACCATTTCGGCGCGCTTACGGTCCGTTTTGGTAGCGGCCCATGATGAGATGAGCACGTTTGGTGATGAGTATGTAAGCACCGAACATTTGTTGCTTGCAATCTTGGGGAAAGCTGGGGGTCCAGTCGAACAAATCTTAAAACAAGCTGGACTGACTCGGGAAAAATTACTTCAAGCCTTACGAGAAGTTAGAGGGACTCAACGCGTCACTAGTCAAAACCCTGAAGGAACCTATGCAGCTCTCGAACAATATGGGCTTAACCTAGTGGAACAAGCGAGGCGTGGCCGACTTGATCCCGTGATTGGCCGTGATGAAGAAATTCGCCGGGTTATTCAGACTCTATCCCGACGTACAAAAAATAATCCTGTACTGATTGGAGAGCCTGGGGTCGGGAAAACAGCTATTGTCGAAGGATTGGCTCAACGGATTGTCCGTGGAGATGTCCCCGATGCAATTAAAAATAAGCAAGTCGTCGCTCTCGATATGGGAACCTTGATCGCCGGAGCCAAATACCGGGGGGAATTTGAGGAACGTTTGAAAGCGGTGCTCAAAGAAATCAAGGATCGTGAAGATGTCATCCTATTTATTGATGAATTACACACTGTTGTCGGAGCGGGAGCCGCTGAAGGAGCAATGGATGCTAGCAATATGCTTAAGCCAATGCTGGCCCGTGGAGAACTAAGCATGCTCGGAGCAACGACGCTCGCAGAATATCGCAAGCATATTGAGAAAGATGCTGCTCTTGAACGGCGTTTTCAACCGATCATGGTTGAAGCACCCAGTGTAGAGGATACCATCTCAATCCTGCGTGGTCTCAAGGAACGCTATGAGACACACCATGGTGTGAGAATCACGGACGGTGCGATCATTGCCGCCGCGACACTATCTGATCGATATATTAGTGACCGTTTTCTCCCAGACAAAGCGATTGACCTAATTGATGAAGCGGCAGCGCGTATGCGTATGGAAATAACCAGTGATCCTTATGAATTAGATCAGATTAAACGACGGATGATGCAATTAGAAATCGAACGAGAAGCCCTCAAAAAAGAAAAGGATGAAGCCAGCAAGGATCGTTTAACAAAAATTGAAGTAGAGTTGGCCAATCTCAAAGAAGAACGTTCCGGCTTGGATGCTCAGCTGCAGGGCGAACGTGAGGTCTTGGCCCGAATTCAACAACTTAAAGAAGAAGTTGATCGTTCACGTAACCTTATGGAGCAAGCGCAACAGCAACTAGATTATAATAAAGCAGCCGAACTGCAGTATGGAATTATTCCGAATCTGGAAAAAGAACTTAAAGCCGCAGAAGAAAAACTTCAAGCAAAGAAAAACACTTTGTTAAAACAAGAAGTGATAGAACAAGATATTGCAGAAATTGTGGCAACTTGGACTCATGTACCCGTTGCAAAACTCATGGAGAGCGAGATGGAAAAGCTCGTCTACATGGAAGATCGTATTCATGAGCGGGTTATCGGTCAAGAAGAAGCAGTTAACGCTGTTGCCGATGCTGTACGCCGGGCCCGAGCTGGTTTACAAGACCCGAATCGCCCCTTAGGCTCATTTCTCTTCTTAGGTCCGACCGGCGTCGGGAAAACTGAGCTAGCAAGGGCGTTGGCGGAATTTCTCTTCGATGATGAACAAGCTATGGTTAGAATCGATATGTCGGAGTATATGGAAAAGCATACAGTAGCACGACTTATTGGAGCACCTCCAGGTTATGTAGGCTACGAAGAGGGTGGACAGCTGACAGAAGTCGTCCGTCGTAAACCGTACAGTGTGATCCTTTTCGATGAAATTGAGAAAGCACATAGTGACGTTACGAATGTTCTCTTGCAACTCTTAGATGATGGCCGATTAACTGATGGGCAAGGACGGATTGTAAACTTTAAAAACACAGTAGTTATTTTAACCAGTAATATTGCAAGTCCGTCCATTCAGGATCTAGCGCGACGCAGCGCGTCCCAAGAAGAAGTTCGGTCAACCATTAATGAAGAACTGCGGCATCACTTCCGGCCGGAATTCCTTAACCGCCTAGATGAAGTCATTGTCTTCCATCCTTTAGAGCGTAAGCATATTGGACAAATCGTGGAAATTCAACTTGGCCTGTTGCGTGAACGTTTAAGCGAACGCAACCTCACACTCGAATTAACAGAGCAGGCCCGTGTACAATTGGCGAATGAAGGTTATGATCCTGTTTATGGAGCAAGGCCGCTCAAGCGGGTGATCCAACAACGTCTGCAGAATCCCTTGGCCCTAAAACTTCTTCAAGGTGAATTTAAGGAAGGACAACAAATTCTCGTCGATGTTGATGATTTGGGGACTATATTGTTTTCTTCTCCAAAAGATTAAGACCAAAGAATTTCATTTAGGTAAAAAGAGAGCTGGGATTTTGATTTTCCCACTCTCTTTTTTTTCAACGAATAAGCCCAAGTTTTCTTTTACTAGTCAGACTTCCATGCCGCTACGCGGCACCACAACTAGGCAGTCGCCTTCGCTAAGGCTAACAAGAAGGTTAACACGCGCGAAGACAGTGTCTGCAAGAAGGCTAATACGTGCGAAGACAGTGTCTTCGTGGGCGCCTTCCCAAGTTTTCTTTAAAAACTTGGCTAATATAGATGACTAAATGTATAATGTAAACACCTAATGTAAAAATGTAAAGTGAGGATAAAGGATGTGTCTGATAATAAACTGATCTACCTCCCCATTTGGCAAGGAAAAGAAGGGGAAGGACGATGTCAAATTTCCTTAATCCTGATGGATACTGGCAATGGGTTAAATGGACTTTTGGTAGGAGGAGAAAAGCCCCATGTCGGTGGAGTTGTGCTGGCAATTCCTCGTCCAAGCCTTAGCGGTCAAGGTTGGAGTACCGATGCTTACATCATGCCAGTACCCGGACATAAAGATGTCGATGTCGCTCAGAAAGTTGCCGAAACGTTAGCCCGTGAGCTGCGCTGTTCTGTGGTTGTAACAGCAGGAATCCACTCAGATCACCTCCGTCCAGAGGAATTGAGTGAAATTATCTGTCATTGCGATACTCTCACTCAAACCGCCCTGGCTTCATTAAGTTTGAAGAATTGACGTTACTTTTACTTACTTAATCCCATTAACATGAAATTAACTACATTACTCAGAGGTGAAAATGTGCACACAAATTTACGTCATTTTATTGAAACCCTCCGCAGAGAGAAGCAAATTGTCGAAATCGAGGCTGAAGTCGATCCTTATCTAGAGTTGGCGGAAGTTCATCGCCGTGTTATTGAGGACGAAGGGCCTGCCCTCTTGTTTAAGCGAGTTAAAGGAAGTGATTTTCCGGTTATCACCAATTTATTTGGAACTCGTCGGCGCGTCGACTTGGCCATCGGACCCAAACCAGAAGAAACAGTAAAGCGAGCCGTTTCGGCTTTGCATCGTTTGTTGCCGCCGAAACCTTCCGTACTTTGGCAGGAAAAGGACTGGATGATGTCCTTGGCTAAAAGCGGCCTGCGCACCGTTCATGAGAAATACGCCCCAGTTCTCGAGATTCAAGAACGCTCTGTGGATTTAACTCGACTCCCGGTACTCACCAGTTGGCCAGAAGATGGTGGCCCTTTTGTTACCTTACCTTTAGTTTATACTGAACACCCAGTGACAGGAGAACATAATCTTGGAATGTACCGCATTCAAATCTATAGTCAAAATCACACGGGCATACACTGGCAGATTCATAAAGGTGGTGGATTTCACTATTATGAAGCAGAGCGTTTGGGACAGGATCTTCCTACGACTCTTTTCTTAGGAGGTCCACCGGCTCTAATTCTTTCCGCTATTGCTCCTCTGCCCGAAATGCTTCCCGAACTTATTTTCACCTCTTTCTTAATGGGAGAAAAACTTCCCCGAGTTAAGGTTTCAACTCATCCCCATGCGCTCATTGCAGAAGCAGAGTTTGCCATTTGCGGTAACGTGCCTGCTCACGTTCGTACACCAGAAGGGCCTTTTGGAGATCATTACGGCTATTATTCCCTGACACATGATTTTCCGGTTTTTAACGTTCATACTGTTTACCATCGGCGCGATGCGATCTACCCAGCTACTGTTGTAGGAAAACCTCGTCAGGAAGATTATTTTATTGGTGAATATTTGCAGTCTTTGTTGTCTCCCATGTTTCCTGTGGTCATGATGGGAGTTAAAGCGCTCTGGACATATGCTGAAACCGGCTTTCATGCTCTAGCAGCTGCCATCGTCCGAGAAAGCTATCATCGTGAAGCTTTAGCGCACGCTTTCCGAATCCTAGGCGAAGGACAACTTACCTTGACGAAGTTTTTGATCTTAACCGATGCCCAACTTGATTTGCAAGACTTTAGAACTCTTTTGGAAACTGTATTGGCTCGTTTTGAACCGGAATCTGATCTAATAATTCTCAACGAAACGTCCATGGACACTTTGGACTATACTGGGAGACGTCTAAATCACGGCAGTAAAGCTATAATGCTTGGGTTAGGAAGCACCAAACGTAACTTGCCGCGTAATATTGAGGGGAGTACTCTGCCCGGCATTAAAGGAATTAAACCCTTTTGTGCAGGATGCCTGTTATTAGAGGCGAACTCGTTTGATGAAGCGCCAGAGCTCGCTAAAGATGTGCTACAGGATCTTCAAGCTGATACGTTCCAGGAATGGCCCCTTGCGGTTCTGGTTGATGACCTAACACTTGCCTTAGATCCAACCGGTTTCCTCTGGCAAGTCTTTACCCGTTTTGATCCCGCTTATGATATCTATGCCAGGACAGAGCTGCGCCTGCACCGCTTGGTATACCATGGTCCGATCCTAATTGATGCAAGGATGAAACCGGGTTATCCAGGGGAAGTAATTCCAGACGAGGCGACTGTACAGCTTGTTGATCGGCGCTGGAAAGAATATGGAGTATCCAGATGACAGAAAATTTTAGTCATCGGACAAATGGCGAAAGAATGGAGTGATGGTTAGGATGGTAGGGGAAAACTGGAGTTATCTTTGTGGTGTCACCCAGGATCTAGAGGCGGATATTATTATAGGACTTCTTAACGAGGATAGTATACCGGCAATCAAACAATATCCAGAAGCGGGAGCGTTCCTGAAAATAGCCTATGGGTTAACAACTGGAGTGGACCTCTACGTCCCCACCGATGTACGCGAAGCAGCGCTCCAATTAATCCAAGAATCGTTATCTGTCCCTATTGACAATGAGGATGAGAACGAAGAAGCGAATGTCAAAGAGGCCGAAACAATGCATGATGCATCTGTTTCGGCCTCACTTCAAACTTCCCATGTCCATCTTTGGATTATATTTTTCGCGATCCTTTTACTCGTCTTCGCATTCGTATATAATTCGCACATTTCATGGTAACTTGTCCCGTCATTAAAAACTTCTATAGCTTAGAAATTTATTGTAGTTGTGAATAATTTACGGACTTTTTACACATCCTGAAAATGTTATATGAAACTAGTTTATAAAAAGGAGGGATCTAAGGTGCAACTAAATGAAACGGAAATGAAGAAAATCCTAGATCAAGGAATGTTAACCCGAAGTATTATTGAAACCCAAACTGCTATGAAAAAATGCCTAATGTTCAGCGAAATGGCTCAGGACACCGCTGTGAAAGGATTTTTTAAAGAACAAGCTAAAGGTTTAGAAGATGTATTGGGATACTTCAACAAAGGTATGGCTGAATTACAATAGGGAGGGGGTTTTGAAATGAGTCAGTTTTCAGACTTAGACATGCTTTATGACTATGAGAAAGACGCATCGAGCGCCGCAATGGGATACATGACACTAGCTACACGTTCACATCATGGTGATCTGAGACAGATTTACTTACGGTTAGCTAATGAAGCGACCAATGCTCATAGTAAGGTCAGCAAGCTGATTAACCAAAGCGGTGGTATCGCCTAAGCTGGCGATTAAGCTTAATTAAAGGACTGGGAACAATCTGTTCCTGGTCCTTTATTATTTCCACCATCCTGAGGTCATATCACCTGTGATTTGAGTTAAGGTATAAACTGTAGATTCATTAATCCGAAAAGCTTGTTCTCTAAAACGAATAATACCTTTATTAGGGTAATATAGTAGCGCATAGTCCTCTTCCGGATGATAGTGGGAAAGTGTTCGATGTAAGGTAAAATACTGTACCTTTTGATTTTCTAAAGAAACTAAGGCTTGATCTGATGAGGAGAGGGGAGTCGCACGCTGTAGGTCGTGCATTAATTCTTGGATCTTTCCCTCATTAGTGTAGTAATAGGGGTGAAAAGGATCATCGGAATTTACCATCCCCAGCTTAGTTATCGCATGAGGATGAAGTTCTCGATTAGGGACATTGAGCGTGCCGAAAGGATCCAGCCAACTTTCTTGATAGACTGGGGGACCAATAATTAAAACTGCCAAAAGAAATATAACACTCAAACTAACAGATAGTTTATGTCTTTTTAATCTTAAAAGGCGCATTCGCCAGGAAAAGACATAACAAGAAAACGAATGCATTAGCACCCTCCTTCATTCAAGGGATAACCACTACTAAGACTCCCACTTTGGAAGTGGAAGTCTTAGTAGTTAGTAAGTATAAAACCCACCGAACTATTTACGCTACCATCGGTAGATTAAACAGCCATTTGACGCGAACGATATTGTACCGTTTTACGCCGAATTCGTTGAATCGCGTTGTCTAAAGACTTTGGATGGAGCCCTAAGTGCTCAGACACTTCATGTTGTTTGAATCCCTGAAGAAAGTAATGTTCAAACACCAGACGCTCAAGACTAGAGAGATCTTTATTTAAATCGTTAATCATTGAGCGGGCTTCATCATTAGCGATAACCATTGATTCAGGGTCCTCAGCGTTCGGTAAAAGTGATAAGAAACTTGTCTCCTCTGATTCGGAAATCAAATTGTTTAGGGAATAAGCTTCATTTAAATTGACATGTTTTTGGCGTGTATACTTACGTAAACTATCAATAAGCTTGCGCTTAATGACCATTCTTAAAAAATGGAGGAAAGGGATGTCTAGATTTATGTCATAAGATAATATCGCTCTATAAATCGCGATTCGTCCTTCTTGTATCAGGTCTTCATAATCTGCCCTGGGCAGAAAGTATTTACAAGCAATCATGCGAACTTCGGGTTCATAGTGCTGAATAATCTTATTCAATGCATCTTCATTACCTGAGCGCGCTGCTTCAAGCATAGCCATTTCTTTATCCATAGTGCTAATGTCGGAAGTCATGGCACTCAACTCCTTGTCAAAAATAATGGTCACCTCTATGAGTCTAATAAAAATTATACCTTTTGACAAGGATTATTTTGTGGACAATCAACCATATCTTTCTAATTAATTTATTATTTATTTGATGAAGATAATCCTTAGAAGGATCTAAGCAAGTTTGCAGTTTCAATCGCCGTCATAGCAGCGTCAAAGCCTTTGTTTCCAGCCTTAGTTCCAGCGCGTTCGATAGCTTGTTCAATACTATCAGTGGCGATGACACCAAAAATTACAGGAACCCCAGTTTGTAAGCCAACGTGGGCAATTCCTTTACTGACCTCATTGCTGACAAGGTCAAAATGAGGAGTAGCGCCTCGAATAACAGCACCAAGGCAAATGACCGCATCATAGCGCTTAGAATCCGCCATCTTTTGAGCCACAAGGGGAATTTCAAAGGCACCTGGGACCCAGGCCAATTCTATATCGTCTTCAAGCGCTCCGTGTCGGCGGAGGGCGTCAACGGCACCACTGACTAATTTGCTCGTGATAAATTCATTAAAACGCGCAGCTATGATTCCGATCTTTAGCCCTTCGGCCATTAATTTTCCTTCATAAGTTTTCATTGTTCAAACATCCTTTCTAAAGTAAAAAATAATATTAAATAAATTAATTGTGCAAACAAGATTCTAGCGAACTTTTGCCAGATAATGTCCCATTTTATGTTTCTTAGTGCAGAGATATTTGGAATTTTCCGGTATGGAAGGTATTTCGACAGGAACACGCTCTACTACTTGCAAGCCATATCCTTCAAGGCCCACGATTTTGCGTGGATTATTGGTCATTAAACGAACTTTGGAAATTCCAAGATCCGCTAAAATCTGGGCCCCCACACCGTAATCACGTAAGTCTTCGGGAAATCCTAAGGCTAGGTTTGCTTCAACTGTGTCTTTTCCTTCTTCTTGAAGTTTATAGGCCCTTAACTTATTCAACAACCCGATCCCCCGGCCTTCCTGCCGCATATAGAGCAATACACCTCGTCCTTCATGCTCGATTTCCTCTAAGGCTGCACTGAGTTGGTCGCCGCAGTCACAGCGCCGGGAATGGAAAACGTCCCCAGTCAGACATTCCGAGTGAACCCGGACGAGTACCGGTTCACCATCATCAACCGTTCCTTTAACCAACGCTATGTGTTCTTCTTGATCAAGAATGCTTAAATATCCGACGGCTCGAAATTCGCCAAAACCAGTCGGAAGATTAATGCTTTCAACTTTTTCGATGAGTTTCTCAGACTGACGGCGATAACTTATTAAATCTTTAAGAGTAATTAATTTCAAATTATGTTTGGCAACAAAAAGCTGCAAATCTGGCACTCTTGCCATTGTGCCGTCTTCATTCATGATCTCGCAAATCAGGCCTGCGGGCTGAAGACCAGCAAGACGAGCCAAATCTACTGAACCTTCAGTATGTCCCGCCCGGACCAAAACTCCACCTTCGCGGGCTTGAAGAGGGAAAATATGCCCAGGACGCTGTAAATCAGTCGGCTCACTGTGAGGATTCACTAGAACCTTGACGGTCTGTGCACGTTCAAAAGCAGAGATCCCGGTGGAACTTTCTACAGAATCAACACTTACCGTAAAGGCAGTTCCGTGAGGATCGGTGTTGTTATTGACCATCTGTTGAAGTTGTAAAGCTTGGATCCGTTCCGTAGTCAATGGAACGCAAATTAATCCTCGTCCATAAGTTGCCATGAAATTGATCGCTTCAGGGGTCGCCATTTCAGCGGCCATGACTAAATCCCCTTCGTTCTCGCGATCTTCATCATCTACCATAACAACCATCTTACCTTGTCGAATATCTTCTAAGGCTTCTTCGATAGTGTTAAATGACATGTCATTCACTCCTTTAATTTTAAATTATTTAAGTATCAATAATCAGACAAATCCATGTTCAGCCAAGAAACCTAGAGAAAGATCTTGTTTGTCCTTACCAATTGCTGTGTTTAAACCCATGAATCGAGCAACATATTTGCCAATAAGGTCTGTTTCAAGATTGACATTTCCACCAATTCCTTTTAGTCCAAGTGTGGTTTCCTTAAATGTATGGGGAATCAGAGATACCGTAAAATAATCGGATTCAACATCTATGACCGTTAACGAAATACCGTCAATGGCAATCGACCCTTTTGGCAATACAAAGGAAAGAAGGGTAGGAGAGGCTGAAATCTCGTAAACTTGGGCGATGCCCCAAGGTGTAATTCGGCGAATGTTTCCTACACCATCGACATGCCCGCTGACCAAATGTCCACCTAAACGGGTTTGCAACTGTAACGCCCGTTCTAGGTTGACACGATTTCCGCTTTTCAACTCAGTCAGATTTGTTTTTTCCAACGTCTCAGCCATCACATCGACTGTGAAGTCTCGATCACTTTGCCGTATGACTGTCAGGCAAACTCCGTTGACTGCGATGCTATCCCCAATCTGAGTTCCATGAAGGACCTTTTGCCCTTCGAGTGTAAGCTGCCCTGATTCTGGCAAGAGGCGAAGGCCTCGGACAATACCCAGTTCTTCAACAATTCCAGTAAACACCCATATCCCCTCCCTAAGGCATACAACTAAGTTTTGAGTTTCGCCTAAGTAATTTTTCTGATCAGACAAGTCATTTGCTGATCTCTGGCTTCTGACGTCCGGCATCTGGTTTTGACGTATACCCAGTAACATGAAGATCGCCCGAATTCATATCAACATGGAGGTCATAAAGTTCTAAGGCATCCGCCATTTGTTGGATGTGTAAGCCCGAGAGGGGGGAAGGACCGTTTCCTCCAACTAACTTAGGGGCAATGAAAAACTCAACTTTATCAACACACTTTTCTTTAATGAGTTCGCCCGCCAGTCCGCCGCCTCCCTCTAATAACACACTTGTCCAACCGCGATGAACGAGGTCACGTAACAGTTTCTCCAAGGGGACATGCCGGGGAGTGTCATACTGCCAGACTTCAACCTGTTCGAGGCTTTTGAGGTATGCTACCTTGTCTGCAGAGGCTGCCTGGGAGGTCGCAATAATACAAGGGCTGTATTGTGAGGCGAAAAGCACATGAGCTTTTTCTGAGATACGCAATTGTCCATCGACAATCAGTCGAACAGGGTCTCTTCCATCAGGAATCCGGCAGGTTAGAGCAGGGTTATCCTGGATAACCGTTTCGCTTCCCGCCATGATGACATCGTAGCGATCTCTTAGTTGATGGACATATTGGCGGGATTTTTCTTGACTAACCCACCGTGAATCCCCCGTCTCAGTGGCAATTTTGCCATCTAAAGTCATCGCAGTTTTATATACTACAAAAGGCAAGCCTGAAGTGATCACTTTAATAAAAACTTCATTTATGGTCAAGGCTTTTTGGAACAAAAGACCTACGTCTACTTTAATTCCAGCTTCACGTAAACGGTCTATTCCGCGACCTGAGACAAGTGGATTCGGATCGTTCATAGCCACGACAACTCGTTTGACTCCGGCACGGATCAGCGCGTCAGCACAGGGCGGAGTTCGTCCAAAATGTGAACATGGTTCCAAGGTCACATAAACCGTAGCACCATGTGCTTGATCACCAGCAGCTGCCAGAGCATGAACTTCCGCGTGAGGAGTTCCAGCCTTAAGGTGATATCCTTCTCCGACGACCTGATTATCCTTAACGATAACACACCCCACGAGAGGATTTGGGCTGGTTCTACCTATTGCCTGGACCGCTAATTCAAGTGCTCTTCTCATAAACTTTTCATCTTCAGGAGCAGAAGGACTTGATGCATTCATACAAAAACCCTTTCTTATTTTAGGACTTAGTGTCTCCAAAAATCATAAAAATAGGTAATAAAAAACACCTGAATCTTTCTCCAGGTGTTGGGTCACAAAGTCACAACTCAAATAAAGCGCGAAAACGCTTAATCTTAGCTGTTCCTCTTCTCATCCAGACTTTACTGTCGGCCCCGGAATGTCACCGGGTCTGCCATAAGGCTCGCGGGCTTTACCGCCGGTAGGGAATTACACCCAACCCCAGAGGAGTATTACGGTATTTGAAATTATTATCAGTTTACTCTAGGTTGTTAATTTTTGCAACCCTATAATTTGCCATGTAGAGCAAAAAACTCCTCACGCAATAAACCCATGAGAATTGCATCGTGATAGGTTCCTAACACAAAACGTGCTTCACGCTGACGTCCTTCAATTTGAAATCCCACTTTTTCGTACGCTTTAATGGCTCGGATATTTTCATCCCAGGTATCCAGCGAAATCCGGTGGAAGTTCCATTGAGTAAAAAGAAAGCGTACAAAAGTGATTAATGCATCTGAGCCGTAGCCATTACCCCAATAGGTCTTATTCCCAATAACCACATAGAGAGTAGCGGACCGACCAGGGATATTAACTTCCTTAAAGCCAGTTGTTCCGATAAGCAGTTTTTTTTCATCTAAAATAGCATATCGGTAAGTGTCTGGTGCCCCATCGAGAAACTTCTCCGCAATTTGATCTTTGCTCTGAAGTGTATTTAAGGGCCAGGCCCCACTAGACCATAAATTAACCTCTTGATCATTATACCATTGGTATAAAAGGTCAATATCATCTTCTTCAATGGGCCGAATCCATGTTTTCTGACCTTTTAACATTACATAGGACTCCTTATAGTCTTTATTTTACTCAACAATTAAATATTTTATCATTTGTTTAAGGTTAAAATCAATATTTGAGCTTTCTTTTACAGCCAAGCAAAAGATTTGTGACAGTTCTAGTATTCAATATGCATCGGAGAATGATCCGTGATATCATGGAATCCATCTAAGTCCAATTAAGAAAGGAACTTAAAAGTGAAGACCTATGATAATTATACTGTGGCCGCTGAACATGAGGGCTTGACAGTTGAAACCTATCTCAAGCAAATAGTCCAGTGCCCCGGACGTAGGATTCAAAAGTTAACACGGGCTAATGGAATTTTACTCAAAGGCCGCAAGGTTTTCCTACAAAAAAAGGTGAAAGCCGGTGACATTCTCCAAGTTTTAGTTCTAACGGATCAAGCTTATGGGGTTAGACCTGAAGAGGGAGAAATCAATGTACTATACGAGGACGCTCAGATTATTGTATTGGATAAAGCGGCAGGGCAGCTTGTTCACCCTGCTGGACAGACTGATGGGGGAACATTAGCCAATTTTTTGGCTCATTATTTTCAGACGAAGAGAGTTTTGATTACGATTAGGCCGCTACACCGATTAGATCGGGATACTTCTGGCTGCGTGGCTTTTGCCAAAGATGCTCACACACAAACAGAGATGGAGCGACAACTGCAGAGTGGTGCCTTTAAACGGACCTATCTAGCGATTGTGCAAGGTATACTCAAGCAGAAGGGTGTCATTGATGCGCCTATCGGTCATTGCCCTAATAAACCTAACCGACGTATGACCCGGCCAGACGGAGATCAAGCCATAACTTATTACCGTACCATTCAAACTTTATCAGATGCATCACTGTTAGAACTCTCGTTAACAACCGGAAGGACTCATCAGATTCGAGTTCATCTAGCGCATATCGGTCATGCAATATTAGGGGACGGTATGTATGGAAGGCGCTCCTCCATTATTGGAAGACAGGCACTGCATGCTTCGATGCTTTGCTTTAGGCATCCCCGAACGGCGCAAGTGGTCACAGTGAATGCGCCGTTTCCAGCCGACATGGGACGAGTTATTGATTCTTTAAAATAGCTATAGGTCAAAATGAATTCTTGTAAAACTATGTTTTACCATAGTATTATTTAGTATAAATGGCTCGATAAGGAATGACGATATGCAAAACCTTAAAATAGGCTCTACTGTAATTTCCTATTCAATTAAAAAAAGCTTTAGAGCTAAAAATGTTAATATATCAGTTGGCGTTGATGGAGTACAGGTAGTGGCACCTGTTTCAATGGACGATAGTGAAATTATCCCCCTTGTGGAGAAAAAGCGAGAATGGATATTAAATAAATTTGAGAGTTATCGCCAACGGCTTGCGCAGATAAGGCCAGTACGGGAGCTTGTTAGTGGCGAAACGCTCTTGTTTATGGGTAAAGATTATCCACTTAAGGTAATAGAAGCTGAGGGTGCATTCGTTACCATTAATTTAACAGATAGTCAATTCCTCGTATATATAAATAAAGATATACCTTTGGAAAAAAGACGAGAAGCAATAAGAAGTGAGCTAGAACAATGGTATATAAGCAAAGCTAAGAGAGTAATCGAAGAGCGACTGGAACTATTCAACAACAGAATTAGAGTAAATATAAAGACGGTAAGGTTTAAGAACCAGAAAACCAGGTGGGGAAGCTGCTCAAATAAAGGAAATCTAAATTTCAATTGGAAACTAGTAATGGCCCCGACATATATTGTTGACTACGTGGTTGTGCACGAACTATGCCATCTTATTCAAATGAATCACTCTAAGGAATTTTGGCAACAGGTAAAAAGTCTGATTCCAGATTATAAAGAGAGGCGAAAGTGGTTAAAGGAAAATGGCATAAAATTAAATGTATAACTCTATATTATATCGAAACTAAGGATGAGCACTTGCCATCTTTAAGTTTAAAACTTAAAATAATACAAGTGGAACAAAAGAGGGTCAAACAGACAAAAAATAAAGGGTTTCCATTAAGGAAACCCTTTGATTTCAGTGGTCGGGGCGACGGGATTCGAACCCACGGCCTCTTGGTCCCGAACCAAGCGCGCTACCAAACTGCGCCACGCCCCGTTTATTAGAACGTTTATTATAATAACAAACCGCCGTAATCCTGTCAACCTCTACTTTTCAGTTTCTACCAACTCCGTCCCTGTCACCGTCATAAAACAACATACTAGAAGAAAGATGAACATAGTATTATTAATAAAAGATTAAACACTAAAATATGTAAATATTTCATATATATGGTATACTGACTATACTAGATTAAGATTAATCCTAAGCAAGCATAAACAGAATACACATTCGTAAGTGTTTCCGAATATCTTTGCAAAACTTCAAAATTCTTATCTCGTATTCCAAGTCTATGGTTTATGAAGATATGCTCAAAAATTAAAGTGCAAAAGCTCAGTTATTCCATAACTGAGAAGTTTAGGATATACTCTATACGATCCTATAACATACAAATAGTTTGAGGTGTTCAATATTAAGAGGAGAGAAATAATTTGAGAAAAATAGGGATCGTTATGGATTCTACAGGATATTTAACCCATGATATTTTAGAAAAACTACAGATTCGCGTTGTACCCCTCAACGTTACCATCGGAGATGAAACATTTCCCGAACCAGAATTATCTAATGATATCTTATTTGAAAAATTGAGTCATATTTCGGGTTTGTCCACAACCTCACAACCGTCTGTCGGTGCATTTCTCCAAACGTATGAATCCTTATTTTCTGAAGGGGTTGAGGAGATTGTCAGTATTCATCTCTCAGCAGCTATTAGTGGCACATTACGTTCAGCTCATATGGCAATTGACTTAGCTTCTAACCCCAATATTCATCTCTTTGATTCTAGGTCCGCTGCTGCGGGACTTGGTGTACTAGCTTGGGCTGCGGCAGAATGGGTAGAGCAAGGGCTCATCGTATCAGAAATTTTGCATAATCTTCAAATTCTCAGGCAACATACCGAACTTTATTTTATTGTCAATACCCTTGAAAACCTGCGTAAAGGCGGTCGAATTGGAGGGGCGGCAGCTTTAGTTGGTACCTTGTTGCAAATAAAACCAATCCTTTACTTTAATCAGAAAGCAGTAATTGACGTTTTTGATAAAGTGCGTTCTAGTACAAGGGCTTGGCAACGTGTACTAGATGAATTAATCAAGACATTATCTAACGGAAAACGGTACCGTATTTGTGTTATTCACGTTAATGTGCCTAAAGAAGGAGCAATTCTGCTAAACGAACTTCAGACCCGTTTTCCAGAACATGAAATTCGATTATTCGAGGCTGGGCCAGTCATTGCAACCCATGTCGGACCTGGAACTTTGGGCCTCGCGTTTCATCCTTGGCCGTTCCCCTAAAGTTATCATATTTAATCTCTGAAAAAATCAAGTTAGGTGGAATTGGATTAATGACTCATTTACTTAAACCTCTCCAAGTCGGTCCCTTAAAACTTGCTAATCGCTTAGTTATGCCGCCCATGGCAACATCGAAGGCTTCACCAGACGGAGAAGTAAGCCAAGAGATCCTGGATTACTATGCTGAAAAATCAATGGGTGGCTACATATCCTTGGTTATTATTGAACATAGCTTTATTCAAGAGAACGGAAAAGCGAGTCATCAACAGCTATCCATTGCTGATGACAGGATGATCAATCGTTTGCATGAATTAGCTACAACCATTCAGAACAATGGTTGCAAGGCAATGATGCAAATCAACCATGCCGGAAGCGCCACGAGTTATGATATTATTGGGTCATCCCCAGTGGCTCCTTCAGTCATTGCCAATCCCCGCAAGGGTAGTCTCCCCCGCGAATTATCAAGGCAAGAATTGGACAATTTAATTGATGCCTTTCGACTTGCAGCACTTCGCACAAAAGAAGCTGGATTTGATGGAGTTGAAATCCATTCTGCCCATGGCTACCTTCTCAACCAATTTTTCTCCCCCTTAACGAATCATCGAACAGATGAATACGGGGGGGATATTTACAATAGGATTAGAATTCACCTTGAAATCATCGAAGCAGTCCGTACCGCTGTTGGAAGAGATTTTCCAATCTTTTTACGTTTAGGTGCTTCCGATTTTCGAGAAGGCGGAACGACGATTGAAGACAGTCAAATTGCAGCGCGTGAATTCGAGAGAGCGGGGATTAATGCCCTTGACATCTCAGGTGGTTTTGCAGGGTATCAGGTTCCAGGACTTAACGGCCAGGGGTACTTTGCCCCACTTAGTGAAGCAATAAAAAAGGTTGCATCCGTCCCGGTGATCCTTACAGGTGGAGTTATCGAACCCCAGGTTGCGGAACAACTCTTGATAGAAGGAAAGGCGGATTTGATTGGTGTTGGTAGAGCGATTCTTAACGATTCAAAATGGGCGGAGCGCGCTGTAGAAAGTCTGAAAAATGATTAAACTATTTAATTTAGCTCTTATGAAATCAATTGAAAAGAGATTATTGTATTTATAATAGGGATTTACAGTAGAATTGTAATAATGTTACTAGATTGTGAATATATTCATTTTCTATAGACAAGATCAATAGTTCAATGGTATGTTTAATGTATTAAATATGAGATATGCATGAACCATAATTCACTGGTCTTTCTCAATATAAAGTACAGAGTTCTATCGGTTGAATCCGTGCATTCTTTACATTTTAAACTCTCGCTTAAACGGTCTAAAGAATATGAACTCTTGTATCCCAGCGCAGGTCCGTCAAAAAGAACCAGTTATAAATCTTTTGGAAATAAAAAAACGAATACCCTTCTACCAGTGAACTTTATGATAAATGTTCCAAGGAAAATTGACTTTCATATCGAATACTAATTATAGGAATTATCCCCTCGAATTTTTCGGTGTTGGTGTGGCAACTATCATTCTCGAAATTTTAAGGAGGTATTTCCTTTTTTAAGAGTAAAAATATTTTGAATATTCCTATATAATCCAAAAACGGCAAAAGAATAATAATAAATAGTTTATTTTTTAAAAAAAAGAAAATAAACAAAATATTTAAAAAAATTCGGAAAGTTTGCAGGATTATCCAAATAAAAAAAGAATATACACTAGCAAGAAGAAAAATTGGTAGTAAGAGTTGGACTAATGAAAATACCCATAAGGAGTTGTGGCCATTGAAAATTGCAATCTCGGGCAAAGGTGGCGTGGGCAAAACCACCTTCACAGCAAATTTTGCACGTTGGCTATCGCAAAAAGGGATCACTGTTTTGGCGGTTGATGCGGATCCTGATGCCAGTCTGGGGACAGTCTTGGGGATCTCAGAGGGTATTCTTGCAGATCTAAAACCCATTGTCGACATGAAAGAACTAATTGAAGAACGCATGGGAGGAAGTGGAACATATTACCCGCTAAATCCTCAAGTGGACGATATCTTAGATGACTACAGTGTGCCCATAGGAACTCTACGTTTTTTCCGCATGGGGAACATCAAAGGGGGAGGAACCTCCTGTTATTGTAAGGAAAACAGCTTTCTTCAAGCCTTGATCAATTCCTTGATTCTTGGAGAACAAGACACCGTCATTTTAGATATGGGAGCAGGAATTGAACAACTCACCCGAGGGACGGCACTTGGCGTTGATGTGTTGGTCATTGTAACTGAGCCATCAAAAGTCAGCGTACAAACTGTAAAAGTCATTCAAAAACTCGCCCTTGAGTTAGGTATTCCACACGTGGTTGTCGTTGGTAATAAAGTCCGCAATTTGAAAGAAGAAAATTTTCTTAGAGACCACTTTTCCTCAGAAAAGCTTATTGGCATCATTCCTTACAGTGAGGAACTGTTGGAAATGTCCATAAATACTGGCAATGAAGAGTTGCCCACAGGGTCTCTGGGAGTTCAGCTAAATACAATTTACCAAAAAATTGTCGATGAAGGGAGTTGAAAGAGGTTCTCGTTATTAACAGAAAGAGTTTGAGAGTATAAGAAAAAGAGATCTTAAAAAAGAGGAGGTTGTAACATGCCTAGATATCGGGATTTAACCCATACCGCCCGGCCGTCGGACGCACCAAGATACTTTGAGCCTAAGAATCCCATTCGCACGACCGACCCTGGCGCGCTTCATATGTTAAAAATGGCACAGGAAAGCAAAATAGAGACGGTTTTTGACCGTGCAGTTGCTCAACAACCACAGTGTGCGTTTGGATATAAAGGAATATGCTGCCGAATTTGTTTGGCAGGACCTTGTCGGGTTAAGACAGAAGAGGGGCCTGGAAGTCGTGGAGTATGTGGAGCAAGTGCATATACCATTGTATCCCGTAACGTAGTCCGCGCGATTGCAGGAGGGGCTGCATCTCACTCAGAGCACGCACGCCATGTCTTGCATACTGCTCATGCGATGCTTGAGGGTCATGCTCCAGATTATGAAATTAAATCACCAGCTAAACTTCAAAAATTAGCTCAAGATTTAGGGGTTGACACAGTAAACCGTACAGATAAGGAAATCCTTAAAGACGTTGTTGAAATCGGATATGCCGATTTCGGTCGGTATCAGGATCGACCACTAGCCTTTTTGGACTCTTTTATGACAGAAGGCCGACGTAAAAAATTCATGCAAACCAATATTATGCCGACAGCCATTGACCGCTCTGTTACTGAGATTATAGCTCAAACTGCCATGGGCGTTGACAATGATCCTGTAAATATTATTTTCGGAGGTCTCAAGTGTTGTCTGTCTGACTTAGGTGGAGAATATATTGGAACAAAACTCAGTGACGTTATGTTTGGGGTTCCACAACCTATTGTCTCAGAAGCCAATCTGGGAGTAATCAACCCCAAGATGGTAAATATAGCAGTCCACGGACACAACCCCGTTTTGAGTGAAATGGTTGTCGCTGCGGCACGGGCTATGACAGCAGAGGCCGTTGCGGCAGGAGCTGAAGGAGTCAATGTTGTCGGGATTTGCTGTACTGGTAATGAGCTTCTCATGCGTCAAGGTGTTTATTTGGCAACCTCCTCAGCTTCGCAGGAGATGGCTATCCTGACGGGTGCTCTGGAAGCGATGGTTGTTGATATTCAATGTATTTACCCATCGGTGCAAACACTTGCGCAATGTTACCACACTAAGGTCATCACAACTGAAGGTATTATGAAAACTCCTAATGCCCAACACGTTGCCTTCAATACAGCCACAGCTATGGCTGATGCTAGGAAACTTGTGAATATCGCTATTGAAGCATTCAAGAAGCGGGATCCTAAGAAAATTTGCATTCCTAGCGAACGTCATAAGCTTGTTGCAGGTTTCAGTCTTGAAGCGATTACGGAAATTCTATCAAAGGTTAACCCCGACCGTCCGATCTCAGTACTGACAGATGCTATTCTGAACGGACAACTCAAAGGGGTCGTTCTCATGGCTGGTTGTAACAATCTCAAACGTCCTCAAGATGAAGGCCACATTGCAGTTCTGAAAGAACTTGTGAAAAACGACGTCTTCGTCATCGCTACTGGATGCTCTGCTGGAGCTATCGCTAAATTCGGTATGATGTCGCCTGCAGCTGTTGACACTTATGCTGGTGAAGGACTTAAATCGTTCATTAAATCGCTGGAAGCGGCCAATCCTCAATTGTCAACCGGTCTGCCATTAGTCTTCCATGTTGGTTCCTGTGTGGATAACAGCCGTGGCGCAGATCTAGCTGTCGCAATGGCTAATGAACTAGGTGTAGATATTCCTAAAGTTCCGTTTGCTGCCTCTGCTCCAGAAGCTATGCATGAAAAAGCAGTTGCGATCGGTTCTTGGTGCGTAACATTAGGATTCCCAACTCACGTCGGAGCTATGCCGCCTGTTGAGGGAAGTGACCTCGTCTATGGAGTTACAACCCAAATCGCGCATGACGTCTTTGGCGGAAACTTCATTTTAGAAGTCGATCCTATTATTGGAGCTCAGAAACTCTTAAATGCCCTTGAGTATCGGACCTGGAAACTTAATGTTCATAGAAAGACTGCAGAAAAATTTGAAACTGCGCTAGCGCAAGGCTGGTAAGAAAGGAGGAAGAGTTATGTCTGTAGAACAAATTAACGAAGAGGCAGTTAAAGAACCGAAAAAATTATTGCGTCGAGCCTACGATGGTACAATAATTGCAATGACCTATGCAGAAATTCTGTTGAATCGGGCGATCAAAGATTTTGGTGAGCAACAAGTTGTTGGTTATCCAGATACCGCCTACCACCTCCCGGTCATCATGTGTCTTTCTGGTGAAAAAGTAACGACACTGGGTGAATTAGTTCCCATTCTGAACCGCTTACGTAGTCAAGTTCGTACTGAACTCACCGTAGAGAATTCAAAGCTTTGGGGTGAATCAGTTCTATATGCCGCAGAGGTTATTGAGACAATCAGTTATCTCCGTGGAGATAATCCTAAAGAACTGCCTTGGACCGGATTCTTGGGCGATCCTATTGTACGGAAACACGGGATTAAGATGGTGGACTGGACCATTCCTGGTGTTGCTGTTATTCTTGGGCGAGCCAAAGACTCTCAAGCGGCCAAGAAAATTGTAGAAAACCTCATGAATAAAGGGTTTATGATCTTCCTTTGTGATGAGGTCATTGAGCAGTGCCTCGAAGAAAACGTCAAAATTGGGGAAGACTATATCGCATTCCCAGTAGGAAACTTTACCCAAGTTATTCATGCCGTTAACTATGCCTTCCGTGCAGGCCTCGCCTTTGGTGGGATTGCTCCTGGAGACAGAGAAAAGCATCTTGATTATCAAAAACGTCGTGTTCTGGCCTTTGTCCTTAATCTCGGCGAGCGTGACGATGTCAAAATTGCCGCTTCGATGGGCGCGATCTTCATGGGCTTCCCAGTCCTGACGGATCAACCACTTACTGAAGAGGAGCAAATTCCGGATTGGTATATTTCTGAGCCGGACTATGAAAAAATCGTTCCGTTGGCTATGGAAGTTCGCGGAATTAAATTAACAAGTATCGATATCCCGATTCCGGTTAACTTCGGACCTGCTTTTGAGGGAGAAACCATCCGTAAAGCAGACACCTATGTTGAATTCGGTGGCGGACGTACTACCTCTTTCGAACTTGTTCATTCAGTAGGACCTGATGAAATCACTGATGGTCAGATCACTGTCATCGGTCCTGAAATTGATACCGTCCCAGAGGGAACCAAAATGCCCTTGGGTATTGTGGTTAACGTGTATGGTCGTA
The DNA here is from genome assembly GCF_001707885.1 of Desulfosporosinus cupriresistens. Taxonomy (GTDB): domain Bacteria; phylum Bacillota; class Desulfitobacteriia; order Desulfitobacteriales; family Desulfitobacteriaceae; genus Desulfosporosinus. The sequence continues at coordinate 53,169 of NZ_MASS01000003.1, read as the reverse complement.
AGATGCAAGATGATTTTGAAGGCGTTTTGGAGCGTAGAATTCACTACTTTACAAACTATGGAGAAGGTATTTGGCACGTTGCTCAACGGGATATGTGTTGGGTTCGGATCTCCAAAGATGCGAGAGCTAAAGGTTTCTTAATAAGACACATCGGTGAGCTCCTGATGGCAAAATTAAAACAGGAATTCCCGGCCATCATCGACCGTGTAGAAGTTGTTCTCTATACGGATCAGGCTGCAGTTGAAGAAAACCTCGTCAAAGCCCGCGAAGTATACCGTAAACGTGACGATCGGATGAGGGCCTTGACAGATGATTCCGTCGAAGACTTCTACTCCTGCTTGCTTTGTCAATCCTTTGCACCGAACCACGTTTGTATTGTTACTCCAGAACGGGTTGGTCTGTGCGGAGCCGTTAGTTGGTTAGATGCCAAAGCATCATTTGAGATTGCGCCCACCGGACCAAACCAACCAATTCCCAAAGGACCGGCGATCGATGATCTAAAGGGTATGTGGAAGAGCTGTAACGATTATTTATATACAACATCCAACAACACCTTAGAAGAGGTTAATCTCTATACAATTATGGATAAACCGATGACCTCTTGCGGTTGCTTTGAGGCTATCATGGCCATCATTCCTGAAGTCAATGGAATTATGGTTACCACCCGTGAACACAGTGGAATGACCCCTTGCGGCATGTCCTTCTCCACGTTAGCTGGAACATGCGGTGGTGGATACCAAACTCCTGGGTTTATGGGAATTGGCCGCACATATTTAGTCAGCAAGAAATTTATTCCTGCTGATGGTGGACTTGCTCGTATCATTTGGATGCCTAAAGAACTGAAAGAGTTCTTGCGTGAGGATTTGAAACAACGTTGCCTCGACGAGGGCTTAGGCGAAGACTTTATTGATAAGATCGCTGATGAAACCATCGGAACGACAACTGAAGAAATCACACCGTTCCTAGAAGAAAAAGGACATCCTTGCTTTAATCTTGATCCACTAATGTAAGTAGCCCGTAAGATGCCAAGGCCTAATATTTTATTCGTCTGAGGCCTTGGTAGACTTGCCTACTTCTACTAAATTAACTTAGAAAGGGGTTTCAAAATGGCTCTAACAGGTTTAGAAATTTATAAACAACTACCCAAGAAAAACTGCGGAGAGTGTGGCGTACCAACTTGTCTAGCTTTTGCTATGGCATTGGCTGCAGGCAAAGCTGCATTGGACACCTGCCCATATGTTACGGATGCTGCTCGGGAGAATTTGGAGTCCGCATCTGCCCCTCCGATCAAGGCCATCAAATTTGGTAATGGTTCTGTTATGGGGGATGAAACAGTAATGTATCGCCATGACAAGACTTTCTATCACGAAACAACCATTATCGTTCAAGTGTCTGATGCCCTAACAGATGACCAAGTGAGCGCTAAACTCGCTGAAATCAACGGCTTGGAGTTTGACCGCGTTGGACTTCACTATTCCGTCGAGGGTGTAGCTGTAGTTAATGAATCTGGAGATGCTGCTCGCTTTGCAAAAGTTGCTGCTGCTGTGGCTGCAGGCACTGAGAAATCACTGCTCTTGATCAGTAATAACCCTGAAGCTTTAAAGGCTGCTGTAGCTCCGTTGGCAGCTCGTAAGCCTCTTATTGGAGAGGCAAATGCCGATAATTATGAAGCAGTTGTTAATATTGGTAAAGAAAATTCCGTTCCCGTAATTCTAAAAGCAGATGGCCTTGATGCCTTAAATGATCTTGTTGAAAAAGCGGTAGCTCTAGGTTATAAGGAATTTGTCTTAGATCCTGGCACTAAAGGTACAGCTCAACAGTTAGCTGATCTGACTCAACTGCGCCGTTTATCTATTAAGAAGAAATTCCGTACGTTTGGTTACCCTGTCATAGTCTTTACCAATCATGAAAATCCTCTGGATGAAATTATGGAAGCATCTGTTTACGTTTGTAAATATGCAAGTGCTATTGTCTTAAAAACCAGTGCTAAAGCACACCTCTTGCCTCTAATGGCACTCAAGCAAAACCTTTATACTGATCCTCAGAAACCGATTCAAGTCGAGGAAAAACTATATGCTATTGGCGAAGTAACCGAGGATTCACCATTGTATATCACAACGAATTTCTCCTTAACCTACTACAGCGTCGAGGGTGAAGTTGAATCCACAAAAATTCCTAGTTACATTATCCCAGTTAATACTGAAGGAACCTCGGTGCTCACTGCCTACGCGGCTGGCAAATACGAGCCAGAGTTAATCTGGGAAACAATGCAAAAATTGGGCGTTCCCGATATTCTTAAACACAAAAATGTTATTATCCCGGGGTATGTCGCTGTAGTCACAGCCAAACTTAAAGAGATTTCGGGTTGGAATGTTATTGTTGGTCCTCGTGAATCCAGCGGAATTGTTGCTTTCGCAAAAACTTTAAAATAGTAACAGGTTGGATTGAATTCCGCCACAGTAAGATAAAGAGAGCAATGCAAGGAGTCTTTTTGTATAGCTCTTAAAGAGGGATTTCTAAGGTAGAGTAAGGAAGTGACAACGATGCCCCCATTTCAAATTAAATTCATGCCAGAAAACCGCATCATTGAAGTGGATTCCGGTACGTCGCTGCTCCAAGCAGCCGCTAAGGCCGAGATATTTATCAAATCAGGATGCGGTAGTAAGGGATCCTGCGGTGCTTGTAAAGTTGTCGTTTTAAGTGGGGAACCGTTGGTGACCGGGACCGGGAACTTGACGCCTGAACAAATCTCAGAAGGGGTTCGACTAGCTTGTCAAACCATGATTCAAGGGGATATGACGGTTGAGGTGCCTCTGGAATCCCGGTTAAAAGAACATCAGGTTTTGATGGGTGATGTTCAAAAGGGGCTCTTACAAGAAAGCGACCATGATTTACTCGAGAAATTCGGGCATCAGCCACTCGCCACGAAGCTGAGGATTTCACTTTCGGCTCCGACTTTGACGGAAAACACGAGTGATTGGTCTCGCTTGAGCATGGAAATTCGCCGCGTCCTAAAAACCGGAGAAAAGCCAGTTGATATTCCCTTATCAGTCCTTAAACATCTTCCCGAAGCACTCCGCAGAGCAAATTGGGATGTGTCTGTTACTCTAACAGATATTGAATCAGGGATTACAGTCACCCATGTGGAACCTGGAAATGACAATCCACCGTATGGTCTGGCGATTGATATTGGTACAACTACGGTTGTCGTTTATCTAATTAATCTCTCGAACGGAGAGATTATAGATCAGCAGGGATCTTATAATAAACAAGCAAAATTCGGTGATGATGTTATCACTCGCATAGTGTATGCGGTTGAAAATGAACAGCAGTTAGAGGAAATTCGAGTCGCTGTTGTTGATACCATCAACGAACTGATTGATAAGATACTTGCACGTCAATCTTTGAACAATACCGATTTTTCATCAGCAGTGGTTGCCGGAAATACTACAATGACTCAATTGTTTCTAGGCGTGGATCCGCGCTACATTCGGTTAGAACCTTATATTCCTACCATGGCTAACGTTCCTTCTATCCCTGCACGAGACATTGGGCTTCATATGTTACCTGATGCCTTGGTACATTGTTATCCTTCAGTAGCAAGTTATGTCGGCGGGGACATTGTTTCTGGGACATTAGTCACGGACTTAGCTAATGGAGAAGATATTATTCTCTTCATTGACATAGGTACAAATGGAGAAATAGTGCTTGGAAACCAGGATTGGCTCGTTTCTTGTGCTTGTTCTGCTGGCCCAAGTTTTGAAGGTGGCGGGATCACATTTGGCATGAGGGCAATGCCAGGAGCTATTGAACGAGTTGTTATTGATCCTGATACCTTGGATGTATCGCTCAAGGTTATTAGCAAAATCCTCCCCGTTGGAATATGTGGTTCGGGACTTGTGGATTGCTTGTCCAAACTATTGGGAGCGGGAATTATTGATCGCGTCGGAAATTTCCAGATGGGACATCCTGCAAACTCAGCGCGGCTAAGGGCAACTTCAGATGACAAAGAATTCGTGCTAGCGTGGGCTGATCAAGCTGGCGGGGGAAAAGATGTTGTCATCACAGAAAATGATGTTAAAAATACTATCCGCGCCAAAGGGGCCATTTATGCAGGTATCCGAACGTTATTGAATATGGTCTCTGTAGAGATGGAAATGATTAGCCGGATCGTTATTGCTGGCGGTTTCGGTAATTACCTCAATGTGCAGGATTCCATTCAAATTGGACTGCTTCCAGATCTCGAAGAGGAACTCTATCAGTTTATCGGAAACTCTTCGATCAAAGGAGCTCGTCTTGCCTTACTTTCGCAGAATGCATGGCGTGAAGCGAAAGAATTGGGACAAAAAATGACTTATGTAGAGCTTTCGGTTGGACCGACATTTATGGATGAATATGTTTCCGCTCTATTTTTGCCCCATACGGATTTCTCTCTATTCCCATCTTGTACTTAACGTGTTAACAATGGAGGTAAGATTCATGGCAAAATATATAGCAGTAGCTGGCAAAGGTGGAGTAGGGAAAACCACATTCACTGCTTTATTACTAAGGCAAATGGTTCATCAAAAGAGAGGGATTTCAGTTCTGGCTGTTGATGCCGACCCAAACGCCAATCTTGGAGAAGCTCTGGGTTTAACTGTCACTGCTACTATTTCAGAATTGCTTGAACAGACTAAAGATCCTAAAGCGATTCCTGAGGGGATGCCAAAACAAATCTTTATAGAGTATAAACTTCAGCAGTCGCTTGTAGAGACTAAGGATATCGACTTACTCGTTATGGGTGGTCCACAAGGGGCAGGTTGTTACTGCTATCCCAATGATCTTTTACGCAAATATATTGAGAACATTGGCGATAATTATGACTTTGTAGTTGTGGATTCTGAAGCTGGTCTGGAACACATCAGCCGACGTACCATCCCTCGTATTGATGAGATGTTCGTAGTCAGTGATTCTTCAGCACGGGGTATTCGCTCAGCGGGACGAGTACACGAACTTATTCGGGGACTTAAGTCCGCGGTGAGTAATCTTCACTTGATAGTAACAAAAACTAGTGAAGGTACTATGGAATCCTTAAGCGAAGAGATAGAACGTACAGGGCTAAGTGTAATTGGAGATATTCCATTAGATCCTTTAGTTGTTGAATATGACTTGGCAGGCAAACCATTATTCGATTTGCCTGAGGATGCCGTCTCGGTCAAGGCTGTGGAGAGCATTTTGAACCGTGCCGGAATCTTTAACTAGAAAGGAGAGAAGTTCATGTCCGTTGCAATCGTAAAAGAAAGATTTTCAGGTAAAATTGGAGAGGTAATACTCGGCGCAACTTCTGAACAAGGAGGAACGAGAACCTCCACTGTGACTATCGGTGGGGATGCCGCCTTACCTTTTCTGCACTTTGAAGGAAAAGTTAACCGTCCAGTGATCGCTATGGAGGTCAACGACATTCCCCCAACATGGAATGAAACGCTTACCAAACAATATGGAGATGTCTTCAATAGCCCAGCGGCTTGGGCTAAACAATGCGTTGATGATTTTGGCGCAGACCTCATCTATTTAAAACTGACTGGAGCAGATCCTGATGGTGAAAATCGCTCACCTGAAGATTGCGCTCGTGTTGTTAAAGAAGTTTTAGGAGCTGTTGGAGTTCCGTTGATCGTAGTAGGATGCGGCGATTCAACAAAGGACAATGAAGTTATTGCGGCCGTCGCTGAAGCAGCAACAGGTGAAAACCTCTTGATCGGTGTTGCTGAGCAAGAAACCTATAAGACTTATGCAGCAGCTGCAATGGTTCATAAACACACTTTGATTGCGCAGTCGCCTCTCGACATTAATATTTGTAAACAGCTTAATATTTTGATCAATGAAATGGGACTGCCATTAAACAAGATTGTTATTGACCCTCTAATTGCAGGTCTTGGATTTGGTATTGAGTATGCCTATTCAATTATGGAACGTGCACGCCTAGGAGCATTAGGAAATGACAAAATGCTCGCCATGCCTATGTTCTGCTCCGTTGGCTATGAGGCCAATCGGACCAAAGAATCCAATTCGTCGGCTGATGAAAATCCTCAGTGGGGAGATCTTGATGATCGTGCCGTACTTTGGGAATCATTAACTGCTTCTGGTTTGATGCAAGTTGGAGCCAGTATTATTATGATGCGTAACCCAGCTGCAGTGAAAGTAGTTAAAAAGAACATCGACGAATTGATGAGTGTCTAAGCTTCTGCTCAAACTATCAATTATTATTCAAAATGTGAGACTCATTTTTGGATAATTACGTCATTATTTAAGTCATTATAAAACTAAAATTAAGAAAGGTCGTGACCGAATGACAATGCTTATTTTTGGTGAGCGGATTAATGGGATGTACACTGATATTGGAGATGCTCTGAAAGCTAAAGACCCAAAACCGTTACAATTTTGGGCAACAAAGCAAGAAGAAGGAGGAGCTCACTACCTTGACCTAAATTCCGGGCCTGCTATTCCGAAAGAAGAGCGTGCAGAAGCTTATCAATGGATGGTTAATGTAGTTCAAGAAGTTTCCGAACTTCCATTGCTTTTAGACTCCACAAACTATGATGCTATTGAAGCAGGATTGAAACTTTGTAAAAGACCTGCGATTATTAACTCCGTTGATGCAACACCAGAAAAAATGGAGCGAGTTTTTAAAATGGCCGCTGACTATAATGCTGGGGTTGTTGGCTTGACCATGGATAAAAAAGGTATTCCATTAGACAATGATTTACGGGTAGCTTTTGCTATGGAATTAGTTGCAGCTGCAGACGAATATGGTCTACCAATGGAAGATCTCTACATTGATCCATTGATTCTTCCTGTTAACGTTGCTCAAGAGCATGCGCTCCAAGTTCTCGAAGCTTTACGCAAAATTAAGCAACTCGCTGACCCAGCACCGCGTACGGTTCTTGGCTTAACAAACGTATCTCAAAAATCACCGACTAGTATTTGTAATTTACTCAATCGAACCTACCTGGCTATGGCTATTGGAGCAGGACTTGACGCAGCCATTATGAATGCCAATGATGATGATCTTGTCGACGTTGCTGCTACAACTCAAATCTTGCTTGGTAGAAGCATCTATGCGGATTCTTATCTCAAAGTTTTCCGCGCACGTTAATATCTTAAGTCTGTCGCATTGCTAAGTTTAGCATGATTAGGTTTGATGTAAGTGTAAATGTAAATGCTTGCCCAAAATAGTATTTACAGTCATCTTAATAAGAAGGAAAAGTGCCTCAGAAATTTCTGAGGCACTTTTTCCTTTTATTCTTTAAAATTAAAGGATTTTCCAATGAGGATTCATACTGGACAGGCGAGAAGCATAGCTATCAAATGATAGATAATTTGGAGGTGGATAATTTTGGAAGCATATTTTCATAATGATCCTCGAATTGAAGAATGGATTGACCAAATCACAGAAAAAGTATTTACGGTATGTTTATTAAATGGGGTAGACTCAGAGGTAGAGTTTCAAAGGGGTTGTCAAATTGTCAGTAAGCTTACATCCTTACTCCAGGGAATTTCAACGTTTCCATCAGAATATCTAGAGGATGGACTTAAACAGCTCCTTGAACAACAACTTCCAGACGCTCGTGTTATTAATAACTTCCCATCGTTTCAGGATACTATGAACAAAATGCTATGCGAAGGTATGTCGAAGGCGATCGATGGACACAATAGTGAACTCTTAGATACTTCAATTTCTTCAATTGAAATTAATGAAGAAAAACAAATCGAAGATCAAGACCAAACAATAGGCGGACCAGTGGAATCGCTAAATGAAGAGTGTCTGACTGAAATTGCAATTCCTGCGTTTGCTTCTGTTCTCACATACCAGGATATTCTCACATACCAGGATATTCAAAAAAGCGAAAATGAGTTTCTGCAACTTGAAGTAGATGAAACAATTCATATTGATGATAATTCTATAGAGCTTATACCTAGCGTCCAAAACGTTATCACGGCTGAATCTGAGACCGAGCTTTCAATTAACCCCAGGGCCTATGAAGTGTTGTGTGCTTCTCAAGTATCTGAGCAGGAGGGCCCTCTACAACGCGTTCTAAGCAAACTATTCCCCAACAGCTCGATATCTTGGAATGTGAATATAATGGGTTTAACCTTATTGGCTAAAGTCGATAACATTCTGATTTATGTCTTAGATAAAGAGACTCCTGCTATTATTGAAGACTTGACAAAGGAGGGATGGAAGGTCTTCATCTGTAGTTCGGAAGATCTATCGTTCCCGCGTAGATTAGAGCGAGGAATCAGACAAATGCAGCGTTTAGGGAAAAGTTCTAAAATATAAGACTTAAAAGGTTTTTTATTGAGTAGAAGTAGGAAATATTAGTTCTTTGTCGAAATAGTTTAGGAGGTGTATATTTGTAAAGTGAACCTAGACCCGGAAATGAGGAATAGTTGTGTCTGATCTGTTGGAGAGGATCTTAAAAAATACTTTGACAGCGATCGAAACAGGAAGAGAAGAGATCTTTTTTATAGCTGAAACAGCGCGGACTGAGACACAACGGCTGACTAATGAACTTGCTCAGCTTAAAACTGATATAGCGGAAGTCATCTGTCAAGTAGATTTTCAAGAAAAAATAGATCGGCGTATGCGTCAAAAATTGATGGAAATAAGTCGAGCATACAAAAAATACTCAGAGCAAGATGTGATCGCGGCGTATGCAGAAGCAAAAGATGCTCAGGTCAATCTACAGCTTTTGCAAGGCCAAGAAACGCAATTGCGGAAGCGGCGAGATGATTTGGAACGTTCCTTACAGCAGATGCAAGTGACGATCGAACGAGCCGAAAATCTGATGGCTCAGGTGAGCATGGCGGCTAATTTATTGCAAGGTGGAATAGTGGAGGCTTTGCAAGCTCATAATCACGAACAACGACAAGAAATGGGTTTACGGGTAATTAGAGCACAGGATGAAGAACGGCGTCGTGTCGCAAGGGAAATACATGATGGTCCTGCCCAAACGCTGGCTAATATCGTCTTACGTTTAGAAATTGCCCAAAAGTTACTTGAGATAGATCCAAGTAGAGTTAAAGCCGAACTCACGGACCTTAAGGATTTAGTTCGCTCAAATCAACAAGATATTCGCAGGATCATTTTTGATCTTCGTCCAATGGCACTTTATGATTTGGGGATTTTACCTGCTATTTCTAAATACCTAAAGAACTTTCAGGAAAACTATGGCATAACTTGTGAGCTTCGGATTGAAGGTCGTGAAAAACGAGTTTTGCCAGCAATGGAAGTAGCCATTTTCCGCTTAATTCAAGAGGGAATGACCAATGTTGCGAAGCATGCACGCTCGGTAAAAGTTGATGTTACGTTAATTTACCAAGAGGATTGGATAATTGCTCGAATTCAAGATTATGGTACTGGTTTTGAAGTGAACTCCCTTTTTACTGTTTCAGGGGAACATTATGGACTTATTGGAATGCGCGAACGAGTTGAAATGTTCTCTGGACTTTTTTCTGTTCAATCTACCTTAGGGAAAGGGACTACGATCGAACTATCAATTCCATCGAGACATGAGGAGGAAAAACAACATGATTCGGATAGTGATAGCCGATGATCACCCACTTTTAAGAGAGGGACTACGCCGAATTTTGGAATTTGAAGATGGAATTGAAGTAGTTGCTGAAGTAGGTGATGGTCAAGGCGCTATAAATGTTGCACGCAATATGACGTTTGATATCTTATTAATGGATCTCAATATGCCCGGGGTAAATGGCTTAGAAGCGGGTCGAGTTATTCGCCGTGAACGACCTGAAATAGGTATCTTGGTGCTTACCGTTGATGATTCGGATGAAAAAGTCTTCCAAGTGCTTCAAATTGGGGTGGCGGGCTATTTGCTGAAAGATGTGGACTCAAAGACCTTGATTCAATCCATTCGCAAGGTGTATGCGGGTGAACCAATTTTATCTCCAGCTGTTACGGGTAAATTGCTAGAGCGATTTACCCATCCAAGTCCTTTGAAAAACACCTGTGGACTCAGTGAGCGCGAGATGGAAATTCTCCATTATGTGGTACGAGGGTCTTCTAACAGGGAGATTGGAACTGCCTTATTCATTAGTGAAAAGACGGTGAAAAATCATCTTTCAAGCATATATCGTAAATTGGCAGTTGAGGATCGTACTCAAGCGGCTCTTAAAGCAGTCAAACTTAAATTTGTTCAGCTCGACTAGACTAAAGGCTTAAATATAGGGTGGGTAATTTCCATTGCGAAATACCTGCTAAACGAGTAAAATAATGCTATAATTATAAGATTAAATAGTGAAATTAAGACGTAAAATATAATAAAAGAAGCGTCTTGTAAGCTTTCTCTGATCTAGTTTGCCTTATGATTAGCTATAAAGACGTATTTTTGGAGGATGTTTAATGAAAATCAGCTTTTTTGGCGCTGCACAAGTTGTTACGGGATCATCTTACCTTGTGGAATCTGGCGAATCACGTATTTTAATTGATTGTGGCATGTTTCAAGGATCTAAAGCGCTTAAAGAGTTAAATTACGATACTTTCCCCTATAATCCAGCGAGCATTGACGCTGTTGTGTTAACCCATGCCCATATTGATCACTCTGGCATGTTGCCTAAACTAATTAAGGCTGGTTTCAAAGGAACCATCTGGGCTACTGCTGAAACAATTAAATTATGTTCTATAATGCTGCCAGATAGTGGTCATATTCAAGAGATGGAAGTGGAGCGTAAGAACCGAAAGCGTGCGAGAGCAGGACTTCAACCCCTCGTTCCGATTTATACCGTTCAAGATGCTCTTGATACCCTTCCATATTTTCATGCTATACCTTATCAAGAAAAAGTTGATATTGTTCCGACAATATCTTTTCAACTCTATGATGCAGGACATATTCTAGGTTCGGCACATGTTGTGCTCCACATCAAAGAGCTAGATTTCAGTAAAACTATCGTATTTTCTGGTGATATCGGCAATGTTAATCAACCTTATATTGAAAATCCAAGTATTTTAAGTGAAGCTGACGTTGTCATTATGGAAACAACCTACGGGAATCGTCTTCATGCTGGAACCGCAGATGAGAAGAGAATAAATCGTGCTGAACAACTTGCAGAAACAATTCGTACGACATATGAAGCTGGCGGGAATTTGATTATCCCTGCTTTTGCCATTGAACGAACTCAGGACCTTCTTTATTATCTCCGTAAGTTACAGGACGAACATCGCATACCTATTTTGCCGGTTTACATTGACAGCCCTTTAGCCATCGCAGCAACAAAAATATTCCAAGAAAACACCGACAATTTTGACTCGGAAACGCAGGAACTTATTAAACAGGGTAGTAGCCCTCTAAATATGCCAAACGTTCATTTCAGTTTAACAGCCGCGGATTCGATGGCCCTTAATGAGATTGAAGGCGGTTCGATTATTATTGCTGCTAGCGGCATGGCCGACGCTGGGCGTATTAAGCATCACCTTAAACACAATCTTTGGCGGGAGAAGGCTACCGTTCTTTTTGTAGGGTATCAGGCTCAAGGCACACTTGGGCGAATCCTTTCAGAGGGTGTGGACAGTGTAACCATACATGGTGAGAAAATTGCGGTTAAAGCCCGAATAAATCATATGGATGGCCTATCCGCTCATGCTGATCAAGCAGAGCTGCTTCATTGGCTCTCACTTCTTGGAAAGAATGCAGAGCAAATCGTTCTTATTCATGGTGAATTGGATGCCCAAACGATCTTTTCCTCTAAAATTCAAGAAACGTTTGGGAAAATTCCTCTTATCCCCCAACTAGGAGAAACGATTGAATTCATGTCCGATCAAATCGTTCGGCACGCCCCTCAAAAGGAATGGCTAACACAGGATGCGCCGCTGCCTGCTAATGAAGAGAATGTTCAACCATCTTCCATAAAACCGATTACTAAAGTACAGCATCAGCCTGTCCTGCCTACTTCCAAACGTCTTAAAACGTCAGAAGCTCATTTATCTCGCGCTCAAGCCAATAGAGCTTATATTCGATTACGCCACCATCTTAAGAAACTTATTGATGAAGGGCAACGGACCCGCAATTTTGATCGAGTGGTAAATCTCCTGGACAGTATGACACGTTGGCTTGAAGAACAAGAACGGGAAACACGGCACTAAAGCATTATCAAAGCCAAGCATATTCTAGGGTTTGGCGTTTAATACCGGCTAAGAAGCGAAGAGTTTCTTCCCGCCTCTTTATCGCCAAACGCTTGCCTGCTTTGGTAGTGACTTTGTTTGGAAGCGCATCAGCAAAGAGGCGGGCTCGGTCGATGGCGTTTTCATGAGTCTGAATCAATTCATCTTGCCCAACCAGACTGAATAAACGCATTAAACCGATATTTCCAAAATTGTCCAATATATCTGATTCGCGTAAATAGACTGCCTCATCGCTCCGACCCGGTTCTGAGTAATACATGTGGTTTTCAACAGCATCTAAAACTATGGGCAACTTGAGCGGTGAGAACATCAATTGTTGGAGGAGATTTGCCGCAATCCCCTTGGAACGTAATGCGTGATCGACGTTTTTGAGAGCATAGATAGGATACTTTCCTGTGTCATGCAGCATAGCTGCGGCATAAAGTACCTCATCATCCAAGGTTAAGTGGCTAGAAAGTTCTTTGGCCAGATGATAGACTCTAAAACAATGTTTAACGCCCCACGCTGGATGAGCACCTGATTTATCTACGATTTGGATGAGCTCTTGCCGAAAGTCCATAACTTGTCCTCCTTAGATTCGTTTGCAAACTATATACGCCATAACAGCTGTAATTTCCTGCCAAAATAAGGAAAATATATCGAGCTGTTTATACCATTTTTTTAAAATTATAACATTTTATGGCCAATATATCCCCTGTGTGCCTTGTTTTCGTGGAAGGATAATACACAAAAAGTGAGAATACTTTAGGAATATTTTCTTTGGTGGCTGCATAGGGAGTGAACGTCAATGAATAAAGTAAGTGTTTATGGGAGCTTTACACAAGCTCTTTTCTTTTCCGGTGTCATTGCAATTCCGAAATATCTCTTAACCCATTATACAGAGATCGGTTTAAGCGATGCAGAGATGATGGTGTTAATTCAGATCTTGTGTGAAGCTGAAACTAATCCATATCCCTCAATCGCCACCTTAGCTGGGCGCATGACTGCTTCTCCTGCAGATATTGAAGAGGTAGTAGGTCGATTGGTGGAACGGAAATTTCTGGCGATTGAAAGGTACTGGAATTCTAGCGAGCAAAAGTGGAGCAACAGTTATAGTCTTGTTGGTCTAATCGATGAACTTGCCGAACTTTGGGCCATTGAACGTTCGCAACAACTGGAAGAAGAGCGCAGTCTGAAACAAAGCCAATCGTCACCACAACCGACATCTACAGCAATTAACTCGTCAGCTGAAAACTTAGTCCGTACATTTGAGCAAGAACTTGGCCGCTTGCTTACCCGCTTAGAATGTGAAAACTTAGATCGTTGGCTGTCATCTAATTATTCTGAAGAGCTTATTATTGAAGCTTTAAGAAGAGGCGTCAGTGCTGGTATTCGAAACTTTCGCTATTTGGACTCGATACTTCGCGAATGGGAGAAAAAGGGTTTGCGTACGCGAGCAGAAATTGAGGCAGAAGACGCATATTTTCAGTCCCGCCAAGAAAAAAAGGCAACAAAGTCTAAGAGTCAGACTCCCAAGACGACCTCTAATAAATATGAAAAGTTCTATTTGTAAGGCGGCGTAGTTAAGATGCAGCTTGATTTTTGAGGAGGGAATTACTTAAAATGAAAAGTGTAAAAGATATTTTAAAAAGCAATGTCCTAGCCGCTAAAACGTTCGATACAACCTTGAATTCCCCACCTAATAACAATCCGAGTTCCAACATAGCTTCTTCTGAAAACCATGCAACGTCAGATCATCTAAATGCCGTTGAAACGTTCAGGTGTCCTATTTGCCAAGATCGAGGTATCTTACTGGACGGGGATGTGGCTTATCCTTGCAGTTGCATGAAAATGAGAAAAATGGAAAATCAATTTCGACATGCCCGGATCTCGCGAGTGCTGAAGAACTGTCGTCTGGAAAAATTTAGATTTGACTATTACAGATCGCAAATGAAAGATCAAACACATCGTGAAGGGGCAATAAAGGCCTTAAATGCAGCCAAAAGCTTTGTGGATGAATGCCAACAGAACCCTCATGGCCTCGGACTGTTGTTCACAGGCCCAGTTGGGTCAGGGAAAACCTATCTGGCTGCTTCCATTGCCAATGAATTGATAGAAGCTCAGCTGCAGGTCCTATTCATAGTGGTTCCCGATCTACTGGATGAATTAAGAGCATCATATAAGTCTGAAGTAAATGAAATGGATTTGTTGGATACAGCTCGAACAATACCAATTCTGATTCTGGATGATTTAGGAGCACATAATTATACTGATTGGACTCGAAATCGCCTTTATTCAATTATTAACTACCGAATGAATGAGCTACTACCCACAGTTATAACATCAAATCTTTCTCTTGATGAAATGGAAGACTATATTGGGGTGCGTACTACATCCCGGATAATTCAGTCTTCACGAATTTTTCGCTTGACTGTTGAAGAAGATATCCGCCATCAAATGTATGATGAACGAGAAGGGACAAAATAATAATAATATATAATACAAATTTTAATTTAATATAAAAAATAAATTTTGAAACGTATGCATGTCTGTAAGAGGACATGCATACGTTTTTTTAAGGAGTAAATCTCAAATTAATTGGAGGTGTTCAGTTTTGACTAAAATTATTGCGCTAAACCGCAAATACCTTGCCATGGTAGCCAGTGCTTTCGTAATTTGCCTTGTTGGATTTCTTGGATTCTCACTTTGGCATAACTCAGATGCAAGTGTAAGCAAAATCAACGAAATCCCCGAAATTAAGATGCTCGGTGTAACAGTAGAACCAGCCTCAATAGTAAAGGATCTCACCTATGGGAGTGTAACATTAAAAGGGGCACAAGTAATTACTACTAAAACATTTGATCTAATCGCAACATTTCAAAACACAACGGCTAACAAAATGACAAATATTCCAGTAGAATTACAAGTGTCACTTGTTGGAGATGACACAAAAAAGGTTATATCACCCGGAACCTTACCTGCTTTAGAACCTGGGGCCACTGCACGAGTAGCTTTTCGGCAAATTAAAGTTTTAGGGGATGCATTGGGGAAAAGCGCAACAGCAGGGCAGCATCTAATGACTTTACGCATTAAACCCAATCCTGAGGGGGGGGTAGTGCAGGCTACTGAAGCCAGTTTTCGTTTTACTGTTGATTCTACGGTTAAAGCCCCAGTTGCCGTTAAGAGACAGTAACTATTTATGAGAAATAAGTGCTTTTATTAGCACTTATTTTTGTATTTTCTTTCATAAAGGTTATAATGATGCTGAGGTGTTTTGGTAATGAATATACAAGTAGACTTACATACGCATACTATATCGAGTGGACATGCCTATAGTACTCTTTCTGAAAATGCTCTAGCAGCCTCTCACAGAGGAATCAAATTACTTGGCATGACAGACCATGCTCCTAGTATGCCGGGCGCCCCTAATCTTTATCATTTTGGAAACTTGGCGATCCTCCCTGAAGAACTTTACGGTGTCCGAATCTTACCAGGAGTAGAGGCCAATATCATAAACCATGATGGGGAATTAGATATGCCCATTCGCTACCTATCGAAGATGAAGCTTGTTCTTGTAGGACTTCATGTTATCTGTTACCCTGGGGGAACAACTGAACAAAATACCCAGGCCTATATCAAAGCAATGGAGAATCCCTATACAGATATGATGGTTCATCCGGGACGACCAGATTTCGAGCTTGATCTAGAACGTATTGCTCACATGTCTGCGAAACTGAATATCCCGGTCGAGATTAATAATAGTTCACTGGCCAAAGAAAAAAAAGGAGCGTGGGGGAATTGTCGGCGCTTTGCCCAATATATGGTGCAATACAAAGGCCCCGTCATTTTAGGAAGTGATGCTCATTTTTGGGACCGGGTCGGTGAATTTAGCCACGCCCTCGATTTAGTTCACGAGGTAGGAATCTCTGAGCAGCAAGTTCTCAATACTTCGGCTGAGCGAGTGTTAGATTATTTAGCAACTCGCCGTGAAAATCGCCCAAATATTACTTAATGAAGAATTGCTTAAACGAACCGTAAAAGCAATCCAGAATAAAGTATGGCTATTAAAAAGAAAATTCGGAACAGAGGCGGGCGAAAATTTGTGTAAAATATCTTATAAACGNGAGAGAGACAATTGTCTTCTCTTCTGCGTTTATAAGATAAAGTTTATTTGTCTGGCTAAATTTTTTATAGTACAATGAGAATTGTGTTAAACTAGAGCAAAGGACAAAAGGTAGAAGTAAAGGACGTGTCGAACTGTGATTATTAAAGAGATACAGGTAGATCGCGAACGCATTGCGGGAGTTATTATATTTGTTTGTCTATTTGTTATCCTGCTTTCAATGGTTGCCATTCGTCTTTTAGATGTTAAAGTGTCAAATATTGAATTAGTTGATCGTGATCTGTATACAATCATAACTGATTATGGGCCAGTAAATGTGAGCGGAGATGACATCTTAAGAATTGAACGGACCTATAGTAAGGCTGCTATCACTGGTACAAACGTTGAACAGGATCGCATTTATACTACCAAGGGTTTTATATACATATCTACTTTAGACCCATTCTATAAAACGGGGCATCAGCTTATTGATTCTGTGGATTTCTGGGGAAAACCCGTTTGGATCCGTTCTAGTAACAATCAAGCAATCGGGGCTGAGAAGATCCCACCTCAATTACTAAATGACAATTTGAGAACTGTCCAGCCATTTAAATATGCAATTGGTACACCTGCCAAGCTTTCAGCTATCATTTTCGCTGTGATATCTCTACAATATCTGGCGCTTGCTATTGGTGGGATGGCCTTAATGGTTTTGATTTTTCCATTAAGATTGGAAACAACGATGCCTGCCCATTCTTTAGTACAAGAAGATCCTGATTATTGTTCTTCTGAAGAAGCTCTTGGAGCTGTAGCAAAATAAGCTTGCCAAATTTTAATGAATTAGCGTTAATCACTGACAAAGATCCTCTTAAACCGAGGATTTGATTCTATTTGTTAAAACATAAGGGTACAGGTATAGAACTCTTCTTGCAGGGCCCAAGTAATTTAAAGAAGTTTGAAATGAGTGATTTAGGATGAAGAGGGCTATATTAGTTTCAGGAAATGCCTCATTAAATCAGGAGATCAAAGTGATGTTGCCACTTGTAAGTTATCAGGTCCTAGCCACAACAGATAACGGGATGGAAGCTTTACGTTTTGCACACCGATTTGAGCCCGATTTAATTATTATGGGGTGGAATCTACGTGGCCTTAATTCATCGGAGGTTCTTCAAAATCTGATCGTTCAGCATCTCTGTCCAGTCATTGTTGTTCTTACTCAAGAAGAACAACATGTTTTATCAGAGGTGATTAATGCGGATGCTCATCACGTTATTCTCTATCCATGGCGTGCGCTTGAAATGGCAGCGGCCATACAACTTGCTGAACGTCGCTATACTCGAGAATCCGAAAATTCGCAGCAGGTCCAGCGTTTGGAAGAGGAACTAAAGACGCGAAAGATTATTTTCCAAGCCATGTTATCTCTTATTCAACTGAGGGGATTTGCTGAACAAGCTGCTTACGCAGCTTTGCGCAACCAAGCAATGTCCACGCGTAAATCGATGCGAGCTGTAGCCCAAGATGTCCTCAAAGGCTTATGGTTGCCTGAGCTGGATTGATCAGACAGAAAGGAGTCATACGAATGATAGTATCCGTGAAGCACCTGAAGGGGATGCATTTCCAGGGTGAAGGAAGTTCAAAAGTAGTCACCAATATTGATGCCAGTGTCACTGCTGGGGGAACAGGGCGTGGAACTAGTCCCATGGAACTCCTTTTAATCGCAATCGCAGGTTGCAGTGGTATGGACATCGTCACAATTCTAGAAAAGATGCAGGTCAAAGTTCAACGCTTTGAGACAACTGTAGAAGGAGAACGTGCCAGCGATCATCCGCGCGTCTTTAAAGATATTGAAGTGGTTTATAGGTTTTGGGGTGAGTCCCTTTCTCGGGAGAAAATTCAACGTGCAGTCCAACTTTCCATGGATAAATACTGTAGTGTTGCCAACATGATTGATAAGGTTGCCGACCTAACATACCGTATTGAAATTAACCCCACCTAGGATAGTATTAATAATTGAATAACTAAGAACTTAAGGGAGAGCCAGAAAAATGGCTCTTTTTCCTTTCTTGTATGACCTAGAATATAAGTACTGGATTTATATTCTATAAATACCCATAGGCAAATCCTTGATAGAACATATTTGTTTTGTTATACTTAGTACGGCATTGATGCTGAATTTAGCCGTAAATGAGGAATAAAATGAATGACAATACTTCTAATGGTTTCGAGAAGCGTGTTTCTTATTTCCGTAGTACTTTACCTCTACTACTTCTCTCGACGAAAGAAACACAATGTAGTAATTCACATGTGGTCTACCATAGTTGTTGGAATGTTTGCCGGCTTAGTCGGCGAACTTATCGGCGTAAAACTCGGAATTTCTAATTGGGGCTCCATTCAGATTAGTTTCTATCTTTATTTTGCCTTGATTATTTATTCCATATGGAAATTAACGTTTGAGTTAAAAAAACGACATGATTAGAGTCGTTAGAGCTTAGCAGTCGCATCTTAAAATCTGCGGCTCTTGTTTTTTGGGGGGTTGGCGCCAAGCTTTCTTTATATGATGTATTTGTTTCTAACATACTCTACAAGGAGGAGAAAGAGTTTAAATGAGAAAAAAAAGTTCTATTAGGATAAAGATGATTATAGCCTTTCTAGGCTATAACCTTATTTTTGCGGCGCTACTTGCTCCTTTTGTATTGTTTTGGGGACCATTTCAGGCACTCAAAATTGTGGCTGTTGGCTCAGTTTATACATCACGGCATCCGCAGGTAGTGCAAGCTTTTCTGAGTCAAGACGAAATAACAAAGATTATGAATAGCAATGATACTCAAAATGTTAACATTAGCCAAGCTATTGCTCGCACGAATGTAATTGCTGATGCGAGTTCGGGGATAACGATTGAAGATATCCAAGGCCCTAGCTTTAAAGGAAAAGTGATGCTGGTCAAAGACCCTAAACGTGTGAAATTGGCGGTTACCAAAGAAATCGGAGTTACAGGAGAACGGGTCAGCGATCTTGTCAAGGATATGAACGCTTTTGCCGGAATTAATGCCGGAGGATTCTATGATCCCAATGGTAAAGGAAATGGAGCTTTTCCTGATGGTTTAACGGTACATGATGGAAAACTGGTTCATAACAATGTGAACGATCAGACTGTCAATATTGTGGGGTTTAATGATGAAGGTAAATTAGTCCTCGGAGATATGACGGCCAGTCAATTGGAAGCGAACCATATACAGGAAGCAGTTTCTTTTGGTCCTAATCTTATTGTTGATGGCAAACCTATGATTTCTGGAGACGGCGGTTGGGGAATTGCTCCTCGAACTGGCATTGGCCAAATGGCTGATGGAACCGTCATTTTTGTGGTCATCGACGGACGCCAACCCACTTGGAGTATCGGCGCAACCTTGAGAGATCTCATGCATGTCTTTGATGATTACCATGCTATAAATGCTGTCAATCTCGATGGCGGTTCTTCATCCGAACTCGTCTATAACGGCAAAGTTGCCAATAAGCTTTGGGATATTTTCGGTGAACGTTATATTCCTACAGCCTTTGTAGTTACCCCATAAGGGACTCAGCAAAAAGGAGAAATCGCGCATGAAGAAGAAACTGCGTATTATATTTGTTTGGACATTAGTTTCACTTCTCCTGCAATTTGGAGTCTACTCTCTTTTGAACAACCAAGTCCAGAGAGTTATGGCTCCAGTTGCCAGTGAACCGATCACACTTCAGCTTAAAGCCACTATCCCGAGTGCTGACCTTACGAATGTCCAAATTTCCTATGCGAAGGATTATATAGCCTACTCAGAAAATGGCACACTCAAAGTCTTTAACCTTAAAAAGCAAACAATTGTTTTTGAGAAAGAGTCACCTTCAGTCGATGATAAAGCCTTAGGCGTTCTCACGTACCAATGGTTGCCTGACCGAAATACCCTAATCTATTTTTATGCCAAGAAAAACCCAAACCCTATAACATACGTTACTGTCTATCCTCCCCAATCCACCCAGCAAACCACTACTCAGTCTACTACTCCGAAAACAGAAGACCCTAATGAAAAAACTACAGTTTCTAAGGTCACAACCAAAGAGGTTCCCGTGAAGCCTCGAACCGAAAAGCGGTATGGAAACCCGCAACTTACAGAACTGTATACGCTGGAACTTCCAGATAGTGATGAAGACACCTCTCCAGATGATCGGTTTAATCAAACGATCGACAAATTTCCGGCTGGTGGAGAAATTGAAGAATGGGTTGTCTCAACCTATACCAATCTTATGTACCTCACCGTTAAAAACGGATCAACAGAACAACTAATGGAAATAGATGTCATGAAAAATGTACGAACCCTAAACAAATCGGGAGAGACGATCGATAATATGGCGGCCTCAGATCGTTATGGAACGCTTTATCTGGACAGTAAAATAGGGAGTACCCAACAAGTTATTGCCTTGAATGGGACAAATCGTCAAACCATCTCTAAAAACGATAACGATCGAATCTTAGGAATTAGAGATGGAAAGGTCTATATCGGCGAAGTTGAAAATGATGTACTCGTAAAGATTAAAACCACGGCAGACCTGAGTGAAGTAAAGAGTAACCCAATTCTGAATACTGAATGGAAAGGCTCAATTCCTTTTGATAATACCCAGCGAACAGTTATCGGGTCTAAGGGTCAAATAGTTGTCTATGATCATCTAACCGCTTATATTGTCACGGCAGGTCAACTTAAAGAGGTGAACTTGCACGGCGATGATAATTACATCTCAGTTGACGGCGCAGAGCTTATTCAACTCACCCGAGAAGAAACAACCACTGAAGCAGAATTACAGCCTCTCAATTAATAGAGTAAGAGAAAATAATAATTAAAGCATTAAGTTAAACGTAAACAAATTACGCTCTTATGTTCCTGTTTACGAGTTCTTATTCAATTGGTATAACTAGAACGTTTAATAAACTAATTGTTGCTTTTAAAGGTAAAGAAAAGAGCCCTCAGGGCTCTTTTCTAACGTCATTATTCTTTTAAGGAATCTAACTGGAAGTGCCTTGTAATCCTTTGAGTTGGGTTTCCAGGTTGTCGAGTAAAGAGCGGATTTGATTCATCTGGTCAATGATTGACGTTATGCTCGGGGTAGGACCCGTTGGTGTTTGGGTTTGAGGCGATGGAGTAGGAACAGGCGGAGGTGTGCTTTGACCGGGAGTTGTTGGTTGAGGCGCCCCTTCTCCGAAGAGTTGGGTTAACCCTGACCCTAAATTATCGGTCATTACCAGACGATCCTGATAGGCGAGCACGACTTTTTTCATTTCAGGGATACTACCACCTTTATCCGACTGTAGATAGATTGGTTCAACGTAGAGAAAGTTTCCACCGATCGGAAGAGCTAAGAGATTTCCACGTATCACACTTGAGCCTTTTTGATCCCATAAGGAAAGTTCCTTGGATATTTCGGGGTCTTGATCGATGCGCGACTCGATTTGCAACGGGCCGTCAACTTCGATATTTTTGGGTAGTTTATAAAGTAAGAGCTCCCCATAATGCTCTCCATCCATTCGTGCTGCCATCCAGGCAACCATATTGTTTCTTGAATTCGATGAGCTTGAGGCCGGTGTAAAGGGAAGCATGAGTACGAACTCAGGTTTATCTTCACCCGGTATTTTCATAATTGTGTAATAGGGGGCTACGTTTTGAGGTTGGGCTTGAAAGAGTTCTTGGGCAATATCCCAGGCGTCTTCCTTATTATAAAAAACGGAGGCATTGGTCATGTGAAAGGTTTTTAGCATAGTACTTTGTACGTTAAATAGAGTTTCAGGATAACGCAGGTGGCTCTTTAAGCTGGATGGCATACTTGTTAAATCTTTAAATACGCCAGGGAAGATCTTCGCATAAGTCTGCAAAATTGGGTCTTTAGAATCAACTGCGTAAAAATCAACCGTTCCGTCATTGGCATCAACAATGACTTTAACAGAGTTACGGATGTAGTTAAACTCCTCGTTCGGATACATATTGGAATAAGGAAGGGCATCTGATGTGGTATAGGCATCAATAATCCATTTTAAGCGGCCATTATCAATGACCATATAAGGATCGGTATCATAGGTTAAAAACGGAGCTAGTTTTTTAACTCGTTCTTCTATATTGCGGTAGATAAGCATTTTACTGTTTGATGTCACTTCACTGGCTAGGTAGAAGCGTAAGGTTCCATGACTAAGTGAAAGCATGAGCTTATTAAAGGGGGTTAGCTGGATCCCTGTTTTACCCTGATAGGAGGTTTCGGCATTCGTATCCCCTTGTGGGTAATCAAATTCCTTGACAGAGGTATCGGCAACAACCCAGTCATTGGTCAGCTCACCGTAATAAATCCGTGGATCAGTCAGTTTAAATTCGGGGAACTCACTGACAGGAGGAACATCTTTAATAGCAAAAGAGGGAAGCCCTTCTGAAGTAACTGCATTGGCGAACGAGGCGGCGACACCGAAACCATGGGTATATTTAAAACGGAGGTTTACAAATGTTTTGGCTTTAGGGTCTAAATCAGGGGTTGAAATCTCACGTGGTCCCATCATCAGTTGCCTATATTCCCCATTGACCATATAACGGTCAATGTCAATATCATTATACTTGTAATAGAGACGAATGCCCTGCTTTTGCGTAAAAGTCTGTAGCAAGGGTCGCGTATCGTTAAGGCGGATGTTGTTGAGTGTCCCTTGATCAGCTTGTAGAGCACTCGTTGTTATTGGCGTGTCACCAGGATAATTAATTTCTGAAATATGGTCTAAACCATATCCGAATCTCGTTAATTCTATCTCATGGTTAATATAAGGTTGTTCTTTAGTCAGCTCGTTGGGAATAACAACAAAGGATTGAAGAAGAGATGGAAAAATCCCATAAATCAGGATTCCTACGGCAAATATGCCAACAACCGGAATCGTCAACAAACGTGAATCTTTAAACGCCAAGGAAATACATGCTAAGATAAATCCCAAACCACTGATGACAATTAGAATTTTGAGTGCGGGAAGGGTAGCAGTCATATCGGCATACCCAGCACCAACTACATGACCGTGGATAGAATAGAGTAATTGAAATATATCCAGGTAATAACCAAAAGTTTTTAATACAAAGAGAATCCCAACTAACAAGGCCAGGTGCCGTCGCGCACTGGCGGTTATTTCCACTGCTCCATTTTGCCAAAGCTTAACAGAATGAAATCGTAAGACACCGGTAACGACATAAAAGATTGTTGTAAAAAAAGTAAGTAAAAATAGAGGAGCAAAAAATGCATTGAACAAGGTCTTTAAGAACGGTAATTGAAAGAAGTAAAATGCCAGGTCCTTGCCGAAAATCGGATCAGCTTGCCCGAAGGGCGTGGGGTGGAGAAATGACAAGACATCCAACCAGCCCGTGAACCCTGCAACAAAGCTGACTGCAAAACTCACGACAACAGAGATAATAAGTAACCAAACTGTAACCCTACGTTGACTCAGGCTTAAAACCTTACTGTTCATGTTTTGAACCAAACGCATACGTAGGCGCAAGCGCTCATTGACAAAGGTCACGATGGCATGGCGAATAGACAATAAGGTTCCGGCAATAAAGATAAAAAGAATTGTGCCGTTAACTGCTTGAAAAAGGGCTTTACTAAGAATTGGTGTCCAAAACAATTGAGAATAACCGAGATCTTTAAACCACAACCAATTCTCATATAGGCCACTCGAAGCGGTTAATAATGAAACTAATATGATGAGGGCTACTATAAACTTGGCAAAACGGTGCAACTGTTTTTCCTCCTTTAACATTTAGAACATTTAAATTTAACACTAAAGCATGTGTTAGACTTAACTAGTATTATTATATTCTCTTAGCAAATATAAAATCCCTTCATGAAATAATCTTAATTTAGGTTAATTGATTTTTAAATCTGAAAAAGATATGGTATACTATTTCCGTAATACCCTTAAGGGGTATAAAAATCTTAAACATTATCAAGAGGAGTTGAAAGTCATGTATGACGTTATTATTATCGGTGCAGGTCCTGCTGGTCTAACAGCTGGTATATATGCTGCTCGAGGGGGGCTTAAAGCTGCTGTTGTGGAATTAGCAATGCCCGGAGGCCAGGCCGCTTCAACAGAGAATATCGAGAACTATCCTGGCTTCCCAGAGGGGATCAATGGCTATGAATTAATGAATTCATTTCACAGGCAAGCATTGGCATTCGGTGTAGAGTTCATTTTTGAGGAAGTTCAAAAACTTGATCTGATGATGCCTATTAAAAAAATTCAAACAGACAGTCAAGTATTGGAAGCGCATGCTGTTATTGTTGCTGCTGGTTCGAAACCTCGGTTACTGGGCGTACCTGGTGAAGAGATTTTTAAAGGCCGAGGTGTGTCTTATTGTGCAACATGTGATGGCGCTTTCTTTAGAGGTAAAAAGGTTATAGTAGTCGGTGGTGGTGATGCCGCTATTGAAGAAGGTGTATACCTTACTAAATTTGCAGAAGAAGTTACTATTATACACCGCCGAGAAGGCTTCCGTGCTTCTCAGATCGCTGTGAACCGGGCTAAAGACAATCCTAAAATACACTTTGAACTTAATGCTGTGGTTGAGGAAATACTGGGTGCGAACCATGTTGAAGGTGTGCGCATACATGGAGTGCTCAGTGGGGAAACGAGAGATATCCCAGCGGATGGGGTCTTCATCTATGTTGGAACAGATCCTAACGCTCAATTCATCCAAGGCGAAATTGAGACTGACGATCGCGGGTATATTCTCACAGATCATCATTTACAAACTAATATCGAAGGCGTATATGCCGCTGGAGATATTCGTAACACCCCACTGCGTCAAGTAGCTACGGCAGTAGGAGATGGGGCTATAGCAGCAGTTGAAGTGGAAAAGTATATTTCCGAAAAGAACTGAATTATCAGTTAATTATAAAATTTATTAATTGTGAATATAATAAATTGAAAGGGAAGACTTGATATTCTGAAAACTTTGTACTATAATGTACAAACAAATCCATTTTTAAAAAGTGGAAAAAAGAATACAGACGAGGGGGTATTTCAGTGCACTTCGTAGTTTGTCTAAAGCAAGTTCCGGACACTTCCGAAGTTCGAATCGATCCGGTTACGAACACCCTCATGCGGGAGGGTGTACCCTCCATTATTAACCCATACGATGCCCATGGCTTGGAAGAAGCAATACGTCTTAAAGAAAAAGTTGGCGGAAAAGTAACCATCGTAAGTATGGGACCTCCCCAAGCCAAAGAGGCGCTGAAAAAAGCGATGTCTTTTGGAGCAGATCGCGCAATTCTTTTGAGTGACCGTGCTTTTGGCGGCTCAGACTCCTTAGCAACTGCTTATATTCTCTCATCTGCACTTCAAAAGATACATGAAACTGAACCCATTGACCTAGTCTTCGCCGGGAAAGAAGCGATTGACGGAGATACAGCTCAAACGGGTCCCGGAATTGCCCAGCGCCTTGGATTTCCGCAATTAACGTATGCCATTAAAGTTAGAGAGTTAACCGACACGACTGTCACGGTAGAACGCAAGACGGAGAGTGGTCGTCAGATCGTACAAGCTCAATTACCTGCCCTAATCACGGTGGAAAAAGAACTGAACGATTTAAGTTACGCCTCCCTCCCCAATATGATGAAAGCGGCCGCGTATGAACCAGAAATGTGGAATTTCAATTCCCTGCCGTTTGATGTTACCCAGATGGGCTTAAAGGGATCACCGACCAGTGTCTCTAGGATTTTCGCACCACCCGGTCGTACGGGAGGCGAAATAATTGACGGAATGAAAGATCCTAAAGGAACTGCTGAATCTGTCGTACAAAAAATCTTCCAACAAAACATTATCATGGTACATCCCCTCGCGAAGGGAGGCAAACACTAATGGCTCTCAATATTGAAAAATCAAAGTGTATTGGCTGCGGTGCGTGCGTTGTGGAATGCCCGGTAGAAGCTCTGGATTTAGTTGACGGGCTTGCTGTTGTAGATCCAGCTAAATGTATTAGTTGCGGCAAATGCGTTAAGATTTGCCCAGCGGATGCACTTTCTTTACCGGATCAACCAGCTAAATCCGATGGGAAACGTGATCCTGAGGCGGGTTCCAAATTCAATATACAGGACCCTCTTCCAGATACTGTAGAGGACTACGCCCAAGGCAATGAGAAAAAGACAATTCGCGCCCAAGTGACTCCCGTCGCCGGTGGGGATGTCTGGAGTGGTGTTTGGGTAATTATTGAATACAATAACGGAAAGGTCGCCCCAGTAGCCTGGGAATTACTAGGTGAAGGGCGTAAACTGGCCGATGCAATAGGGTGTGGACTTTGTGGAGTAGTCACAGGCTATCAGGTAGATACTGTGGTCCCTGAAGCATTTGCCCATGGTGCCGAAAAAGTCTATGTTATCGATCACCCCGTACTTAAAGACTACCGCACAGAACCTTATGCGGAAGCCATAACAAGTCTCGTCAGAAAATATCAGCCTGAAATTATCTTAATGGGCGCCACATCTATTGGCAGAGATGTTTTTCCAGCTGTAGCTACAAAGATGCAAACGGGTCTAACTGCTGACTGTACAGTGTTAGGCATAGATCCGGAGACGAAACTCTTACAACAAACCCGTCCAGCCTTCGGTGGTAATATTATGGCGACCATTCTGTGCCGTAAGAGCCGTCCGCAAATGGCGACCGTCCGTCCAAGAGTTATGGCAATGCCAGAGCGTGTCGAAGGGCGTGAAGGTGAGGTAATTCGTGAAGAATTCAGCGCTGTCGAAAGTGATTTCCGAACAAAAGTTCTTGAGTTTATCCCTTCCGATGCTAAGAGTGCCTTCTTGGACAAAGCTGAAATTATCGTGGCGGTTGGTTTAGGTATTGCCGCGAAAAGAAACATGGTCCTAGCGGAAGAATTAGCGGATGTTTTAGGGGCGACCCTGGCAGGGACGCGAGGTGCTGTGGAGGCAGGTTGGCTCACCCATGATCAACAAGTTGGACAATCCGGGGTGACGGTCCGTCCTAAAGTCTATATTGCCATTGGAATTTCTGGAGCAATTCAGCATTTAGTAGGAATGGAAACGTCAGACTTTATTATTGCCATTAACAATGATCCAGAAGCTTCGATCTTGAAGGTGGCAAATTATGGTATCGTAGGAGATCTGTTCCAAATTGTACCTGCGATGACCGCAGAGTTTAAGAAACGCCTTCAGCACGGCGTGGCAAATTAAGGAGGGGCAAACATGGAAAACTTTGATGTGATCATCGTCGGAGGCGGTCCTGCTGGCCTGTCTGCCGCGATCAGTGCTGCCAATGCTGGGATGAAAACAGTCGTCATTGAACGCGGTGATTATCCCGGAACCAAGAACGTCATGGGCGGTATTCTCTATACAAAAGCTACAAACATGGTTGTTCCAGAGTTTTGGAAAGAAGCCCCTTTGGAACGTCCTATTATTGAACAACGGATTGCCATGTTAAGTGGTGATGAGAGTATTATGGCAGGTTATCGCGATCCTGCTTGGGCGGTTGATCCTTATAATGCTCATTCAATCTTACGCGTTAAGTTCGACCGCTGGCTTGCTGGGCAAGCGGAAAAAGCCGGGGTAATGATCATTACAGAAACCTTAGTTGAAGATCTCCTCTATCAAAGCAACAATGTTGTTGGAGTGCGCACCGGACGTGCTGAAGGTGATTTGGGAGCAAAAGTTGTGATCTTAGCAGAAGGTGTCAATAACTTCTTAGCTGTTAAGGCTGGACTAGCTAAACCATTAAAGCCCGCTTCAGTTGCAGTTACAGTCAAAGAAGTGATCGCCTTACCTAAAGAAAAGATCGAAGATCGTTTTTGCCTTGAAGAAGGACAAGGGGCAACCATTGAATTATATGGAGATTCCACTGCAGGGTTGATGGGTGTAGGTTTTATCTATACCAATAAAGATTCAATTTCAATTGGAGTTGGAGCAATCCTCGAACCGATTATCCGCAATAATTGGACCCCCAATGATCTCCTTGAGAATTTGAAATCAAAACCTTATGTCAAACGACTTCTGCAAGGCGGAGAAACGAAGGAGTATTTAGCCCATCTAATACCTGAAGGTGGCTATACCCAAGTACCAAAACTTCATCGGCAAGGAGTGCTTGTTGTCGGAGATACAGCAATGCTCATGAATTCTTTGAACAGGGAAGGTTCCAACTTGGCAATGATATCGGGAAAAATTGCCGGCGAGGTTGCAGCCCAATCGATCAAAGCCGGAGATGTTAGTGACCAGGCCATGACTGTTTATGAAACCCGCCTACGGGATTCCTTCGTGCTTAAAGACCTTCACCATTATCGTCATATGGGTAAGTTCTTTGAAGAGAATACTCACCTCTTAAAAGCATACCCTAAAATATTCTCGAAAGCTGCCAAGATGTACTTGACTGCGGATGGGACACCTAAGAAAGAACGGCAAAAGGAAATTATTAAGATGGTCTTCGAAAATCGCTCTAAAGCCGGTTTGTTGAAAGATATGTATGGGGCATGGAGGGCGCTGCTATGAAATTAGATGATAAACTTTTTTTGGTACGGTTTAATACCGATAAATTAAATCACATCAAGATTAATGATTCTAATGTATGCTTAAAACAGTGTCAAGACAAACCCTGTACGCGTTTTTGCCCGGCCCATGTTTATGATTGGGACGAAGAAGAAAAACGTATAGCTGTCGGGTACGAAGGGTGCCTGGAGTGCGGCACATGTCTAATTGGTTGTCCGTTTGGAAATATTGACTGGAAGTACCCTAGAGGCGGATTTGGAGTTTCCTGGAAAAACGGCTAAAGGTTTAGCACACCAATAAAAAAATTACAAAGAGGCAAAGAGTAGAGAGCCCTATGAAAGCTGATACTCTTTGCTTTTTGCATTCTAGAAACTGTCTTATACACGGCCATAGGAACAACTCGTAAATTGTAACGATTTCCGCCTTCCTATAATCATCATGAGTAAAGTTCTTTTGACAGTCATATACCTAATCTGTAAAATGGATAGGAAAGAAGGGATCAGCTGATGGATAATATACTACAAGAAGCAGCATATGAAAAAGAAGCACAACTCATTAAGCGGCTAAAATCCCTCAACAGAGTCTTGGTAGCCTTTTCGGGCGGTGTAGATTCTACCTATCTTTTGGCAGTCGCTCACCAAGTCTTAGGTCAAAATTGTAAAGCTGTCTTTGCGCGAGGACTTATGATTTCTCCACAGGAAGAAAAGGAAACCCTGGCTTTAGTGGAAGATTATAATCTCCCGTTAGAAGTGATTGACTTAGATGTCTTAGCCATTAAGGAGTTCCGAGAGAATCCGCCTAATCGCTGTTATTTTTGTAAGAAGAAACTATTTGAGACATTTTTAGATTTAAACCATAAATCGGACAACTCTACAGTTATCGAGGGTACGAATGCTTCTGATGCCTCTGACTATCGTCCTGGGCGCCTAGCCCTTCAAGAGTTGGGTATTGTAAGCCCACTTCTAGAAGTAGGCCTTACTAAAGCCGAAATTCGTATACTATCGGAGCGGCGTAATTTACCGACCTGGAATAAGCCTTCGATGGCTTGTCTGGCCTCTAGAGTTCCTTATGGAGACTCGATTACGGCAGAACTCCTGCAACGGATTGCGCAGGCTGAAGCTGTGCTGCACCAGAAAGGTCTCCTGGAATGCCGCGTCAGAGTTCACGGCGATATCGCACGAATCGAGATTCCACAAAACAACTTCAGCCAATTCGTTCAGGAATGTTCTGAAATCACAATCCCCTTGCTAGCGTTGGGTTTTCGATTTGTCACGTTAGACTTAAGTGGACTGCGTTCGGGAAGTTTAAACCCTATCCAACAACAGGAGGCTTCATTATGAATGAAGAAACCATAAAAGCACTGCTTGAATCCGTGCAGCAAGGTTCATGTTCTCCGAGTGAGGCATTACACCAATTAAAAGATCTGCCCTTTGAAGATTTAGGGTTTGCTCGTTTAGATCATCACCGTGCGCTGCGTACCGGACAATCTGAAGTGATTTTTTGCCAAGGAAAACAAACCGAGCATATCATTACAATCTTAACGCACTTGAGTGCTAAAGACCAAAACGTGTTGGCAACTCGTTTAGAACCAGAAAATGCAGAAAAGATCTTGCCTCATTTTCCAAATGCCCATTATGATCCTTTGGCTCGTTGTTTGCTCCTTCGTCCCTTAGCTGAGCCTACAATTTCTGGTAGGATACTTGTTATGACGGCTGGAACAGCCGACTTACCTGTGGCTCAAGAAGCTTGGTTGACAGCTCGTTATATGGGACATGAGGTAGATCGATTATTTGACGTAGGTGTAGCCGGTATACATCGTCTGCTCGGTCAGCGCGAGCTAATGGATCGTGCAGAAGTGTTGATTGTTGTTGCTGGAATGGAGGGAGCTCTAGCTAGCGTCGTTGGCGGATTGGTGGAACAACCGGTTATCGCCGTGCCTACCAGTGTGGGTTATGGTGCTCACTTTCAAGGTCTTGCAGCTTTACTCAGTATGCTAAATAGTTGTGCCTCAGGGATCGGAGTAGTAAACATTGATAATGGCTTTGGGGCAGCATCATTAGCCTCGGCGATAGTTCGTCGTATAACGAGAGATAAGTAGGAGGAGCATTTAGTTGAAAGTTTTGTATTGGGATACGTTTGCCGGTATTAGTGGTGATATGGCTCTCGGATCATTGGTTGCTTTAGGTGCTGATCCGGAAATAATAATTGATCAACTCCACTCAATCGGTTTAACGGAGTTTGTACTCGAAGTACGTTCGCGTCAAGTTCATGGAATTCAAGCAACAGATATTGATGTGGTCATTTCGGAAAACAAACATGATCATGCCCATTCTCCCAAACAGCATGATCATGCAAATGGACATAACCATAATCATGACCATAATCATGACCATAATCATAACCATTCCAATCGCCGTCTTCCGGATATTCAAAAGATGATTCTAAGTGGGGCTTTGTCCGAGCGCGCTCAAAAAAATGCCATGCAAGTTTTTAACGTTTTGGCAGAAGCAGAGGCCCATGTTCACGGAACCACTCCCGACCAAGTTCATTTTCATGAAGTGGGGGCTGTTGATTCTCTTGTTGATATTGTTGGGACTTGTATTGCCCTAGACCAGCTCGACATTGACTCGATTCAAGTCTCCACGCTTCCCTGGTCGTATGGTTTTGTCCATTGTGCCCACGGAACACTGCCATTACCCGCTCCGGCGACCCTTATGCTTTTGCAAGGGTACAAATTTCGGGAGTCAGGAATTACAGGTGAACTTATTACCCCAACAGGGGCTGCCCTCATCCGGGCCTTAGCCAAGCAATCAGCTTTTCCAGAGATGACGTTGCTTAATGTTGGTTATGGATCAGGGAAAAATGATTACGGCATTCCAAGTCTATTGCGAGCGGTTTTAGGGGAGATATAAAAAATTGAGGTGATACCATGTATGCTCGAACGAATTATTAATAATCTCAGGCAGAGTGGTTGGACACTTGTGGCTTTAGAAGGAAATTGGGTCTGCGCAACGCACGTGTCGCTAAAACGTGGACTTTTATTCGGTAACTTCAGTAAACTTCCTCTAGATTTTAAGCTGTGGATTCGTGATTATACTAATATTTCACAGTGGGAAGCGATTGTGTTTTGCCCGGAAGGGATGGATTCAGCGCGTTTAAAACAACATCAGTTCCCGGGTATTCAGCTATGGTACTGGGACACACAACAGGGCAACCTATTTCCCTTTCCACCAACCAAGGACCAGCGAATTCCCCGTTGGTTAAAGCAGCTCGCCAGCGGGAATCCTGCTTCTCTGGAAAGTGATTCCAAAGTGGGTAAGCATTTTGTCCCGTTCGTTACGTATGCTTTTTTGGGTATAAACCTTGTCGTTTTTCTATTGATGGTATTTGCCGGATTAAGTCTGTTTCCAAGCAATAGTTCAGGATTGACCGACCAACGCGTTCTTATAACCTTTGGAGCTAAAGTTAATGATCTGATTCAAGCGGGTGAAGTCTGGCGTTTGTTAACAAGCATCTTTATCCATATCGGTATCATCCACCTCGCCTTTAACCTCTATGCTTTGTGGGCTTTGGGTCCTTTAACCGAAGAATTTTTTGGGCATCCTAAGTTCTTAATGATTTATATGTTCAGCGGACTAGGAGGGTCAATAGCTAGCTATTTATTTTCTCCAGCCCTTTCGGCAGGGGCCTCGGGAGCAATTTTTGGACTTCTAGGAGCATTGTTGTATTACAGTATTAAACGGCCCTATCTTTGGAAATCCGGCTTGGGTATGAATCTTGTCGTTGTCATTTTAGTGAATTTTGGATTCGGAATCAGCCAACCAGGAATTGATAACTATGCACATCTGGGAGGACTTCTTACAGGAACGCTAACCAGCATTTTTTTAACCAAAGAAAGTATCCAAGATATTAGACAGTAACGTGCCACAGCTGAAAGCGATTACCAAAGTTTCATAATAATACCTTATTTTTGCAGCATATTTATGCCCCCTCTAAGGACAAAATACAATCAAGAGCTTGCGGTTTCTTAGCAAGGTGGCTTTTAATATTGCCATCGATAGTTAAGAAAACGTAAGCTCTTTTGAGTTTTTTCAGCGTAGCTAATTAACGCCCATCTAAAAAATCTAAAATTGTTTCTTTAGCTTCTATAGCAAAATTGAATCGAAAATATAATATTTAGGTTTAAGTATTCGTTTGTTGTGCTGTGCGGTGAATCTCAATAAAGAACTCACTTACTTCTTGAGGGGTTGGAATATGTTGATCGACGTGACCTAACTCTTTAGTGACGACTGCAAAGGCATTTAACCAAGCCATGGTAATTCGAGTGGCAATCTCTTGAGGGCTATTCATATCCTTAAATCCCCTTCCTTATTTTTGTGATAGTCTATGGTTCACTTGGGCAAATTGTGCAAGTAACACTTATTCAAATCGTCTAAAAAAGGGTTAGGAAGAACGCTGTTAAATGCTATAATAGATAAGGAGAAATGAGGGGAAGCTTTGAAGAAAAAAAGAAAACTTAATAAACATTACTTTTCACGTGATCGTTGGGTCTATGTAGGATTATCATTGGTCATTATTCTTGTATTCGGAAGGCTTATTACCCTTCAAGTAGTTCAAGCTTCTGACCTTAAAGCAAAAGGGATTGAGCGTCGAACAACCGATCAAAGCCTTCGACCAGAAAGAGGCGCTATCTATGATGCTCAAGGCAATGTCTTAGCGCAAAGTATCCCAGTTAAGCAAATTTATGCAGACCCCAAAACGTTGGGTGATCTGATCACTAAAAAACAATTCAAAAGCACAAAAGAGGATGTAGCCAAGGAGCTGGGAAGTATCTTGGGAATAGACACAAAGACTATTCAAGATAAACTCAATAAAAACTTATTGTGGATAAGCTTGGCGCATCAAGTGGATATCGATAAAGCTGATAAAATTATGGCTTTGAAAATTCCCGGAGTCGGAACGACTGATGAAGAAAAACGTATTTACCCTATGGGAAACTTTGCTGCCGCTGCACTCGGGATCGTGAATCTCGACGGTCACGGAGTAGAAGGAATTGAATCGTATTATGATAACGAATTATTCGGAAAACCCGGTTTTCAGTCTCAGGAACAAGATACTCGTGCACGTTCCATCCTTGATACTCTCCATCAAAACGATCCTTCAAGCCCTGGGAACTCGATAACCTTAACCTTAGATTCAACAATTCAATATTTTGTTGAACAACAGCTGGATAATATCCAGAAAACCACTAAAGCTAATTCGGTAACGATTCTAGCCATGGATCCTAAGACTGGACGTGTTTTGGGGATGGGATCCCGTCCTACCTTTGATCCCACGAATTACTCTAAAGCCACGCCTGATGAACGTCGCAATCTTTCAATCGCAATGTCTTATGAACCAGGATCAACCTTCAAGATAGTTACCGGATCAGCTGCTTTGGAGGAGGGCGTTATTCATCCGGATGATACCTTTGCTGATCCAGGCTACCTACGAGTTGCGCCTCGTTATATTACAAACTGGGACTCTGACCAAAAGCCGCACGGTAACCCTACATTTACACAAGGGATGGAGTTGTCCTCGAATGTCGTATTGGCTCAAGTAGGTCTGAAGTTGGGACTTAGTCCTTTCTATACGTATCTAAAAGCATTTGGTTTTGGCTCTAAAACAGGTATAGATATTGCAGGTGAACAAAGTGGCTTAATCCTTCCCCAAGACCAAGTTCGAGATGCTGATTTGGCAACAATGGCGTTTGGCCAAGTTAATTCAGTTACCCCGATCCAGTTATTAACTGCCATTTCTGCTGTTGCCAACGGGGGGACACTTTATCGCCCATACATAGTTGATAAAATTACAACGCCTGATGGCCAAGTCGTTAAACAGCAAAAGCCGACTCCTGTACGCCAGGTTATCTCTAAAGCGACTGCTTCACAAATGACGAATGTCCTTGAAAAAGTCGTTTCCGAAGGTACTGGACATCTAGCTCAAATCCCAGGCATTAAGGTTGCAGGTAAAACGGGAACGGCTCAGAAAGTTGACCCTAAAACTGGAGCCTATTCAACGACGGATTTCATTGCCTCCTTCACTGCGTTCGCTCCTGCTGAGGATCCAAAAATTGCTGTGCTGGTTACTATTGATACGCCTAAATCAGAGGAAGGCCATCAAGGCGGAACGTTAGGAGGACCTCCAACTAAGGCGATTATAGAAGGAGCCCTGCAATATTATGGTCTTCCAGTGGATAAAAATACTATGAGCACCGTCTCCATTTCTCCCAGCGATTCTGCTGTCAGACCATCGCCCAAACCGGTAACCCCTGAGCGTACACCCGTAGGCGGAGAGGTTGTTGTTCCGGATTTAACAGGCTTGACCATACGGCAGGCGGGAGAAATACTGGCAAAATCAGAGCTTCATTTTAACTTTACCGGCAGCGGCTTAGTCAATCAACAATCCCTCCTCGCTGGAAAGGTTGTGACCAAGGGTACAACCATTAACGTCAAGTTTTCTTCCCTAGTACAGTAAATCAAACTTCATTTGTTTAATTTGGGTATGCTACGATAAGTTGTAACAATACTGAATTATGGAGGAATAAAAGATGCGTCTCGACCAACAGATTGATTTAATGAAAGAAGACATAGTCTCTGCCATTCAAGCATGTATACAGATTAAGAGTGTCAAGGACGTTGAACACGCCGCTCCTGGTGCTCCATTCGGACCAGGAATTCAAGAAGCCCTAGAGTGGACCTTAGCATTGGGAGAGAAATTTGGCTTTACTGTCAAAAATGTTGCAGGATATGCTGGTCATATTGAAATGGGTAGCGGGGACCTTTTAGGAATTCTGGGCCATCTCGATGTCGTTCCAGAAGGGGATGGATGGTCTGTCCCGCCCTATAGTGCAACCATCCAAGACGGGAAAATTCTAGGTCGTGGTGCTTTAGATGACAAAGGACCATCTTTGACAGCGCTTTTTGCCATGAAGGCAATCAAAGATGCTAACATTCCTTTAAATATGAAAGTACGCCTCATTTTAGGCACTGATGAGGAGTCCGGGTGGGCCGATATGGATTATTATCTTCAAAAAGAAGAAGTACCACAAATCGGATTTGCACCGGATGCTGAGTTTCCAGTAATTCATGCCGAAAAAGGAATTCTTCATCTTGAATTGAGTAAATCCTATGCAGCTTCTTTTCCCCATCTTGTCCGAGTTCAGGGTGGAGAGCGGGCTAACGTTGTTCCAGATGTTTGTGAAGTTACCTTAAAAGGGATTGCTGACCAGGTCATTGCCAAGCAATTGAAGGAGTTCTCTTTTCCAAATGGAGTTAGTTGTGAGCTTAAAAACCAAAATAATGAACAGATAATTATGCTCACCTTTAAGGGTGTTGGAGCTCATGGAAGTCTGCCCCAAAAAGGTAAGAATGCTATAATTTATGCGTTGCAATTTCTTAGGACTTTACCTCTAAGCGCTGAAGAACAAGGTGCACTTGATTTCATTTTGAAATATCCTGGCACAGGTTTTTATGGGGAAGGTTTTGGAATCGCTTTAAGTGATGAACCTTCTGGCAGACTTTCGCTCAACTTGGGCATTTTAGAATTAAGTTCCGACAAGATGAACTTTGTGCTTGATATTCGTTATCCAGTTACGTATAAGCGAGACGATGTTTTTCTTCCAATAGAAAAAATTGCCCAGAGCGAGCAATATGGTATTAAGGTATTAAATCATCAGGAA
Source organism: Desulfosporosinus cupriresistens (assembly GCF_001707885.1). Classification (GTDB taxonomy): domain Bacteria; phylum Bacillota; class Desulfitobacteriia; order Desulfitobacteriales; family Desulfitobacteriaceae; genus Desulfosporosinus. Next base: position 16,668 of record NZ_MASS01000003.1, on the reverse strand, counting down.
GCACATCACGTACCAAAAGACAGCACCTTAGTTCAGTCTCTGCTCAAAGCTTATACCGATGTTACCGGACTCGAGCCCTTTGCCTTTGCCATTGGGGGAGGAACTTATGCTAAAGCGCTGCCTCAAGGGGTCGCCTTTGGACCCGTATTTCCCGGCGAACCGGAAGTGATTCATTGTGCCGATGAATACATCACGATCGATAACCTTCTCTTAACGACCAAAGTGTACGCCCAAGCTATACTTAACTTAGCAGCTGACCCGGAGAATAGATGACAAGCATAAAAAAGGCTTGACTATTTTATGCTTTAGAAGTATACTATTGATTGTTGTTAACGCGCCACTAGCTCAGCTGGTAGAGCATCCGACTCTTAATCGGCAGGTCCCTGGTTCGATCCCTGGGTGGCGCACCAAAACGAAATTTGATATCAGGCATTTCAGAATACTGAGATGCCTGATATTTTTTTAGGGTATCTACGTTTTCTATAAGGTTATGGATATATAATGTAGATCCAGATGGGGTGTTTTCTGTAGAAATTCAATACGGACACTATCGGAATTATAGTACATATCGGGCCCGTTTCCCAGATTAAATGGTAAGTTAAAAGGTAACCACAAACTAAGAGTGTTAGAGGCGTGACTGTGGACTCAGGTATTAGGTAATGCTATAGCATATTCCCACCTCAAGAATTGTACATAGCATGGAGGTTAAGCTTTTCGCAGTACTTTCCAATATCATGACGAGATCGAAAGCTTTTTGCGTTAATCGAAACGGCTGATTTAAAAAAAATTCTATATAAGGAGACCAAATATGGAACATGAGAATATCGAAATAGTAGGTGCACGTGCGAATAACTTAAAGAATATCAGTTTGAAAATTCCGAAAAAGAAAATAACAATTTTTACTGGAGTTTCAGGGTCAGGTAAGTCATCGATTGTATTTGAAACGATTGCTCAGGAAGCTGGCCGGCAATTGAATGAAACCTTTAGCAAATTTATTCAAATTTATTTACCTAAGCATGGTCATCCGGATGTTGATGCGATTGAAAACCTATCGTTAGCAATCACAGTTGATCAAAAGAGGATAGGCGGTAATTCACGTTCAACACTCGGAACAATAACGGATATCAATCCACTAATCAGGCTGCTGTTTTCACGAATCGGACAGCCGCATATTGGCCCTTCCAATTATTTTTCGTTTAATGACCCAAATGGAATGTGCAAGACCTGTGAGGGGATCGGAAGGATAGTAACACTTGATCTTGACAAAGCGTTGGATAAAGAGAAGTCGTTAAACGAAGGGGCGATTTTGTTGCCGGGCTATAAACCTGGTAATTGGCAGTGGAAAATGTATGCCTCAACAGGCTTTTTTGATTGTGACAAAAAAATCAAGGATTATTCAAAAGAGGAATACGACAAGCTTGTATATTGTAAACCGGTAAAAATTAATTCGGCCATCGTTGACGGAATGAACACCACTTATGCAGGTCTTGTTGAGAGATTCATAGGTCAGAACATCAAAACCGAGTTTGAAAAATCGGAGGCATCAAAGAAGAAAATTGAGCCATTCGTCACTGAAAAGCAGTGCCATGATTGTGGGGGCAAACGATATACCGAAAGTGTTTTGTCGTCGAAGATCATGGGATATTCAATAGCAGATTTTTTGGGTATGCAGGTGGATGCGCTACTGGAATTGATACAAAAAACAGATGATAATAGCGTAAAGCCTATTATTAAAAATTTGACTGAGCAGTTGAATGATTTAATACAGATTGGGCTAGCTTATGTAAGCTTGGATAGAGAAACTTCTACATTATCCGGTGGGGAATCACAACGTGTTAAAATGGTCAAGCACCTTACCAGCAGCTTGACGGATGTCATGTATATTTTCGATGAGCCAAGCATCGGATTACACACCAGAGATGTGCACAGGCTTAACGAACTGCTTATAAAATTGCGAGATAAAGGCAATACAGTAATCGTGGTAGAGCATGACCCTGATGTCATAAAGGTTGCCGATTACATCGTGGATGTTGGGCCACATGCAGGCACAAACGGCGGTAGGATCGTGTTTGAGGGCAGCTATAACGACCTTTTGAAATCCAAGACGCTTACAGGAGAATATATTGGAAGGAGCTCGCCGATTAAGAGTAAGCCAAGGACAAGTAAAGCTTTCTATGAAACGAAAAAGAGTAGTTTATACAATTTGAAAAATGTCAGTTTACGAATACCTAAAGGTATATTTACTGTTGTTACAGGAGTTGCCGGTTCCGGCAAGTCTACGCTTGTTAATGGTGTCTTTGCAAAGGAATTTAAAGATGCCATCATTATCGACCAGTCCGCAGTCAGCGCAAATTTACGTTCAAATCCAGCAACCTTTACTGGCATTATGGATGAAATACGTAAATTGTTTGCTGATGAAAACAAGGTAAGCGCTGGATTATTCAGTTATAATTCACAGGGTGCATGCGAGGCTTGTAAAGGGCGAGGTTATATCGAAACAGATCTTTCTTTCATGGATTCTATTGAAACCATTTGTGAGGAATGCGGCGGTAGACGGTATAAGCATGAGGCTTTGGAGTATAAGTACAATGGTAAGACCATTGTTGAATTACTTGATATGACCATTGCAGAAGCGGTTGAGTTTTTTGTTCAAAAAGAAATCAAAAACAAGCTGAAGTATATTGTCGATGTCGGTCTGCATTATATGACGCTGGGACAGCCGTTAGACACCCTTTCCGGTGGAGAATGTCAACGTTTAAAGCTTGCCAAGGAATTAAGCAAAAAGGGTAATATCTATATCATGGACGAGCCTACAACTGGTTTGCATATGTCTGATATTACCGGCATTTTGACCATTATTGATCGTCTTGTTGACAAGGGCAATACAGTTATTGTCATAGAACATAACCTGGATGTAATTCGTAATGCCGATTGGATTATTGACGTAGGTCCTGAGGGTGGCAGCAGGGGTGGACAGATTCTTTATGAAGGAACACCTGGTAACTTGAGAAGCTGTAAAGAGTCGATTACTGCAAAATACTTGTAAACGAGTGGGAGTTTAGTCTCCCCTGACTCACTAAAACGGCCCTTTATTACGAGTCTGAGTGTCGGGCGCGAGATAAGCAAGGAGGTTGATATCACATCAGCAAGGGTGTAACATCAGGGGACTAATTGACAAGGGGGAATATATCATGGCCAAAGCGGCTGCTAAAACGGGTGCCGGTCCTACGGCAGTCATTGCAATTGAGCAATACTTTCCCAAAAAGGAACGCATCATCGAAGATGAATTGGCTTATAAAATACTACCAAATGGGGCTAGAGCATTTCTATGGTTTATGAACTTTAAGTTGGTCAGGAATTGGATGGTTCGGGCAACAGAGAAAGATGCTCCCGGTATATGGAGCGGTATGATGTGCAGAAAACGCTATATTGATGAAAAACTAATCGATTCACTTAATCAGATTGACGCTGTAGTAAATCTGGGTGCGGGATTTGATACTCGAGCATATCGGCTACCCGCCATTTCAGGTAAACCTGTTTTTGAGCTTGATCAACCTCAAAACATTAAATCAAAGAAGGAGCGACTTCTTAACGTCTTCGGTTCAATACCCTCACATGTCAGACTCGTTGAAATTGACTTTGATCATGAAGATCTTGGTACTGTCCTAAAATCGAACGGATACTCGACGGACAAACGGACATTTTTTATATGGGAAGCTGTTACACAATATCTGACAGAGAAAGGCATTAGATCAACCTTTGACTTTCTGGCTCAGGCCGCAACGGGTAGCCGTATTGCTTTCACATATGTCATCAAGGACTTTCTTGATGGCCGAGCGATGTATGACTGGGAAAAAGGCTACAAAAAGTGGGTAACAAAGGAAATATGGATTTTTGGGATGGAGCAGAGAATGTGGTCAAATTTTCTTAAAGATTATGGTTGGGAAGTAATAGAGGACGTGGGTTACGATGAATTAGCTGATAAATATGTTAAACCGTCTGGTCGGATACTTGCCTCAACCCCAATCGAGCGAATGGTTTATGCTGAAAAGTTATAATAAGAGGATGATCTTTGTCGTGGCAAAGGTTGTCCTCTTGAATTATATTCATTAGGTTAGCGGGCAGTTTATATCATTTGGAAAGGAGAGTATCAATGAAAACGATAATTATTGTTGAAAAGAATTATCCTTTGGTCTTTAAAAAAAGAATACCGGCTCTTTTCGCTCTTTATACAGTTTATTTAATCGCATAGCAGCATCTTTGACTAGACCGGTTTTCATAGTTCTGGCGTTTTGAGGACAGTTCTTGATGCAGGCACAACACGTGATGCATTTTTCCTGATCAATCAAATTACTATTTTCTGAATCGATAGCACCAACAGGACACCCTTCAGCACAAATTCCGCATTGCGTACACTCATTACTAATTGCTATGAAATCAACACTCCATAGCTTCGAATCTCCTCTATAGGGATAGTTGCCAGGTATATTTATATCAGAAATGTGATCGACTGATAAAACAGATAGAAGTTTTTCCTTTATTTTACGTCCGAATAATTCTGCGTGATTTAAGTCACTTGCATCAGGACGGGCTTCGGCTATCGGAGTTTCGGAACTAGAAAAGGAGTGTTCTCCAATATAGGCTGCACAGGCGATCGGCATACATCCGCGTTTTATCAAAATATCTTTAAGCTCAAGTAGTGCATCGTCATACACACGATTACCATAAACGACGATACATACAGCAGGTGTATTACAAGCTTTAATCGCATGCAGCCATTCAATTAAAAGTGCAGGCACTCTTCCTATATAAACTGGCACTGCAACAACAAGTAATTCATTTTCCGATGTTTGTAATTGTTGTTTTCTCGCATCTGGTTTCGTAATATCTATTAGTTCCACAGTGCTTTGATTAATTCCGCGCGCAATACCTTGAATAATCGCTTTTGTTGTCCCCGTAGGTGAAAAACAAACTAGTTTTAGTGATTGTATTTTCATGACATGTCCTCCTTTAATTTTTAGACTTTCTGCAAGTTAATAAAAATTTTTTGTTTATTTTACCAGTTCTTCAAGAATTATAGTAATACAAATTTTATTATGTTACTAGGAGTGAAATTATACTGGTATAAATTATCTAGATAGGATTGATCAGCAACGCGTTGACGTACTCCTGGCTTGAGAATCAAAGGGGAGCATCGCTTACTACTAAAAGTAGTTTGGCGACACTCCCGGGTGGCAGTGATTAGCGCAAAATCGAATTGGCTACCAATGCTTTGTATTGAGCTTCCGTTAATTTGGAGTGATAGAATAAATCGTAATAACGTGCTGCTTCTTTATAGAGATCATACTGGGTTTGGTCGGGATATAACAACTGAGTAAGCCAAATCATGCCCATATAACGGTTGACAGAGGGAGGGGAGCCCATCCAGTTATAAGGGCCAAGGGGCACTTCGTAATAGTTGCCATTCTTGATGGCCTTTATTCCCTGCCAGGACTTCTCCTGGGCAACCGTGCTGTAAATGCTGTCAGGGGCAAAAATAATCACATCAGGGTTCCACAAGATGATCTGTTCTAAATCCACTGGATTTCCGTTACCCTTGCTGGAGATGTCTTTGACCACGGCCACATTGTTGCCGACCTGATCAAGAATCTCGGCGTGGAATGAGCCTTTGGCCAGGACATTAAGCCCCTTATCTCCGGAACAATAGAGCAGATTCACTTTACCGTCTTCGCCGACCTTTTTCATAATCTCATCGGTATTCTGCTTGATTTCTTCACAGTATTGGTTGAGGACTGCAGCTTCTTTTTCTCTGCCCAGCAGCTTGCCAAGCATCCGATAGGCGTCGCCCATGGTTTCCGTGGTTGCGTTGATATGAACTGCGGGAATTCCCACCTGTTTTGTCAGCCCGTCCATATCATCCACGATGGTGGATTTAGGATCACCCACGTCAATGATAAGCTGGGGATTAACCTTGTCTATTTCCTCAAGATTCAGATCCGCAGTTCCGTACAGCTGCCCCAGAACGGGGAGATTGTAGTATTTGGTAGCGAGATATTGCTCAGCAACCGGAGCCCATTTTCCGGAAAGACCCACAAACATATCCGGGGCCAAGGCAAAGAGGACGATCTGAGCCATAGAGCCGGAAGGGACAATGCGGGTAATATGCTTGGGGATTTCAACGACTCGCCCGGCTGAATCCATAAAACTGACCGTTGCTTTGTCATCCGTACCCTTGTTGGCGGGCGCTGACGCAGGCTGGTTGGGCTCGCCGGTGAGTTTGCCGCAGGCTGTTGTCATGGTCAGGGCTAAACAAAAAACAATGAGCACTGCGATAAGTTTTTTTCTCATGGGAAGTCCTCCTTAATATTTAATTTCTAATGTTAAGAGCAAAATTGTTGCGGGCATTTGCTTTCGATTATGCTCTTAGGAATGCAGACTCTGGCTTTGTCTTCATAGAGGCTTTGCAGCTCAACTTCTATTCCGTAGAGCTGTTGAATGAGCTCTTGGGTAAGCACCTCACAGGGTGCGCCTAGAGCCAGAACTTTGCCATCCTTCATAGCCATTACTCTGTCCGAAAATAAAAAGGTCTGATCCGGATTATGAGTGGATTGGATAATGGTATACCCTTCTTTGGCCAAGGATTTTATCTGGGTGAGAACCCGGATCTGGTTGCCGAAGTCCAGATTGGCAGTAGGTTCATCCAGGATTAGGATTCTGGCTTCCTGGACTAGGGCCCGGGCCATTAAAACAAGCTGCCGTTCTCCGCCGCTGATCTGGGTGTAGCCCCGCTGCTTTAAATGAGCGATGCCCAGGCGTTCCAAAGCAGACTCCGCAAGTTTGCGCTGTTTGGTGCCCGGGCTGGAAATAGTGGATACCTGAACGGTGGTGCCCATGAGAACCATATCGAAGACCGTATAGTTAAAGGAAGGATAGTGTGATTGAGGGATATAGGCGATGACCTGGGCCATTTCCTGGATCCCAAAATTACGAATGTCAATGCCGTTCAAAAGAGCCTGCCCTTTATATTTGCTGAGCAGACCGAGGATACAGCGAAACAGCGTGCTTTTTCCTGTACCATTCGGCCCCAGGATAGATAACAATTCCTTATCCTTGGCCACAAAGCTGATCCCATCGAGAATAAGCCGATCCCCATAGCTGAAACTCAGATTAGCCACCTCAATACTCAAAAACTTTCCCCCTTTCTGGTAATTAAGTAAATGAAAAAGGGTGCCCCGATAAAAGCAGTGAGTATCCCCAGGGGGATTTCCGTTGTAAACAAATTTCTTGAGAAATTGTCCACAAACAAGAGGAAAATTGCCCCGAGTAACATGGATGCGGGCATAAGATGATTGAAATTGTTTCCCACCAGTTTTCTGGCCAAATGGGGGATGATCAGACCTACCCAGCCGATCATGCCGCTTACGGATACACTGGCTGCCGTGACAATGGTGGCGCAGATGATGACCAGCAGGCGGATTTTACGGACATTGACTCCCATGGTCTTGGCTTCATCGTCCCCTAAAGTGAGAACATTCAAGCGCCAGCGCAGAAGCAGCAAAGGAATAAGCCCAAGGCTCATGGGTATTATGGAGAATAAAATATCGCTGAACTTTGCTCCCGCCAGGCTTCCCATCAGCCAATAGGTGATAGCGGGAAGCTGATCGGTGGGATCAGCCACTAATTTGATAAACGATGTACCCGCGGAGAAGAGGGAGCTGATCATGATTCCCGACAGAACTAAAGCCAGAATGCTTTTTCCTTGGGCACGCTGACTGATAAGAAACACTAAAGCCACCGTCAGAAGTGAGAAGAAAAAGGCGCTGCAGGTAATAAAAGTACTGTTTCTGTAATAGAGGATCGCCAAAGCAGCTCCAAAGGCGGCCCCCTGAGAGGCCCCCAAGACATCCGGCGCCGCCATAGGGTTTTGAAAAACCCCTTGATAGGCTGCGCCCGCAGCAGCTAGGCAGCTGCCCACCAGACAGGCTAAAAGGATGCGCGGTAGCCTGATATTGAGCAGCACAATTTCAACCTGTACGGGCCAAAATTTCTCTAGGGGATAAAATTTGGAGAGCAAAATTCCCAGGAGTTCTTTGCTGGGGATAGGGTAGCGGCCAAACCGAATGGAGATGATGATTGAGAAAATGAGCAAAATGCCCAGACTGAAGACCACTACTTGATTCCGATTCATTTTCCTCATATGCTTACCGCCTTCTAAAGATACTGTCATCAAAACGTACAGGAAAAATTAAGATGCAGGCAGAGGGTTTGAGAGAGGAAAAAGCCGGCAAGAGAATAAGTAATTTCCTGATTTGTTAAAAATTATACAAGGGGAGAAACATTTTGTCAACGAACATAAACAAACACTAATGTAAGTAAGCAAATAAAAACCAATATAAATAAACTGGACAAAAGGCTGATAAATGGATAAATTATAGATACCAAATAAAATAACAGAATAAAAACAAAGATAACCAAAAGGGGTTCTATGAGCAGTGCATATCTTTCTGACCGGTGAAATCCAAATCGGCAAAAGCACAGTCATCAACAAGACTCTGGATTTATTAAAGATAACCCCTCAGGGTTTCCGGACTTACTTTGGACACGATCGGGCCAAAGGGGATAGACTGCTTTATCTGAATTCAGCAGCTCTGCCGCCGGCATACAATGAAAAAAAGGCCGTTGTGCGTTTTAGGGAAGGGCGGCAGCAGGAGGTTTTGAGCGAAAGATTCGACAGGTATGGAGCCCATTTGATTCGCGCGGCCAGGGCTGATTCTAATTCAGCCCTGATTTTAATGGATGAATGCGGCAGCCTGGAGAGCAGGGCTCTGGTATTTCAGCAGGAGATTTTAGCTGCCCTAGATGGCTCCAAGCCGATACTCGGTGTCGTCAAACTAGCCAGTAGCGGCTGGACGGACCAAATCAGAGAGCACGCCAAGGTGACTCTGCTTACGGTAACTCGGGAAAACAGAGATCTGCTGCCGCGGCTGCTGGCTCATTCATTCAGTAGAGTTCGGGCATTGTGTTATAAGGAGGATTAATTATTAAAATAATGTCCCAGGAAGGTATTAACTAAAGCGTTTTGAAATTTGTCAAGATGAAAATAGCTAAGGCGAAAGCCTTAGTTATTTTCATCTTGGGTTTTTTATGAAATTGATGTCTCCGCACCTAAAGAGTGGGAATATCTTTAAGGCGTGACGAAAGTGACATGCTTAACTAGCTCAGATAGTTTATATTAATATTTCTAATCCTATTCTAATCTTATTCTAATAAAGTTCTAAGACAAAATGTATATTATTGTTTTCGGAAAGAATTTTTAAAAGGAGATGCTAAATGGAAACGATCAAAGTAAATGAAACAAAAAGTATGCTAAGCAAAGTTCCTGAAGTAACAATTTTCTTTTGGATAATCAAAGTATTATGTACAACTGTAGGTGAAACATTTTCGGATTTCTTAAATGTCAACGTTGGATTGGGGTTAACCCTCACTACAATTATAATGGGAATAGCATTTGTCATAATGTTGTATTTTCAATTTAAAACAACAAAATATGTATCCGGAATTTACTGGGTAACAGTAGTCCTTATAAGCGTATTCGGAACGTTAGTTACTGATAATCTGACAGACGGAATCGGGGTACCGCTTGAGTTAAGTACAGTAGTTTTCAGTGTGCTATTAGGATTAACTTTTCTCTTTTGGTATCTAAGTGAAAAGACACTATCTGTACACTCAATTTATACAAGAAAAAGAGAAACTTTCTATTGGCTTACTATTCTTTTCACGTTCGCTCTCGGTACAGCAGTCGGCGACTTGTATTCAGAACAACTTGGCCTTGGTTATCTTCACACAGGAATATTCGTAGCTATCATAATAGCTTGTTCATTTTTAGCATGGAAATTGATTAACCTTGATTCTGTATTATCATTTTGGGTTGCGTATATTTTTACCCGCCCACTTGGAGCATCACTAGGAGATTTTCTATCTCAACCTAAAGAATATGGTGGATTAGGTTTTGGTACAACAGTTACCAGCGTGATCTTTCTTATACCTATTTCAGCGATAATAATTTTTCTTGCTGTTACAAAATGTGATACGAGCCCCAAAATTGAAATTGAAACAGTATCACCTAAGCAAACAAGCGAAAGTAAGAAAAACGTTTTATTACAAACCTTTACAGTATTGGTTGCATTCTTAATTGTTGGAATAGGTGGATATGTCTGGTGCAATAATAATATTGTGTCCAAAACAGATTCATCACCAACAACACTTAAAGGTCAATTAACAGATTTTATTAGAATTGAAAATGATATGCTAAAATACGCAAGCTCAAATAACTTTACTTCGGCAAAAACGAAAGCTGATGAATTAGAGCATGATTGGGATACATCTGAACCTAAATTGAGGAAGATCGATAGTTCAACATGGATACAAATTGACGGAACCATTGATAGCGTATTGTCGGCAGTGCGCTCAAAAAATCCTGACGCCAATAAATGCAAAACTGTACTTCAAAATTCTCTTAATGTATTAAGCGAGTCAAATAATGTTGCACCATCATCGAATTCTTTGCAAACATCATCTAAATTAACATCTCAATCAAACCCACAAACAACATCATCAACAAAATTAAAAGGACAATTAACAGATTTTATTACAATTGAAAATGAAATGCTAAACTACGTGAATTTAAAAAACTTTACGTCAGCAAAAAAGAAGGCTGACGAATTGGAGAATGATTGGGATACATCTGAACCTAAATTGAGGAAGATCGATAGTTCAACATGGATACAAATTGACGGAACCATTGATAGCGTATTGTCGGCAGTGCGCTCAAATAACCCTAATTCTGGAGAGTGCAAATCCGCTATTCAAAACTCAACCAACATTTTAAACGGTGCAAATTAATATAGAAAAAAACGGTCATTTATCTATATACGACTGTGTTTACTGCATATAGTGAAAACTCAAGATAGCTTAAAGGAAATGATTTTCGAAGCATGACTCTTAGTATCGCCTACTATTTAAATTATCTTTGGTAAAATCAACACGATAGTTTAACTAAGCCTAAATAAAAGTATTGCTTAAACTATAAGTAAATGAGATTAGAGCAAATTCTATTAGGAATGTTAATAAAATAATATTCTAAATAATGGAAAGATCTAATGTGTTTATTTGCCCCTAATACCTTATAGGCATTAGGGGCTTGATAGTATTGAAAAACCGATTATTAGTCTCGCCAAAGACATGGCAGTTATACAATGACTTAAACATGCAATATATGGATGACTTTTGGATTATGTGGGATTGACTGATAAACATTGAGGCAGATAGGAGTAACATTAATATGCTTCCTAAAAGGATATTGATTATAGAAGATGAAAAACAGATAGCTAGATTTCTTGAGCTTGAGCTAAAGCATGAGGGTTATGCCGTGGATATTGCATACGATGGCTGGGGTGGATTAAGAAAGATTGAAAAATATGTTCCGGATTTGATTTTACTTGATATTATGCTGCCTGAAATTGATGGCTTGGAAGTCTGTCGGAAAATACGACAGTTTTCCGAGGTGCCAATTATTATGCTTACTGCACGAGATGAAGTAACAGATATGGTCATGGGACTTGATATCGGAGCGGATGACTATATTACAAAACCATTTGTCATTGAAGTACTTTTCGCCCGGATAAGAGCTGCACTTAGAAAAAGAATTCCCTTAGCTCATAATTCAAAGGTTCTTATATCAGGCGATTTAAGGATGGATTTGTTAAAGCATCAGGTATTTAGGGGTAAAGAAGCAATTGAACTGACAAAGAAGGAGTACGACTTGTTGGAATATTTGCTGATGAACAAAGGAATTGTTCTTACCCGGGATCAGATACTGGGAAAAGTATGGGGTTATGATTATGTGGGAGATACAAATATTGTTGATGTTTATATTAGGTATTTAAGAAGCAAATTAGATGAGGCATATGAAAACAAGTTGATCCTAACTGTTCGAGGCGTTGGATACATCATCCGGGAGGAAAGGAATGAAAATTAAGTTATTTAAATCGCAAAAAATATCTTGGAAGCTAACGATTTATTATGCAACCATATTCTCACTTGTACTGATGATGTTGAGTGCTTCAGTGCTTTATGGCATAAGATTATACCTTATCAACCAGGCGATTAATAAGGCAATGGATACAAGTAACTCGATCATAGAAAGAATAAATGGTTCTACCGGTGAGCAGATGTCTCTGGATGATCCTGAATTATTTGCAGCAGAGCAAGACTCAACTATTAGTGCTAGAATAGTAAATTCTAAAAAAATTATGATAAATTCATTAAACAAATTCAACTGGTCTAAATTACAGATTTTAGCAGATAATTCGGTAAAAAAAACAGAAATAGATAAACTACATCTAGTGGTTGCAAATAGACAAATCTTAAATCGCGATAAGGTCATAGCATACCTGCAAGTTGTGGTTAACATGAATAAGGAATATGTATTCCTAGAGGCTTTATTTGTCCTTATGGCATGTGCTGACTTAGTCGGTATTGCGATTTCTCTATTTGCTGGTTATCTAATGAGCAGGAGGATGCTTTATCCAATTGATAGGATTACAAGGGCGGCTCAAAGTATAAGCGTTCATGATCTGAATCGAAGGATAGAGGTGAGCCAAACTGATGATGAGTTGTCAAGGCTTGCTAAGACATTTAATGAAATGATTGAAAGACTTCATTTATCTTTTGAAAAGCAAAAACAATTTGTGTCAGATGCCTCTCATGAACTTAGAACCCCTATATCCGTTATACTAGGATATATAGGCTTGATAGATCGCTGGGGTAAGGAAGATACAGATGTATTACATGAGTCAATTAATGCCATTAAAAATGAATCAATAGGAATGATGGAATTGATTGAAAAGCTTCTATTTCTTGCTAAAGGGGACAGCGGAAATCAAAAGCTCAAAATACACGAATTTAGCTTTAATGAGTTAATCGATGAAGTTGGCAAAGAAAGTGAATTAATCAGTCAAAAACATTTGATTCAATATACATCAGTTGGGGAAATTTCATTATTGGCAGATAGAAAAATGATTAAACAGATGCTTCGAGCGTTAATCGATAACAGTGTTAAATTTACGCCAGAAAATGGGTCTATTACATTGCTGGCATATAGCAATAATAATTCTGTAAATATTAATATAAAAGATACTGGTATAGGAATTCCGTCCCAGGAGGTTATCCGAATTTTCGATCGATTTTACAGAACAGATAAGGCTAGAGCGAAGGAAACAGGGGGGAGTGGACTAGGATTAGCAATTGTTAAATGGATAGTTGATGCACATAAAGGTAAGATTGCTGTTGAAAGCAACATTGGTGAAGGAACAAATATTACTGTTGAATTACCACAATTGATGAATTATAAAGCCGAAACCTAAATAAATAGCATTTAAGTAATGAAACTATTACACCGCCATAGTTTGCAGCAGTATCGCTTTCGGTAAATCGCCTTGCATCAAACCCATTAGAATCCATGCCACCAAATTTGTCAATGGAAGACTTAAATTCATAACTTAAATCACCCTGAATATTACCAGGGGCCCCTTTAAACTCCAGTACGGGTTGCCTATGATTCCAGCCATCATATTGGAGAACTCCTTTATCATCTGTCCAAAAGTGATTATAGTAGTTTATTATGACTTTCCCTTTCCAATTCTCGCCTTCTCCTTAATATACGGTTTGTTGTCCTCCATTTAAGTTGAAAAAAATCGCCTTACCTAAGTTCTTTAGTCTCGGTGAAATTTTCTGTGCATACTCTTCGTTGGGAAACTGGCTTAAACAAACAACTGTGATTGTATTTCTTGCGGCATAAGCCAAATTATATTGCCACTTTGGCGAAAACATATTTAAGTTTGAACCATTACTGTTTTTCCGGTTGTTTTCTTGCCAATGATCATAGATTGTGTTCCGGTCTCCGATAGAGGCAAAATTATAGATAAATAGCATTCCGTCGAAATCTTTGACTTGATAAATGTTGGGTTCAACCTGACCCATTTTGTAGTCTGCTGGGTTCACCGTTGAATTTGAGGTTAGTGTCAAACCTGATTGTTCGACGGTACGCGTAACATCCCTTACTGATAGAATATCCTTTTTAACCGCACTTCCTGCTCTATAGCTTACAACACCAATTCCTATGCTAGTGAGAATGATTAGAACAAGCCCGACCGCTTCGAAATAATGAAAGGTATAAAAATATTTTTTTATGATACTGATTCAGTAAAACAAGAATTCGAGAAATATGGATTGGTAGAGTTTTCAGAAATTGATGAGCCAAATAAGAATATGAAAAATAAACCTCCAGTAAACTTTATAATGATAAAATGTAAAAAAGAATTACCACATTAGCCAGAGCCATGGACTGACACTCTTATGGGCGGCCATGGAAACTAACGACTATTCTTCAGGTTTATTTTTAGAAATGTGATTATTGACATGCTTGTCAGATGAGTTTTAAGGAGGTGTGTAATGAGTTGAGTATTGTAGATATTCAACTTGCTGAAAGGAAACATGAACAGGCCATTTTTGAATGTGTAAGTATGAGTGGAACGCCGATTAGAAGACGGTTACAGACGAGTGTATTTTGTAAAACTTTTATAACTCAAATGTTCTTCAGGGCATGGAGTAAAGTGGGAGATAATTAGAGAAACTTATCGACGATTATGGTAGACTGTTCATGTAGTCAGAGTTAATTCGTATTGGTACTAGGTTTTGTCTTGACTCTGAAACTGCTAATTGTTCATAAAATCATGACTCAAATCGTTGTAATAACATGGTTACTAGATGCTTGTTATTAGGGGGGATGTTAATGGCAAAAGATAAGGTAAAATTTCTAGTAGTATTAGTTGGTATTCTACTGATAATTGGGTCTTGCGGATTTTCCGTATACATTAATAGTAAAGCATTCATTGCGAACAAAGACTTAACGCACGATGAACTAACAAAATGTATTGACCAATACTGGTTTCAGGGTAAACCAATAAACTTTATTATTGATTTAGAAGAAAATGTTGACAATTTGCATTTGCTGCTTTTGTCATACCGGCCAACCCCAAATTTTTCTCAAGTTACTGGACTTGCAGCATTTAAACGTCTGCCAAATAATAAATACAGATATGATACATTCTTTCAAGGGTCCCCTGTGGTATTGGTTACAAATAAAGGCACTAATTCAGAGAAAGATTATGGCGTATTTTTTGGCATGATTACTAATAATCAACCAACCAAGTATTTAATAACGGTTGATGGTGGCAAAGAGTTTACCGATACTCTTGAAAAGAACAAGTATTTTATCAGGGTATATGATTTGAACAAGCAAAAAGGGTTTGGAATGCGACCAATATATAATTAAATTGTTGGTCTTAATTTACTTCGCATTGTTATGCATTGATAGTAAGCGTTAGGAAAGGTTGCTTATTTTTTATATAAGAAGGGAGTGTCGGTTTGCAAATCAGAAAAGCAAAGCATGAGGATTTAAATATAATCATAGAAATGTTTAGGAATGCCATTAAGGTAATGAATGACAACAATATTAACCAATGGGATGACATTTACCCGACTAATATAAATCTCGAACAAGACGTATTAAATGGACAAATGTATGTTGGAATTAAAGATGGTGGAATCGTTTCAGCTTTAGTAATTAATAATGACTGTGAAGAAGAGTATAAGAATGGCAACTGGAGATATGACAATGACAAATTTGCCGTAGTACATCGACTGTGTGTTAACCCAATCCACCAAAATAAAAAAATCGGGAAAGACACTATGATTAAGATAGAGGAGCTATTGAAGACAGAGGGAATTCAATCTATAAGATTAGATGCGTTTTCTCTAAATCCATACGCCTCAAAAATGTATCAAACACTTGGATATCAAAAGGCTGGAGAAGCAAAGTGGAGAAAAGGATTATTTTATTTACTTGAGAAGAAATTATAAAGGACTTTTATTAAATATTCTTAAACTGTGACGCATTGGTAGGATATAACGAACAAAATGTCTATTTGTACAGTTTCTTAAAATTACATAATTTAGGTGTGTCATAAGGCTAGTTAAACCCTGAATATGACTCGCAAGGGATGTTATAATACAATTAAATTATACATAAGACTATAGATATGGAAAGGAGTAAATTCAAAATGGAAAAAGTAATACCATTCTTAATGTTTCAAGATGGTAAGGCAGAAGAAGCAATGAATTTTTATACTTCACTGATTGAGGATTCAGAAATTACAACCATAGTTCGGTATGGTGCTAATGAAGGTGGAGACGAAGGGACTATTATGCAAGCCAATTTTACCTTAAAAGGACAAGAATTTATGTGTATTGACAGTAATATAAAACATGAGTTCTCCTTTACACCATCGTTCTCAATCTATGTTACTTGCAATACTGAAGATGAAATTCGGAATCTTTATCAGAGACTCAATGAAAGCGGACAAGCACTTATGCCTCTAGATGATTATGGTTTTAGCAAAAAGTTCGGTTGGCTAAATGACCGCTTTGGAGTTTCGTGGCAACTAAATCTTCCTAAATAGACACAAGAACTTCATTTTTCACTGTTGATAGCAAGTAAAAAGCATAATTTATTATAAAGTTCGATAAAGAAGCCACCCCTTGTGGTAC
>NZ_MASS01000002.1 GCF_001707885.1 Desulfosporosinus cupriresistens | reverse complement strand
GAACCCTTGTGTCATAGCCACATATTGAGGTGCATAGAAAATTGAGTGTGTGACTTCTGACAGTTTAATCTTAGTGAGCTCAGTTTGATTACTACAGCCAGATAGAACTAGAGTCATCCCCAGGAGTAGCACGCTAAGTACCAGTAAAAACTTTTTTTTCATAATGAAGATCCTCCTCGTATTTGTGAATTATGTGTTTTCTACCTTCAGCGGGGTTTATAGGGGGCTTAAAGTTTATTTTTCACAAGCAATTTTTCAAGTAAGACCACCCCCTGATACATCAAAGTTGCAGCAATACCCAAAATGATGACGCTAGTCATAACCAGGTCCAATTTAAAAACTTGCCCTCCATACACGATGAGATAACCTAACCCCGCTTTAGATACTAAAAATTCTCCCACGATGACCCCAACCCAAGACAACCCGACATTAATCTTAAGGGCATTGATAATGGTAGGAAACGATGCCGGAAGCAATACTTTCGTTAGGACCTGGTATTTTGTGCCACCAAAGGTCTGGATGAGCTTGATCTTATCTCCGTCGATAGCTAAGAAGCCATTTAAGACCTCCAAAACCGTGACAATGAGAGAAATTGCTAAGGTCATGACAATAATGGCAGCAGGGCCTGCCCCGATCCAAACTATAAACACCGGTCCAAGTGCAATTTTTGGCAAACTGTTAATAACCACTAAATAAGGTTCTAAAATTTTACACAAAAATTCTGACCACCATAAGCAAATAGCAATTATCGTACCCAAAAGTGTCCCTAAGACAAAGCCAACAACTGCTTCTAGACAGGTAATTCCTATGTGTTGAAACAGTACACCCTCTTGATATAACCTCATAATAGTGTTCAGGATTCTTGAGGGCTGGCTGGTGATAAAAGGGTCAACTATTTTGGCATCGGCACAGATTTCCCAAAGTGCTAAGGCAACGACTAAAATCGATAATTGGATGAGCAAAATCCATAGCTTCCTCATCTTTGCTCGTCGCAAGTACTCTAGATGTTCTTGGGAAATGACTGCAAGGGTTGCCCTGCGAGGACTACTTTCTTGTACAAGATTAGACATGGACATCCAGCCCCTTCCATATCTCTTGAAAAATATGCCGGAACTCAGGTGCTTCACGAGATGCTAGAGGTGTCCTTTTATCACAATTCAACCTGACTTCATAGATGTTTTTAACGGTTCCGGGTCGTTTTGACAAAAGGATGACTCGATCTGCCATACTAATACTCTCCGAAATGTCATGGGTCACGAGAAGCGCAGTTTTATTTTCCTTTTTGATAATGGCATAAATATCATCGTTGACCATAAGTCGGGTTTGATAATCCAAGGCAGAAAAGGGTTCATCCAGAAGAAGGATTTGAGGATCTGTCACAAGAGTTCGGATCAGTGCTACTCTTTGTCTCATTCCACCCGATAACTGGTTAGGATATTTATCTTTGAAATCATATAGGCCGTATGTTTTGAGAAGTATTAAGGCGCGCTCTTTCGCCTCAGGGGTCGCAGCTTTTCTTATTTCCAGACCGAGAATGACATTTTGATAAATGGTCCTCCACTCGAAAAGATGGTCCTTTTGCAACATGTATCCAATTTTGGGGGAAGTGCCCGTGACCTTTTCTCCACAAAGCCAGACGCTCCCCGAGGTAGCAGATACCAGCCCAGAAATAATCGATAACAGGGTGGATTTACCACAACCACTTGGACCGACTATACTCACAAACTCCCCATCTTGAACTGAAAAATCGATAGCCTCCAAGGCTGTTATTTCCCCGTTGAGAGATTGATATTTCATACCTACGTTATGTATCTCGACCACATGATTCAATGGCACTCCCTCCTTAGTACCTCAGCTTTTAATAGTGTATTGGAGTGTGCCTTAATCGGTGAGTAATTTGGGAATTTATCTCCCTCACCCTCAAAAATATAGGGTCTAGCAAATCTGGATAAGAGAAGAGAAGAGCCGTGCATTTTTAAAAGTGCACGGCTCTTCTCTCCATATTATTATCGTTAGATAAATCAATTTTCATTTAGGCAAGTTTTTCAGGGGTTATTACAGTGTTTGTTTGATCCACTCAATAAATGACTGGACGTTATCAAAAGCAACGTCAGGATTCATCTCCAGGATCTTTTGAGGGTGGGTTGTTTTAGCCCACATAGCCCCTATGGCATACACCCCGACTTCTTTTGCTGAGCTTACATCATAGGCCATATCCCCAACATAGGCGATTTCTTCTGGGGAATAGCCCCAAATCTTTAGGACTTCCTTAAGGTGTTCAGGTTTACTAGCCCTTTCTTCTGAGCCAGTTTTCACAACTTCAAAAAAGCCACCGAGACCTGAATGTTTCAAGGATATTTTCATACTGCCCGGTCCTTTGCCGGAAACAAGAGCCAGCTTTATCCTGCGCTCTTGCAACAAGGCCAAGGCCTCTAAAACTCCATTAAAAGGTTCAGCGTATTCGGGATGAATACGATCATATTCAACGAGATAAGATTCTAGGCTCTCCTTCCAAACAGACGGAAAAAGCTTTTTGAAAATGCCATCCTCTGTAGGGCCAAACATGGCAGCAATTTCTTGATCCGAGTACTCACGCCCAGTAAATTCTAACAGTGTCTTCCGAAATCCACCATAGCATACAGGTATGGTATTTAGAAGTGTTCCATCCAGATCAAAGATAAGTCCTTTCAGTTTCAATCGTATACCTCCTGACACCTCAATTTAGGGGGTTCTACTAACAGCGACAGCCTTTATGATCTCTACAACCAACTTCGCTGACTTGTACAAATCTTCTTCTTCGATGAATTCATCGGTTGTATGTGGCTTTTGCATTCCGATTCCCAGAACAAGACAGGGTATATCGTAGCGGTTATAATAATTGGCATCACTGCCCCCGCCAGTTGCCTCAAATGTCGCAATTATATTAGCTGACTGGGCCGCTTGAGCTGCGAGCAGGGCAACTTCTGATTCCTTCATTATCGTAAATGGGTCATATAATCTTGTGACCTCCACTTCAGCAACGGCGCCCATCTCAGCTGCACTTTTTATGAAGGTCTCGCACATCTCTGTAGTATAACGTTCTAATTTTCCTATGTTACGGCTTCTTGATTCACAAGTGATTTCGACTCTGTCGGCGACAATATTGGTGGCCCGGCCGCCCTGAATCGTTCCAATATTGGACGTCGTTTCTTCATCAATGCGGCCGGTCTGCAAGCTGGCGATCGCCTTGGCAGCCACAACAATTGCGCTGATTCCATCCTCTGGACTAGCTCCGGCATGAGAGGCCTTGCCTTTAATTGTGACGTTGATTCGATCTTGCCCGGGAGCTTCGAGAATAATGAGCCCCGGCTGACCAACGGCATCTAAGACAAAACCTAAATCAGCCCTCAACAGCGTCTTATCTATGTTTTTGGAGCCGTTTAAGCCGCCCTCTTCTGCTACATTGAAAATAACCTGAATATCCCCATGAGGAATACCTTGCTCTTGGATTGTTCTTAAAGCTTCCAGAATTGGTGCAATACCAGCTTTATCATCAGCCCCTAAGATTGTCGAACCAGCAGAAGTAATCCGTCCATCTTTGAGCACTGGCTCAATATTGAGGCCAGGGTCCACTGTATCCATGTGCGCTGAAAGTAAGAGTATGGGTGCCTGAGGCAGGTTACCCGGCAAATAGGCAAAAATATTACCGCAGTTGCCGCCAATTGCCATGCCCGCTTGATCTTCTGTTACGACCATATCCAAACTTTCAAGACGCTTTTTGAGTATATCTGCGATCTGGCGCTCATTTCTGGTTGGTGAATCAATCTTGATTAGTTCAAAAAGCTCTGCTAACAATCTTTCACGATTAATCATTTTCATTTACCTCTTTCGTTTAACTATGATTCTTATATTATCAAGGATTCAGCGAATTATGTCTAAATCCTGCAACTTTCAAAATTCATTTGATAATCCAAAAAAATACAATAGCCCAATCGCTAGATTAGGCTATTGTACTAATCTCTTTAGTTTTATTAAGGACAGAATTTATCTAATTCTTAGAGCTAAAATGTAAATACTTTAGATTCAGCAGCTAAGTCAATGAGGACTGAAGCCGTAGATAATTTGGCTCCCTCAATAAATTGGTCTTCACCGAAAAGTCTCGTTCTAGCACATGGCGTACATAAATGAAAGGTTACCTTCTTTTCAATTAAGTAATCAAGATATTGTTTAGCATTATCTCCGGTCGGTGCCACTACGCTATCAGCCAATCCTATAATCGCATAGGCAACAGCATCGTCGACTAAGAAAATATTTACTTCGTGACCCTTTTCTTTGGCTACCTTCGCAAGCTGCAATGCCCGGGTGGCGCGGACAGGGTCCTCAAGCCCACGATTTAGCACAAATAGAAATTTTTCCAATGTAATTCCCTCCTCAAATTTTCTGGGTTTTAAATATTTATGATTCCTATTCAGAAACCCATATTTTTGTGAGTCAACTACTATATTTAGGGGCAGAAGATACTATAATCAGTAAATATGGCTTAACTGAAAGGAAAACTATCACAGTTTTAGGCTTCTCTACTCTTCTCTACTCTTCTTTCATCGGGCAAGAGGAATTATTTAAGTCAATATCAGCTTCTATTTGACTCCATGAAGCTTCTTTAATGTTGACATTCTCAAGTAGATCGATAAGGTCTCCTCTTCCGAAATAACCCGGAACCCCCTTGGCATCTATTGTCATGAGAACGACCGGAATTCCCTTAAAGACAGGTAATAATGCTTTGATAATCATCGTTGCGTTAATTGCATTTTGGAACATAGCCGGCTGGACAGAAACAACTGCACAGGTTTTGCCTTGTTCAGTTATAATAGCTCCTTCAAACTTACTTTTCACGAAATTCATCTCCTATTTGTTATAATCTACATGCTATAGATTAGAGTTCGACAGGTATCCTAGAAACCCTGCAAAAAATAGGTGGTAAAGATAAATTACAAGCGAACACACACCACCTAATTGATGGCGAGAAGGAACCCACCCTATAGGAATGCTTTCTGCCCCCTACTTCCATAAAGAGCACCTCCTTTGATTTTCCCAATTAATAGTTACCAGAAATGCCCTATTTGATACTTATTTTATTTAAAATTCGAGGGTTAAATCAGCTATGCCAACCTAGCGTTCTAAAGAGCGCGACAGCGGCCTCGGCGCGGCTTACTTCGTCACGCGGGGCCAGTATCTGTCCTGCTACCTTTAGGATACCGGAACTACTGGCCAAGGCAATAAAGCCTAAGGCATCTGGGTTGATTTGAGCAGCATCTTGGAAATTGACTTGATAAATATCTTTTAGTTCCGCTACCTTAGCTAACTGAATATAGCGAATTAAAACTTTGGCTAAGAGTTCACGATTCACGTAATCTCCAGGCTGAAGATCTTCTTTCAACCAACCCTCTTCCTTAGCTTTGGTCATGACTTCAATGTCAGAAAGGCCATTATTTCCCCACAATCCAAACCGGCTAAGATACATGGCTCGCAACAAAGAAGCAATACTCATCTTCTCCTGAGGTTTAAAACTGCTAGCAAAATCGCCGAATAACCCAGCTTGCCCAAGAGCTGCGATTTCCTGGGCTCCATTGACTCCAGTCAGATCGGTAAAAGTATAGGGTTTTGGCCCTTTCTCCAACGGCTGTCCTTGGTAATCAAGCAGTTCTCCGCTTTTAGCGTCCATCGTATTGGAGAGTGGCGTGCTGCGGTCTGGGTTAAATGGAAGATAAACTAACCGCAAATTTCCTGGCAATCCATTGGAATAAATCCGGACATAAGCTAGAGTCAAAGGGCGTGCCTTGAGAAATGACTCTACGGCCTTGTCCTTATTGAGAATCCCGGAAACCCCAGGTAAATCGAGTTCTGACCAGTTTAGGTCAAAACCAGTGACAACGCCTGCCACAGGATCCACATTGACGGTCATTCCGTTATCCGGGAAATCCACGCCATTGGCTACCCTATGATAAGCAAAAGATTGGGTATTCCAAGATTCTGGACCTATTTTAGCATTCGAGTTATTATCGGAGTCTAAAGTGACTTGGCTAAATCGTTTAGCTTGAACTTTTTTAAGGAATTCTTCACCCATCTTTTGCGCTGCAATTCGGTCGAGTTTCGTCTCTGTCTTTCCCGTCTGCGCAAAAGAGAGGTTAAAACCTAGTAACTCGCCCGTTGTGGCACTGACCCTGGCACTTAGAGATTGCGGCTTCCCTTCCTCGGTTTCAGGTCCCGTATTGTTCCAGTCAAAGCTCCAGATGCGCTGATCTGGATTACGCCAATCTGTACCCAGATTCGCACTGCGTAAGGTTAAGTTATTGGCAATTGCAACCCAACGCTGCACTGCAGCAATTGCCTCATCCCGTTTAAGAAGCAGGGCAGTCCGATCTATCTCTTGTTGCTCCTGAGGGGTCAGTACGGGTATCCCATTGGCACTCGGACTAACTCCATTCTCTTTGGCTCCCATCCCGCCACTTAGAGACGAATCAGTTGCCAGCCAATCCCCCGGTCCAAGCTCAAGAGGTTTGCCGGTTAAGGCATCGATTGCTCCCCCATTTTGGCCCGTTAATTGGTAAACCAGCTTAGCAGTCATCTTTTGTCCCACTACCAAAGGTTTATAGGGAGCAGAAGCCCAGTATTGAAGTTTAAAAAAGGGAGCCATTGAAAACGCCTGTTGGGCCTGGGCGACGCTAATTACGCCCTTTACCTCCGGCGCTTTCACCTCACTCCAATTGAGATTAAAGGAAGTGATGTGTCCATCGCTGCCAGAGACCTGCACACTTGCTCCATTACTAAGAAAAGGCAAGTTGTTGATAAGCCGTTGGTATTGAAAAGCGTAGTAGACCGGGCTGTTATTGCCGAGTGGCATTACCTCTTGATCGCTGGGGATCAAGCGCAATTGTTGCGCACGGTCACCCAACAGCTGAGTCAGTATATGATTACTGATTTCTTGCGCTTTGGTTTTGGTTATCGTTGGAAGTCCTCCGTTATTGCTCGCTTGGTCATCGTTTTTCCAATAGTTCATGCTTAAAATATCGCCATTCGAAGCACTAACTTCAGCCGTAAACGATCCCGGTTTTCCCGCCGGGCCATTCCAGTGCAAGGACCAGACCTGGCGATCATCGTAAGTATTGTATGTAGAATTAAAGTCATTGTAATCACTAGGTACATCAAAGTTCGTTTTAACGATTAGAATTGCTTTTTCTAAGGAAATTTCAGGCATAGCTAAAGTTTGAATAGCCGATGAGCTACTGATTTCTCCCGCTAGGGCGACTGGCCCTGGAATCATTTGTACCAACAGTAGGGTAACACCCATAACAGCTAGGACATGCCGCCAATTTTTCTGCATATATTATCCACCTCTCTTTACTTCCTTAAATATAAATAATGATCACTGTTTGACACCTTATACCTAACCTTTTATACCTTATCACCCCTTTACATCAATAAATAGTTTGCTTGTCCCCTCAATCTTAGACTTGAGAGTCTCTCCCCCTCCAGTTACCTAATATAATAGACGGAGCTAACCTGAGGTTTCTGACAGAGAATTTATTGACTTATTGCTACTTTTTTGATATAGGCTCATATTGTTGGGTGACTTCTTCAGCAAAACAGCCCTCGCTAAACAGCCTAAATGACTTTCAGCGAGAGCTGTCAATTTTTCGATAAAATCTCTAATCTATCCCCGGAAGTAATTCACTCCACCGGCGAAAATCGGTTGATACTTATTACCAGGAACATTAATCGCTATCTGACTTCCGGTTCTTTCAGAATGGGCCATTTTGCCTAGAATCCGTCCATCGGGACTGGTGATCCCTTCAATCGCTTCGTAGGAGCCATTCGGTGTATAAACAATATCATTGCTAGGGTTACCAGCGAAATCGACATATTGAGTTGCAACCTGCCCATTAGCAATCAACGTCTCTATCATATCAGTGCTAGCCACAAATCGTCCTTCTCCATGTGAAATGGGCACGGTATGAATATCTCCGAGGTTTACCCCACTAAACCAAGGGGATAAGACGGAAACAACCTTCGTTTGGACCATACAGGAAACGTGACGCCCGATTTTATTATACGTTAGGGTCGGGGATTCCTCCATCAAATCGATGACTTCTCCGTATGGAACGAGCCCCAGCTTTATTAAAGCTTGGAAGCCGTTACAAATCCCGAGCATTAAACCATCACGGTGCTTGATCAATTCCAGCACCGCTTCGTTAATCCGAGGATTTCTGAACATGGTCGCGATAAACTTGCCAGAACCATCCGGTTCATCTCCGGCACTGAACCCTCCCGGAAGCATGACGATTTGCGCCTGCTTAATCTTTTTAACCATCTCCTGAATGGATTGTTCCACATCTGAAGCCGTTAGGTTTCTGATCACCAGAGTTTCAACCAGACCTCCAGCTTTCTCAAAAGCCTTAGCCGAATCGTATTCACAGTTAGTACCTGGAAATACAGGAATAAAGATTTTTGGTTTGGCGATTTTAGGAGAAGCTTTTTGAGTATTCCGCAAGCGATAACTTATTTTTTGTGGTTTGGAGACTTGCTCGGTTTGCGTCGGGAAGATTTTTTCCAAAGGCTTTTCCCAAGCCTGTAAAGCAACATCCAGCTCAAGATTCACTTCATTAACCGCGATCACAGGTTTTTCTTGGGTATTGCCGATCAGTTGGTACGCTACCCCGCCAAAAACATCCGCTAGATTGACCGTTTCTCCGATTTCTAAGACTAGCGAGCCATAGTCCGCCGAAAACAAATGTTTAATATCTATCGGACGATTAAAGACCATCCCGATTCGATTGCCGAAAGACATTTTGCTGAGAGCAGCAGCCAGCCCTCCCATTGTTACGGTATGGGTTGCCAGAACAACTCCAGAATTTATTAACTCAGTAATCTTCTGATAGTTTTTAACCAGCCGTTCAAAATCCGGAATTTCATGTTCATCTCGGGTGGCAGCAACCAAAACGACTTGACTACCGACCTGTTTAAATTCTTGAGACACAACCTTATCGGCACGGGTGACATTGACGGCAAAGGCAACTAAAGTCGGAGGTACATGCAGATCCATGAAGGTCCCAGACATACTGTCTTTTCCTCCGATGGCAGGGATTTCCAGTTTTTTCTGCGCATAAAATGCCCCGAGTAAAGCACTAAACGGTTTTCCCCACTTTTCCGGATCTGTCCCAAGTCGTTCAAAATACTCCTGCAGGGTAAGGCGTACGTAACGATAATCTCCACCCAGGGCAACGATCTTAGTCACCGCATCAATGACAGCATATAAGGCACCGTGAAAAGGACTCCATTTAGCCATCTGTGGATTATAGCCATAGGTCATCATCGTCGCAGTATTCGTTTCTCCAGTGAGCACGGGAAGTTTAGCCACCATGCCTTCTGTCGGAGTTACTTGATACTTACCACCCAACGGCATCAGAACTGAAGCCATCCCGATGCTGCTGTCAAACCTTTCCACCAGTCCTTTTTGGCTACAGACGTTTAAATCAGCTAAATTGGCCAACCAAGCTTCTTGCAAAGCGAGATGTTTGTTTTCGGCAACTAAAGCCTTGGTGACTGCTTCCGGCAACCTATTAAAATAGTTCATACTTGCCTCAGGAGTGGTTACTTGAACCTTCGTTTTTTGCTTAACACCATTGGTATTAAGAAACTCTCTGCTGATATCGACAATGGCCTGTCCCCGCCAAAGCATCTTAAGCCTAGGGTTATCACTAACCCGGGCCACTAAAGTGGCCTCAAGGTTTTCCTCCTGAGCATACATGGCAAACGACTCAAAATCCTCAGCTCGAATAACGACTGCCATACGCTCCTGAGATTCAGATATAGCTAACTCAGTTCCATCAAGACCCTCGTATTTTTTCGGAACAGCATCCAGGTTAATTTCTAAGCCATCCGTTAATTCGCCAATGGCTACAGCCACGCCACCCGCTCCAAAATCATTACATCGTTTAATCAGGGTACTTACCTGAGCATTACGGAAGAGCCTCTGAATCTTTCGTTCGGTTGGCGGATTTCCCTTTTGCACTTCCGCTCCACAAGTCAGTAAAGACTCCGCGGTGTGTTCTTTGGAAGAACCCGTAGCACCGCCACAGCCGTCCCGACCTGTTCTCCCGCCGACCAGTACGACAACATCCCCAGGCTCAGGGGCTTGACGGACTACGTTTCCGCGAGGGGCCGCCGCAATTACAGCCCCGATTTCCATCCGTTTGGCCACGAAGCCTTCATCGTAGACCTCGGCGACTTGCCCAGTGGCCAGACCGATTTGATTGCCATAAGAACTATAACCGGAAGCCGCGCCTCGAGTTATCTTTCTTTGGGGTAACTTGCCTGTTAAGGTATCCGCTATTTTCGCCCTGGGATCGCCGCTTCCTGTCACACGCATTGCCTGGTAGACATACGTACGACCAGACAAGGGGTCCCGGATAGCACCACCCAAACAAGTAGCAGCGCCGCCAAACGGTTCAATTTCTGTGGGGTGGTTATGGGTTTCATTTTTAAACATAACTAACCATTCTTCATTTCGGCCGTCGATATCGACATTCACCACAATACTACAAGCATTGATTTCATCCGATTCATCAAGATCTGGTAACAGACCTTTTTTCTTCAGTTCTTTCATACCTAATATACCAATGTCCATGAGGCAGATATCTCTGTTCGGAGGATTTTCACCATACACATAATCCCGAGATTCAAGGTATTCCTGATAGGCTGTTGTCAAAGGGGTTGCAAAATCCCCTTCAGCAAAAGAAACCTCTTCAATTTTGGTAAAAAAAGTAGTATGACGACAATGATCGGACCAGTAAGTGTCAATAACCCGGATCTCAGTAATCGTCGGGTTTCTTTGCTCTGTATCCCGGAAATACTCCTGACAGAAAGTCAAATCCTCAAAACTCATCGCTAAGCCGGTTTCTTGAAAGAATGATCTCAACTCAGCAGGCGCCTTTTCCATAAAATGATCGATGGTCTCTACATTTGGTGGAATAACGGTTTCAAATTCAAGACTTGTGGGTTTTTCTAAAGAAGCTTCCCGTGATTCAACAGGGTTAATACAATAGTCCTTGATTCTACTGAAATCTTCCTCTGATAATTGGCCTTTTAAAACAATCACTTTAGCCGAAGCAATATTGGGCCGCTCTTTCTGCGTCAAAATCTGGACACATTGGGCAGCAGAATCCGCTCGTTGATCATACTGGCCGGGTAAGTATTCCATGGCAAAAACTAGATCCTCAGGGGAAATCTCCAGTTCCTCGTCAAACACCAAATCCAGCGGAGGTTCAGCAAAAATAATCGGACGGGACTTTAAATACTCCTCATCCGTAATACCGGAAATATCATAGCGGTTAATAATTCTCAAGCCTGCCAGTCCTGCAATTCCTAGATTCTCCAATAAATCGTTATAGAGACCCTGAGCTTCAATATCATAGCCCGGCTTTTTTTCAACATAAATCCGTTTGACTTGTGATCCCATAAAATCTACAATCCTCCATCAATTAATATTTTTTAAGCGGCATTGGTTGTTTCGCGTGTTAAATATGTATAAGGCCATAGCACTTGTCTATGGCCTCGTCGCGCAATAATAGGTACAAAAACTCTTAGTCTGCATAATATCATGATTTTGCTGGAATTAAAAGAGGGGGCGACTTGTCTTACATATTCACCCCTGTCGTTGCATCAAATTCCTTCTCCGCGCCCGACTTAGTAATGTACTTGATTTGGATACTAATAGTTTGCCCATTCTCAAATTTAAACGTATCCCAGCCGTTTTCATTGTTTAACTCTGAAACATATAAGTCTAAGTCTGTATTACCTGAACTGGGTAAGCCTATATCCGTCCCCTGTGTCACCATCTCGCCATTAACAAAGACAGCCATAGGAGAACCAACTATAGCAACCGTCGGGTTGTAGTCCCAAGCCCATTGAACATGTGCTCCGAATTCTGTATATCTCATGATCATGTATTTGATCTTTGTCGTTTCGGTAAAAGGTAATAGGACATGAAAATGACCATCCGGTTTGCCATCTTTCGTTAGGGCTTTAGGATTCAGGATATCGTCTTTTAAAGCAATCCACCTAAAACTCATGGTCGAGGTTGTTACATCGGTACTTTGAGTTTTTGTGGGTGGCAACTGAGACGATTGGGTGGATGTTTGAGTAGATGGTTGAGGTGGATTAGTTGGGGGGTTAGTTGTGGATTTTGTTGAACACCCGGCGGTTATTAAAAAAGGCAATAACAGCAAGGTCCATAAAATTCTTTTCAAACCAATAAATCTCCTTTTGATGGGGCATTTTCAATGATTCATAAAACTACATTACTGACAAAGCCCAAAGATACAATGAGGCGACCGTACCATAAGGAGTATACCTTTTCCGATATCTCTCGAATTTTTCCTTCGAGAGTTCCTTGAGGCCATATAAATTCATCATTCCTCTGCAGATTGCTAGATCTTTGTAGCTTACAACATCCGGTCGGCAGAATGAAAAAATCAGCAGCATTTCGGCGGTCCAAACTCCTACTCCATGAAGTGAGGAGAGTTTTTTGATGATCTCTTCGTCAGTTAGTGTATGAAGGCTTTTAAAATCTACAATTCCTAAATTAGCAGCATTGGCAATGCCTTTGATATATCCGGCTTTTCGCTCAGACATACCGCAAGCTTGAATTTCAGGTAGACTTACTTGGGCAATAATCTCTGGGGTAATGTCTTCCAACAGCGTACACAATCTGTTCCAGACAGTTGCTGCAGCTTTATTGGAAATCTGTTGACTAACAACACTGGAGATAAGTGCTCTAAATGGATCAGGCGTAATTTGCCGTTTTATGATCCCGATTTTGTCAATAGCCACAGCAAGCTTTTTATCCTTGCGTTTCAGGTGGTCTATCTCCTTTTGACCATATTCAAAAAGCGCACACCCGGGCGCAGAGACTTGTTCCATATTCATACCTCCAGCAAGTATTCTATCACAGAGATATTCTCAGGGAAATACAGCCGGTCGTATACATTATATAAGATAACGGAATTGTAATGATCACAAATGCTGTTATAGAAATTACAAGCCTTTTTTAAGCAACATTATATCACAACCTAATACTTTAATAAGAAACTCCGCTACTTTTGTTCTAAGTAACGGAGTTAGTGTAGAAAATTGGTCTGTTATGAAAGAGTCCTATGTCAAAAAAGAGTCTACAAAACGCCCAAGTGCAATTTAAATCGAACATAGATGGCCAACGTCATTAACATAAAGATGAAAGAAATAGACCAATAGTCCCTTGAAGCAAAAGAGATTTCGCGTATGGATGTGCAAGCCCGCGTTAAGCCGTACCCCCGATTAAGCATGGCCATCGATAGCGAATTGGCCATCAAAATCGAATTGATAAACATAGGAATCATAATTGGAAGGTATGAGCGAATAGGACCAACAATCCCCTTCTCCTTGAAATTTGTCCCACGCGCCTTTTGAGCTTCTAAAATTAGCTTGCGCTTTTTATCCAGGGTTGGAATAAATCGTATCGCCGTTGTCAACATCATCGATACCTCGGCAGGGACTTTCATCTTCTGAAAAAATTGAGTGAAGTCATCCATAGAGGTGGTCAAAGTCAACACAGACGAAATGATCATCATGCTAAAAAGACGTATGATAAACGTAGTGCCCATTAGGAATCCACCCACAGTTGCTCCTAATCTGTCTCCAGGCAAAACATAAAAAAGGATCACTTGACTAGAAACCCGATCGAAACGCTCAGGAGCAAACGTGAATCCTGTGATTAGAATAATCGATATTACGATAGGGATCAAAGGAAGCAACATTCCCCAGATCTTACGCAACGGGATCTTTATCCACACGGCTAGCAGACTTATCAAAGTTAAGATTAAAAGTTGATACTTTGGATCTTGAAATAAAAAGGAAAGAATGATGAATCCTATAAAGCCGAACATTTTAGTGCGTACATCGAGACGGTGAAGTAAGGTGTTTCCTGGTAAATACTCTATAAACATCCCGTTTTCTCCCCGCTTTCGAACATTGCCGTAAACTCACTTGATTCAATTAATATTTCTTCAGCAAGAATGTCCTTTAACTGTGAAGAGAGCCTACAGAGTTGAGGTGGGACAATGGCAGAGTTAAGCAGAAGCGATTCGTTGGAAAAAACATCTTGAGGAGTACTGTCTAAAAAAATCCCTCCGTCTTTCAGGACAATGACTCGCTTAGCATATTGCGCAACTAAGTCCATATCATGGCTAATCATAACAATTGTGGTCCCAGCGGCGTTCAGGTTACGAATTAAGGTCATCATTGTCTGAACTCCTGTCCAGTCTGAGCCAGTGGTCGGTTCGTCAATGATCAATAGTTTAGGCTTTAATACAAGAATTGAAGCCACGGCAATCATTTGCCGTTCTCCTTTGCCCAAACTAAACGGATGAACACTGCGAAACTTTTCTAACCCAGTATACTGAAGGACCTGGTCGATTCGTTCTTTGATAACTTTGCCTTTATATCCCGCATTTTTAAGTCCGAATTCTAATTCTTTCTCGACAGTAGTGGAGAATATTTGGTGATCAGGATTTTGAAAGACATATCCAATAGTTCTTGCCAAATCAGACGTTTCATACTGTAAGGTATTCATGCCTTCTACAATAACCTCTCCACTGGTTGGTTTCAAAAGTCCATTAAAATGTTTGGCCAAGGTTGTTTTCCCTGCACCGTTTTGCCCAATTAAAGCTACGAACTCGCCAACCTCAATCGTCAGATTAATTCCCCGCAATGCAGGTTGACCTGAGTTGTACTGGTAAATCAGATTGCTGACCTGAACTGCTTTCACTTTGTCTGTCAAATTCGATTCCTGCTTTTTAAGATAATCTTTTTTTTGCCTTTCGCCCTGCTGATGTCCGTATTTAGGAAGCAATCCTCTAATCAAGCTTTCGGTAGATGGAATGTCTAAAGGGATTTGGGCAAAAGAAATCCAGCCTTTTTCGTAGAAATTCCATCCAATCTGACTGACTGGCAAAGGTTTAATCCCCCACTGACGCAAGAGGGTAAGATTGCGAAAGAGCTCAGTTGGGAGCCCTCTCCAAGCTACTTTCCCTTCGTTCAGAACGACGACTTCATCGGCCTTATGAATCAGTTCTTCGCTGGAGTGTTCGACTAACAGAATGGTCAAATCCTTGTGGCGTCGTAAATCATCCAAGGTTTGATAGATTTCTGATCGTCCTATCGGATCGAGCTCAGACGTGGGTTCGTCCAGTACCAGAATTTCAGGTTCCATCACTAAGACACCCGCAATCGCCAAACGTTGTTTTTCTCCACCTGAGAGTTCCTCAGTCAAACGTTGATTATAGCCTTTAAGGCGAACTTTTGCTAAGGTTTGATTCACACTCTCTTTAATCTCTTCAAAAGGAACCAAGTAATTGCGGGGACCAAATGCGGTATCTTCTTCGACCGTGCGACCAATAATTTGTGTCTCCGGGTCTTGCAGGACAAGCCCGAGCACTTTGGACAACGACTGGACTGCTGTTTTGCCCACATTCTTTCCAGCTACGCTTACCTGTCCTGTTAGATTTCCCTCCATAAGCTGTGGAATCAAGCCATTAAGACACAAACTTAAAGTTGTTTTCCCTGCCCCTGTAGAGCCCATCAAAAGGATGAATTTCCCTTTTTCTACCGTTAAGCTGACGTTTTTTAAACTTGGTTCCACTGCATTCGGATATCGATAGGAGATATTACTGAGTTCGATGGCATTTTCCATGCGTTGAACAATTTTGGCGTTTTCTAATGTCTCCACGGTTTTCACCCCATCACCTAAATGAGCCGACTTCCTTTAATTGCTTTGTAGGCGATTGCCGAAATAATTACGTTCAGAGCTGCTCCAATGACGAGAAAAGGCATTAGTCCAATAACCCCTCCCATTCCCATCAGCGGGTACATAGCCAAGGATGATACGACACCATTAAGGATAATTCCAACGATGATCGCAGGAATCAAACCGAGCTTCTCATTCACCCACCGGTAACACAAAGCCCATAGAGCCATTTGGAAAGCAATATACAGATGGACTGGAATCGTCATAGGAAATCCGACAACCGCAGAGGTCAGCAAATGCCCAAAAGCAATGACGATGGCGCCCGTTAGCCCGCCAAAGGCCAGGGCACTAAAAAATCCGGGTGCGGAATCCATACCAATGGTTCCAACAGGACTCGGGATCTTAATGAGCGCTCCCACTGCACTTAAGGCAATAAAAATGGCCATTATCGATAGTCTTTTGATATTCCAAGCGGAGAGTTTTAAGTCCCGTTGTTCTGTTCCTAAATTACTCATAAACTATTCCTCCTTAAAACTTAGTACAATCTACCGATTTTAGTTAAAGGTAAATTGGGGAAACTAGAAAATACCTGATCTAAGACCGCGGCCGATAATGATGACAAGGCAAAGATAAGACATGTCGACGGTCCCCCAGATTTATCTAAATCAAGCGTGCAGGTAGGATCAATTCGCAAATGACCATTAACTGTAGCGGCAAGTTGGTCAGCTTCTATACGTATCCCTCTTGACCCTACAGGAATGATATCGTGAATACCTGAGATGCCTAAGAGAACCTGAATAGCTTTCACTTGAACAATTTCTGGATCATCAGGATTATTGAGCTCAGGTCCGACTTTAGGAATGCCTAGACAATAGACAAAATCCCCCAGTTGAGCTGTTCCTATGCGCAACTTATTTTTTTCGACGACACCAATGGCACTAATTCCGAGACCGGTTTGTTTTGTGGTTATGTTTTTTTCCGTACTGATCGCCATAGAGAGAGTTTTTAAGCCGACGGATTCTAGTTCATCGTTCACCCCCTTTAATAGCTCATTCCCTGTCGGGTGCGGCTCATTAGAAATCGCCACAGTCAACATCTGGGGCACAGCCCCAGTGGAAAGGACCTCCAACAACGCAACTCGTGTAGTTAACTTTCCTGTAATGAACCATGAAATCTTAAACGCATCAAGTTCTTTCATCCCGATTCCACCGCAGGAATCACAGGAAGCAACCAGATATTGTTCTTTATTTATCGAAACAACCTCAACATCCCGACCCAGATATCCCAATCGTTTACACCCCATCCCCTTAAACAAATAAAGCTCATAGTCAAATCTTCATTTTCAACGTTAGATCGAAAATGAAAACCGACCATGAACTTTACCTTGATTCATGACTTACAAGGTTACAGGCAGGTCTCCTGACTCAGAGTCATCAACTTTTTGCGCCTTCCCAGTTTCCCAGTGGCAATGCATAAGTTTCCTCTTTACAGTGGTGGGTCCGTCCGGGATTCTCACCCAGTTCCCTATTCTCCCTTTTAAGGGCACCAGTAACACTGAATATTTAGTTATATGTATTTTAAGGCAAACATGATTGGATTACAAGGTAATTTCTAGGAAGATACTTTATCGTTTATTAAATTAGACGAAATTTTACTTTGTGATTTCCTCGTTATGTGCTTTCTTACTTAAAAGTCCGGCCGAAGCAATAAATTTCAAAGCATCTTCAGAAGAAGCTTCGAGCTGTTGGACTTTCTCTTCTGGTACAAGAATCAGATTTCCGGCCCATTGCATGGATTGCATTAAGTAGACTGCCACGTATCCCTTGGGAATAAATACGCTTTCTTCGTCATTCGTCAGAAACCCTAACAGCTTTAGCTCATCGGACATATTGACCATGACTAAACGCGAGAAGCCCTTCTTATTTGCTGAAAACGAATTCACTGTGTCTTTAATAATTCCATAGATGCTCCCAAGCAGTGGCACTTTAATAAAGATCTTATCCACATAATCCAGTAATCGGTTCGTCAACCAGTTCGAGGCTAATAAACCTACCAGGAAGATGACAGTAAGTGTAACAATCAGTCCCAGTCCAGGGAAATATAAGCCTGCACGCTCCAGTAACCCTTTAAACAATCCATCCGTTATTAAAAACATTTTATATACAATGTAGAACGTAATTGCTAAAGGTGTTAGGACTAAAAGACCCTTTAGAAAAATTCCGATAAATTTCTTCAAAGTTTTCCTCTCCAAATTCCTAAAATAAAATTGACTTATTAGGTATTAGTTCTTTATTATCCAACAGGTCTATTATTATACCAGATAATGCCAATGTCAAATTCTTAGGAACTTCGCGAAACTTTTAACGGCCTCATCGCCCCGACTAGGAATGAAGAAAGCCAAAATACGTGAGCACGAAAATTCCGAGCACAATCCTGTAGTAAGCAAATGGTTTGAAATTCTTTTTGCTTACGTAATTCATAAACGCTGAAATTACCATCCAAGCCACAATAAACGATACCAAGAACCCAACAGCTATAACCAGTATCTCATGCCCCGACAAGAACATTCCATTTTTCAAGAATGTGTAACCAGAAGCTGCAACCATCGTAGGAATTGCCAAAAAGAAGGAAAATTCAGCCGCAACGACTCGAGAGGCACCCAATAACATTGCCCCGATTATGGTCGCAGCAGAGCGCGAGGTACCAGGCACCATGGCTAAACATTGAATAAGACCGATGAAGAAAGCAGTCTTGTAATCCAAATCTTGGATTGAATTTATGCGAGCAGAAGAGCTCCTGCTTTCTATGTACACTAGAATTAATCCCCCAACAATTAGAGAAATAGCCACAACTGTCGTATTAAACAAATGTGCTTCTATGTATTTATCTAATAAGAATCCTATACCAAGAGCGGGGATTACTCCCACAATTGTCTTTTTCCACAACTCAAAAATTCTATGATTTTTAGAAGAGTTGTTATGACCCAGTGGAATAAGCCTTTTCCAAAAGTAGACAACCACCGAAAGAATTGCACCTAGTTGGATTACAACATCAAACATCTTCGCAAATTGCCCCGTGAACCCGATAAACTGGTTAACTATAATTAGATGTCCTGTGGAAGAGATCGGAAGAAATTCGGTAATTCCTTCGACAATTCCTAAAATTATAGCGTTGATAAAATCATTCATTAAATCATCTCGTTTCTACAATAATTTTTGGCGTGTTTCAGCCTTCCCTCCACTACTTTACTCTGCTCCTCAATTAAATACAACTACAGTTTTGCTAACTCATGCATGAAATGATCTATCGTTTTGTCTCAGGCAAATATGGACACCTTTTTCTACAGCAAGCCCTCTATGATCAGCTTAATCTGAGCGACTTTGATATCCTTTTCCAGGGCGGTGATTTTCGAAGCTGAAGCCTCACTCTCTTGGCAGCATCCAGTTTCTTCTGTACGTCTTGATGGTTGACTCTTCAGTGTGGATGGCCGCTTGGAGACCTGAGGCCTCTTTTCTCAACTCGTCCCGCTCAGAGGTTATTTTCGTGACTGCGCCTTGGTTGGCGGCTACATCATTCTCTGCCACAAAGGACTCCCGTTCTTCCTCGGGAATTCCCAGGAGGATAATTGCCTGAGTGTAGCTCAAATTCGGAATCGATTCCGAATTTGAACTGTAAGGGCATCTAAAATAGATTGTTGGATTACAGATCTTTCACTACTCGAAGGCTTAGAACACAAGACTATAACAAATATAAATTTTTTTACATTAAATATTTTTGTCAGAAAATTCTTGGAATGCTTCCAAGGTTTTAAAGGTATTTTTCAACATAACTGCTCCAACGTTCCATTTACCATGGGTACCGCTACTCATTGACATTTAACCTTAGCCTGTTCCCCTTTAAGAAAAGAGAAACAGTTAAACAAACGCTCTAACAACCTCTAACTGTTAAAATATATTCTAAATGAGCCCCCGCATCACATAGACCGTGATGCGGGGGTTCATTTACTACTCTTCGGTTGGTAAAGTTTCCTCAGAATCCAAAGTTATGGCCTGCGTTTTTTCACATGGAGCATCAAAATCAAGGAAGATTAGCACTAACAAACCGATGATGATCGCCAATTCGTATACCACAATGCCCCCGATCAGGACGGGCAATTCTTTAGAAGTAGATTTGCTTTTGCATTTGCACTCGCATTTTTTCTCGCTCATTTCAGCAACTCCTTTAGTGTGTTCGTGTTGGTAATATATTCCACAAATACATTAAAGGAAAGTTGGCCCTAAGCAAAAACAGCTACTCTTCAATTCTAGCATTTTACGAACATTCTGCTTGGCAATAGTAACTGTTTTAAGCAGCTAATTAATGACTTAACCTGCTGAGGAAGGCCTTGGTTAGGGTTTTCAGAAACTATCGCTAAGTGAAAACCCTAACTTCAAGAATTTGGGTTGACAATTACAATCTAACAACTTATGATATGTAATGAGGTTGTTAGTTGTTACTTATTTGCTATTTGCTATTCGATACTTATTTTTTTGCGTTTGATATCCCTTCGTCTGTCTATGCATTTTATTAACCCAGACCTACGCTAATTCAGTAAATACTGTTTGGTAACTTTACGAGGAGGTAGAACAAATGAACGAACTACAACAAAAGTTATGGCCTTTTATAACTGATGAACAATGGAATGATTGGCATTGGCAAATGTCCAACCGAATTACAACTCTTGGAGGATTACTTGAAGCGGTGTCTCTTCCGTCCGAAGAAGCAGGTCAAATTGAGCGTTGCTTAAAAAATTTCCGAATGGCAATTACGCCTTACTACTTTTCCCTGATGAGTCCCCAAGACCCTAAGTGCCCTATCAAAAAACAAGCAATTCCTTCCATTCATGAATTGCGGAAATCTTCATGCGATTTAGATGATCCTCTGCATGAAGAAGCCGATTCCCCTGTACCAGGGCTAACCCACCGCTATCCTGATCGTGTACTACTTCTAGTAACGGACCAATGCTCAATGTACTGTAGGCATTGCACCCGCAGAAGAATGGCGGGACAAACCGACCAGGCTCTGCCATTAAATCGATTTAAGCTCGCCCTGGAATATATTCGTTCCAACCCCCAGATACGCGATGTGCTGATTTCGGGAGGAGATCCCTTTACCCTTTCGGATGAACGTTTGGAGTTTATCTTGTCTAATCTGCGGTCGATTCCCCATGTTGAGATCATTCGGATCGGAACAAGAACTCCTGTCGTCCTGCCAATGCGCATTACGGATCACCTCATTCAAGTTTTGCAAAAATACCACCCTGTTTGGATCAATACACATTTCAATCATCCTCAAGAGCTCACCGCTGAAGCTCGTAATGCCCTAAATAAGCTTGCCAATGCTGGCATTCCACTAGGGAATCAATCAGTTTTGCTTAAAGGAATTAATGATTGTCCGGTCATTATGAAAAAGCTGGTTCATGAACTCGTCAGATGCCGAGTAAGACCTTACTACATGTACCAATGCGACTTATCCAGTGGCATCGAGCATTTCCGGACATCGGTAAGCACCGGTTTGGAAATTATCGAAATGCTCAGGGGACATACCTCTGGTTTCGCTGTTCCTACCTTTGTTGTCGATGCTCCGGGCGGGGGCGGTAAAATCCCCTTGCAGCCCAACTATTTGATTTCTCAATCAAGCGATAAAGTTATCCTGCGCAATTATGAAGGAGTCATCACGGTATATCAGGAACCCGAAAACAAAACAAGAAGCTGCGAAACATGCTCCGAGACCTGTTCCAGCTCGAAAACCCGCCAGATTGGTCTCGCTAAGTTGCTGAAAGGTGAGCGGATCAGTCTAACACCCCAAGAAAACATGCGCTTGGAGAGAAGGAAAATGGTTTCTGGTCGTTGCGGAGGTGGAGTCAATGCTTAACACGATAAGCACTGTGAATTGCTCAAACACCATTAACGTGGATGAGAGGAATAAACGGTTGGTTGTCGACGGTTATGAACTTGGAACTAAGGCTTCTTTGCTCAGTGAGCAGCTCGTTGACTTAGCAATAACAACAAAGCTGGAGAAAATATGGCTTTGGGCTTTGCCAGCAGATGTCCCCGAATTTTTAAGATGTGGCTTTCGTACCGAAGGTAGTCTCTTCCGTGGTGATTATGAAGAATTTGTTATCAGCCTGG
Organism: Desulfosporosinus cupriresistens; assembly: GCF_001707885.1. Taxonomy (GTDB): domain Bacteria; phylum Bacillota; class Desulfitobacteriia; order Desulfitobacteriales; family Desulfitobacteriaceae; genus Desulfosporosinus. The sequence goes on along the minus strand of NZ_MASS01000002.1, from coordinate 134,619 downwards.
CCTATTATCCTAGTGAAGCAAGAGGTCAATCCGATAAGTTGCAATCCGAGAATGATATTATCGATAGCGTTAGAACGAAACCAGTCAAGCAGTCACTACGCTTGCCTCTTGGAATGGAGTTAAAGCTTTTAAATGAATCCAACGCCGAGCAAATATCACAACTACTAAGCCAAGTTTTTACCAGTTATCCCTCACCAGTAGAAAATCCTCAATACATTCGCACCTTAATCCAGAAGGGTAATGTTTTTGCCGGAGCATTTTCACAAGACCAGCTGATTGGCGTAGCAGCTGCTTACCCCAATCCAATTCTTAACCGCTGCGAAATGACGGATTGTGCAACACTAGAAGATTACCGGGGGCATTCTCTTTCCGAACGATTACTATGTATCTTGGAGCACGAAGTTCACAAGCACGGTTCATTTAACCTATATACATTGGCCCGTGCCCAGTCCTACGGAATGAACAGAGTCTTCCACAAACTTGGATACAGATATCAGGGGCGTCTGATTAACAATTGTCATATCGCCGGTTCATTTGAAGACATGAACCTTTGGGTTAGATATGCATAGGTCAATAGTCAAAACACAAGCGTCCTCACTCCACTTTAATAGTGAAATGAGGACGCTTATTGATTGTTGTAACCACTTGAAATTTTGGAGACTGAGTTTTCACACATCCCCTTAGGTTACGCATTCCCACGCAGATTATATAGGTTAAACATTTTGTCACAACAGCCTTGCCCTTGTAATACTCTTCTCGCCATATTTCTGTTTAACAGAATCTATGACCTTAGTCAAAGTTTCATGATTCTTTTGTGGCTCAGGAAACAACGAAAGTTGCTGTTCTAATTTATCAGTCAGATTATTCGCTGTCACCCCAATCAATCTAAGTGCGTGGTTAAGCGGTACCTCCTTTAACAAATTCCGGGCTTCTTGATATATCACGTCATCCAGATCGGTGGCCTGTTGTAATGTATGAGAACGAGACACAGTTCTGAAATCGTCATAGCGGACTTTTAAAGTGATCGTTTTACCTCTTAAAGCCTCCTTACGCAGACGCCGTCCCACATCAACAGCAAGCTTCAATAAGGTTGTCTCTAATACATCCCGAGCCTCAATATCTGTTGCAAAAGTGATCTCACGACCGATGGATTTAACAATCTTTACACTTTCCACAGGTCTCTCATCGATTCCTTGAGCTAACTGAAAAAGCTGACTTCCTAAAACTCCAAATAATTGAGTTAAGAACTCCTGATCAAGGTAACGTAGATCCCTAATTGTTTTGACATTAACCTTATGCAACTGCTCAGCTGTTTTTTTCCCGACTCCCCAGAGCCTATCCACAGACAGCGGGTCAAGAAACTCCTGAACCTTATCGGGGTGAACAATGACAAAGCCATCAGGTTTGCGCAAATCCGAGGCCAATTTAGCCAGAAACTTGTTGCAGGCTAGACCAACTGATGCGGTTAAGCTCAACTCCCGCTGGATACGCTGTTTAATAGCAATAGCAATGGAATCAGCAGAACCAAACAAGCTCGTAGAACCTGTCACATCCAAAAATGCTTCATCCAAGGACAGTGGTTCCACTAGTGGTGTATACGTCATAAATACCTGTCGAATTTGCAAGGATACCTCTTGATATTTAGGCATGTTTACAGGCAAAAAAGACGCATGAGGACAACGTCGGAAAGCCTCGGCTAAAGGCATAGCGGAGTGTATTCCAAATTTTCGTGCCTCATAAGACGCTGTAGCAACGACACCTCGGCTGTTAGGTTTTCCTCCAACCACGACAGGCTTGCCCAGCAATGACGGATCATCCCGTTGCTCGACCGATGCATAAAATGCATCCATATCAACATGCAGTATTGTATTATTTCGGTTTGTCCAATTGTCCATAATATTATTATAACATGCTCCAAAATTATTAAAATATCTATATTATTGCTTTTATTAATAACGCGGCATTGTAAGAGAAGTGATTTCTTATATTAATGAAACAACATAGCCGCCACGCCAAACAGTACGGTCGTTATCGCCGCAGCCAATAAGGCTGGCTTTAACTTCAAGCGTGAATATTCCATGACTGGAAGATCGAGAATCGTACACAAGGTAACCGTGTTATCACTTAACGGCGAAGCAAAAGCGCCAAAAGTCCCACTAGCAAAGACGGCACCTATGACAAGTAAGATATTGCCTCCCGATTGTTGGGCCAGAGTTACTCCTAAGGGCATTAGTAAACCCCACGTGCCCCAGGATGAACCAATAAAATATGAAATCAGACCACCCAGCAGAAATATTACTGGCGCAATAAAGGTATGAGGAACTCGACCAGCAACTTGTGCAGCTATATATTTGGAGAATCCCAAATCTTCGGACACTGCGGACAGCGCCCAGATCAGGGTTAACATGATAATGACAGAAACTAATTCATTGCCACCTTTGACGAAATGGGTTACGAGCTTGGCAACGCTGAAATGCTGGCATAAGTAAAAGATTAATGAAAGAAATAAAGAAATAAACACGGCCTCAAGCATAACACCTAGAGCGTCAGCTTTAAGGAAAGCACCCATGAAACTACTGGATTTCAGATGCCCGTCCCACCAGCTTAAAAAGATCGTTCCTACTAAGACGGAGATGAGTGGCAGAATTAAATTCCAGGGCTTACTCGGCGTATCCTTCTCGAATGCCCGATAACACTCTTCAAGGTCTTCCTCGCCTTGCAGCGAATTTGGGTCCTGGCCATTTGCCCTAGCATTGCTCGCTTCCTGCTTTCCTTCTCTTTTCTTTCCACCGAAATCACGAAAAAAGCTATAATAAATGCCTAAGGCAATAATTACATACGAAAAAAAATTAAATGGGATACTTTTGATATAAATGATGTAGGGTTCTTCCTTAATCCCCACATGTTGAAGAGCTGTCCCTGTCACCGAAACCATATAGCCAACAAATGCAGTGGCTACAGGTATAAGCACAACGACCGGATTAGAGGTTGCCTCAATGACGAAACCAATCTCTTGTTTAGAAATTTGCAATCTTTGCCTTAAGGCTTTCATGATTGGGGCGATCGTAACGATCCTGAAATCAGGATCAGAAAAAGTACCGATTGTTGATAGCCAGGTTAACAACATTGCTGAACCTTTAGTTTTCACTTTATGCCCGACTAAATTGACAAAACCTTTAATTCCACCGGTCAGCTTGGTTAAGCTGATCAAGCCAGCAAACACATAAAGGAAAATGATGATGCGGATGTTATTCTGTTTAACCATATTATCCACGATATACCCAATTAAAGTCTTTACTCCGCCCAAAATATCCGGCTGTTTCAAATAGCTCCCCAGAATTAACCCAACAAGAAGACCTGGTTGAACTTGCTTTGTTACAATAGAAATCGGAATTACCACCAAAAAAGGCAATAACGCTATCCATGATCCTTCCATCTCAACACTCCTAACATACTTTTTAATCTTCAGTACTTGGTGATTAGGGCTTTTCTCCAATTTAGCCGCCATTTGTTATGCCGGCTTTGACCTCAACTTCAATGTCATGACTATCACTAAAGCGGGACTGCTAACTCAAACATAAGCCCCAAAATACTTCTTGAGTTTTTATAAGACGATTACCGCTCTTATCTTTTCACGGTTTTTGCAGGTTAATACTCTAGAAAGAAACGCGGATATGAATATATACTCGCATAGCAGCTTTTGATTTAGGCCATCCTATAAAGGCAGTTATGAATAACTAGGAGGGATTTACATTGGCCAAACCGGATAATCGAGCGGATAACGAGGCGCACCTGCAAGAACATATCGACAACACCATTGCCAAGTTGCATGAATCAGAGGATTACTTGGATGAGCATGCTGGTGAGATTTCAGCTGATGAGAAGCAAGCTTTAGAAGCTAAAAATGATCGACGTAAAGAAAGTATTAATGGTTTTATAGCGGAAAAAAGAGACGAAGCTCATCACTAAAGCAGCATTTGCACCGTATGTACTTACACGAGAAAGCAGCTCCTACCTATTTTGGTAGAAGCTGCTTGTTATTTTCTTAAAATTTTATAGATTGGCTAACTTTTATCGTAAATTGCAGCGGTACCTGTCAATCTATCGATATTCCGACGACCTGATTTGAGAGTTCTTGCCCTGCTGGAGAGCCTTAGGCAACCAAAAATTGTTAACACTGATTCAAAAGACTGAGAGTTTTGAGTATGCCCTTGCTTAAGCTATGTCAATACCTCTATCAAGATATACATTTTGGATGGCATTAAGCAATTCTATCCCCTCACCCATCGGCTTTTGAAAGGCCTTCCGACCTGAGATCATGCCCATGCCACCTGCTCTTTTATTGATGACTGCTGTCTTGACAGCTTGTTGCAAATCATTTTCGCCTGAAGGACCTCCAGAATTAATCAATCCTGCTCTACCCATATAGCAATTAGCCACTTGATAGCGAGTTAAATCAATCAGATGCTGAGAGGATAATTTTTCATAAACCAGCGGACTGGTTTTTCCAAAGTTTAAGGCAGTATAGCCCCCGTTATTAGTGGCCTGTTTTTGTTTGATTATATCTGCTTCGATGGTCACCCCTAAATGATTGGCTTGCCCAGTTAAATCAGCTGCTGCATCATAGTTAACTTTATCTTTCTTAAAACCATCGTTGCGCAGATAACACCAAAGCACTGTAAACATGCCTAATTCGTGAGCGCGTTTAAAAGCAGCGCTTATTTCTTCAATTTGGCGGCGTGACTCCTGAGAACCGTAATATATTGTGGCGCCAATCCCCACAGCTCCCATTTGAAAGCCCTGTTCTACTGAGGCGAAAAGTCTTTGATCAAAAGAATTCGGATAAGTCAGTAGTTCATTGTGATTAATTTTTAAGATAAAGGGAATTTTATGAGCATATTTGCGAGAGACTGCTCCTAAAACACCTAACGTTGACGTGACTGCATTACATCCGCCTTCAATTGCTAGTTTAACAATGTTCTCTGGATCAAAATAAATAGGATTGGGTGCGAAAGAAGCAGCCGCAGAATGTTCAACGCCTTGATCTACTGGTAATAAGGATAGATAACCGCTACCAGCTAAACGGCCATGGTTAAAAAGCGTCGCTAAATTCCTCAAGACACTATTGGACCGATCTGACATTTCTACGACCCGGTCGATAAAATCCGAACCGGGTAGATGAATAAGTTCCTTGGGAATCGTGGTACATTTGTGTTCTAACAAATCTTTTGCTTCATCCCCTAAAATAGTGATCGTATCATTCTTCAAAATCTTCATCCTTTCACTCGTCATTTTCAACTCACAATTTTCGTTTTTCTGACAGTATCTTTACAGTGAATGTGTTACAGCAAAGTGATAAGTCATCAAAACAAATAAAACAAAAAGGGATAACCATTCTATAAGGATACATACTAGATTCTACGTGTTTCCTAATTATTCCTCCTAAGATTTCTGAAAAAACAAAAAACCAGAGTTAAATCTGGTACTCAAAACAATAGTCCCCTCTTTCAAGACTCTGAAAATTAATAGACTATTTTAAATCCAATGGATTGAATTCATTGAATTCATTGGATTCATTGATATTATGTATTTTCTCCAGCAAAGACGCCTGAATAAACTCTACCAATAAGTGGGTAGCATAAGATAGATAACGTCGTTTGTGCCAGATTAATGACAGTTCAAGAAATATTTGTGGATCACTTAAAGGCATAAATGCCATTGTTTTCGGATCAAGTTCAGCGCATAGTTTGCTTGGCAATAGAGCAATCCCCAGTTTAGCCGCAACAATTTGAGTCATCAATTCAAGTTGCGAAGTTTCAAAAGCTACTTTAGGCTGAAAACCAGCCATTTTACACCGCTTAACAATTTCATCGTATAAGCTGAAATCGCGTCGATATAAAACAAAAATCTCCTCAACCAGTAATTCAAATTCGATTTTAGGATATTCTCTCAGCGGGTGTTCAGAGTGACCAACCACCCATAAAGGGTCTTTGCTAAAGTGCATTATATTATATTGGTCACTATTAGCGGGACAACAGATAAGACCCACATCTAACGATCCATCCTGAATTCCTAACTCAACACGTTTGGACCCATACTCAAATAAGTTTATCTCGATATTGGGATAAGCTTTTATAAACTCACCCAGTAATTGGGCAAATGCGGTAGCTGCGGTAATGGGAGGTAAACCAATACTAAGCTTACCCTTTTCAGTTTTTGCCATAATATCTAGCTCGGTAGGAATGCTTAGGAACATCTCTACTATTTGTTTAGCTTTAGGAAATAGCATCTCGCCGGTATCAGTCAGCTGAACATATTTAGAACTCCGGTTAAATAGCGCTTTTCCTAATTCTGTTTCCATGTCCTTAATCATCTTGCTAATAGTCGACTGAGTAACATGTGTAGCTTTAGCAGCACTACTAAAACTCTTTTGACGAGCGACCTCAACAAAATACTCTAGATGACGTATATCCACATCTCCACCTCCCTTAGCAGGATTATATTATCTATCATATCCATAATCAATATTCCAACTATCTATTTTACAAATAGTTACCATTAGAAGTACAATGGAATCAAGCTGCCATAAGTTGAAAGAGGGTGAATTTATGAATTACTGGTTGCGTGTGAGTCTCCAAATTACTTTTCTATGGATAATCTACGAATCAGGAAACCTTTTCATAGGTCTTACAAATATACCTATTCCCGGCAATGTTTTAGGAATGGTTCTCTTATTTGTTTTACTGTTTACTGGAATTATTTCCATATCATGGGTGGAGGAAGCTGCAGATTTGTTACTAAAACATCTTGCTTTTTTCTTTATTCCTATAGCAGTAGGGTTAATGGAATGGGTAGGTTTGTTCCGAACCAGCGGAGTACAGCTTCTGATGGTCATTGTACTTGGCGCCGCTGTCTGCATTTTGGTTACGGGTTTGGTAGCCCAGGTTCTTGCTAGTAAACGTTCTGCCAAAGGGGGAATTTAAATGAATCTACTGATAGTACTCTTTACCATAGCTATCACTATAGGAGCCTATGCCTTCAGCCGTTTTCTGAGTAAGCGCTATCCCCACCCACTTGTAAATGTGGTATTCCTCAGTACCGCATTAATTATCATCGTTTTGCTAATCAGCGGAATTAGCTTTGAACAGTACCAGCCTGGTTTAAATATTATGACTTTCCTTTTAGGGCCAGCAACAGCTGCCCTGGCTATACCTCTTTATCGCAATCGAGAAGTACTAATAAAAAATTTTATCCCCATAGTAGCAGGGATTGTGGTTGGAGCATCGGCCAATATGATAACTACTGTTCTCACAGCTAAACTGTTAGGATTGAGTAAGGTCACTGTAGTCTCGTTGGCACCAAAGTCAGTAACTGTGCCTATTGCAGTTAGCATCTCAAAAATCTTAAATGGCGACCCGTCCCTCACTTCTGTTTTTGTAATTGCTACTGGTATTTTAGGTACCGTTTTAACTCCTGTTCTGCTCAACCTATTCAAAGTTACTAATCCTTTAGCCCGAGGAATAGCATATGGAACTACTGCGCATGGTCAAGGTACTGCAACAGCTCTGTTAGAAGGACCTATCCAAGGTTCAATGTCCGGGGTAGCCATGGGGCTTGCAGCCATCTATACTTCATTCGTTGCTCCGTTATTGGTTAGGATGTTAGTAGGTTAGGATGTTAGTAGGTTAGGATGTTAGTAGGTTAGGATGTTAGTAGGTTAGTAGGTTAAAACAACCTGTAATACTTTTGTACAGACGGTAGCATTGTGACAGCTTGTATTCCACATTTTTTGTTTTTGTTCCTGCCATAATTAAAATGCTCTCCTTAAAAGTAAACAGCTTTATTATTTAATCTGCCTACTTAAGGGGAGCATATCAAAATCTTTGCGCTAGTAATTTGTCTTAAGATTTAAACCAAGCAAAATCATCCTGTCGAATATAACCATAAAAACCAAACTGGTCTTTTTTCCAATCCGCGAATGGTCCTAAAATCTTTTCCGGATTCTCGCCATTAGCCCCAATTATCCATAAGGAATTGTTTTGCACATATATAATATGGGTTCCATCTTTAGACCATACCGGCTGGTACACTCCAGTGCCAGCCGATTGCAATGGGTGTGCAGCAGATCCATCAGCGTTTTCAATCCACAAAAGTCGTGTAGCTACCCAGCTCGCCAGGTCGTCGGATTCACTAAAACCCCAAACTTCATTCCCTAAGTTTTTCGCGGCTACAAAGGCAATAAGGCTCCCATCGGGGGAGAAAGATGGGTCGGTGGCGATGCTGCCAGCTGGATTCGGCAGCTCCAGAGTACTCCCTGATTTTGGACTACTAATTGTCAAACTTTTCTGTGCCCAGATGATTCGACCTCCACCGGATACCATAAGTAACTGTCCATTCGGGGAAAAGGAAAGCCAATCCCGATATGCCAGTCCTGTAGACACGAGTTTGGGCTTGACATCATTAAACTTGAGACTCCACAGTTCTAGCCCATCAGCTGCCAGTGAAGCACTATGTAGCGGATCTAACCAGTACAGCAACCCACTGCCATCCGGCAACCATGTAGCAATTATAATTCCTGCGTTTTCAGCCGTAATATATTTGACCGTTTCACCACTATTAACATTCAAAGTATAAAGATCTTCATCTCGGCTCCCTTGGGTATTTGGGGGATTCATCACATTGTAGGCGATATATTTTCCGTCTGGTGACCATGGGCCATAAGCGTAAGCATGCGAACCTTTAAACTTAAGAGTCGGTTTACCTTGCACGGGCACCAACCAGAGACCTTCTTCCCCACTGACTGCCAGAACATTTGTTGTAGGTGACCACGAAAGGTTTTGATCATTTGCTTGCACAGAGTTGATCCCTGGGACTTGGTGCGCTTGTTGCCCGTCCTTACGAACAAGCCAAAGTTGCCCACTCTTCAAACTAGGACCATCAGCAGAGATAAACGCTAGCCATTCACCATCATATGACCAAATTGGGTGTAAGGCGTGTCTCGAGTATGTGAGCTGCTTGACTTCACCTGTTTCACCGTCAAGAGTAAATAGTAAACCTTCCCAAATGAAAGCCAAATTACCCATATTCTTAAATGCTGCAGCATTTAGATTCTTTGGGCTCAGTATGGCAGAGTTAGCTTGTCCTTGGTTGATATCAATCACAGAACTCCCGCTGGAATGGTCCATGGGTGTTTGAACCCTCTGAATTGATCCACAACCAGTTATAACGAGAACTAGTAATGACATTACTAAACGAACGGAGAACTTCATCTGTTTTGTCCACTCCTTGCTTTAATTCATAATTTTCGTCCATTTGATGATACATTTACAATATACTCTATTACTGGACACACATTTACAAAATAGTAAAGAGATAGTTACAAAATGGTTAATTTGCTGGTAAGCAATCGGAAGCAATGGCACAAAGCCAAGGAATAAAGAAAAACACCGCAATCAGGCTGAGTGCTGAATCGGTGTTCAAAGTTTAGGATTTTAAGCGTCCAACAAATACTGTTTCATAAAACGTAATTTTCAATCATTTTCTTGACGCATTCTTCGCAATTTAGTATCTCTGATGAGTTTGGTAATTTACTTCTTACATTACAATCTTTGTTATACTTTTCGCAGGCAGCACCAGATACTTTACCCTTTGCGGAGTGCATCAAAGTGATTCCTCGATAGAGTACTTCACAACTTGCTATACTACCTGTATCAAGTGTCCAATCATCAAAATCAGACAGTGCTTCCCCTACTGAATTATATTGACTATACTCGGGATTTCGCGCACGTTTTGGACTCGCAACGACCCATATCTTATTAGGATTGTCTTTCACTAAGCTGGCCCCCTATGTATGATTTGACTCGTATCTACTGAATAAGACACACTGCATATTCTACATCATATTTTTCACACAGTCCACGTATTTTGACACCATCATTTCTCAACGTAACGCTCAATTAACTAGTATAAAATAAAACGCCTTTCACTTCTAGAAAGACGTTTCATTTATATCGATTATTTAATTAATGTTTACTTTTCATATTCAATTCCTATGAAATTCTCCGTCCACTGCCAGGATTTTACTTTTGTAAAACCTGCCGTAAGTGCCCAATCATCTAACTGTTGAACAGATAAGCGGTGGTCAAGAGGTGGTCCCATTTCCGTGGATGCTTTGGCCCATTCGATTACCACTAATCTGCCACCCGTTTGAAGAATTCTGTGTAATTCACGAAAAAATTCATTGGGTTGATCAACTTCGTGTAAAACAAGCGAAGTCAAAATTCCGTCTACCAATAGGTCTGGTAAGGGAAAACGACTTTCTCCAGATTGAAGCACCTCTACATTGGAAATTTGTAATTGAGTAAGACTGTCACTGAGATCATTAAGCATTTCAGCACGTATATCGAGAGCGTACACTTGCTTCACTTCATAAGCAAGAGGTATTGTAAAATAACCTGTTCCGCAACCGATATCAGCCCAGACAGTGTGAGATTCAATCCCAATGTCCATTAAAACCTGAGCCGGGGGCAAAATTGCCTTACGTTGTTCACTATTAAGTTTTTTGCGATTTTCAGGATTAAATTTATGTACGGACACAGCAACCACCTCCATTACCCTATTTGGGGACCCGCCTTCATTTTAGAGCACCTGCCTTTGTCATGCAAGTCCTCTGGCTTTTAATTCCAGTTGATATCCTGCTATAATATAGTTTGCGAAATCAATCAGTTGGAGGCATCTTTTATGACGTTTGTAGAATTATTAACGCGTTTCATAGTTGGTGGGACCTTGGTCGTAATAATTAATCTAATTGGCAAATCACAAAATAGCTTTGTTGCTGGTTTGGCTATGCTTTTTCCAGCTATTACTCTCTTGGGTTACTATTTTCTTTCCATCTCGCAACATGGCTCGTTAAGTAAGACCGTGATGTTTAGTATATGGTCATTACCGACTTCGTTAGCTTTTCTCTTAACTCTTTACTTTACTATTGACAAAATACCTATCATGCAATCTTTGGCATTAGGAATAGCCTCATGGTTTATTACTGCTATTGTTGTCATTGGAGTCTACTCGATAGTCTTGAGATAAGTTATGCAGGGTTATGCAGGTAATCAGTTGATGAAGTTTTGTACAGCTTAATCGCCTTCAACCTATTGAGGAGTTCATAATTTATTTTAAATTATGAACTCCTCAATTTTAATTATATCGGTTCGTCTGAAACATTGGTCATTCGGATGATATATCCTTCTACAAAGCTAAGTTAATTTGATGATCAAAGTTATATGCCCTGAAGATACCGCATAAATTTCTACGTGCTAAAATAGTTCATTCGTTCAATCTAGAGATTTTATAAAGTAGACTAACCAGCAAATTTTATCATAGCTAAATCGGATTATGATGATATAAGTACGCTATGGATTTTCGACGATAAACATGATATCATATCTTTGTGAATATTCTAACAAATATTTTTTTCTACTATAATTTAAGATAATCCCAAAATGACGCGACAATGGCTAAAGATAAGAGTGATTACTTTCAGAAATTCTCTGCATTGGAGGTTGGACAATTGAACATCGCTTTTTTCCTATCACTAAAGAAAGATATCGTATATTTAAAATTCGACTCAACTATGCGCCAAGCATTGGAACGGATGGAATACCATCGCTATGCCTCAGTCCCTATCATCGATGATGATGGTAAATATGTGGGAGTTTTAACCGAGGGTGATCTCCTCTGGAAAATGAAAAACACACCCGGCTTAACATTTACAAATACCGAAAAAATCCACCTTGATGAAATAGAGCGACATACCCAATATAACCCTGTTTCTGTCAACGCCCAAATGGAAAACCTCATCGCCCGCGCCGCTGAACAAAACTTCGTTCCTGTTGTGGACGATAATGAGATTTTCATCGGCATTGTCCAGCGCAGCGAACTCATCAGGTATTGTGTGGAATGCTTAAATCCCTCCTATTTCACGTCAACCAAAATTGATGATCAAATTTCCGCGAATACTGCAATGACATCTACTGTTTGGCCAAGGTTACAAAGCAAGAGGCACCTCTTTGCGTTCCCTGCCTACTAGGTTATTTGTTATCTAGTTTACGTTCTATGGCCCTAACCGATTCGATTAGCTCCTGGTGTGCTTCTATGACACCATGTTTTACAGCGGCTTAACTGGGACTTTCATCAGAGGAAATCCAAGAATTTATTGAGAATCCTGATTATAATCCGATGCTCGTTGTTCAAACTCAGCTTGAAATCATTAATGAACAGATCATGTTAAAGGATAAACTGCGCCATGAGCTTGAGCAGGTCCAAACACTGCTGTCATTTAATCAAGATATCAGTGCAGACTCTCAACGTGCCTGTCACTACAAAAGAGATATATTATTCATTATCGTTTATACTGCTAAGAGTTTGTGAATGAGGCTTAGTTATTATATTACTTATTCTAGTCCAAAACTGTTTAAGGTTATTGTCCCTAAGTTTTTGTATTTCGTATTATTGTTTAACGTTTTACGCAGGGATAACCGGGCTTTGTGTAATCGCCATTTAACTAATTCTACAGAGCAACCTAAAATTTCGGAAACTTCCTTTGTTGAACAACCATTGATTTCTCTCAAAACAAAGACTTCTTTCTGTTGATCAGGTAATTCTGCGATAGAACTGAATATTATATTCCGTGTTGCATTTTTCTGGCAAGCTCCATCCGGTTCTGGTGAGGTATTAACCTTTGAAAAGTTAGGGTTTGTTTCATCTGTAGCCATCTCTTTACGAACACAGCTCTTTCGTTGATGGTCAACCGTAACATTTACAGCTATTCGATATAGCCAGGTAGAGAATTTTGATTTACCACTAAATGTGTGTCTTGATTGAAATGCTTTTAGAAAAGCCTCCTGCGTTAAATCTTGAGAGAGGTGGTAATCACCTGTCATTCCATAGATTAGATTGATTATTTTTTCTTGATTTTGAGAAATTATTTCTTCAAAGGAAAGTTCCCCTTCAAATGAATCTGCAGTATAAAGGTTTTCCTTGATTTTCATATTGTTCACCCCTTCACCCTTTAAGACTAAATTTAGAATGCCCTATTAATTGGACTTTAAATTAATCGTTTGGATAGTCATTAATATATAATCTATTCTAACAGACAAAACCCTCGGATATGGTGATCCGACGGGTTTTGTCTGTCACAATTAAATTGCAGTCAATTATCTACGTTGATATCGGGTCCTAATGAGCCTATCGATAGAAACAGCTCCAGCCCCGTTAATTAATAAGAAGAGTGCAACTAAGAAAAGTACAAACACATATTCGACTCCACCTTTGTCCAGGAAAAAACCATTAGGCAGATGAACCGTAACAGCTGCACCTAACATAACTATAGCTATCCCCAGAGCGGCAGGCCTAGTTAATAAACCTAAAATTAGAGCAATTCCGGTAAAGAACTCAAGTAAAATTACCACCCCCGCTATTGGAGGAGCTAGATGCACAGTTTGAGTTAAGTAGCCCATTGTACCACTCCAACCGTAACCCCCAAACCAACCCAACAATTTTTGTGCTCCATGAGCGAAAAAAACTATTCCAAGAGCGAGACGCAAAAGTAGATCAGTTTGTAGTGAAGTACCCGCAAAGACTTTTTCAGATAGGCTTTTCTCAAAAGTTAATTCACCAACTACAGGAAAGTTAGAAAAAATATCTTCTTTATGAGGACCTTTGGCGAAGTCTTCGCTTAAATCTTTACCAGCTTTCATCCCAGCATGTTCTCCATTCTTAAATATAGTAGACACATCATAAACTTTTCCTTGATAACCAACATAGGCAGAATTCTTGATTCCGTCAAAAGCACTTAATTGGTTAACTGTAAATTTCCTCATAATATTAACCCCTCTTTAATCTATTTATTCTTGCCTAGGCGGTACCAACCTAAGCTTCTACAATTAAGACGGATTAATTTTCATTTGGATAGCGAAAGTGTTTTCTCAAAAAGGGAACAGATCAGTTGCAACCGATCTGTTCCCTAAATGTACCAATTATTAGTGCTAAAATTTCTTTAGCAAGTCCACAGGTTTCCCATAGAATGTTTACTACCAATTTAATTATTGGACTTTTATTTATTCTTGAGTTTGAATAACCTTAACGGGGTGCACAGCACATCTCAACCAACGCATTAAATATTTGTTCATCGAAACTCTTCCTGCTGTTCATTGTCTCCTAGAATTTACAATCAGGCATATTCATCCCTCTCTTACTAGACTACGCCCAGGCTGACACTATCCATGCCCCAAGGATAAGACGTAAGCCGAATAGAAAAAAACCGAAAGCAAACACCATAGTAAATCGCCTTATTTGAGAGAAAAACGGACTTTAGCACTACGGGTTAAAACACGGTAAACGAGCCAGAAAGAAGAAAATGAAAACACCCGGATTTACCGCTGAAGCCCTTGAGATACTTAAGCAGAAAAAAGGCGGAAAGTACAATATTATAGAAATTGATCCATCCTATGAGCCTTCTGAAATGGAAACAAGGTTGATATATGGTATAGAGTTTGTACAGAAGAGGAATACCGCAATCCCATGTTTTGAAAACCTAGAAAATATTGTAACTGATGTTAAACATCTACCTGATGAAGCAAGAAGAGATATGATATTGGCGATGTTATCGCTTAAATATACTCAATCAAATTCTGTCTGTTATGTTTCAAATGGCCAGGTAATAGGAGTTGGTGCGGGTCAGCAATCAAGAATACACTGCACCCGGCTCGCAGGTGATAAAGCAGATATTTGGTATATCAAGCAGCATCCCCGAGTACTGAATTTAAAATTCAAGCAAGAGGTAGGAAGGCCTGAACGAGATAATGCTATTGATCTGTTTGTCAGAAACAACGCAACGGAGTATGAACTGAATATATTGAACGATGTGCTAAAAGAAGTTCCTGAAAGACTTTCGGAATCTGATAAGGAAAAGTGGCTTAATAATTTGAAAAATGTAACTTTGGGATCAGATGCATTTTTCCTTTTTAGAGATAATATAGATCGTGCTTCTAAAAGTGGTGTCAAATATATTGTACAGCCAGGCGGTTCAGTGAGAGATGACATAGTTATTAATTCGTGTAATGAGTATGGTATAACAATGGTTATGACTGGATTGAGACTGTTTCATCATTGAGCCGGGAAATGTTTAAAACACTTACCTATTATGTAAGTGCTAGGCATTTGGAGTTGTCCAGATAAATAGCCCTCTCGTCCGACGAGGGGGCTTTACGTAACATTCTTTATAGGACGCAGAAGGATATTTATTCTAATAGGGCGAAGCCATATAGGAGTATTTAAAAGGGAAGGAGATGATGGTGCAATGTTCTCATATCCTGCATTTATAACGCCGTCCACATTAACCATTTCATTATATTTATTGACACTACCTGCTATAGTAATAATTTTACTAGTATGGTTTATCAGAAAAATGAACAGGATCGATAAAACTCTAATAGAAATCTTAAAGGAGATAAAATTAAATAAAGAGTGAATATGAGAGCTGCCAAAAGGGAATGGCAGATCTTTTCATAATTAGGTTGGAAGTTTTTTCTTCTTTAAGCATATACGTCTATCAGTGCAATTTTGTCTCCCTTAAAGATTCATGGAATATAGAGAGGACTTATTTATTTGGTCTACCTGTACTTTGCATTATCCATAACTATGGGACTCAGAATGTAAATTACTCCCCTTCTTCCTCAACCCTCTCTTCAACTCAAAAACAAAATCCGCTGGTGTGAGAACTTCTATCTTCTCAACAAACACATCAAATATTTGCTCATCGAATTCTTCAAGCTCTCTGCCGTTTATTGATTCTAGGAGTTTACAATTGGGCTTCTGCAGTAAAATAAGAACAAAATAGTCAGTGGGTTAACGCTTTACGGTTAACTGTTTCAGGGATTTTTTCAAGCCAACCGTAGCTTATTAATAAATTAGCTCCATCTTTGGAAATGCTCAGTATATCTGCCATTAGTTTAGTATAAGTTACTACAATATCTTTTCTCATCATTCTCGACAGCCCAGTACCATAAGCAGTAAGAATATATGCTATAACTGTTGTGGTATGAAATAACAGTAGTCTATCACTAAATGGTGATTCTTTTGAGTCCGTAACACGATAATCCACTATTTCGGGACCAGGTAAACCTTCTTTCTCTAAAATAGAACGGAGTATATTTATATGTTTTTCTGCAAGTTTTGCACCTTGATTGAAAAAATTTCTAATTTCATCCGACTTTACCACTTGAGCAAACCCCAATTTCAATGCTTTTATAATAACTTTAAATTCCAAAATAGAAAAAATATTACTGATTTCCAGGGCATTTAAAGTTCTTTCAGCACCCAAAAAAGAACCAAAATAATCCTTATCATGAATGAATTCTACTCTATCAGGAACAGCAATATATGGCGTTTTAGGATAGACCCCTTTTGCTAAAAGAACATCATCGGTTCTTCTGATAATGTCTCTTGAACCGTCAATAAACCCATCAAATAATTGCCGGATATCAGATCGTGTCGATTCTGTAAAAGCTAAATAATGATTTTGAAAGATATATTTTGTCATACTTCTCGTGTACATTATACCATAAGTTTCGTCAAACAATCTTGGAGCTATTGAATTCACATCTTTTTCTCCGAATGCTTCAGGTATAGGATGTTGAATTGATTTAAATATGTTTTCTATCATCGTAAGATTTCTGCTGGAAAGATCTAATGCAGATTGCATAACACTATGGTAATCTGGGTCCTTTGCCATAGAAACAATATGTTTTTGAAAGCAACATGCCATACTTTCAGCCATATAAGTTGACCAAAGATGGTTAATTTCAGCAACAGTAATGGGAATATCAGTCACATTATGCTGTGCAGAAACAAACGGCACTCCATTTTGTTCTACTGAATTGTTTTGCTGTAGGTTATCCATAAGATTACCTCCTGAAGCCTAAAATATTTTAATTAGTATCTTACATCTCTTTAAAAATATCCCTCTTGTATAGACCTGTTGGAATACGACATTCTGCGAAATGAAATGCTGAAACAATAATCGTCTCCGGGTCCTGTCTCGCAATCGGGGTCAAGCATTTTTAAGCCAAACGCTTCCGGATGATCGTTCATCGGTGTACCGGGATAGGGTGTATAAATCGTCGTAGTTAATTCCAGCCTACCTTTGCCAATCTCTAGAAGCTCTTCCGCAAATTTTCTACTGTTTTTTACCGTTTCCCAATTCTCATGTGCACCACCGACAATAAAGTTACCGACAATTGATAAAACATCGGCTTCCGCACAGATGCGGACTGTTTCACGTATCTCTTCAAGACGCAGGTTTTTATTATAAGCATCCAAAATGTGTTGGTTTCCGGTTTCAATTCCGATTTGAATCCGGATTAGACCTGCCTCAACCATAACTGGAACAATCTCGGGATATTTTGTTATGAAATTCGCTCTGCCTTCACAAAACCACCTAACATTATAATATTTCTGCCGAAGTTGCTTCATTCCATGACAAAATTCCAAGACACGTTCCGGATTTACCGTGAAGGTATCATCAAGAATAGTTAAATAAACGGGTGTCTTATTTTCAAAAGTTCTTCAACTTCCTCCATGACATTCGAAATTGACCTGGTGCGATAAGCTGATTCCCGTTTTCCTTCAAAGCAAAAAGCACAATGATAGGGACAGCCCCGACTGGTAATAAGACTTTCCGAACCATTCGGTTCTTTTCTATCAAAGTTAAGACTATGGTCAGGTAAGGGCAGCTGATCAAGGTTTTGCATAGGAGGCCGCTCCGAATTTCGCTTAATCTGATTATTTTCTCGATAAGTGATGCCTGGGATCAATTCCAGATCTCCTTTACCCTTAAAAAACCAGTTCAGGAGTTCCGTAAATGTTAGTTCCCCTTCGCCTCGGACGACCATATCACATCTGCTTTCTTGCAAAATTCGTTCGTCCCAGGGGATAGCAGAGCCTTGCGGCCCCCCGATTACACACAATATATGCTCATCAATACTTTTCAAATCATTGATGACACTCATTGTGGCATTAACATTTTCGTGGTCAACGTAGAACCCTATAACCTTTAGTTCGCAATTTTGAACAATTCCATAAGAACACCAAAGGTTAAATTTGGGCTGTCTTGTATCCGAACTTTGTAACCATTCTTTGCTGCATACGTGCCAACATAGAGAAGGCCCATTTGCTCAATATTCATAGTAGCATCGCCATGGCGATTACAGAGAAATCTCACCAATAGGACATCAAGCTTATTATTTTGGTCATTCATTCAAGTTTCCTCCTTAGATTCAACAATTGTGAACGATCTTGTAAGGTGATAATCATTCATTAATGCAATCTACCAAAGTAGATTAAAAAAGCTTGGCTGATTCTGTTACCATCTTATGGAAATGTCCTTTTAAGGGTTACAAAAAAGAGGCGCTTTGCCCCTCTCAATGGTAGATACTATATAACAAAGACCTGCTGCTAAGCCGATCCTTGCTCTTGACTTTTAGTGATAATAAAAATTTCCTTTATCCCCATCTCTGTGACAAAACGATTAATCGTTGTAAATCCTTCTTACGATTTTAGCTTGCTTCTCATTTATACCAAGTCCCCATTTTCATCTTTATCATTAACCTAAAAACTTCGTTTGGTCTACATGGACCTTTCCCTGTTCAAATCGCCTTCGAATACCCCAAGTTGAATTTTCCGAGATCGACCGACTCTCGTCCTGGCCCGTCCACGGAAACATATCCACGCCCTAAACTACTTAATCTTCTCCAACCTTTCATACAAATCCGTTCTTCTCCCCCGGTCCCAAGAACTGTAGATCATTTCCGACAGCTCGGGAGGAAGAGGAAGGGACTTTAGACTATTTTCCTGATAAATTTTATGAATCGTTTTAGAGCAGCTTTCGCATAAATAACAGTCTCCACCCCAGGCGAAGCAACTGCGCATTTTTTGATAAATATCCTCGAAATTATCCACCGCGATATTACCAAAAGATATGTTTAGAAACTCACAGGGCTGTAAATCTCCCTTGGCATTAATATAAAATCGGTCGATGCCACCGGCCGTACAGCCGAAAACCCCTTTGTCTTCTTCAATTATCTGGGCAGAGATTGCCGGATAACCAGAGAACTCTTTCTGCGAATTGTATCGGTTTACCTGGGTCTTTATATAAGCCAGGTCCTCCGGTGTGAATTCAATAGCCTCTTTTTCCAACCACCCTCCCGCTGGTTTGGGTTTAATTATCTGGATCAGACAAGCTTTGAAGTCCCTGACTAATACCATAATTCGTTCGAAGGTCCCGTTATAAAAGTCGTCACGCATCAGACAGGTATTAAACGCCACGGGCAGGCCTATATCATGACACATTTTAACTCCGTCCAGCATAGTATCCCAGGCTGAATTGCTCCCCATAAATCGATTGAAAGCATCGGCATCGGGGCTGTGCAGGGAAAACATAATCGCAGTTACATGCAAATCTTTAAGCTCGACCAGCTTTTCTCTATCCATACCAGCGCCCGTGGAATTTATCCAGATTTCCGACCTGACATCAATGGCAGAGCATAACCTCTTCAAGCGGTCATACACTAGAAAGGGCTCGCCACCCTCAATATTAAAAAAAGCAATTCCCATCTTCTGAAGTTTGCTCACTGTCCTGATCAAAATCTCTATATAGACATCCTTGCCCTTATCAAGTTTCTGATAACAGTAATTGCAACTATAGGGACAGGCCGACGTAATCGATAATAAAACCGTTGTACAGGGCATTCTTTCTGAGAATTGACTAAATTTCTGACAGGCCGTGTAAAAAGCCTGGGATGGAAAACCCGGTACATAAAGTCCTATTCTAGTCTTGCCATTAATTGTGACAAACTTATTATGCTGCATCCTGGATACAAAAAATAGCAGCCTTTTTAAGAGAAGGATAAACCTCTTGAAGGAAATATCCCCATTCCAAAGTAAAGGGATAAAGTGAAAAAACACGCTTAGTTTCAGCCTGAGATTAAAGACTGTTTTCTGTCTACCAGTAACATTATTTCCTTTAATCATGCCACCCTCTTTCAAATCAGACCGTGGTCTTTGTACCATGAGACCGTTCGTTTAATACCTTCCTCAAGGCTATAGACATCTCTAAACTCGAGGATCTGCTTGGCTTTCTCCACTGAAAACTCTAGATTGTCATAGAACATATTTACCCTACCGCGAGTCAGGAGTGGCGGATTTGAAGAATTAACCAGAGTGTATAAAAACTCCATGAGCAAAGCGACAGGATAGGTCAGGGCCTTGGGAAGATTGCCTGGCTTTTTTACTCCTGCCTCAGAACAGAATAATCGATAAATTTTGTCCATGCTTTCAACCTGTTCATTCCCGACAAGGATACAGTTTAGGCCTGCCAGCTGTTTTGTGTAGGCCGAGACATAAGCCTTAGCCAGGTCGCCTGCGTAGATGACATGAAATTTATTCTGCTTTGCTCCCGGCACAAAAGGAATTCCAGCCTTGGCAGTCTTGAGGTATTCATAAAACCCTCCGTTCAATTCCCGCTCCCCATAGACCCAAACAGGCTCTAAAATAGTCAGGTTTAAGTCCAGCGTAGCTGCAAAGGCTAAGGCCTCTTTTTTGGCTAGAGCTTTGGTATCGCGATAGTAATTCAACTTGCAGGGGAAAAGGTGGTCTCCGAAGTACCTGTAATGAGAATTATAGGGTGAGCCTTCATCCTTAACGATAGGACTATTCTCTTCGCCATAAACGGAGTTGGAGCCTGTCATGAGGATGTTTTTAATCCCGGCCTGAACACAGGCCGTCAGTACATTGACTGTGCCCGTTACATTCGTGTGATAAAAATCATCGTAATCTCCCCAATCGGCTACTTTGGCGGCATTATGAATAACCCAGTCGTAGCCGGTGAAAGCCTTGGTCAAATCCCCGGTATTCTTGATATCACCAATCCTAAACTCTACGGGTAGACCCTTTAGGTTAGCAAGGCTACTGCCCTTTCTGACCAAACAGCCAACCTGGACCCCATTTTCACAGAAGGCTCTTGTAATGTGACTTCCAATAAAACCTGTCGCTCCCGTAATCATGACTTTATTCATTGTTGTCATACCTCTTTAGAAGAATTAAGGCATTATGCCCACCGAAACCGTAAGAAGCCGAAAGGGCATAGTCAATCGGAGTTGCAAGGGTCTCTAGAGGAAGATTAAGATTATTTAAAGGTTCAGAGGTTAAGTTCCCATGGATTTTTGACTCATTGATGGATAGGGCCATGACTGCCACCTCGAGAGCGCCGCTGGCTCCGATGCTGTGGCCAAGGATTCCCTTAGTGGAATTGATATATGGTTGAGCATTTTTAGATCCGAAAATCCGTTGGATTACTTTGGCTTCAATGTCATCGTTGGCAATTGTGCCCGTACCATGGGCATTTAGATAGTCCAGCTTGATTCCGCTGGTGATCTTCTGAAGAAGGCTAGCGATGCTGGCCCCGGAGGGATCCATTTGGACAATGCTGTAAGCATCGCTACAGGATTCATACCCTACAATCTCAGCATATATGTGGGCCCCTCTTTCTCTGGCCTTTTCTAGTTCCTCTAAGACTAAAACACAGCCGGCTCCTTCATTAAATAGAAACCCACTTCTCTCTTGGGAGAAGGGCTGAGGCCTCCCGTCTTTTGCTCTCGTGAGGGTTGACAGCATGTCAAAGCCTCTCATAATTCCGCCATTTTTTTCGACTAAGGCTTCAACACCACCCGCTAGGATCACATCACATCTGCCGTCCAAAATAGTTCTGTAAGCCTCGCCTAGGGCATAGCTCCCCGAAGCGCAGGCCGCATTAAGGGTATAACTGAAACCTTTAAGGCCAAAGAGTATCGATATCCAAGCGGCAGGAGAATTGGTCATCAGCATAGGAATAACCATTCGGTTGTAACGAGGTTTGTTAGGATTAAAATTAGATCCCGATCCAGAACATGATGCAGACGCAGAATGGTCAGTCTCAGCCGTATGGGCGGAGTAGGCTTCTAAGGCGGTTTGAAGACTACTCATCCCAATGCCCATGATGATACCACAGTCTTCCAGACCCTCAACCTGCCAGTATTTCTCAGCATCATTAATCTTAAAGCCCGCATCCTCCAAAGCCAGCATCGTGCATAGGACCGAAATTTTCGAGGACTCCTCCATCAATCCTTCAAGTGATTTATGAATTCCAAACTCGCTTAAGGAAAACTCCGGTTTAGGTACGAAATAGCGGGATTTGAACGTATAGTTCTGCTCATAACTATTCGGGATTTCCGCTATACACGTTTTTAATGTAAAAATACCTGTAGAGAAATCCTTTTTGCCAATCCCTATGGCTGTGGCCGGTCCTAGTCCGGTAATTACAACTCTTCGTTTCACATTGTCCTCCCCCTAAAATCGAGGTGCGATGTTCGAGGCACGAAGTTCGAGTGCCTGTAGTCTTTCGGGCTTCCAGTGAACTTGTTCAGCTAAAGCTCAACATCAATACTTCGGTGACGAGAGCATCCAGTATAGCTCATTTCCATGCACTGTTAGAGCCGTTATTAAGGCGGCATGGAGTCTAGTTCAGGAAATTCACCACCGCTTGTAAATATTCTTTAGGATATGGGAAATCCCTAGCACTTAAATCGTAAGAGGCTAAATCAATTTCCCTACCTCTCTCCTGAAGTGATTTTGTCCCCTCTTCTCTTACTTGACCGATTTTATAAAACTTCAAGTTTTTCTCCTGGGCTTCATTTAAAAACTCTTCTTCAACTTCTTTTCTTAGAGTAAAAAGCAATTCATACTCTCCGCATTCACCTAAGAACAGAAGTTCTTTAGGCACGTTAAGGGCCTTAGCAAGTAATAAGCCACTTTTCACATAAGGCAGGTTACCTACAACGAAACCCGTCCCGCTCATCTCCGAAACAGTGTTGAGAGCATTAAAGACCCCATCACTGGTATCAATACAGCAGCGGCTGTGACGTTTTATCATCTCTGCCTCTTGGCATCTCAGCCGAAAGGGGTTTTTCCATCTGTCCATTAGATGTTTGACTAAGGGATTTTCAGCGTACAGCACTAGGGCGGCTTCAACATTCCCTCTGCCGATTGGGCCTGTAATAAAGATCCCGTCTCCAGCGTTTGCCCCACTTCTTAACAGAGGCGGACCCTCCAGATCCCCAATGACTGAACCTGTATAGCGCCAGGTTTCGGAGGTCCCAAAATCCCCCCCGATAAAAACAGCCCCGACTTCCTTGAGCACTTCGGCAATTCCGAGAGACAATTTTTCGACATAGTCCTTCGTCCAAGAATTTTGCATAACCAAGCTATGGGCGTAATACTTAGGTTTTCCCCCTGAGGCCCAGATGTCGCTAATACTGCCGATTGCCATGTTCCAGCCTAACACAAAGGGATCCTCAACCCGAAATAGATCTTCTTGGGAAAACTCGTCTAGATTATATAGAAGACTGCAGCCATGAAAATCGACGATTTCCGAGTCGGCCTCAAAGAGCTTATTCCGCTGGCTGGCACACCTAGGCAAATGCTTATGGATAACCTCAATCATTTCTTTTTCTTTACTCATCAAGAACCTCACACACATATCAAGTCTAAGGGGTCTCGGGCAGTTTCAATCAGACAGGGAAGAAATCCTCTGGGATCACCATCAAACTCCAATTCGGGATTTCTATTGTTACCGTATACTTCGATCGATGAGGCGTATTGCAGGGACATCGTCTTGTTATTGGTAAACCTCTTTCCGCTGTATAGCTTACTGATCACACCGGCCCAATTAGCAACTCTTAGATCATTAATAAGCAAGGTATAGAAACGGCTGTCCCCGAGGCTTAACAGGTTATTTACTTTAATTCCTGAAGCTATGTAAGTTGTCTTTCCTACAGCGATATTGTAAACATTTTTGAGAACCTGTTCTTGTCCGTCAAAACTAACTGTAAAGTTACTAGGTTGATACTTAAGCAAAGATTTAATTAAGGAGACAAATGTCCCCGCGATATCGCCGATATAGTGTCTGATCCCACTATTAGCCCCTCTGGCTATGGAGGCCCCCAGACCGATATTGGCACAGCAAGCGAAATAGCCCGTTTGGACATGTCCTCTTTCATTTTCCTTACTTAGAGGCAGACCCTCCATCTCAATGTCATAGACACTGGTATAGGTTATTTTACCTATGGGAATTTTCTCGCATTTCCCCGCAAGGATTGTGTTAAGAGCCTGCTCGCTATCCAGAGGTACATTATAGCTCTTACATAAGTCAGGGCTGGAACCGGTGTGAATTACACCCAGCTTGGAATTGGAAATTCGATGGCCCAACGTATCATAAAACCCATTAATTACCCGGTTAATCGTTCCATCTCCCCCTACAGCAACGATGACATCATAGCCCAATTTATTCCCTGTGACGGATAGGGTATAAGCATCATCCAAGGCGTCTGTGAGTTTATAGTCAAATTGAAGTCCGTTGTCATGAAAGAAGGCCAGGATTTTCTTAATCTTTTCCTTACTTCCCCCTCCAGAACCGGGATTCATGATTAAGAAATAGTTCATGAGCATCCGATCCTTTGAATAATTTCCGCGGCTTCGGCCACTGAATCTTCGCTGAGATTGGCTCCGGCAATCAACCTTACCCGTCCATCATTGATCGGGACGGAGGGCTCAATGAACGGTGTGGAAAGAATCCCTTGGTCATAAAGCATTTTGGCCAGGATAAACGTTGCTTCTTTACTGCCGCATTGAATGGAATTAATAGGGGCCTCACCTGGCAGCACAGTAAATCCTCCTTTAACCAGGCTTTTATATATCTCTTGTTGATAGGTAACCAGCCTACCTTTAATCGTCCCAAATTCAGAATGAATAATGTCCAGAACAGCCTCGGTGCCAGCCAGAACTGCCGGCGACAAGGCTGTAGAATAGACTAGATGAGGGCAGTAATATTTAAGATAGTCGATCAGTCTTTTTTCACCGCTGATCATTCCACCTGAAGAAGCCATTGCCTTTCCTAACGATGCCGTATAAACCCCTCGGTATCTGCTTATCCCCTGCTCCTCAAGGATTCCACGCCCTGATCCGCCCAACACTCCTATGCCGTGGGAATCATCAATCACCGGCAGGGCCTGGTATTTCTCACACAATTGCACGATCTCCTTAAACGGTGCAACACTGCCCTCAGTAGAAAACACCGACTCAGTCACGACAAAGACCTGCCGATACCCTACGGAACGCTGTAAAATGCCTTCTAAATGCTCCAAATTATTATGAAGAAAGGGCCTGATTTTACAGCCGGCCGCTTTGATCCCCTGGATCAAGGAAGAATGAGCACATCGGTCAAATATGATCAGATCCTGGGGGCCGGCAATAGAACTAAATAATCCATTATTAGCCTGGTAGCACGAAGGCAGGAGGATTGTCTCCTCCAGCCCTACAAAGTTTGCTAATTTTTCTTCCAGCCTTTGGTACAAATCGCTGTAGCCTGTAGCGATCGGTGTGCCGCAGAGTGATACTCCATATTTTTGGACAGCTTGTACTGCAGCCAGCTTTACCCTCTCGTCGGTTGCCAGGCCCAGATAGTTGTTGGATGCCAGGTCAATCATCGTATGTTTATGCACCAGTATTTTTGCATCCAGTCCAGAATCCATTCTCTGGTAATAGGGATTATGACAGGCAACCTCGGCCGGTCGCTCATCCAGGCTAAACCGGTTATAAAAATCATTCAAATACATGCCTATAATCTTGTACCCCCTTAGCTCTTAGCTTTACGACAATATCATTGACAGTAACCACATCTGAAAAATCCTCTTCAGATAGGGTTGTAGCAAATTCATCCTCTAGATCCGCCAGAATCATCAGTAAGTCTAATGAATCCACATTCAAGTCTTCACGCAAACGACTCTCCAGGGTTATTTTCATATACCTTTTGTTTAAAATGTGTTTTAAGGTAAAGATTACTCTGTCTTCCATTTCAATTCACGCCTTTCCACTATAAATTAGAACATTTTTGGTAACAACGTGTTGGTTGATCGGAATCACACATAATGGCACAAATATTACAATTGATACATTGCGCAGAATAGTTCAAGTCTTGCACTAGCTTTTCAGCGAGGTTCGGCTCACAAATAAAGGGTCTGCACAGACTGATAAAATCAGCAAAGCCATTTTCTAGACACTCCCCCATCTCCACTCCCTTCCGGAAACCACCCACACTAAGAATGGGGATAGTTGTCAAGGATTTGGCCATTTTGGCGTACTCAAGATTATAAGTAGGCGAAAACGGTTTGAGTTTTACCCTCATCAAACAAAAAACCAGCAAGTTATGAAGTGTTTTCCTTATACCATGATTGGTTTTGAACACTGGGTTATGCCGGAAGAGCACTTTGCAGGGTATTTCCCCGCGAAAGATATTCAAGGCATGATCCATCGTTCCATAACTGATCTCTAAGCCATCGACTTTTTGAGCATCAAGGAACCGTATCAGATTGACAAACTGTTCGGAAGTGAATTTGGTAAAGTAGTCATCACTCCCACTTACCTTGACCAACAGAGCAAAATCATAGCCACACGTCTTTCTAATCTCCTGGATAACCAAGCCCAGAAATTTCGTACCGATCCTGCTCTTAGCATCAACGCCAAATTCATCGGTTCGACAATTGATTGACGGCAGCAGAAACTGATGGATAAGGTAGCCATGGGCAGCATGAACCTGAACACCGTCAAATCCGGCCGCTTTAGCATACCCTGCGGCTTCGGCAAATCGTTTGACCAGCGCATACACTTGATCAGTAGCCAACTCTCGAGGAGAACCTCTAAAATATAAGGACCTTTTATTAGACACTCCCCAGACATCCAGCCCTGTTTCTTTTTTCCTGGTCTGTCTCCCAGTGTGAGCCAACTGCATAAAAATCTTACAGTCGTATTTATGAACCTCATTAGTAACCGGCAAAAAGTATTCGACCATTTCCTGACGATCTATTCTGACCTGACCCGGCTGCATCGCTTTTCCTTCGGACGAGATATACGCAAAACCTGTAATGATCCCTCCCACGCCTCCTGAGGCTAAAGTTTTATACAACAGGCAGTATTCTGGGAGTGGATAACCTTGATGATCAGCCATACCCTCGAAGGTTGCTGACCGGATAAGTCTATTTTTCAACCGGCAGGGGCCCAACGTTGCCGGTTCAAATAATTTCATAACAGCCCTCCCAATTCGATATTCGATATTCGATATTCGATATTCGATATTCGATATTCGTAGTTCGTAGTTGTGGTTCGTGGCTCGAATATCGAAAGCTGAATTTAGCGCATGGATAAGTCTGACTGAGCTTCAGTTCAAGTTAGACGCCATAGGAAGAAGATTTTCTTCATGATTTAGGATCAGTATGCAGATCAAATAAGAATCCTACAAACATATAGGAAACTAAAAAAAGGATCATTGCCAGTTCTGTGTTGAATAGAGCAATAAGGGTTGCCTGGCCACAGATACAGGCCCGAAAATTAGTTGCCAAAGAATAATAAGTTCTTTCTCCCTGAGGGTTTTTAAAGAAAAGATACCCCGTCCACAGTTCCAAAAAAACTGTTAATCCAGCTAGGATAAGGAAAATAGTGTTGACCCTAGCTTCAATATAATGATTAAAATATAGTGACGCGAAGATCGCTGCGGGAAGAAAAGCAGAGATTGCAGCAAGATACCTGGATTTCTCGATCCCCAGCAAGACGATTAGCGTCCGTTTTTCTGTGGCCTTATCCCCTTCATAGTCTTTGAAATAAGTATAAAAAGTCATCAATCCGTTCATCACAGCTACTAGGATTAACACCGAAACCCGGCTGGGTGTAAAATACGGGGACTGAGTTGGGCCTGCTGCCAAAAACCCGAAGGCTGTACACATGGAAATCATCAGTCCAAAGCAAATATTACCGAAAATGCCATAACCTTTGGCGTACTCATATAAAATGTTCAAAACTATTCCCCCGATTGCAGGAATAAGGGCAATTGGTTCCAGATACAGGTATGTAATCAATAACGTTATGATCAGCAGCGCACCTGTTAAGAGCAAGGCATTTCCTGGATCCAGTTCACCGGTAACCATCGGACGGTGAGGCGCATTGACCTTGTCCTCTTTCAAACCTAAGTAGTCATTGATAATTTGGTTAATCCCCCAACTGAGAAACAGCATGCTCAATATTAAGGCTTTTTTTTCCGTTGCCGGAATTATTTCCACTGTCTGAAAGGGAGATTTGGCAATATATTCGTAAAATGCCATCCCGATCCAACCTGAAATTCCGGTTACAAAAGCGTAGTAAAGCCTCATTGATTTGATGTAAGCCTTAATGAATTTTACCATTTCAAACCCCACAATCATCGGAAAGCTCCTGGAGTCTCGTTTTGATAAATCCATAATCAAAGGAAGAACAAATTCTCCTATCCTGACCATCTAGAATCCGATAGTGCTCCGAGACTATATTCTGCTGGATTCGAAATTCATCAGTCCACTTAATATTTATCCACCACACCTTCCCCCCCATGGTTTTTTCCTTACGTTCATAATCGGTAAAGGCTAAAGAAAGGATAATATCTTGTGGGTCCCCTCCAAAGGTCATCTCTAATATTTCACTATTTCTAAAAATTGTACATAGGGTTACAGAACCCGCCCAACTCAGAGTGGATCGGCCTTTTTCAATCTGAACGAGGGTCTTCTTGGATATACCCAAAATGTCAGCCATTTTGTCCTGCGTAAATTGATTTTCAATGCGGATAAGTTTTAATTTTTCAGAGGCCTTATTTATAAAATCAAGTCTGGTCATAAAGTAACACTCCTTGAGTGTAATTTTACACTATCGGTGTCATTTGTAAATAAGGTAATAGCAAGATACCAAAATTAAATAGCAAAAAAGATGCCTGTCAGGCACCAATTGTCTTTCTTGAAAAAGGGGACTACAATCCCTCACTTAAGCTTGCAGCAAAAGTGGCCTGTGTTCTGAATTCGACGATTGAAGAGATCTTTATTTTCGAAGACAGCGATTTAGAGTAGATTTTTTGCTAAAAAGTCTGAAAACAGTGTTATAATTCGTTATCTATAAAATTCAAAGGAGGCAAAAGGTATGCCACAAGAAAGTTATGATTTAAAACGCCGGGCTAAAGAACAGTTAAGTGGCAATTGGACCCAAGCGGTTATCGTATGTTTTATTGCGTGGCTTCTTACACAGGCCTTTGCAAACGGAAATGAGATTCAGACTCTACGAAATGTATGGCAGAATGGTGAACTGGTTAGTGTCCCTACGACCAGGCACTCCTCAGGCCTGGGTGATTTAGTGTCCTTCATTTTAGCAGGTCCAGTAGCCCTCGGGGTAGCAGGCTATTTCGTTAAGCTGATGAGGAATGAAGGACCAGTAATCAAGGATATGTTTGGCGGTTTTAAATTTTTCCTCAAAACATTTGTTCTGAATCTTTTGATAACTGTTTTTACGCTATTATGGATGTTACTTCTTATTATTCCAGGAATTATTGCCATCCTAAGATATTCCATGGCCTATTATATTCTGTGCGATAACCCTCAACTCAGTGCCTTAGAAGCCTTAAAACGAAGCAAACTCATGATGGTTGGTTATAAATTTGACCTATTTAAGTTATGGTTAAGCTATTTAGGGTGGTTCCTTTTGGGAATAATAACACTCGGTATAGGGTTTTTGTGGGTTATTCCTTACTACAATACTGCTTTGGCTAACTTCTACCAGGACTTGAAAGATTATGGGAATTAAATACCCATAATTGGGGTTCTGTACACATATCGTCCAAAAGTCCGGTAGAGGGACCAGTGCCCAAAACTCAATATTGAATGTAACAGAACTAAATAAGTTACATTTAGCTGATTAAATAGACATAATTTTCATTGAGTTTCTATGTATCGGTAACAACTAGCAACTTATTCCAAGTTTAAAGCAGACATCGACGCAATCTATAAAATGGCTGCAAGCCCTTGTGGATATGACTGATAAACGACGTATGATGTGCGGTAGCGCCTTCTCTAAAAAACAACTCTCTAGGTACATGTTTTCCCAACCTAATGCGTTCTTCATATGCGAACTAGGGGCTGTGCTGAAACTTTGTTTCAGTACGGTCCCCTTCGTCGTTATTAATGCAATAAACTCCATAAAATGTACAAAAAAAGAAAGACGGCAACCATCATACACTGAAGGCTGCCATCTTTCTCATATTATGGGCTATACAATGTAGGCCCCATTCTAATTTAACCTTGGTCATTCCTTTGAGTATAAATCGCCTGACACCAAAATTGCCTTTGATATTACCAAAGACGCTTTCGACTTCTACTGGCCTCAGACTTCGCATCTCTAGACCGTACTCACTCGTTAAGTTAGCCCGCGCTTGAGCTTTTAGTTCATTACCTCGTCTATTAATGTAAATCCGTTTGTTGAATTCTGGTTTATCCGTCTTCTTTATACATCGATCCCGATAGGGACAATCCTTACAGTCGTCGCTTTCATAAACACGGACTAAACTTCGATACCCGTTTTTGCTTTTTTGAGTTTTTTCGTAGCGGAATCTCAGTATCTTGCCATACCCACAAGTGTATTCGTCTTGTTTTTCGTTATAGTGCCAATTCTGTACTCGGGTTAGATCTGCCTTCCATTTACGAGTTGTTTCTTTGTGAAAGGTGTTGTATTTTATGTAGTTTCCCACTTTGGCTTCTTCGAGATATTCATAGTTTTCTTCGCTACCATATCCGGCATCCGCAACGATGTTCTTTGGAAGTTTGCCACCTAGTTCTTTTTTTTACTCCCTCTAAATGCTCCTTCATACAGCTGGTATCTCCCGCGGATCGATGGATGCTATAACCTACTACAAATTGGTTCTCTGTTCCTATTTGGACATTGTAACCGGGCTTTAACTGCCCGTTTTTCATGTGATCTTCTTTCATTCTCATAAAGGTTGCATCGGTATCGGTTTTAGAATAACTGTTCCGTTCGGCAAGGAGTTCTTCCTGCTTTTCGTATTTCTTCATTCGAGGCAGGTAATCGCGCTCCATCAGTTTTTTGGCTTTCTTTAGTGTTTTATGTGGGGTTCGTGGTTAACTTTTCATCGATTCTCTGTACGGCTTCTTCTATAGCTTTGGCATCAATTGGTTTTTCTTCGCCCAACTCCTCTAGGTTTCGATCCCCATATTCGTTCTGTTCTTCATCATTAGTATGTTGGGCATACAGTAAAAGCTCTTTGCATTTTTCTCGAAGCTTCTCTTTGTAGCGCTTGGTTGATTTCCCCCAGACCCAGCTGTACTTGTTAGCATTGGCTTCTATTTTGGTTCCGTCTAAGAAGTAATTTTCTAATTTGATGTGTCCTTGCTTAATTAATAGCTCGACCACTTCACTAAATACTTCGAGGATGATGTCTTTCATTCGCTCGCCACGGAAGCTATTAATGGTTTTAAAGTCGGGTACATTGCCACCGCAAAGCCACATATACATGATGTTTTCTCGCGCAGCTTTTTCAATTCGTCTACTTGAATATATTTTATCGGCATAGGCGTACACCAGCAATTTTGTCATCATAACTGGATGAAAGCTGGATCGACCTCCTCCTGGATATTTGGCAAATAGAGGTTCTAGGTTCATTTGATCTATAGCACTATTGATGACTCTCACCATATGATTTGCTGGTATTAAGCATTCTAAGTCAATGGGAAGGCTCAATTGTTTTTGATTATATTCTTTGAAGACGATTTTGTTATGCACTTTTTGTCCAGGCTTTGACATTCTAATACACCTGCTTTTGCGTTTTCTTTCTACATATATTTTACCATTACTCCACTCTAAAATGGCAAAAAACAGTCTAAAACTTGCATTTTAGACTGTTTTTCTTAGCTGTGTTTTCACACAGCCCCTTCAATGAGAGAGGCCTAAACTATTATAGTTTTTGACAGAACCACAAACGATAGAAAAACTGTAACTATTATTAAAGTTTCTACTAGATAAACTGTCTGAATGCCATTGAGATTGATAACATTAAATTGAAAAAGCCCTGATAATATTATTAGAATACTAACGATAATAAAATAACTATAAAACATTCCCTTTTCTCGTATCAGTTTTGAACGTTCGTCATTTTCCTTAAATTGAGGGTGAAGATAAGCAAGGCAAAAAGCCATAACACTGATTCCGAACATTACAAGTTCTTGTCCGGTTGGAAAGACACCTCTAGTAATAGAGGATATGCCAAATATCCCACTAAATAACAAAAAGATGAAACCAAAAAAAATGTAAAGTCGTTGTCCAAATTTATTATCCATTTTTATTACCATCACACCTTTTCTTTGTAGTTTTATTTAATTAAAGTCTTGATACTAAAGAAATTAAATTATTTCTTCACCTTCTTTAAGGCTGGTAATAACCCTACTACGATAAACTCACCTTGATATATTTCGAAATCTACCTTCCTTAGTGTTTTTTCATGATACATTTCCCCTCTCCATAGTTCTGATATTTAGAGTATAAAAGGGGTACAAAAGGTTACAAGTTAATGGCGAACTTTTAAAGAAAAATACAGTTGTATAGCCGATAATTACATACCTGGGATAATTGACTTAGAGTAGGGAAACCCGGCGTCTTACTGTTAAATATTGTCTTAGCGTGTGTTTTAAGTCATTTGGTTGGCAGTACCCCTAATTCCCCATTCGCTTCTCCATCGCTTTGATTAAAAAATCATTCAGTATTTTTTTATACTCGCCATGCACCTGGGGATCAATCTTTGCCAGCAAATCCATCTCATAAGTCAGTTCCTTGAACGCTTTGTCCAAGGTCTCGTAGCGAAAAGCAACTTTACCGGTGAGCAGCTTGATCTGGGCAGCAGCGAGCTCGTTGCTAACCCTTTGGTAGCTCTTCAAATTCGAATTTTCTGTGAGTTTCTTATTCTCCATGACCTTTTTCTCAACATCCTGCTGAAGTTCTTGCTTGGACTTTCGTAAATCATTGGTTTCTTTTTTCAGGTTGTCGCACTCCCTGGCCAGCTGCGTGTTTTTCTCCTTTTCGTCATTAAGGGCTGTCTGGAGACCTGCCTTCTCTTGTTGGGACTGTTTCAGATCATTAACCGCCAGCTGCAGCTCACGGGTAGTTAGGCTTTCAATATCTATATCATTGATGAATTGCGCCCGATCCTCTTCCGGCACCCCCAGAAGAATGAGCGCGTGGGTGTAGCTCAAATTCGGCAGTTCCAGGGCCTGCGCTTCTGAGCCGCGTAAGGCGGGCTGTTGGAGCCCGTACGCATCGTAGAGGCGCATCAGTTTTTCAGCCCTGCTCTGGGAAAAGCCCACGGACTCTTTCAGCCACTTAGCCCATTCCCCAAACTTGAACAGGCCCTTGGCCTCTGTCAGCCGCCGGCCGATTTCGATAAAGTTGTTAAGAACCATTTTCTCGGTTTGGTGTTTAATGATATTAATTTCAGCCGCGATTAATAGCGGCGTGCGCTCGGAGATAATATCACCCATATTATTCACGGATCCTTTCTCTTCCTTATCCATATAATATGGGACTATCCCGACAAGGGTGAGAGCTTTCTCCTCGGCTTGTCCCCAAAATCGTACGCGCGTACGATTTTGGGGACAAGCCCAGCGGGTCGGCATTACCTGTTTTATCTTCCTCAAGAATCCTTCCTTTGGGGAAATCCCCGGAATCCGCGCTCTTCGGGGTAGCTTGTTAGTCTGGATAATATGTGACAAGCAGGAAGAGTTGTGTCACCTTTGGACAAGGGAAATCATAAACTGTACGGACAAGCCGCAATTTATGCAGCCTGTCAATCCAGAGGAAAGGAGGTGAGTATGATGGCGGTCGTTGTAACTCCTTTGAATTCGGCACTGGTTGTCGTATACCAGGCCGGGCTCACCGCCCTCGGCGCTCCGATAAAAAGGCAGAAAGGCCTGAATTACCTGAGATTCGAGGCCTCAGAACAAGCTGTTCACGATGCGGCCCATGCTTTATTCAGCCTGTCCCAGAATCCGGTGCTCGACGTACTCTACCGGAAGACCTTTGAGCTGACTGATGAATAACTAGCTGGAACCTGATGTAAGGAGGTGGAACTATGTCCCTCTCAACAAGTAAGGTGGTCAGGTTGACGTTTAATACCACAGGCGGCAAAACCTTCGCGATTACGATTTCTAATCCGAAGGAAAACCTGCAGTTGACTGAAGCCGTGGCCGTTATGGATTCGCTTATCGCAAGTGATATATTCTTAACGCCCAGCGGTGCCCTGACTGGAATACGGGATATAAAGGTCATTGATACGACAACCAATGACCTTTACGACCCTCCCCAGGCCTAGTCGCCCCCTTTTAGCTTTAAAGACAGGGTTAATAACCCCCAGTTTCAACTGAGGAGCAGACTGCTGACAACGTCATATTTGTCGGCAGTCACCATGCTATTGACCTTGAAGGAGACACCGCGCGACTCCAGCCCAAATGACGACAATGCACCTATGGACCGACGATGAGAGCGTCCGAGATCGCTGCAAACGCATTTCGTTCCCGGAGATGTTTTCAACATAAGGGACAACTGGACACACCTATTTTTCCTTTTGCGGTGAGTTCTGCTCCCACTAGAAGTTGCTCCAAGCTTAACTAAGCTAGCTTAGTCAAACTCAAAAATGGCAATTTTTAATCATATCCTCCGGACACGGCCTCCACTACGTCAAACTAGCGATTGAGCGGTCCTTCTAACTATGTTTTCTTTGCATGAGGACCATTCTTTCCACGTGCTTTGAGTAGACAATAATGATGTCGTCAGGACAGGGTAGTTCCTTGGCGGAAGGATATCTTTCTAGGAAACTCTTCTCCGAAACTGTCTGCCTTCAATTCTCTTATCCGCACATTTATTGTGTAAGCATAATTTTATCAACTCAATACTTTGGAAGTACTGCTACAATATTACCAATAAGTAAAAATTACGTGCAATAAAACTTTCAAAATATATTGTGGTTTGAGAGTTTTTCAGCGGCTATTTCCTGCAATGCTTCTACAAGAGAAAGATTTTTGTCTATATTATCTTTGTGGAAGATAGGAAGGAAATTATTCTGGTCTGACCGTTCTTTTGACCAGTTGCCACCAAGCAATCCATGAGCCAAAGTGCCATAGGCAATAATTCCAACTCCCAATTCTTTTGCAGCAGGCAAAAGCTCCTTTTCCATCTTACGGTTGAAAAGAGAATATTGCATTTCTACAAAACGAATAGGATGGACAGAATGCGCCCTTCTTAATGTTTCGGCATCCACTTCGGATAGTCCGATATGTTTGACATATCCAGCTTGAACTAGCTCGGAGATGGCTCCGACTGTCTCCTCGATAGGTATGCCAAGGTCAATTCTTCCCGGCTGGTATAGTAGTGTAGGGTGTCCTGCAACCGCTACTTCGTCTTAGTGGGGTGAAGTACCTATTTTTTTTACATTCCTAAACTTTCATCTATTATAATTACCTCCGCGTCAACACCTTTCATCTTCTTAAGATGAATATTCAATGTATTACATATCCTGTCAGGGCTTGAGCAATTATAGCAGCGATCGCCCTTAACTGCACAAGGATTTTTATAACCAAAACGCTTTACATTTTGGGGAGCAGCGATGTTACGAGCACGCCATATAGCCTTTTCAAGAGTAGGTTCAATTTTGTTTGTCCCAAATACAAAGATAACTTTTTTATGTCCAAATAATGAGCCTGCAACTCGATTTCCAGTCCCATCAATGTTCACCAGTTCACCCGTTTCCGCTGCTCCATTAACTGATGTGAAAAACACATCGGTCAAAAGTGCTTTTTGAGCAATTTCTTTGAATTCAAATCCAGAATATTTTCCTGGATCTACCACTGAATTATGCTTCGATAAGAGTTCTGCAAGTTTCATTGATGCAAGCGTTGCCGAATCTCCAAACCCAACGGTATACCCGTTTATATTTGCATCAACATATTCCGCTGCCGCTGTCGATGTTTCAAAAAAAAATAAAACCTTATAACCATTATGTTTCAATGATTGAATGATTTTTTCGTACTTCATTGTTGGACTTCTCCTTTTTGATAAAATTCATTATGTTGACAGAAACCATTCCTAATAAAATTAATAATGTCCCTAAAATTCCCATAAGACCCAAACTCTCATTTAAGAATATCCTCCCTAAAACTGTTGCACTGGCAGGACTAATGGCACAAAACAATCCAGCACGTTCAGAAGTTGTACGACTCTGGGCCAGCGGTTGGAGTGTAAATCCGAAACCGCTGCAAACGATTGCTAATATAAAGATAATTCCCCACTCAGAAAAGGTTGCGGGTATATCAGGGGTCTCAAATAGAAAAGCAGCAATTATACTGTACAGCCCAATAAATCCCACCTGCAAAATTCCAAGTGTCAAGGGATCATCTTTTCGGCTGATTCTATCTGTTAATATGATTGAGCAAGCGTAAAATATCGCAGCCATCAAACATAGAAATTCTCCTGCTGACAAAGAAAACGAACCGCTTTTCAAAGTTAGCAAGGCAACTCCCAAAAGAGATATAACTGAACTCACAATTACTGGAACTTTAGGAGGTTTTCTGCGCAGAACTGCTTCAAAAAGCGGAACAAATACAATAGCGGTGTTTTCCAGAAATGCAACGGTAGAAGCATCCGTCGTCTTAAGACCAGAAACTTCCGCCGCCATAACTGTAAAAAAAGCTGCTCCCAGCAGCATTCCTCTAAAAAGTGTCCTGCCGGAGGCGCATCTTAATCGTTTCCATCCAAATGGCAACAGGAAAAGAAAAGCAATAAGAAATCGTAGACTAAGAAGCGAAAAAGTCCCCATATCACGAATACCGATTTTTGTCATTACAAAAGAAGTGCTCCGCGCTAAAATTACTAAAACAAGCAGTATTTCCGCTTGTTTCTGCGAAAATGCTCTGTTTTTTATGTAAATCTTCCTCCCTTGCATCCTTGATAATACACCTTGGAGTAAGTCTTCATTATTGCCCTCAATATTCCTCATTATTATTTGATATAGCATTAAGAGTATCATAACTAAATACCGTTGAAAAATGCTTATAATACCCCTATAATATAAATAATACTTTATATTATAGGGGTATCTAAATGACGGAATTGGAAATAGAAGCATTTCTAACAGTGATAAAAACAGGCAGTATTACAGCTGCAGCTAAGTATCTGTTCGTGACGCAACCCGCACTCAGTCGCCGTATTCACGCCTTAGAGAGTGATTTAGGATACTCTTTAATAAAGCGCAAAAAAGGGGTGCGTACAATTGAGCTTACAAATCAAGGCAAGGCATTCATATCGGTAGCTGAGAAGTTACAGGCTGTATGGCTAGAGGCACAGGAAATCACAAATCTTGGCAACAGTAAAATATTTTACGTATCCTCTATAGGTAGTGTTAGTTCTTATATTTTGCCCTCTGTCTTTCGCCTCTTTATGAAAGACCATCCGGACTGCCGTCTTGTCTTCCATAACCATCATTCAAGGGAAGCATACAGCTATATTGAATCGAGACAAATTGATTTGGCACTTATATCTGATAACCAATTTTCACGAACAACAGAAACTGTCCCCGCTTTTCGAGAAAAGATGCTACTTGCCACAAACGGATTATCAGAATTGGAAGAAAAGGTTCATCCCTCAGTGCTTGAGGTAAAACGAGAGATACGACTTCCGTGGAATCCCGAATATGATTTATGGCACGACTACTGGTTTGGTTCCACTGCTGGATCTAAAGTAATCCTTGATCAAATGTCGCTATTAGAGGATTTTTTAAATGAAAACAATACATGGGCAGTAATTCCAGCAACTGTAGCATACCACCTTGTTAAGAATAAAGACGTCACTCTTCACGAATTGCTTGATCCTCCACCAGATAGAATAATCTACTTTTTGATACCCAAGAATCAAAAAAACGGTTATGTTGAATCATTCCTTTATAAACTAAATTATATCCTCCAAGATCGGGAACTGGTAGAATCTTTTCTGTAATAAATAGGTGTTTATACCTTTTAACGATGCCTATACTTTTTAACGAAAGGTAAGATTTTTGGGGGTGCCTCTTTGAACGACAGAGTGCAAAAACACAAAAAGCACCGTCTCAAACGATGCTTAATCTACCCTAAAACGCCGAAAAGCCCAGTATTACTGGACTTTAGTAAAAACACAAGCGTCTACAATCGACGTTGGAAAACTCAGCCATATAATGTCACACACCGACTACACAGACCACTTTATTTAGGAAGAATGCCTTATGTTAAACGTAACAATACTATGAAACGTTATAAGTGTAGCAATCCTTTAAAGAGAAAATTAGCTTCTATAAGTTATCGGAGGCCACCTCATTCCTATTGTAACGAGGTGGCTTGTTGTTACCCCCAATAGTCCTTTTCTGATCAGAATTCAATTCTACCCATTCACTTTTTCCTCCACCCTCATCCCACTCTTTAATTCAAATACAAAATGCGTCGGTGTGAGAATTTTGGTATGCTACCCCAGATAGGACAGTGAAATAAAAAACTGTTCAGTCTGGGGGTAATTATGTCACAACAGAGAAAAATTCCAGTAAATGAGATGGTACGAATAGTAGAATTGTATCTCTTAAAAGGATATTTACTGCAATATTTATGTCTATCGCCAACCAGATTCCCCTTGAGCAATGCTCTGCGTTCCTTCTCATCCTGAACTTTATCAAATATCTCTTTGGGGATGATCGGCTGGTGGTTATCATTGACTATATACTTCTGGGCCTGACCTTTATTCTCTTTGCGCTTATGATTGAGGAAATCAACAGTGATCGTTTTTTGTAATAGTACGTCTCCATAATACTTCTCATTTTCCAACATTCCGCTTATAGTTGAATCCCACCATCTTTCACCTCCAGTAACGGTTTTTCTTTTATTTTTCATTAATCCTTTGGCAATAGCAGCATAGCTTTTGCCCTCCAAGTATTCCCGAAATACCCTGCGAACTAGTTCTGCTTGTTCTTCATTTATAATGAGTTCACCATCTTCATTTTTATCATAGCCGAGAAACCTTGTTGTATTGACGAGCACTCGACCACTTTCAAACTGTCTAGCTATCCCCCACTTGGTGTTCTCAGATAATTTTCTACTATCATCTTGCCCCGAGGATACAAAAAAGATGCCGTGTGAAGCTGATATCCCCTTGGCGGAATCGTTTTTTCACAAAAGCGTTTTACGGCATTACCCTTATACCTGATTATTTTAGAATTTTGTGTATCAAGAGGTGATCCAATTCCATCAATGATGGAATAATCGAATTCCAGTAAAACACATTACCATATTATATTTGTCACAGGTATCAATAACGTTATCGTCTCTGATGGATCCGCCCGGTTGTGCGATATATTTTACACCACTTTTATAAGCACGTATGATATTATCGCCAAAGGGGAGGAACGCATCCGAGGCTAATGAAACATCCGTTATCTGCTCTAGCCATGCTTCTCTTTCTTCTCTTGTAAAAATCTCCGGCTTTGCTTTAAAAAAATACTCCCAATTACCATCTGTTAGTATATCCATGAAGTCATCACTAATATATAAGTCTATACAATTGTCTCTGTCAGCTCTTTTAATTTGCTCCATAAAAGAAAGATTCAATACTTTGGGATTCTGACGTAAGAACCAGTTATCCGCTTTCTGTCCTGCCAGTCTTGTGCAGTGAATTCTGGACTGCTGTCCAGCACCAATTCCAATTGCCTGACCACCTTTTGCATAGCACACAGAATTTGATTGAGTATATTTCAACGTAGCGATTGCAACAGTAAGATCAATCTTAGCCTGTTCAGACAGAATTTTATTTTTTGTAACAATATTTTCAAATAATTCATCTTTAATAACGAGTTCATTTCTTCCTTGCTCAAAAGTTATACCAAATACATCTTTTCGCTCAACAAGCTTTGGAATATAATCCCTATCGATCTGAATTATGCAGTAATTCCCCTTTTTCTTATCACTTAAAATAGAAAGTGCTTCCGGTTCATAAGAAGGAGCAATAATACCATCAGAAACCTCATTTTGAATTATTTTAGCTGTGGCAATGTCACAGACATCGGATAATGCTATAAAATCTCCATACGAGGACACTCTGTCTGCACCTCTTGCTCGTGCATACGCATTTGCTAATGGAGATAATTTCATATCATCGGCTATCCAGTAAATTTGGCGCTCTACATCCGTTAGAGGAATTCCGACGGCAGCACCAGCGGGAGAAACATGCTTAAAAGATGTTGCAGCAGGAAGCCCTGTTGCTCTCTTCAATTCTTTTACTAATTGCCATGCGTTCAATGCATCCAGCAAATTGATATATCCCGGTCTGCCATTTAAGATTTGAATTGGAAGTTCGCCTTCTTGCATGAAAACTTTAGCAGGTTTTTGGTTTGGATTGCATCCATATTTTAATTCATATTCCATCATATATATACCTCCCTGAAATAATATATATAACAAAAAACCGCCTGGAAACCTCAAACGGTTACCCAGACGGTCGGCTTACAAATCCTACTGCGCTCCCCGTGGTTTCTTCCACTTCCGTCAGTTACGCAGTTTCTATTTCAAATATACCATAATTTACTTAATAGATAAAGGTAATTTCAAAAAATAAGTGTTATAGATTTGCCAGTCACTAATTACAAAAAATACAAATCTATTACATTACTATTCTGAAGCCATATTGCCTTATTCTTAAATCTTGATATATTCCTTCAAGGTATTTCGTCAGCTCTTTAATTATTATTTGGTTAAAGTGCAAATACTCGCCCAAACCCCTTATTTATCAATGCTTTCCCCACGCTCAAGCAAGCAAACCGTTTCTGTATGCGCCGTCCATGGAAACATATCCACGCACTAAACTACTCAATCTTCTCCAACCTATCGTATAAATCCGTTCTTCTCTCCTGATCCCAAGAACTGTAGATCATTTCGGACAGCTCGGGGGGGATGAGGTAGGGACTTTGCACTATAGATTAGAACATTTTTTATCAGCCCAAAGCAAATATTAGCGAAAATACCATAACCTTTGGCGTACTCATATAAGATGTTCACAACTTTTTCCTCGATAAAGGTGGGCGCCAGTCAAGTTTTCTTTAAGTCTGTCAACCGTTAATCCTACTCAACATATAATATTAAGCAAGTCATTAAATCATATGTAATTGTGAGGGGATAACAACATGAGAGATAACTTTGATAAGCTTGCCGAACGCAGAATTCAGGAAGCTATAGCCCGCGGTGAATTCAAAAACCTGAGGGGTGAAGGAAAACCTGTAAAGATTAACGGCCTTTATTTTCTACCCCAAAAACTTAGAGCAGCGTACACTGTTCTGAAAAACTCAGGGTATCTCGACAAAGCCATTCAAGAAAACAAACGGTTTCCGTCTCCCATAACTGAAGAATTAAACCTACCTAACGTGAACCCTTCTATTTCAAAACAAGAACTTTCGGCAAAGATCTTTGATCATAACGTGATGATGGATTGTCTACGCAGAAGATAATAGTTAGTTTCTTTTCCAATTAATATCTAATCTGTTAACACTAATCATGAGAATGAATAGGAGAAGCATCCCCTAAACCCATAACTGCTGTTTTAATGCGCTGCAACCCATCTTCCAGCACCGAACGAGGGCAGCCTAAATTGAGCCGTTCGAAGCCTTCTCCACCGAGTCCAAATGAATAACCGGCATTTAGACCTACACCCGCCTTATGCACCAAGAATTTATGTAATTCTTTCGGTTCCATCCCTAACGCTCTAAAATCGAGCCAGATCAAATAGGTGCCTTCCGGTTGAATCGCCCGAATCTGCGGTAGCTCCTGATCGAGGAACGACATTAGAAATTCCACATTTCCCTTCAAGTACTTCATTAACTGGTCTAACCAATCCAGACCATACTGATAAGCCGCCTCCAGCGCCGTTATCCCAAAAACATTCGGGTTATGGACACCTGTCAAGTTAAGTGATGCTTGAAACGCTTGACGATACTTGGCATTAGGAATGATTAGATTAGAGTTTTGTAAACCAGCTAAATTAAAGGTCTTGCTTGGAGCTGTACAAACTATCGATTGGGCAGCTAACTCTGGAGAAAGAGAAGCAAAAGGAAGGTGTTGATATCCCTCATAGATAAGATCACCGTGAATTTCGTCAGAGATAACTATGATATCATGGGCCAAGCAGAGCTGTCCTAAGCGTTCGAGCTCCCCTCGATCCCAAACTCTTCCGACAGGATTATGAGGGTTGCAAAGAATCATCATCTTAACACCACTCGCAAATTTCTCCTCCAAATCCGCAAAATCCATAGTATAGCGACCGTTTTCTAATGTAAGTTGGCTGTTAACAACCTCACGCCCATGATTCTGTATGGCATGAAAGAAGGGCGGATAAACTGGGGACTGAATAAGAATCTGCTCGCCGGGTTTCGTTAAACTCCGGATCAATTCATTCAGAGCAGGTACAATTCCTGGACTGAAAGCAATCCACTCTCGTTGGATCGCCCAACCATGACGCTTCTGCATCCAGTCGATAATTACTTGGTAATAGCTTTCCGTTCCGCTTGAATAACCATAAATTCCATGCTGCGCACGCTTCACTAACGCCTCAACTACGGCTTCCGGAGCTTTAAAGTCCATATCTGCAACCCAGAGTGGCAATATATCGGCACGGCCAAACGTTCGTTGATTGAAATCCCATTTTATACACCCTGTTTGTTGCCTGTCGGTTAGCTGATCAAAATCACACTTCATTTAATCGCACCTCTTCCTCATTTTGTTGTAGTTTAGATTACCACTAATCATAGATTAAGATTCAAATACACATCATCCAGCTCGTCTTGGGTTATTCCTATGTATCGTAAAGTTTCTCTCTGAGAAGAGTGATTTAGCAGCGACTGAATTCGGGTTACGTCCACCCCAGCTATGTAAGCATGGTAACCAAAAGTTTTCCGTAACGTATGCGTACCAATTTTGTCCTTAATTCCAACCATCTTTGCTGCGTCATTGATGATCCGATATGCTTGTTGCCGCGTAATCGGCCCACCGCCTTTGCGCGAAGGAAATAAGGCCATTTCAGGAAGAGTACCCAAGAGATATTCTTTTAACGCTTTGATTACTGTATCGCTAAATGGAAATGTCTTAGTCTTTCCTGTTTTCTTCTCTCGGATTGTAATCCGATCTTTAACTCTCCCCTTTTCATCCGTGACGTCAGATACCTTGAGCTTTAAGAGATCACTAACTCTAAGTCCGGAATTGATACCTAAGGTAAAAAGCACATGATCTCTCAGGTTGCTTCCTCGGAGGACCTTTTTCATTGCTTCGATTTTTTTTCGATCACGTATGGGTTCGACAAATTCCATGCAAAGCGCCCCTCCCTCTTTCACTTTAATTCAACGCGTGCAAACCCAAGTTCAATCGGTCTTAATAACGAGTTTTAGCCTAATGTGTCATAAATTAGTATACCACTTATTTATGACACATTGAAGCCTTAGCTCTAAAATTACCAAGCAAAGAAAAGAGCTGAAACCCATTGGTACGCATAGGTTTCAGCTCTTTTCTTGAATGTTACACACTCTCCTTGTGTAACATTCGATTAATGCTCTGAAAATCAATAGTAATTCATTGCTTTTGATCTGAAAGTTTCGTTTAAAAATTTATCTTTATACCATATTACTC
Organism: Desulfosporosinus cupriresistens; assembly: GCF_001707885.1. Lineage (GTDB taxonomy): Bacteria > Bacillota > Desulfitobacteriia > Desulfitobacteriales > Desulfitobacteriaceae > Desulfosporosinus. The sequence continues at coordinate 90,901 of NZ_MASS01000002.1, read as the reverse complement.
CAATGGTATACTATATGTATTCCGGTATACCTATGTAAATTAGTTTTATAAACATGTTAAAGTATACTATATGAAAGTCGAGAGGTATCTACAAATGAGCGAAGAAATGAATATCGTAAGACCTGACTCTTATTCCGTCAAAACAACCTCAGATGTTACAGAGAGGATCCAAGAGTTAACCAAGAAGACCGGACTGAATCATAAGGATTTATTCGCTGCAATGGTGACGCGGTATTACACTGAGCTTGAGGCTGGAAGCGAGATTGATCGCAGTGATGATATGCAACAAATCCGGTATCATCTCAACCGAGCAGAAAACATCTTTATGGGGTCTTTGCAAAAGGTACAGGACCTAAAAAAAGATTACGCGGAACGCCTGGAAGTCCAAAAGGCGCAACATAAAGTAACTCAGGAAGATCTGCAGAAGAAAAACACCCATTTGGCAAAAGAACTGGAAAAACTATCAATTGCTCTTTTCGATGCTGAAGCCCGATTTAAAGAAACTACTGAACGTAATCAAGAATTGGAGGAAACCAATCGAGGCAACCGGATGACCATGGATTTATTAAGTCAAAAGATACAAGAGCTTGAGCTAAAAGCTGCAGCACTGGATCCACTGAAGGTTGAGATTACTGACCTTCAAAATAAAACCCTCTCCTACCAGCAGGAGCTTACCCAACTCCATTCAGAATTAAGTTCTGCTCAGCAAACTATTGCTAACCTCGAGCAACATCGGACTGAGATGGAAGAAGCTGCTCACAAGCAAGTAAAAGAACTGAAGGCCACTTATGAAAAGGACACTCAGCAGCTGCGAGATGTTCATAAGCTGGAATTAGACAAAACACTCCTTGAGTCTGAACGCCAAATTTTAGAAACCATCCAAAAGCTTAAAGAGGAACATGGACAGAAGATCGAAGATCTATTGGATAAAAACGACAATTTCAGGACTAAGAATCAAGAATTAACGGAGAAGATTTTCTCTTTGGAACTGGAGCGTTTAAGATTGAACGACTAATGATAAAAATATTAGTCCCCTGTTTTTGGGCAATATAAAACCGAATAATTGCCGTGGTTTGGCAATTATTCGGCTAATTTCTAATCCGTCCTATAGTCATAACCTTTTGTTTTTTCTGAGCACTTTGTAAGCATTTTCGGCAGAGGCAGTTATCCCTTTTAAGTCATAAATAAATTGAGACCTTTTATTTACTAAAAGCTCAGACGGTGATCCTGTAGTGTGATTTAAATCACATCAAAAGTGCTACTTTAATAACAGCACTACTCTCAGATTCGATATATACTGATTACAGCCTCAAATATTGGATTTAATCCTGCCCTTATTTATGAACCTGTACAAAAGATATCTGAAAGGGGTTATTATCATGAAACGGAACATTATCAAAATAGATGAAGAAAAATGCAACGGATGTGGCCTTTGTGTCAATGCTTGTCACGAAGGGGCCCTGCAACTGATCGACGGAAAAGCGCGGCTTGTTTCTGAAAGCTATTGTGATGGTCTTGGTGACTGTCTGCCCGAGTGCCCGACCCATGCCATCGTCCTTGAAGAGAGAGAAACTGTCGCTTATGACGAAGAGGCTGTTATGAAACATATGAACAAAAGCAAGCCACAGTCTGAACCTACTCTTGCCTGTAGTTGTCCAGGCACCCAGGCAAAACGTCTTGACAAGAAACAACTTGACGTCATACCAGTTCAATCCGGTGAAAACTTACAATCACAACTGGGTCAGTGGCCTTGCCAATTAAAATTAGTGCCGGTAACGGCGCCTTACTTTGATAACGCCCATTTGCTGATAGCGGCTGACTGTACGGCCTTTGCTTACCCCAATATTCATCAGAAGTTTATGCGGAACAAAATCACACTGATTGCCTGTCCTAAACTGGATAACATTGATTATTCGGAAAAACTGACGGCTATATTACAACAACACGAAATCAAAAGCGTGACAATTGTAAAAATGGAGGTACCATGTTGCGGCGGTATTCTGCAAGCTGCAAAGAAAGCCCTTTCCAACAGCGGAAAACTGATCCCCTGGAATGTTGTTACAATATCTACAGATGGGAGAATATTAGAGGATTAATCAATCATTCTTCGCGCACAATAGCCCCTACCTAGAAATGAAGTGAGACCTATATCCCGGACACAACAAATAAGAGCCTTCCCATGGTAGAATAAATCTACTGAGGGAGGGCTTTTATAGACGAAGTTTAGAGAAAGCACCACTCAATAATAGTTCAGAACACAGGTTATATATGGCCTTACATCCGTAGTTTTCTTATACATAGAGCCTTTACGTGTAACTTATTATTTCTCATATGCCTTAATTAATAATTTGTCGCACAAACCAAGTCGATCAATTTTACTTTCTAAACCAGTAGATCGAGGCGTTAAGAGTTTCTTCATATAAAAAAACCGCCATAATTAGTATTTGAGACTATAAAGCCTCTTATATTAATCATGGAGGATATGGAAATAATCAACTTCAGTATGTTTATTTTATACATCTTTCTAGAAACTTTTCTATTGCTAGTTTGGCAACTTCGCCAAAGTCTTAAAAGACTCCTGTAAATCAACGTAAAGTTTTTTATATAGTTCATAATAATCTTCATACACTTTACGTGTTGAGAGATTTGGATTCTGAATGCTTTTCTTGACAACGAGATGGTCACAGGCGTTTTCTACAGAATCATAGATCCCTGCCCCTACTCCCGCTAGGATTGCCACACCTAAGGCAGGTCCTTCATCAGCTTTGATGGTACTTACAGGACAACCGTACATATCTGCAAGCATTTGTCTCCAGACTGAGCTTTTTCCACCGCCACCGCAAGCGATCATATCTTCAACGTTTACGCGCATTTCTTTGAAAACGTCAACGCATTCGCGTTGGGAAAAAGCAACACCCTCCATCACTGAACGAATCATGTTAGCTCGGCTATGTGAAGCTGACAATCCGAAGAATACCCCTCTACAATAAGGGTCTGGATGCGGAGAGCGTTCACCCATCAAGTAAGGCAAATAAATAAGTCCACCTGCGCCAGGCATCACTTTTTCAGCAAGCCTATCCATGACAACATAAGGGTCAACACCTAACTTTTCAGCCTCAATCATTTCCTCTGAGCAACAGGTGTCTCTTAACCATTTTAGCGATAAGCCGGCACCTAAGGTGCAGCTCATGACCGTCCATTTTCCTGGTACTGCACTGCATAGTGTATGCACCCTTCCTTTAAGGTCAATGGATACATCATCCGAAATTGCATAGATTACACCGGAAGTGCCAATCGTAGTAAAGGCACTGCCGGCCCTGACAACCCCTGTGCCCACGGCAGCTGCTGAGTTATCAGCTGCGCCGCCCACAACAATTGTGCCCGCACGAAGCCCAGTCAGTTCAGCTGCCCTCCTGTGAATCTTGCCGGTGACGTCCGGTGATTCATATATTTTCCCTAACATAGACTTATCAATATTAAATTTAGATAATATCTGATCTGACCATGCCCGTTTAGCTATGTTCATAAGCTGCATTCCTGAAGCATCTGACACTTCTGTAGCATATTCACCTGTAAGCATGTAGCGAATATAGTCCTTAGGCAACAAAATATGGGCACACTTCTCATAGACTTCGGGTTCATGGTTTTGGACCCAAAGGATTTTAGAAGCTGTAAAGCCAGTAAGAGCAGGATTTGCGGTAATTTCAATCAGCTTTTTTTCACCGATTATTGTATTCATTTGGTTACATTCATTGGCTGTGCGCTGATCACACCAAATAATTGACTTTCTTAAGACCATCCCGTCTTGATCGAGCATGACAAGTCCGTGCATCTGGCCCGAGAGACCTACCCCAGAAATTTCCGAGGCATCAATTCCACTCTTCGTGATCACATATTTGATACCATCACATGTGGCATTCCACCAATCAGCAGGGTCTTGCTCTGCCCAACCATTAGCTGGCTGATATAATGGGTATTCAATCGTTTTTGCCCAAATTGCGTTGCCTTCCAGATCAAATAATACGGTTTTTGTACCCGAAGTTCCTAAATCAACGCCAAGTAAATATTGCATCGCGCACCCCTCCTGGCTATTAATACACATTTTGATAGTAACCTAAGCAATGCTAATCAATTTTAATAACTGCTTTAACGACCTCTTCTTTATGGTTAATTACAAAGTCAAAGGCTTGAGCAACGTCATCGAAAGCAAATTCATGCGTAATAATTCCCGATATATCAATAATGCCCTTAGAAATAGCTTTTATCGCTTGGGGGTAAATATTTCTGTAACGGAATACTGATTTAATTTCTGCTTCCTTAGCCATAATTTTGGCAAAGTTAAATTCAATTATATCTTGGGGTGCCATACCGACAAGAACGATACACCCGCCATTTTTTACAAGATACGGAGTTTGAGCAATCGTTTTGGCAGAGCCTGCTGTCTCAATGACAATATCGACGCCTTCTTGGTTCGTTAGTTTGTCAATTTCCGCAAGAACATCCACTTCTGCGGCATTTATAACTGTCGTAGCGCCCAGTTTCTTGGCATATTCAAGCCTTTTAGGAATAACGTCAACTACCGTAATATCCGTGGCACCAAATGCTTTGCAGGCCAACAGCGTTACCAGACCGATAGTACCTGCTCCAAGGATCACGACGGAATCTCCTAACTTCACATTTCCTTGCTTTGCGGCATGCATGCCCACGGCTAAAGGTTCAACCAGCGCGCCTTCTTTGGTGGAAATCATATCGGGCAGCTTAAAGGCCATAGTTTCGGGAAAGGCGATATAGTTCATTAGACAACCGTGATAAGGTGGTGTTGCTAAAAACTCGACATCGGGACAAAGATTGTATCGGCCTGTCTTGCAAAATTCGCATTGCCCACAAGTACATCCCGGCTCTAAGGCAACCCTATCTCCGACCTTTAGTTTTTCAACGCTTGATCCAACGGCTACTATTGTGCCTGCACATTCATGACCCAAGATAAAATCACCATTGACAATGAAATCGCCTATTTTTCCATGTTCCAAGTAATGTACGTCAGAGCCACAGATACCTACATATTCAAGTTTTACAAGAACTTGTTTTTCTTTCGGTACAGGGACTCCAATTTCCCTGATTTCCAATTCATTGAGACCAGTCATGTATGCTGCTCTATTTTTCATGGGGTATTCCCTCCTCGGTTTAATTAGTTAAAAAAGGTACAAGCTTATAAAAATAATGCCGCCCTTTGTCAACAGGACATTCATCCCTGAGGGAGAATGTCCTGCGACTCCAGAAAGCCATACTTGATTATTTAATTGTTCCCGATTTCTTGAGAATTTCAATGTATTGATCCACATTATCCTTGTTAACGAGCGGATTACCGATGTCAGTATTAATTTCTTTTTCTGCACCAGTTAAGAGTTTGTTACTGGAATCGAGTAATTTTTCTGCCAGTTCATTGGCATTTTGTAAACAGGTCGATGTCATTCTACCGTCTTTAATAAGAAGCATTGCTTCAGCGGTTCCATCAACACCATAGGCAAGCATATGAGCATATTTCGGATTGTCTTTTACTACTTCAAGGGCACCAGCAGCCATGTTGTCATTCATGGAAATAACAGCGTCAATCTTATCGTTGGCTTGAACCCAGTCTTCCATGAGCTTCATAGCTTCATCTTTGTTCCAGTTAGCAATTTGCTCACCGACAATTTTAACATCAGGACGTTTATCAAAGAACTCTTTTTGCCAGCTCTTACGTCGTTCATCAGCATGGAAGTTACCTGAAGGTCCTTGTAAGACAACAACCTTAGCATTCTGTGGAACTTGGGTTAGAGCTGCACGAGCATTAACCGCTGCTTGCTCGTAAGGTTGAGCATCAACTGAAGAGGCACCTTTGATACCAGAAATACGTGCGTTTGTTGTGATGGCAAAGATTCCAGCATTAACAACCTTTTCTACGTAAGGTCTTTGGGATTCGCCACTATTTGGTTGCACAATAACTAAATCATATTTATTAGTGATAGCGTTTTCGATCATTGAGTTTTCTTTATCATCATTAGCTTGACCATCGAAAACTTCGAGTTTAATATTGGGATATTTTTTAGCTTCCTCTTTGACGGAATTAGCGAGCCAAGCCGCAAATGAATCAGATTGGGCACGGGCAATATAGGCAACCTTATATGTTTTCTGGCTGCTATCCGTATTACTCTGAGCAGGTGTTGTCGGTTTTGTTGATGAACATCCAGCTAATAAAACGATTACTAGTAACATTGAAAAGACGCTTAATAGAGTTTTTTTCATTCTTTTCTCCATCCTTCTCTCTAGTTAATTTTTCTATTTTAAACAGTAAGGCTTTGTGATTTAGTTGTTGGTTGGTAGATGACTACCTTTCAACTTAAGTTTCTGTCTTTATAAGCCTTTTCTGATGTTTTATTTTTTATCCTCTAGTTTGCCTAACATACTGTTTGCTCTTCGGTTCCTTGTGTGAATATCGTAGATGACAGCAAGCGCAATAATTGTGCCACGAACTATTTGTTGCATATAGGAATCTACATTAGTCAAGTTCATAATATTGTCGAGAAATCCTACAATGAACGCACCGGCAAGCGTGCCGCCCACTGTACCAACCCCGCCGGAAAAACTCGTTCCACCAATAATTGCTGCTGTCAGAGCTGTAAATTCATAATTGACAGCACCATTGGGCAGTCCAGCATTGACACGGGACATAAATAGGACACCAGCAATTCCCACAAAAATACCATTGATAATAAATGCGGTATACTTAGTCTTATGGACGTTGATCCCTGAGGCAATTGATGCTTCTTCGTTACCTCCAACAGCATATAGGGAACGCCCAAAACGAGTATGATTTAACAAATACCAGGTGAGAATTGCGATAAATACAAGAAAAATAATTGGTATTGGAATCACACCGATCGATCCCTGTCCTAAATCTGTAAACTTTCCAAGCTGGAGGATATTCTGCCCTTTCGTGAATAGGAGCGCCACACCACGAGCTACTGTGAGCATTGCCAACGTAGCAATAAAAGGAGGTGCTTTAAACGTACTAATCATCATGGCATTGAGTAGATTACAGATAATCCCAGTCAGAATACCAACAGCGATTGCGATTAACAAAGACCCTGTCGCTTTATAAGCAGATACAGCAAAAACTCCTGAGAGTGCAAGGACGGACCCGGACGACAAATCCAGCATTCCGCTAATGATAAGCATCGTTGCACTGAGGGCCAGAATAGTGGTTACTGCCAACTGCCTAGAAATATTCGTTAAGTTATTAACCGATAAAAAGTTGGGATTTGCTAATGAACAGACTATAAATAGCGCTATTAGAATCAGATAAATGCTATATTTCTTTTTTGCGGTACTCCAAAAATTAGTTCCTATTTTCATATTAGTTCACCCCGTCAGATGTTAAAGTTCCAGTGGCATACTTCATAATAAGTTCTTGAGAAAAATCTTCTCGACTTATCTCCCCTGTAATAGTCCCTTTGGCCATGACATAAATTCGGTCACACATACCAATTACTTCAGGAAGTTCAGAGGAGACGATGATCACAACTTTACCATCTTTGGCCAGATCCGTCATGAGCTTATAAATTTCAAATTTGGCACCGACATCAATACCACGTGTCGGTTCATCCAAAATTAGAATATCTGGATTTCTGATCATCCATTTGGCGAGAACGACCTTTTGTTGATTACCTCCGCTCAATGAGGCGATCGGTGTATCAATCGTTGGTGTTTTAATTCTCATTTTAGTAAGAATATCGGAGACAATTTTCTTCTCAACTTTTTTATGGTTCCTAAAACCATAAAAAACACTTTTCAAGTAGGATAAGGTTGTGTTTTCCTTAACGGAGCGCATCGGAATTATTCCGTATCTTCTTCTATCCTCTGAAAGCATTACCATACCATTATCAATGCTCTGTCGCACGTTTGTAATGGTAACTTCCTTACCTTTAATTTTCACTACACCTGATGTTTTACCGTCCAGACCATATAGAGAACGCATAACTTCAGTTCGTCCAGCACCCATTAGCCCTGCGAATCCCAGAATTTCGCCTTTTCTAACATGGAAACTGACGTCATGAAACACGTTACCGCAATTCATGTTTTCAACCTGAAGCATATCTTCTCCGATCTTAACGTGTTCCTTAGGATATGTAGTCGTAAGTTTCCGACCGACCATCAGAGCAATCACCGTTTCAATGTCTAACTCTTCCTTCGGATGACTCTCAACAACCGTACCATCTCTTAACACTGTTATTTCATCAGCTATCTGGAAAACTTCATCTAATTTGTGGGAGATATAAATAATACTTACCCCTCTAGCTTTCAGCTCTCTTATTTTAACAAATAGTTTCTCTACTTCCTTCAGAGTGATCGCTGAGGTCGGCTCATCCATGATTATGATGTCTGAGTTGTAAGAAATCGCTTTAATGATTTCCAGCATTTGGATATCGGATATCGTCAAATCTTTGAGTGGTGTGGTAGGAGAATACGGTAAATTTTCAGCCCTTAAAAGCTCTGTTGTGCGTTGTCTTACCTCCTTCCAATTAACATTCCCAAACCTATTGACGGGGAGGTTGCCGAGAAAAAGATTCTCTTCAACGGTCATTTCTGGAACGTAACTCATCTCTTGAAAAATCATTGAAATCCCTAACGTTCTTGCTTGGATAGGGTTATTAATTTTTACAGGTTTTTCATCAATGAAAATCTGACCGCTATCTGGTTGATAAATTCCATTGATGATTTTCATTAATGTAGATTTTCCTGCCCCATTTTCCCCACACAACACATGAACGGAACCTTTTTTTACAGTGAAGTCAATTTTATCAAGAGCTTTAACACCTGGAAATGATTTCTCAATCTTCGCTACTCTTAACTTAATTTTATCTTTCATTTTCTTCCCCCATGAGATTTTTTGGTTTAATATGTCTCATGCTAATCCTAGAATCAGTTTAGAACCTCACCTTTAGAGACTTCACATATTTGTTAACATTTAACCAATTTCTAGCAATTTTATAAATCAAGGTGATTTATGTAACCACTTTTGTAAATTAGTTTTAATAAGATTATAACGTTTTTTTAACTTAAGTCAACAAGATATAAAATAAAAAAATATATATTCAGAATTTACCTTTAATTGAGAATTGTGAAGCATCGTTCACTTACTCAACTTCGCGGGGTTTTTATGTGACGAGATGTCAAGCTCTTCTTTAGCATTGAAAAGATGAGCTGTAAATGTTGGTAAGTTGGACATGAAAAAATCATCCTTGCTAATTACAAAAATCAATTAAGTAAGGATGACATCATCATGGTAAAATTTTGCCAGGTTTCAAATTACACATTATTAATGAAACTTTCAACATGTTGTAGAGCAGCACCAACAGCAGTTGCCTCTAGCTTATACTTACAGACATGCAGATAGCTTCCATCAACTTCAAACGAATTTTTTCTTGATACTAATTCTCTTAAATACTCCAGGTATTCGTCCATGTACGCTCCAGCATATCCTCCTAGGATAACATTACAGTCATAAAGCATTCTCAAATTATTAATTATGACTATTAAATGAGTAAGATATTCATCCCAAAGAGCCTTCTGTGGTCCACTTTCTAGTCTTAAGAGCCTAAAGAACTCAGCTATATTTCCGTTGGTACTATCGGATAAAATCTTAGCTGAGCAGTAAGCATCAACACAACCTTTTTGTCCGCAGTAACAAGTACGACCATCTCTGACAATTGTCATATGTCCAAATTCACCACTACGTTGATTTTGTCCAGAATAGATATTTTTACCGATAATAATCGATCCACCAACACTATTATTAAGCGAGAGATATACGACATTCTGGATATTATCTTCGTCCCATAATTCTGCAAATCCTGCGGCATTTGCATCGTTACTCAAGATGCATGGATAGGGGATAAACTCTGAGAAAGCCTTGACGTTTCCCTCTTGGAAATCAATCACTGTAGCATAATTAACGATTTGTTTATCTTTTGATAATATGGCAGGCAAAGCGATGCCAACTCCCAATATTCTCGAACTATCTATTTTGCATTCCTCAATAAATAGTTTAACTAAATTGCCAACACCTGCAAAATAGGTTTTGGAGTTCACAAAAGGATACTGCTTTCGTACATTATTCAGCAGTTTACCGCTCAAATCAATCAATACAATCCCGACATGATTACGCGTAATGTCTAATCCAATAGCATACTTAAGGCAATTATAGGTAATCGCCTTAGCTTTTCTGCCTCCGGTAGATTCAAATAAACCTGTTTCAATGATTAAATCTCTTTCTTGTAATTCTTTAAGATTTTGAGTAACGGTAGGTAAACTCATATTTAAAGTCTGAGCTATTTCTTGAATAGAAATAGGGTCATGCTTATATAAAAATCTATAGATAGCATTGCGATTAATTTTTCTCACTTCGATGCTATTCACTCTACTCGTTGCCACTTATCTAATCACCACTTTCATAAATGTCTTTTCATAATGTCATTTATATTATTCTATTTCAGTGGATTTTGCAATATTTATCCAACTCTAATACAATTCCACATTTTTCAGGGAATTCCTTCCGGATTTAACAAGCTAGCTGCCAGAGCCTCGACACGAAAAACGCCTTTCTTTGGGATTCTACTCACAAAAAGTAAAAATTTCTCCTACTGAGCCTGTTGGCAGTGGGAGAAATTCCATAAAACCGAGAGCTGTGTTTATTAGATTTGGCTTCCTAAAGCACTCCTTTAAATTACCTTAGCTACATTACTCATTACTCTAAATTTATCAGCAAGTAAGGCAATAAATTCAGAGTTTGTTGGCTTCTGCCGCTCAATATTCATTGAATAGCCAAAAATCCTTTTTAAGGTATCTGTTTGTCCACGCTCCCATGCTAACTCTATCGCATGCCGTATTCCCCGTTCTACCCTACTAGGTGCCGTTTGATACTTTTTCGCAATACCTGGATATAGTTCCTTGGTTACAGCTCCTAACAATGAGACATCCTCTACAACCATCGAAATGGCGTCTCGAATATATTGGTATCCTTTGACATGAGCAGGAATCCCTATTTGATGCATGATCGCAGTCACCTCGGAGACCAAACTATGCTCGCTCCTTACTGTTGTCACGATTGGAGTAGCTGGAGCGGAAAACTGAGACGGTTGATCTGATGGAATATTCTGAACCAAGGAGCGTATACGGTTGCACAAAATATCCATGTCGAAGGGTTTTAAAATAAAGTAGTCAACACCAAGCATCATCGCTTGATGAGTTAGGAATTCCTGTCCAAAAGCCGTTTGCATAATAATTTTGGGCCGCGTCATGGAAGTTTGAGAATTAATGCGTTCTAATACACCTAAGCCATCCAAATGAGGCATCACTAAGTCTAGAATTATCAAATCTGGTTGCTGAGTTTGAATATACTCCCAGGCTTCTAAACCATTGTTAGCCACACCAACTATGTTGAGATCTTCCTGACCTTGAAGATAATTCTGTAACAATTGACAAAAATTACGGTTATCATCCGCGATCATAATTTTTACTTTCTTACCCATTCAGCAAACATCCCGCCTTAATAGTATTCCGGATCAACTTTTTTCTTGTAGACTATTGCCACGCCGGTTTTGTCATTATACGATATGTCCTATGTCGAAATCGTAATAATTTCGGTAGCTCGGGAAAAAAGTGGAAAAGACTGATGAACTAAGGGTTTTAGGCTATTAATCCAAATTTTTACATGCACTTGTACTCGAAATAATGTTGAAAGGCTAAGGAATTTGAGAATTACTGAGGAATAACGCTAAGTTTTATCGATAATTTATCTCTTAAACGGAGTGTAATTCATTATCCAACATCCGCCTCTGAGTCTTGATCGGAAAATTGACTATAATAGAGATCTGCATAGAAGCCAGCCTTAGCGAGCAGATCTTGATGATTCCCCATTTCAATAATTCTTCCTTTATTCATCACCAAGATAAGTTCTGAATCGCGGATAGTAGACAACCTGTGGGCAATGACAAAATTAGTTCTGTCTTTCATTAAGTTGGCCATAGCCTTTTGAATTAAGACCTCTGTTCTTGTATCAACACTGCTGGTTGCTTCGTCAAGAATCAAAATAATCGGGTCGGCCAGAATAGCTCGGGCTATGGTAAGCAACTGTTTTTGCCCCTGAGAAATATTTGTTCCCTCTTCGTTGAGCACTGTATTGTAGCCATCAGGCAACGTTCTGATAAAATGATCTGCATGGGCTGCCTTGGCTGCCTGTACTATTTCATCCATCGTTGCTCCTTGTTTACCATAGGCTATATTATCTTTAATGGTTCCGTTAAACAGCCAAGTGTCCTGCAATACCATACCAAACATTTGCCTCAGTTCGCTGCGTTTTATATCTCTTATGTCTACCCCGTCAATCCTTATTATGCCCGCATTGATTTCGTAGAATCGCATCAGAAGATTTACTAGGGTGGTTTTACCCGCCCCGGTCGGACCTACAATGGCTACGGTGTGCCCCGGCTCTACATTAAGGTTCATATCTTCAATCAGCGGTACATCCTCTTCATACCGGAAATCGACGTGTTCAAAACAAACCCGACCTTTCGAGAATTCGATGACTTGGGCATCGGACTTTTCAGGTATCTCTTCCTCTTCATCAAGAATCTCGAAAACTCGTTCCGCACAAGCTACAGTGGACTGAATGATGTTAGCAATATTGGCAGTTTGCGCAATGGGCATCGTAAAGGACCTTGAATATTGAATAAAAGCTAAAATATCACCTAACCCAAGAAGGTTCCGAATAATCCAGATTCCGCCCACAATACTGATTCCTACATAACCTAGATTGCTAATGAAATTCATAAGGGGGTACATAATACCTGAAATAAATTGAGCTTTCCAGCCAGCTGTGTTCAGCCTGTCATTAATTGATTCAAATATTTCAATGGAATCTTTCTCTCGGCCAAAGACCTTTACGATTTTATGCCCAGTATACATCTCTTCTACATGACCGCTGAGTTGACCCAACTCTTTCTGCTGGGCCGCGAAGTATTTCTGCGATTTCTTGGCGATTGTGGCAGTTGAAATAATATATAACGGTAATGTTACAATGACTATGAGAGTGAGTACAGGGCTAATGGTTAACATCATAGCAATGTAGCCAATAATAGTGATTAATGAGGTAATAACTTGGGTTATGCTTTGTTGCAAAGTGGTTGCGATAGTATCGATATCATTGGTGACCCGGCTTAATATATCGCCATGGGGATGTTTATCAAAATATTTTAGGGGTAATTTGTTCAATTTTAAATCAATCTGCCGGCGCATATCCCGTACAGTTTTCTGTGCTACCCCCGACATCACCAGACCCATAATTAAACTAAATACGGCGCTAATAACATACATTCCAAAGAGAATTAGGACAATCATCCCAATGTAATGAAAATCATACTCTCCATTGGTTTCGCGAATAGCCCGAATTACCCCATTTATTTGATCCGGGGTCAGTTTTACATTCTCTTCCCCAGTTTGGGCATTACCCGGCATTTTCTTACCTAAGTCCATTATTTTCCGGACTATGTCAGCCTTTTGGTTAGGGTCTGTCACCGTACTTAGCTTAGGCAGCTGCATGAACTCTTGCACGGCTTTAAGAGCATCTGGGTCTGTAGGTACCTGTTGACTTAACCCTACTCCTGGAGTTGGCATTTGCCTCATTTGCACGTTGATTTGCTGAACAGCCTTAGTTTGAGCTTCTGACATTTGTTGAATCATCATCTTAGCCATATAGCCATCCTGTAGCTTATTCATTGCCTTGCTGGCCACTTTAGGCGCAGCTATGGTAAAGATCGTACTGGCAATTGCAAATACAACGACAACTATTAGATTAATTTTATGGGGACTTAAATATCTTAAGAGCCTTTTTAAACTTACTTTAAAGTTCTTAGCTTTTTGGACAGGTGCGCCAAAGCCACCGCCAAATCCTCCACCCGCAGGTCTTGGAGCAGGTTTTTGTGGCCTATCTTGCTCACTCATGCAATTTCCTCCTCCGACAACTGCGATGCTACAATCTCACGATATACCTCGCTGGTGACTAATAGTTCCTTATGAGTTCCCATTCCGGAAATCTGTCCTTTATCCAAAACAATAATATTGTCGGCATCCATAACTGTACCTACTCGTTGGGCAACAATAATAACCGTTGCTACTGCGATTTCCTTTTTTAGAGCTACTCTGAGTCGGGCATCTGTTTTGAAATCCAGAGCAGAGAAACTGTCATCAAAGATATATACTTCAGGTTTTCTGGCCAAGGCCCGAGCAATGGAAAGACGTTGTTTCTGTCCGCCCGATACATTGGTACCACCTTGAGTTATTTGGTGTTCAAAACCACCTTCAAAATTCGCGATAAATTCACTTGCTTGAGCAGTTTCCGCGGCATGCTTGATTTCTTCATCTGTGACCTGGTCGTTGCCAAATCTAATATTCTCACTAATCGTTCCAGAAAATAGCTGAGCTTTTTGCGGAACAAAACCAATTTTAGAGCGTAAGGTTTCCTGTGACATCTCCCGCACATCGACGCCATCAATCAAGATACTCCCACTATCCACATCATAAAATCTTGGAATTAAATTGATCAACGTTGATTTGCCAGAACCGGTACTGCCAATAATAGCGGTTACTTTCCCTGGCTGAGCCGAAAAGGATATGTTACGCAAGGCAGGTTCTTCGGCTCCATGATAAGAAAAGGTTACATCTTTGAATTCTAGGTTGCCTTTTTCTGTAAAGACGTCTTTTGTTTCAAATGGATCGGTAATTTCGGGGACAGTATCAAGGACTTCATTAATTCTTACTGCAGCGGCTTGGGCGCGAGGGACCATAATAAACATCAATGATAGCATCAGCATTGAAAACATAATCTGCATAGCATACTGGGTGAATGCTGCAAGTGCTCCCAAATCCATGTTGCCATCACTTATGCGGATTCCACCAAACCAGAGCACAGCCAAGGAAGTAAAGTTCATAACCAGCATAATGGAGGGCATCATGAATGCCATGATCTTATTGACTTTAATATAATTATCTGTCAGGTCAACATTAGCCTCGTTAAAGCGTTTCATTTCCAGTTCCACGGTATTAAAAGCACGAATGACTCGAATCCCTGTGAGCTTTTCGCGGAGTACAAGGTTCATTTTATCAATTTTAACTTGAACTAATCGAAAAAGTGGGATCATCCTTGAGGCAATTAAGGCAATAACTGCAGCCAAAATAGGTATGGCAACCGCAAGCACCCAGGTCAGCTCTTTGTCTTCCTGTAAGGCCATAACGATCCCTCCAATTGCCATCATCGGAGCACTAACCATCATTCGTAAGATCATCACTGCCACCATTTGAACCTGGTTGATGTCATTAGTTGTTCTGGTTATTAGTGTTGAAGTACCTAATTTATCAAATTCGTGCAGGGAATAGCTTTCAACGATTCGAAATACCTTACTTCGTAAAATTGTACCTAAGCCCACAGCAGATCTCGATGACAAATAACTGGCTAAAATGGAACACAGCGCTCCTCCACCAGCAACTAAAAGCATAAAACCTCCAATGTTTAGAATCTTGCTGGTGTCGCCTTGCATAACTCCGTCATTTATAATATCTGACATCAATGTAGGAAGATAAAGATCTCCCAACGTTTGTAGAAATATTAAAACTAAAGCACCTGCTATCATTGCTGAGTATGGTTTTAAAAACTTAAACAGTTTCAGCACGCCAAAAACTCCCTTCTCTATTTATTATTTCCATTTCTCGATTTGCTATTACTTTACTAGATCTAACAATCAATTTGATCTCATGCTTAGGTTGATTATTGTTATTTTTTTTAAAACTTAAAAAGCCATTTGCTTTATAATGCAAATGACTTTTTAAGCAAATATTCATGTAGGAACTTCGAAATAATGATCCCACTATCGCTTACTCAGGTATTGATTATGTATTTTATTACAAATATTACAATAAACCACGCCAATGTAAAAAAAGTTTAATAAATTTTGACTTCAGTTATCAATATAAAAAGCCAGCAACAATTAAAACCTGTGCGAAAATATAAGTACTCATGATAAGTGTCTCATAATTTTTTAAAGGTGCATTGAAGTTATTATATGCAAGTACTGTATCAGAGACAATGAATAATAAGGAACCTATGAATGGCAATATAAATTGTAGTGTAAACCCGTTCCAAATACAGCATAAACTGGTGAAACTCATCATCAGGATGATACACATATAAATAACAACCGGAACGATCATTTTGTCCAGGTTTGGCCTAAGTATTCTCAGAAGCGCACAGCCATATACAATATATGGGATTAAAAACATTAAGAACCAGGTTGGAATAACTTCAAAATCTGGTATTGACTGTAGAAAAGCCAAGATGTAAAGCAGATGACCAACAAGAAATGAGAATAAACCAATTGCAAAGAATATTTTTTTTGATCCCCATAACAAAGAGACGTCACCAAGAAAACCGAAAAATAAAGCAGTTACAATAAACCAGTTAATAGGCTCTGCACTTGTCAAATAGAAAAGAATAATTAAGGGCACAAGCAAGGGTTTGGTCAGCACTTTAAGTGTTTCTTTTCTATTTCTGTCGGCATACAAGTTAATGATAAAATCTATGATAAAGACCATTACTATCAGAATTTGTGGAAACATACACACCTCCAGGTACTAATTTGGTATAGAATATTTGTCTAGGCAAATATGTATTACTTGTACAAGGCTTCCTTAACCTCAGGTAAATCCAGCATATCGAGTGTTTCAACCAGCGGTTTGCCTGTGTTTAAGTCATATCCCATGGCGTTAAAATAGTTTATCTTTCCTTTATCAAAATCATTTTTAATCATTGCGTTGGGACCTCTCTCTAAAGGCGGGATGCCCCTTGCCCTATCCGGCATCTTAAATTCCATAGGGTTTAGGCCTTCTCGAATATTGAATGAATGGCGAAGAGTTTTTATTCTGCGTGCTATGTGCAAGTATTCTTCAAAACCTAGGTTCCATCCTGTCATAGCGTTAGCCCATTCAATGATAGGTGGTGTAACTCCTTCGTCAAAAGCAAAAGCACAAAGTCCAAACCCGTTAATAAGATCCATAAAGCAGCTGGCATCTCTTAAACTATCACCCGGAGCTTCATCCGTGCACTTATTCTTCATAGGATGAAGGTTCTTGTCTGTTAACTTCTTACTCGGTGCTTGTCTATATAAACTGCAACAGTCCAGAGTACTGGTATGTCTACCCGGTGTTGGTTCTGCTTCATATCCAACCCCTAAACTCGTACCATCGGGATTGCGTGGGTCATGCATCGGTAATTCTTGTCCTCTCACATGCATAGCATATGCTTCTGAGCCTTTTCCAAAATGTTCGGATGCTAATTTAACGCCGTTCATAAGATATTTTCCAATTCCTTCTCCGTTGGCAATTTTTTCTACCAGTTTTACTACCGCCTCTTCATTACCCCAAGTTAACACCAAACCCTCCGTATCGGTGGAGTTGATTACCTTGTTTTCATAGGCTTCAAAAGCCCACGCAACAGTATCCGCACAGCTGATTGTATCAATACCAGCACGGTTCAACAGATCATTAATCTTGATTATACTGGGCATATCATTGCAAAGCAGCATGGTACCAAAACCACAAATCGTCTCGTACTCGGGCTTATGAGTTTCTGAAATAGGATAGGATCCTCCCTTAACAGCTACTTTTCCACCACAACAAAGTGGACAGTTGTAACATCCATACTTGTCTGTTTCGTATTTAGTTACCGAATCATTGGAAATTTCTTGGGTTAACCTACCTGGAAAATCGATATAACCGACACCTTTCCAATTTTTAACCGGCGAATCACCAGTGTTGGCTGAATAGGCTACTGTGCCGGATGTTCCCCATGTCTTCATAGCGTATTTTTCTATTTCTCCACTTATGGATGGCATCATTTCATTTTCACTTAAAAACCGTATAGCGCCCGATAATATTGGTATATTTGTCGCTTCATTTAAGATTTTATCTTTCAATGGATGTTTATAGATATAGAACTGCCGGGCAAAATCCTCGACCAATTTTGATATCGTCTGTTGGTCAAAGATATTGACGTTCTTGTTACCACCAAGACATACTGCTTTCAAGTTTTTAGAGCCCATTATAGCACCTAATCCGCTTCTTGCTGCCAGCCTTCCTTTATCAGTTACGACCCCGGAAATCCTTGACATTTTTTCACCGCCCGGTCCGATGCAAGCTGTTTTAAAGTGAGCGCCATACCTGTTCGTCAAGCAATCAATCGTATCATTGGAATCCTTTCCCCATAAATCAGTGGCATCTATGAGCGATTTCTTATCACCATCGATCAGTAAGTAAACAGGTTTTTCACTTTTACCCATGAAAAATATACCGTCATATCCAGCGGACTTAATTGCAGGAGCAAAATATCCTCCACAATTAGCGTCGCCCCAAGTATTTGTTAACGGACTTTTCCCCATAATCATCCAGCGCCCTGAGAAAAATGCACCAGAGCCTGTTAAGAGGCCGCTCATCATACCGAAAATATTTTCCTGACTCAAAGGATCTACCCCAGGCTGGAGTTTGTCAAAAATTATCTTTACGCCCAAACCATAACCTGTCAAAAACTTCTTGTAAAGGTTATCTTGTATTTCCTCTTCCTGTAGGTTTCCTGTCGTCAGGTCTACCCAGAGTATTTTTCCCATGTAGCCAAATGGCATCATTTTACCCCCTTCTAAATTTGCACTTTATATTAATCAATAATCGTAAAAACGACCACCCATTAAGGCCGTCTAGTTCACATCTTCGCTAAAAGTGGGGATGCTCTTTTATTTGAAAACTTATTAAACTAAAATTCTACATCTACACAACAATTCCTCTCAATATTACAGAAGTATTCCAATAAAAAGCAAAAAATGTCAAACCGTTCAAAAGAAACGATCTGACATTTCAAGATTGACTTGTTCTCTCCTAGCATATTAGCAACTACCACTGCAACTTCCGCAAGTTCCGCCACAACCTTCGGCATGGTCCACCTTTGGCTTGCGTATTTCAAAACCTCCGCCAGTCTTACATTCGATATAGTCAACAATGGTGCCCTCTAAAGTAGCAGCCAGTTCTATATCCGTGAGTATAGAAATGCCGTATTCTTCATCAACAATATCGTCCTCAGTTTTTGACTCCTCAAGAGTCAAGCCGAAATTCGGAATACCACAGCCTTCACTCACAAGATAAATCCGAAGAAATGCGTTTTCTTTATTCTTAACTTTTTGTATTTCTTTAACTTTTTGGGCTGCAAGTTCTGTTATTTTAACCATTAAGTTGTCACTCCTTTAAAATTAATATTCAGTCAATTTCTTAAGAGTTCTTCATAAGTTGCTAAATACCTCCAAATCGACATATAAAAACGTTGTCTTTTCAGCGTCACGCTTCCAGCCGCGGTTGTAGTTAAGTTGAGGAATTTCATCCCAATTTTTGTTTCCTAAACTGAATCCAAGAATATAAAATAGGCTCGATTGAAGCAAGGAGTATTAAAACAAAATAGGCAATAGCACTTCCTTTGCCCGGCAGAAATGCCAGAACACTCAGAACAAACCCCGTAATAAACCATACAATTCCACCATGGCGGTGAGACTTTGCCCATACAACCTCATTGGCAAGAGTCCAAGGGGTTTTAATACCTACAAAATAGTTCTGTTTAAATTTCGGCATCAAATTTCCAAGAACTATAAAGAGTATACCTATCATTAATTTAATGATGGTATCCACTTTAATAAAAGTAGCTCCCAGACTTATTGAGATAATCACCATATGCATGATAGCAAAAAACAAGACTAGAATTAGTCTTATGATAAAGTATTGTGGTTTAAATCGTTCATAATTTTCTTTTTTGGGATCAATTCTGGGTAAAACAGTTGCCATGATAGTGATTAAAATTCCGATTACCGGGATCATAAAAACCCATGGAAATTTGGGGTGCCAAGCATTAACCTGACCATATATATTCCAGTGCATCGGTATTTGCTCTGGTAGCCTATCAAACACAAAAACCGTAACAATCACCGGAAGCATGGCAATTGACCACATTAATCTCAACAGCAGCTTTTCATTTTTCATTTTGATCAACCCCTCTCAAATCAATTAACCAGGCCATAATTTCCTCAATTACTGATGTATTCAGCTCATAGAAAATGTATTTACCCTCTCGTCGATCCGATACAAGTCCACCATCTTTTAAAACGGAAAGGTGGTGGGATACCGTCGCTTGAGTCATCGAAAAGCTGGCAGCAATATCTCCCGCAGTCATATCACCATTTTTGAGCAGATTAAGGATTTCTCTTCGAGTTTTGTCTGACATTGCTTTGAGTGATTCATGAAACCCCATGCTCCCCCTCCTTTCATTTAGATGATCTTCTAAATGAAATTTTAGTACATCTGAGGCAAAAAGACAATAGACATTTAGAAGATATTCTAAATGTCTGTTTATATCAGTAATTATTAGGATCAACAAAGGAAATGTCTTGTTGAAGTATGCTAGAAATGGTATCCTTTTGAGTAGGTAAAACATATTGTAAGATTTGGTAGTGGGATATTGCGTAATGACCCTTGATTAGGATAATAGAAAGGGAGGAATTAAAGTGGAAAAACGCAAAGTCTATATGGACAAGATTGAGGCTAACCTAAAACAATATAATGCAAAATTGAGTCAGATGAAAGCTGAGATTTCTTTAGCCAAGGCAGATTTGAAATTAGAGTACCTTAATCAAATGGATAACCTGGAAAGAAAAAGAGATGAGTTCATGGTTAAATACGAACAACTCAAAGAAAACAGTGAACACAGCTGGGAAGATGTAAAAGAGGGAACCGAAAAATCGTGGAATGAGCTGAAAGATTCAATCGAGAAGGCAATTTCCCGATTCAAATAAGCTAGAAGTTATCCAATACAGCTTTCTAAAAAAACAGTATGGGGGTCTTTATTAGTGTTGCACTGATTTAGACTCCCATTGTTGTTTTAAGGAAAAAACCTCCAAGCTCCTTTGATGACCAAAAATATCCAAAAGGTCGAGGGGCTCATGCTTGGATCATCATCAGGATGTATTATTCAAGCAATTGATATTATTATTCGTAGCGTAAAGCATCGATGGGATCGAGTTTAGCGGCACGGTTAGCCGGGTAAAGACCAAATATAATACCAATACCCGAAGAAAAACAAAAGGCAAACAGAATCGTTCCGAATGATATAACGATGGGCATTTTTAATATCCAGGAAATAACTGCTCCTATCCCGATACCCAACAAACTGCCTATCCCCCCTCCCAGTGCGGCAATGGTAGCGGATTCCACCAAGAACTGAATTAGAATGTCGCTGCGCTGCGCTCCAATAGCCATCCGCAGTCCGATTTCTCGGGTACGTTCAGTCACAGAAACAAGCATAATATTCATGATACCGATACCACCAACCAGCAAAGCAATCCCTGCCAAAGCACCGAAAACCGACGTGATAATGGTAAGGATTGAACTGAACTGCTCCATCATCTGTTCATTGGTCTGAGCCTGATATCCTTTCTTCACCGCATGCCGCATCTCTAGAATACTAACGCTCTGAACAGTAGCAGCTTTTAATTGATCGCCTTTCTTTACACGCACTATAGCTTGTTGAATTTCCTGATCATCACTTATGTCCAGTAGTGTTTTGATTGGGATAAAGGTGTTAGACCTCTGTGCACCCAATAAAGACGCCACAGGTTTAGTCACCCCGCAGACCTGAAAAGCAAGGCTGTTGATACGCAAGGTTCTTCCAACTGCTTCATTACCGGGACCAAACAGATCATCCGCCACCGTTTGGTTGATTACCACTACCCTGCGGGCCATCTGGTTTTCCGCCTCGCTAAAAAACCTCCCTTGACTGAGCCCTGTTTGGTCCACTTTCAGATAATCGGAACTGGTCCCAATGAGTAGAGTAGTCTCTTTCTTGCGAATCGTCTCTATTGCTGCCAGATAGTTCAAATACTTGACAGGAACCACAAAATCAACGCTGTCCATGGAACTTTTGAGAAGTTTACAGTCTTCCAAAGTCAACTTGCCTTTTTGCCCGTTGTCATTAGCTTCCGGTACCAAGGTAAAACTGTTAGCCCCCATTCCTTCTACTGCCTGGGCTACTTGTTTATTCAGGCTTTGCCCTAGGGTGACGATGACAATGACCGCCATCACCCCAATGATCATACCCAACATTGTCAGAACGGAACGCAGCTTATTCACCCAGATTCCTTCCAAAGCTCCCGCGATCATTTCGGTAAACTTCATGCTAGGCCTCCTTGCTCCAACCACTCCTCCAACAAACGCCGTGCGTCTAACGGCTGATCCACTTTTTCACTATTTACTATGCGCCCATCCCTAAAATGGACAATTTGTTGAGCATGACGGGCAATTTCCGGCTCGTGCGTTACCAAAATGATGGTGCTGCCCTGACGATGCAGCTCTTGAAATAAAGACATGATTTCATAGCTGGAAGCACTGTCCAGATTGCCGGTCGGCTCATCTGCCAGCAGTAGGCTAGGGTTGTTGATCATCGCCCGAGCAATAGCCACCCGCTGTTTCTGACCTCCAGACAGCTCGTTGGGACGGTGACCGGCATGGCTAATCAACCCGACCCGTTCCAGAGCCGCAGTTGCCAAAGCTTGTCGTTGTTTACTGCCCACCCCGGCATAAAAGAGCGGCAGCTCAACATTTCGCTGAGTGTTGAGCCGAGGCAGAAGATTAAAACTCTGGAAAACAAAACCGAGCTTGCCATTGCGCAAGATCGCTAGCTGGCGTTCATCCAAGCTCCGAGTATCCACCCCATCCAGCAGATAACTTCCTTCTGAAGGATAATCCAACAGTCCAAGGATATTCATCATTGTCGACTTTCCCGATCCAGATGGTCCCATCACCGCCAGAAAATCCCCATCATTGACGGTGATATTAACGTTTTTTAGAGCTTCTACCTTGACGGTACCCGTGTTATAGGTTTTGTATAAGTCTTTTATTACTATCATTTTATGCGGACCTTGCCTCCATCCTGGAGTTTACCAGGGTTGGTCACAACTTGGTCATCCTTGGCCACCCCTTCTTTGATCTCCATTGTGATGCCATCGCTGATCCCAGTCTTTACTTTGGTAAGCCTGGCCACTCCATCTTTAATGATAAAGACACTGTCCTCTTCATCATCCCTAACTACCAGCGCTTCAATGGGCACCACCAAGGCCTGGCTGTCTGCAGTCGTAATTTCCAAGTCGACATTATAACCGGGAAGCAGTCGAGTAGCGCCTTCTACACTCACAATAACAGGCAAAAAGGTATCCACATCCTGGTTTTTCTTTGTCTTTGTCACTACCTCCAGACCTACCTGAGTAACCTTTCCTTGGTACTTATCCCCCTGAAAAGCGTTGCCGCTGATCTCCGCCGCTTGTCCTACCTTAATCTTCCCGGCTTCACTTTCAGGCACATCTGTACGAATGCTAAGAGATGCGAGATTCCCGATTGTCAATAGCGGTGTATTCACGCTGATTTGATCACCTTGATTAACTGAAATGGATAAAACTTGTCCACCGCGAGGAGATAACAAGCCCTGCTGGGCCGTTTGCTTTTTCACTAATTCCAACTGCAGCCTAGCCGAGTCGACAGACGCCTGCAACGATTGCAGGTAAACCGGCGCTCCATCCTGAACCCGCTGCAAATCAGCCTGAGCCTTGTTATAAGCCGCCTCGCTACTATCGAAATCAACCTGAGCTTTTTCCAGTTCAGTCTGAGCCACTGCTCCATCCTTAAACAACGCCTGCTCGCGCTCCAAGTCATCCTTATCTTGTTTATAAGTACTTTCAGCTTGAGCAAACGCCGCCTGGGCAGAAACCTCTTCCGCAGTTAGTCCACCAGAACGCGCTTGATATAACTCCGATTCCGCAGAAGCCAGCTGTGACTTAGCTTCTGCCAACCTTTGATCTGCATTGGGAATATACAGATCCATTAAGACCTGACCGTCAGTCACTTTTTCTCCCATCTGCACGCGAATGTTTTTGACTGTCCCAGAGACTTCACTGAAAACAGTCTCGCGATCATTTGTCACAACATTACCTGATGCCGGCACCTTTTCTACCAGATGCTTCTCATTCACCCTTGATACCGACACCTGCTCTACATCTTTATTATTAATTCGGTAGATATTTAAACCAACTAGAACGGACACTAGCAAAATCGCCCCGGCAACCAATAATATTTTCTTAAATGAAGCAGACTGTCTGGGCCCTCGGCTGGGGATCAAATTAGATGCTAACTGCTCAGAGGCTACCTGCTCTGTCAATACTTTCACTCCTCTTAATCTCTGACAATGAGCTAAATCGTCTTCAACTCTGACAATAAATCTTTTCACTTAAACTCTAATCAAAGATGCCGACTCTTATTTTATACGACCGGAGTTTTTACCAGCAAGGCCATGACAACCACATAAATTAACCAAATCACTCCCAGAAATAAAGCCAGCCCCCGAGCTTTCTTTTGCATGGCGATAGATCCACCCATAATTAGCAGAATCAATCCCCAGATATTGAACAGTTCTATCTTGTCCATCAGACGATATAGAAGACTGGTAGAATCTGCGTTCCCCAAAACTATCGCCAGGCTGGTGCTGACCTGTAAAGCAGCTTTAAATCCCATGGTTTTGATCAGCACGGTAGAGATCACAGTTTTTATGACCGCAGGTATCCCGGCAAAGACAGCTACAGCATATAATTGTTTAAAACGAGCCTCACCAACACTGAACTGGTTAAAGAGAGCAAGAAGAGCGGCCATAACCAACCAGCTCAAAGGCAAAACGAGTATTGTCCCACCAATCGCTCCCGGCAGTACAAATTTCATCGCCAGATCAATCTGAGCTTGATTCGCCCCGCTGGTAACCATCGTCTGCTCGGTGAATACTTTAGTCTCGGACATGATTAAGAGCGTCAACGCTAAGTTAAGGACGATAATAATTAGACCTGGCCATAAAATCCGGGGCTCCTGGGCAATGTCAGCAAAAGCCTTACTCGGAGAAATAATGACCTTCCCAAATCTCTCTGCAAGTGACATTTTTGATTTTTCCATAAGAAACATCCCTCTCCAATATAGTAGTGTTCAAATTCCATATTTAAGCTGTTATTTCCAACCTTCTACTAAATAAGTTAACAGTGATCCCTATATAATGCGCAAAAATATTCATCGATCTTTGGATAGATGTGTTTTTGCGCAAATCATTTTAATTATTACTACTTTCTACATCTTCCTTTCATATCCTCCCAAGACTAGTAAAATAGTCCAAGATAAAACAAAGAAGCTAGACCATCTAAAGCGACAACCTAGCAAGAGAATAACTCTATCAACCTTTTTGATTAACCAATTTACTCTGACAACTCATTAATATATTTGGGCGAAACCCCTCCACCCCAATTTTCTGAGGGAACTCCAATCATGCAGCAGTTTATATCTCTTCCGTCAATGCCGAGGTAAGTATGTACAAAAAAATGACTCTTTCAATCAACTTCTTTTTCGTTTCAGTGCTTCTGCTGGGTACATTAAAACCTTTTCTATACCATAGGTTTTGCCTATTTCATAGGCACCCATCCGTATCTTCTTAGCACCTATTTTGTTGCTTGATATTCCATCACAACCGCCCTTTATAATTATTCCTTCATAATTACTGTCCAGGGCCTTGGTTAAATGCTAGGTATCATTTCAGGATTTACAGCACTTTTTATCGTAATAATAACATATGTTTCTGTTTCAAATCACTTAATTTCCGAATATCTTAACCACGCCTATACTTGCATAAAAAAATAATCTCTTTATTAAAATTAATAACTGGATTATAATTTATTCGCCGAAATTCACTTCAACTACTTTCAAAATTAAATCACTAATTAATTGCACGCAAAGAATTTTAGGCAGTAAAAGGAGGAGTTTGCAAGTGTTAGCGGAGTTTACAATTAATAATGACCCCTTGCGTCCTAGTATCTGTACTAATCTATGTTCAGTATGTTACCGAAATAATAAGCAGAAAAAAATTGGCTGCTGTACTTATGAGCCAGAATTTTGTCTTTTCGACTTAGTTTTTTTATTTCTCTATTACCCTGATCATTATGGGTTAATATTGAAAAACGGTCAGCTAATTAAAGGATATAACGGAATTATGCTAGAAATGAAGTCAGACTTAAACCAATGTCCTTTTGTAAGTGACATTGGTTGTGTCTTACCAAAGGATGCCCTGCCTCCTCTGTGCCGATTATTTATATGTCGCCAAGCAGCTATCTTTGGTCCCGCCATGATAGAAGAAAAATTTGATTTATACTTTTCAAGTAAGGAATATCAGTTAAACAATTTCTTAAATACTAAACTGATAGATGACCAGGATATCACTAACTCAAGACTACACAACTTTATAGCAGAAATTTCTCAGACTATAAACACAATGATATCAGGAATCAATAGAATTAACTTGCCGATAGAATCTTTCAAAAGAGAAATAAACATTGAGGATTTTGGATCACTCCTATAGTTTTGAACGCCTATGTCTAATAGGGATATCGTGTCACCCCAGGCAGAATTGCACGCTAAATTTTACGACTTTAACCGGGCCTCCATTGGTTTTACCATCCGTAGACTAAATCTCTAACCATAAAGAAACCAAAACAAATATTTTGATCTCTAGTTCTTGAACTCTAGCAATGTATAAATAGGGAAAACATTTCTAATAGCTTCTCCATTGCCCAATGTCCAACTAACAGTAATGTTTAAGTCATTGAACATTTTGCTATAGTCTTTTGTATTTAATCCACGCGCATCAAATACAACATATTTTGAAGACCTTGCGAAATCCTCTTTTCCAACATTGTTTTGTTTGTAATCACCGCTTATGCTGGATCTAACTCTGTCGTAATGATCAATACTATATAGTACATCCGAAATAGAAATCTCTCTACTTTTCATACTTTTAGAATTCAAAATGCCAACTTTTATCGTTAGCTTTTTAAAGTCCTCACGCCTCGCTTCGGCTGACTTGTTTACATGACCAATCATATTAAATTCTTCCTCAGAAATTGAACTAAGTACTACACTCTTCTGTAGTTTAGGAGTTTCGACAGAATTCAACAAACCAGAAGATAATAACACCACTGCAAAAACAAGAAAAAATAAAAGGCTTAGCCTATTTTTTAGCTTCCTCAAGAGTTCTTCCCCCCTTCTATATACTCACGCCATTATTTTTACCATACTTTACTCCTGCAAGGAGCTACGTGTCTTGTCCAAGATACGCTCTCATTATACATTCTACATATTTTGGATATATCCCTGTTGATTAATAGATCTCCCAAAATTAAAAAAACGAAACGACGATCCGATATTAATATAGTTCTTTCGAAAATTTGCAATAACTGCAGAGTGTTTCTTAAAATCCATACTGTCGTGAATCAATAAGGCGCGAATGAAGTGGAACCCGTCATTCTGACTTATAAGGTACTGATGCGTTTCTCAAGTACTAAAACTTTTTTGGTTAAACGTTGTTTAACTTCTCCAGTCTCTATAAAGCCCATCCTTATCCAAAATCCAAGCCCTTTTTCATTGCCAAATAAAACTCCTAAACGGATCTTATAAAATTGCTGATTAACAACCCATTCTTCCAAAACATTATATGCCTTATTTCCGATTCCTTTACCACGGCTGTTAGGCTCAAGTAGCATTAGACCTAAAGTCAACGTTTTTGGATTGGGATAACCTTTGATTAAATCAAATACGCCTACCATTTGCTCTTGTACATTGTATACGCCCAGTACAACTTTGTCCTGATCCTCAATTCCATCTGGCCTTGCCTTAAATAAATCTTGAGCTGCGCTCGGTTTTACTGGTGCCTCATCTTCAAATGTTAGATAATCATTAGATTTTTCCATCAATATTTGGAGTTGAGACAAACTGTCTATTGTAAGAATCTTTAATTTTATCTCCATCTATCAAACCTCTTTTTAGTATTTCATTACCTCGGGCACTAAAGCACAGATTAATTACTTCATATAATATCTTAACTTAATCAATCTCTAGCCCCATATGGATGGAATCCAAATACTGACCGCTAATTAAGAACTCCCGACTACTTGTTCCTTCTGTGTTAAAACCTGATTTTCTATATAGATTAATCGCATGATGATGGTCGCTGCGGACCCTTAAATTGATCTTCTTAATTATGTGCGACTCTCTCGCCCAGGTAATCAGGCAAGTTATTAATTCATTACCTACTCCTTTACCCCAATGCTCCTGTAAAACCGTGATCCCGAACTCTCCTGTATGCCTTATGCGTGGTCTTAAGCCTCCTCTAAATACCAATTGCCCTACCAGTTTACCATTTATGAATGCGCAAAGCATAAGCTGATTATCTGATTTAGTAATAGTACTAATAAGTACCGCCTCTTCGTCTTCGGAAACACCAAATTCTCCTTCACCGAACGTTAGATTATCTGTCTCTGTTCCGACCTTATTTATATAGTCTAAAATAATTGAGGCATCTTCTTCATATGCCTTACGAATATAAAGAACCTGTCCACTCCGTAGTTGACAATACTTCATCTCTTGCCACTCACTTTTTATGATGTTTAGTCCTCCCAATATGTCATAAGCATCGTTATATGGTTTTATTCACCACAATGACGTTTTCTAAAGTCTCTTGCTTAACCGGATTAAACCGAACGAAAAATGTTGTACCTTGTGGTCCTGTGTCAACATCGATTGATGCATTGTGACTTTCTGCAATATTATAGCACATTGCTAGCCCCAACCCAGTTCCACCTTCTTTAGTGGTATAGAAAGGTGTTCCAAGCTTCCCTACAGCCTCTTTCCCAATACCGGCCCCCTCATCCTGTACACTTAGGACTACACCTTCGCTGTCTGTAAATGTTCGAATAGTTAGACGGGACTGTTCTCTCATTGCCTCTAAACCGTTATGACATAAATTGAGAACTAATTGATGTATTTCTTTGGTGCTCAATTGAATATCAGGGATTTCTTGAGGAATGAACTTTATGAGCTTATTTTGATTGAAGGCATCCGCTTCTATCATTGGATATAAATTATTTAGAATGTCGTTAAGGTTTTGACATTTCAGTCTGGTTGGTTGGTTTCTAGTAAGTGACAGGAATTCTGTGATAATGGAATTTGCCCTGTCCAGTTCACTGATCATAAGGTCAAACGTAGACCTCTGAGTTATATATTCCTGTTTTGCCCCGAGAAACTGGAGGTAACCTCGAACCGTAGTCATCGGATTTCTAATTTCGTGTGCGATTCCTGCTGCCATTTGCCCAACCAAATTCAGACGGTCAAGTCTCGCCATCTCTGCTTGCATCTTTTTTAGCTCGGTGATCTCGGTATAATCGAATAAACCACATAACTCGCCATCAATTTCGACGACCTCTGCTGAAAGAAGAGCTTTACCAAAAGTTCCGTTATGTTTTGGAATTGAAATCTCCAAATTATCTATTGAACCTTGTTTCTCCAAACAATAAAATACCTTTTCTGCTTCTTCAGTTGGTGATCCTAATTCGCACGGTGTTTTACCAATGACTTCATGTCGAGCTTGATTTCGTGCTTTGGTAAAACTTTCATTGACATCTATGTAACGGCGATCAGATAATCTAATAATGCTTTTCTGCTGTGGGCTAAGGTAAAACGCCTTCGCAAAGCGGTCTTCAGCTGATTTAAGGGCACGCTTAATTAGTTTAATTTCTGTTTCACTTTGCCAAGCCTCTCTCTCTGCCTTTTGAAGTTTCTCGAATTGCAACTTCCAAGCTTCTGTGGTTTTCTCAACTAGTTCCTCCAATTGTGACTTATGCATGTCTAGTTCTCTTGCCATATATATTATTTCGGTTATATCCTCCATGGTTGCAATTGCACCACAGATATTACCGGTGTCGTCTCGTAAAGGACTAGCACTCCACTGCGCGATCTTAGAGACACCATCTTCCCATATAAATTCCAACTCACATCTGGTAATTTCTTCACCGTACCATGCTGCCCGTTGAATCGGTTGATCTTCTGCCGCGATTGGCTTACCCTTATGGTATATTTTCGCAGTGGGCTGCTTTTGTGAAGAATAAGAAAATTGTTCCCAAGGTTCAATGCGCAAAAACTTTGCCGTTATTGGATTATGTACGATGGTCTCACACGATACATCAGTGGCGATAGAAAATCCGCCAGGAATTATATCAAGAAACTTTGAGTTCCCCAAAGTTTGTCGAAGACTTGGATATGCTTCGTTTAGAAACTTAGAACTATTCACAGCTAATCTCTTCTTTCGTAATTATTTGAATAGCCAAACTATGGTTTTCTGATTTCGACGTTTTTCCATAAAAATCCTCTAATCGTTATTACGTTCATCTTAAAATTCGCTAACGAGATAAAATTGCTATGTACGCCCTCACTAAAGATCTTGACAATTCATTGAGGGCATGGTACCGTGAAATTGAAAACCGATAATGTAGAGATCAAACCGTAAGCGCACTTTCAGAGAGTCGGAGAGGCTGGAAATCCGGCAGAAAGCGGTACGGCAAATGGACTACAGAGGGCGCAGGGAACGAAAGCTTAGGCTTTTTAGTATGTCGCGACGCAAAGCCAGCGTTATCAGGCTAAGAGTATGTTGGCACTCTTTAAAGTTGGGTAGTATTATATTACCAAGCAAGGTGGCACCGCAGACGTATGGTCTGTCCTTGATTACGGATATCCGTATCAGGACAGGCCTTTTTATTTGTTTTTGGTGACTCTGCGTGTCATCTCAACAGCCAACAAAATTTTATGAGGGGAAGGTTAAAATGAAAAAATTATTTGCAAGTTTACTAGTCTTTATGATGCTTCTGGTTACTGCCGGTTGCAGCACGGGAAAAACAACCTCCGATGGCAATACTTCAACCCACGTGACTCAAGTAGGTGTCATCCAGCTTGCCGACAACGGCGCCTTTACCGACATGCGCGAGGGCTTTATCAACAAAATGCGCACACTTGGTTATTCGGAAGATAAAATGGTTTTTGACTACAAAAACGCCAATGGCGACACAGCTACACTTAATTCCATCTGTCAGACCATGGTGGATGAAAAAAAGGACTTCATCGTGACGATAGGAACTCCGGCGTCACAAGCTATCGTTAATATGAATAGCGGCATCCCGGTATTTTATATCTCAGTTTCCAACCCCGTTGGAGCAGGTATCATCACCAATATAAATGTACCAGATAAAAATGCGACCGGTACCTCAAACGCCATCCCCGTCAGTGAGATGTTCAAACTGTCTGATAAGCTGACACCCAACCGCAAAACCTATGGTCTGATTTACAATACAAGCGAGATAAATTCCGTCACGACTATTAAAAATGCCAAAGCGTTTATGGATGGAAACGGGTTAAAGTATAAGGAAGCCGTAGTGACCTCCTCTTCAGAAGTGCAGCAGGCTACCCAGTCTCTGGTGGGCCAAGTGGATGCATTTTTTATCCCCAACGACAGCATGGTGCAAAGTGCGATGCCACAGGTTGCTGAAATCGCCAAAAATGCCAAAATTCCGGTGTACGGAAGCTCTGCAGTTATGGTACAATCCGGTGCGTTTGCTACAATCAGTATTGATGACACCACGATCGGCGGTATGACGGCAGATATGGCAGATAAGTTCTTAAAGGGTACTCCCATGGCGAAGATTCCATCTATTACAGTGTCTGATTTTACCACCGTCATCAATAAAACCACCGCGGATGCTATCAAGGTGACAGTTCCGCAGGACGTGCTGAAAAGCGCAAAAATTATCCAATAATAACGATCGTTATTCTCGCAGGAGGCAGGATTTATGACTCTAATGATAGGCTCTGCTCAGCTCGGATTGATTTACGGTATGCTGGCGCTGGGAATCTATATTTCATTCCGGATACTCAATATTCCCGATCTGACTGCTGACGGGAGTTTTACGCTGGGACTATCAGTATCGGCCGTTATGACAGTAGCCGGTTACCCATTTCTCGGCATCCTGCTAGCCATCGTGGCCGGTGCTGCGGCAGGAACAGTTACGGGTCTGCTGCAAACCAAACTGGAGATTCATCCCATACTGGCAGGTATCCTGACTATGAGCAGCTTATACAGTATTAATCTTTATATTCTTGGCAGCCGCAATAACCTGTCGTTGATCGGCAGTGACAGTATTTTTAATCAAATGGCCTGGCTATCGGTAAACAAGGAACTGATGAAAACCCTGATACCGCTTATCTACTGCTTTTTTTGCGCAGTTATTCTGATCTGGTTTTTCAAGA
The DNA here is from genome assembly GCF_001707885.1 of Desulfosporosinus cupriresistens. GTDB lineage: Bacteria > Bacillota > Desulfitobacteriia > Desulfitobacteriales > Desulfitobacteriaceae > Desulfosporosinus. The sequence goes on along the minus strand of NZ_MASS01000002.1, from coordinate 58,528 downwards.
CTCATCTGGGCCTGTGCATTCGCGCTACCGGCAATAATGAGGATATGGTCAAGGCTTCCTCTATCGATGTAAACGCCATGAAAGTCCTAGCTCTGGCTATATCGAACGCCTGTATCGGCTTGTCCGGCGCGGTGATCGCCCAATATCAAGGCTATGCCGACATCAGTTCAGGTATCGGCATCATGGTGGTAGGTCTGGCTTCCGCTATCATCGGTGAAGCTATTTTTGGCCGCCGTTCCTTGACAATGGGCCTGACCTCCGCTATATTCGGCTCTCTTCTTTACCGTTTTATTATTGCAGCAGCGCTTAAATCAAGCATTTTCCCCGCCTATATGCTCAGAGTTGTCTCTGCAGTGATTGTGGTCATTGCTTTGTCCATACCCGTAATTCAAAAGCGCATTCAGTTGAGTAGCATGAGAAAGAAGGTGCAGCGAGATACTTAAAATCATAAACGCTAGCAAAGCCTTTTTAGCAGGCACACCTAATGAACATGTAGCGCTAAAGAATGTAAGCCTCTCCCTTACCAAAGGCGAATTTGTCACCATCATTGGTTCCAACGGTGCAGGCAAGTCCACGCTGTTTAACGCTATTGGAGGCACTTTCTGGCTGGATAGGGGCAAGATTCTGCTGCAGGGAGATAACATTACCTACATGGCTGAACATAGACGGGCATCCATGATTGGCCGATTGTTTCAAGATCCAGTGAAAGGTACGGCCCCGGACATGACGATTGAGGAGAATCTCGCTCTTGCCTATAACAGAAAAAGCAAAAACGGCTTGCGCATCGGTGTGCATCGCAAAGACGTGCAAATTTTCCGCGAGAAAATCGCGCAGCTTAACATGGGACTCGAAAACCGCATGAAAACCAAAGTTGGTCTTCTTTCCGGTGGTCAGAGGCAGGCGTTGTCCCTGCTCATGGCTACCATTAGTACTCCACGGCTTTTATTGCTTGATGAACATACTGCAGCCTTAGATCCTGCATCTGCCGAAAAGATTATGCTGATCACCAAAAACATAGTCAGTCAGGAAAGTATCACAACAATGATGATCACACACAATATCCAGTCCGCGCTTAAAACTGGATCGCGAACCATTATGCTGGACCGCGGAAAAATAATTCTGGATATTTCAGGACAAGAGCGGGCAGATATGACTGTTCCCCGCCTGATGGAGTTGTTTTCCCAGCAGAGCAAAAACACACTGGATAACGACAGAATGCTTTTTGTCAATAATTAGAACCTGCCTAATGACAAATTGTTGCAATGCACCCCCTCGCGAAACAAGGGGGTGCATTGTTATTAGGTGGTTAATTGGATAAATTTACAGTGACTTGGGAACTTTCACAATCGAGCTGGGGGTAGAGATCTACAATTTCTTCATTCACTAGATACATGTATTTTCCATATTATGGAGTATGACGTATGAAAGGAGTTGATCTCATGTTTGGTTTTGGATTTTTACCCTTTGCTCTGGGTTTAGGTTTAGGGGCTACTATTGCGAGACCTCGCTATTACCCATCCTCGTACCCTTACGCCTATGCCCCATATCCCTACGGATGGTATTAGTATTAGACCAATATTAACAATCAGAGAAACGAACCTGAGGTCACTATCAGAAGTTATTTTCTAAATAAATCTTATTGGAATAAACGAAGCAAGGAGGGCTTAACGCTCTCCTTGCTTCGTCATAAAGAAACAGGACTACAACCACGGCATGGGTTGAAAAAGCATCATTATTCGCTAACCAAGTGGAAGGTATTGCAAAGACACGTCTCTTTCATTGATTTGCTGGTATCGTCCCTAATAACCTTCAAACGTTTAATCCATGTGCTCTCATTAGAGAGACCAACTTTTCTCGGTTTGTATCCTCCATAGTAGTGAGAGGCAATCTGAGATAATCTTTACAGAAACCCATAGCTGCCATAGCAGCTTTGACCGGAATAGGGTTTACTTCACAAAACAGTGCGTCTATAAGGGAATAAAGTTTAAATTGCTGCTCTGCACTGCCGGCTATGTCACCATTAAAGAAACGGGTGCAAATCTCACGTGTCTGTGCCGGCATAATGTTGGAAAGCACAGAAATGCCGCCAAACCCGCCAAGTGCCATAAGTGGAACTATCTGATCGTCATTGCCTGAATACAAATCAAGCTTACCTCGCACACGCGCCATTGTTTCAACAATTTTGGAAATGTTGCCATTTGCTTCTTTAATCCCTACTATATTTTCGTGTTCAGCTAATACCTCGTAGGTTGCAGGCTCAATATTTATACCTGTCCTTGAAGGCACATTATAGAGAATGATAGGCTTAGTACTCTTGTCGGCAATTTGTGTAAACATTTTAATCAGGCCTTTTTGCGTAGCCTTGTTATAATATGGGGTAACTACGAGCATAGCATCTGCACCTGCTTCGCAGGCACAACGAGTGAGGTCATGCGCGTATTCGACGTCATTGCTACCTGTGCCTGCGATGACCGGCACTCTGCCGTCTGCGTGCTGAACTGCAAATCTAATTGCTGCTTTGTGCTCGGCATCAGTAAGGGTCGACGCTTCACCTGTTGTACCACAAATTACCAGAGCATCAATCCCTTCTCCAATTTGCCAATCGATCAATTTGCCCAACTGCTCATAATTAATTCCTGTTTCGTCCAGAGGAGTGATGACAGCAGTCGCGATACCTTTGAAAACAGTGTTTTTTTTCATGTTAATTCTTCGTCTCCTTTAATATAAAAAAATAGCTGATACGGAATCAGCTACTAAATTACTCATATGATTTTCCAATCATACTGTAATATAGATAGCTCTCCGCAAATGCGACAGTTGAACAAATCTTATTTGTTCAACCAGCCCAGTCCCCACGTAATTGGAACCAACTTCGGCATCTACACCTTTCACCGAAGCTACGGTCTTACGTAAACCTTAACAACTTCGGGTACTGATTGCACAATGCACCTCTATCATTTATATTAGTCTAGTCATATACCGTTATACTTGTCAAGCACAAATTAGTAGACACACAAGGAGACAGGAGTATAAGAGAGTGGTTTTTGTGTATTTTATCTTATTCCCGCTTTGCCTCTAAATTTGATAGCACGGTTAAGTTGGTGTATTAATTCTGACTTAGCACGAGATTTTAAGATAAATTTAAGATTTGTATTTTATAATTACTTAGATCATGATTATTACGCTACACGAATATGAAGGAGGATAACAATTTTGTCATTTGACATTCAAGGATACCACTTGTTCAACCAATTTGCCGGTCATCATCCATTTCTAGACAAAACATTCGCTTTTTTGGCCCAATATTCCCTTGAACTTTATATCGCACTTTTTATTCTCGCTTGGTTTACCCTGCCAAAGCCTGAAGCTAAACAACGGCACGCTCTACTCATCATGGGTTTAGCGGGTGTTTTAGGGTTAATTATAAATGTCATCGTTTCACACATTTACTTCAGGCCTCGTCCATTTATGGTGCTAAAGAAGGGTACATTTATACAGCTTATTCCTCATAGTCCGGATGCCTCATTCCCAAGTGATCACACGACCGGAAGTTTTGGATTTGCAGCTGCCTCCTGGGGGAAAGCTCCAAAATGGATTACTACCAGCTTCACTATTCTTGCTATACTAAATGGTGTTGCTCGCCTGTATGTTGGAGTGCACTGGCCGACCGATGTCCTTGCGGGAATGGTGATCGGAACGATCTGTGGCCGTCTGCTATGGAAGTTTAGTTCGGTATTTCAACCTATCACAGACTATGGTCTGCGCTTATTCCATTTTGGCAATTACCAACACGAGTGCTAACTCAAAGAGTAACTAGTTAAAGGAGAATCATGTTGGAGACAATTCTAACTCACCTTGCACAATTTGTGATCTGCTATTTATAGATGTGCTGTTCCTTGTTCCTATGATTGAGGCTATAAACCAGATTCTTTGAATTTATGTTCCATATACGCCGTCACTTTATGGAAAGGCTTCTTTAGGACAGCCAAGAACAGAAATACGCAGATGAAAAGCAGCAGAGCCCCTGAATATCTTAGAACATTACTCCAATTCGGGCCCGCTATAGCTTCACGGAATCCCCCAATAGCGTAGGTAAATGGCCACAGGGGCTCTAATATACCAAAGATTCTGGGGTTTGTCTGAATAGGATAAATTCCACCCGAACCTGCGATTTGAAAAACCATGATCACCACGACAATAGCCTTGCCAACGTTGCCAAAGATCGACACAAAGGTAAATATGATGGTTGTAAAGCAGATACCCGAAAGTATGGCAAATCCCATCATCAAAAGCATATTAGCAGGGTTAACACCTAAGATATATTTATCACCTAAGGTTACAATGATAGCTTGAATGATAGAAATCACCAGAAACAGCAACATTTTGCCATAATGCGCCTGCATTATGGTCAGCTTTTGGTTTCTGACATCCGCTAAAGCAGTGTGTTCCACGCTGAGCAGTGAGGATAGCAACAATCCTCCTACCCAAATTGCCAAAACAGTATAAAACGGAGTTAAACCTACTCCGAAGATCCCCATATTGTAAATATCGATTTCTTTGACGTTGATGGGTGAGGAGAGAAAATCAGCCACCTGATCTGGATTCATTTCCATAAGCTTAATGATCTCATCGAGATTCTCTTGATTTAAATTTTGCAGTTTGACGCTTACTTCATTTAACTCATTTTGCAGGGCGGATAATTTGGTGGCTAAATCGTTAGCCTCGCTGACGGATAGTTTGCTGCCGGCAATTCCATAATTAGCCAAGGCATTTAATTGGGGGATAATGACTCTTGTCGATTCTAAGATTGCATCGGAATTATTCATGCCTTCAGTCAGGTTATTGGACAAGTTATTTAAAACATTAGAACTAACAGCATAAAAATTGTTAAATATTCGGGAAAGATCATCAGAAACTTGATTGTTGAGCGCAGAAATTTGGTCGATCGCCGAACCTATAGCTTCTCTTGAAGCACCGTTATCCAGCAATGCTTTTAATCCATTGACCTTGGTCTCTTCGGCAGTAATTAACCCTTTGAGATCATCAAGCAGGCTTATAAGCTGCGTGAACGCGTTATTGGGATGACTCTGATTGAGCAGTTCTAAGCTTTTTATATCTACGTCGATGAGATTAGCCGCGCTGCTTAAAGGGTCAGACATCTGATTGATGATGCTGACCAAATCGCTCGTACTGGAAGCCGCACTCATCGACTTTAGAGCCGATAATAGGGTCTGAGATTGCTGGTTGATTGCTTGGAGTTGGATCAGGTCATTATTGATATTGGATTCTGTGGTGTTGAATGATTGCTTAGTCGCTAAAATTAGAGATTTATTGGCTTCCGCAGCATTTTGCAAGCTGTTTATTTGCTCATTTAGTTTAGGTAAGGTATTTTTGACACTATATAAATAGCTTTGTAAAGCTTTAGAATTCGAATTAGCCTTGGCGATGAATCCTTGAATATCTTCAATGTTATTACTGGCCTGGGTCACTGTATCTCTTAAATCAAGAATTTTTGCCTTGTCACTCTGCAGGGTTCCACCAACTGGGTTCAAAGTTTTTAATATCTCCTTAGTAACCACAGCCAAAAAATTACTCTTCACCTTATCGGCTAATTCTAAGGTTGCTGCATTGGTTATTTTGGAAGCTATGGCATTCAGTTTTTCGTTGACCCTGTAGATGATATCTGGTTTATTCGGATTTTCCGTGGTAAGACTAACAATTTTTCTGGAAAAATCATTAGGTATCTCAATTAAAGCATAATATTTCCCTTCATTTAATCCATAGTTTCCTTGCCAGGAATCGATAAAGATCCAAGCAATATCTTTATTTTGCTTAAGTTCTTCAATAATTTGCTTCCCAACATTAATTTCTTGGCCATTATAAGCCACTCCCTCATCATTGTTCGCGACAGCAATCGGGAGATTTCCGGTATTAGCATAAGGATTCCAACTTGCTTTGATATTTATCCAAGCGTATAAGGATGGCAAAATACACAGCCCGATAACAATTAGAATAGCTGCCTTACTCTTCGAAATGCTTTTTAGATCCTGGAGAAAGACTCCGAAAACCTTCTTCATTACCGTCTCCTTATAATCTATCAAATGTGATTCTTATTCTCCGATTCCCGATAACTTAAAGTTGGTTTCAAATCTATGAACTCGCTCATAGAGGGGTTTTTTCAGGAAGTAGCCTGCTAAGACAAAAATCGCCGCAAATAACAGCAGCATAAAAAAGTCTAAAATGACCTTACTTATCAGCGGCCCGGCAATTGCCTCCCTAAAAGCGGAAATAGCATAGGTAAAGGGAAAGGTTGGCTGAAGTATTCTCAAAATCAGCGGATCAACTTCTATGGGATAAGTCCCACCGCTTCCCGCCAATTGCATAATCATATAAACTATGGCCAAGGCCTTGCCAAAATTGCCCAAGAGCGAAACTAAGGTATAAGTAATAACAGCAAAGGTTAAAGACGAAACCAAAGCTGCAACAATCAGCAAGGGGGTATTAACTGAATAAACCCCTAATAACAGTTTATCTCCCAGCACAATAATCAATCCCTGGATAAGAGCCAGCGTGATAAAGGTTAACATCTTTCCGAAATGTTTCTCACGTATAGTATAAGTTTCACTTCCCTTAAAATTAGACACCTCCGTCTTAAGCAACGATGTCAAGATAAGGGTTCCTACCCAAAGTGCCAGCACCGAATAAACCGGAGCCATGGCTGATCCATAGTTTGGCACCAGGTATATGGGCTCCTCCCGCAGATTGAAAGGTGAGGACACAAAACTCCCCATCAATTCAGGATTACTCTGGAGTATAGTTATAATTTGAGCCAAATCATTATTACTAATCATCTGGAGTTTATCACTTAGCCTGGCGATAATATCCTTATATTCAAGTAATCGGTTCCTTAAATCACCGGATACTTTGGCAGACAGTTGACTTCCTTCAAGCGCAGTTGACATTAAACTATCGATTTGACCTTGCAGGCCCTGGGCCGAAGAAATTAGATTCGCTGCATCGCTTGTGGCTGTGATTAAGCTATTGCTAATCGCATTCAAACTATTTCTGGCGCTGCTATTATATAACTTTGTGGCCTCGATAATCTGTAGGTTCATATTTGTCGTATCATTGTTTATTTGGTTCAACATAGTCTGATTGATAGTATGAGCACTGTTCAACTGCTCTTGGAATGAAGTGAGTTTATTCGATTCATCAGCTAAGGAACTTTGTATGCTTTGTAAAGAAGCTATCAGTCTGGCAACCTGAGCGCTAGGTATAGCATTGTTCAATTGCTGTAAGTATTTAAGGTTGAAACTAAGCTGGTCATTAAGAGCATTAACGATCCTATTGACCTGATCTAGGTTGGAATTTGCTTGGGCAGCTGAAGTATTTGATGAATTTATACCGCTTAATAAATCATGCATTCTCATAACTGAGGCTTGAGCATTATTTAAATTGGTCTCTATATTATTAAAGGACTGGGTGAGGGTTTGCTGTGTCGTCTTAATCAAATTCGCATTATTTTCATTGACCTGGCCAATTGTACTTAATTGACTGTCCACGCCCGGCATAGTGGCATTCAATTCTATAAGCAAGGTGCTTAAGTTACTGGATCGACTGTTAATATTTTGCAGGATGCTTAAAATCAAATCCATATTTCTATTAACTTGGATAATCTCGTCTTTCCATTGAATGAGTTTGTTTTTATTCGCTTCTGCATCTTGGCCAACTTTATTAAACGTAACAAAGAGGGTTTCGTTGACTGTGGCGATAAAACTTGAAGATATCTGATCCACGAGTGAATTTTTTGCCGTCTCAGTGATTTTGGAGGCAACAGGGTTATCCTTGGTATCCACTTTGTAAATAATCTCTGGTTTCTTGGTGCTATTTGTTAACACACTGGCAAAGCTCGCAGAAAAATCACTGGGAATCACGATCACCGCAAAATATGTACCGTCAACTACCCCCAAATCAGCTTCCTTCTCATCTACAAACCTCCAGCCAATCTGCTGATTGGTTTTTAACTTATCCACAATCGAGTTTCCCATATTAATTGTTTTATCTAAATAAACAGTGCCCTTATCCTGATTTACCACTGCCACCGGAATTGTACTGGTATTTCCGTAAGGATCCCAACACGCAAAAATATTTATCCAAGCGTATAAAGAAGGTAGAAGGCATATTCCAGCAATAATTATGAGCGCAACCGGATTCGCAATGATACTTTTTAGATCTCTTTGATAAATATTGATAACATTTTTCAATGTTTCTTCTCCTATTTTAGTTATCCCTTAACCCTAGTATAAAAACATTACTTAACGGACAACCAATTTACACACCGATCCAAATGCGGCATTATTATCATATTATGGGGTATTGTAATTGTCAAACCAAGGCATTGACTTATTCAGAATGTCGAAGCTTTAACCCTACATCGGTTCCGCCGTCGTCCGCGAACTCATCGATGCCGGTCATAAGGTCGTCGGTCTTACCCGCTAACTCTATGATCCGCCGCAAGCTTAGATGGAGCGCAGAAAAGCCATCCTGCAGATGAGCGAATCTCACGCCCGGTTCCGTGAGAAGCTCAATGGCTATCCCAAATTGGAATGCGCATTCCAATTTGGGATAGCCATTCATTTATATTCCTAAAGTTAATAGTTCTTCAAAACTATCAATAACGTAATCATATTCTTCAACATTACCAAAGCCGTATCTTGCATATACAAATGGAATTTCTGCCACTTTTGCTGACTCTGCATCTCCATTAGTATCTCCTACATAAATTGGTTTTTTCAGATCATTTCTTTCCATTATGATTTTATTGTTTTCTCCTTTTGATAGCCCTGTTACTCCCCAACATTCAAAATCACTGAAATATTTATCTAATTTATGTGCCTTAAAGAAGCATTGTATATAGCCATCCTGACAATTACTAACTATGAACAATTTGCATTTTTTAGATAACTCTTCAAGTGTCTCTTCTAATTTAGGGAATAACATTCCACCATGTTCCTCTAAATAAACTTGTTCAGTTTCACAGAATTCTTTCATTAATTTCGTTTGAAAATCTTCATCTAAATCTGGAAATAACTTTTTTCCTATTTCATTCATTGGAAGCCCCATACATCCTTGCATATCTTCAGGTGTTACTACATCTATAATGTTTGGATAGTTTGCTAAGACCGTTTTCCACGCCTTGCAAATTCCTTCTATTGAATTCCAAAGAGTGCCATCTAAATCAAAAATAATACTATCAATATTCATTTTTTATTACCATCTCCATTAAATAAGATCAGATGAAAGCCTCACCAGGATCCGGTTCAAACCGGTCTCCGGATCAACTTTTCTCTGTGCCCAACATTTAGATTCTCGCTTGATTACGAAACAACACTCCCAGGAAAACAGCCATTACCAACGAATCCGTTATCAGCGGAACCATACCGTCCAACTTTGAGTTCAAGTTGATCCTTCCTTTTTCTAATTCCACCATTATCCTCTATTTCCTGCATAAAGCAGCAAAAAAACACCCACCGCAAACGTCCAAAACGCTACGGTGAGTGGCATTCCCTTTCATTTATGGAAATCAACATTTGTCGTGGCGGAGGGTGTCGGAAGGGAATTAGTCTGGACCTTGATCAAGCTACAGCTTTGAATAAGATTGCAAAATCGATTTCACCATAGTCTCGATAATAGATTGCGATTCTGTCGAAGCAATCTCAAATTTTAAACCACTATTAATTTTAAACACAGCAGCAGGCAAATTATCATTATAGTTTTTACGCAGTTTAACTTCAATTCCTTCAATTTGTTTCGTATCAAATTCTGAGTCCGGCGTTGGCACTGGAGCGAACCCATATGGGTGATCTCCTTTGATCATCTGCACATTAATGAACGGTGTTGGTGTTCCTTTCGTATTTGTATAGTATAACGAAAAGGTTTCGGTCTTTTCGTCCCCTTGAATAAATATCATGGAATTTTGCATATCAAATTTATATCCCCGCGGAACGACTACATCCCCCGCTTGGAGAGTCTTAAAACTTAACCCATCTGGAGCTGAAGTACCCCCTTTTCCTATATAAATGTCTGTAGGCGGATTTTTAACTGGAACTGCTATACTGGCACAGATTTTCTTCAACTCATCGATTGAAATCCCCCCGCCGATTATATTGTTGGCAGTATACTCTACACCGTCCTTTGTGAATTGAATATGTGCATCTCCAATCTTTCTCACGTATAAAGTTGCTGGCAAATCACCTATTTGGATTTGGGTTTTTGTTGAACGATCAGAAACATTCGGATCCATCCCTTTGGGGAGCCCTTCCGAGATTGTAAATGCTGCGTGGCTGCCATATACAGCTAAGTACCCTACACCGGAAGTGTTATCCGGTGGCATGTTTTGGCTGCAGCTGATCTGCGAAGAGGTAAGCTGGTATCCAGCGGTGTAGCGTGGAAGTAAGGGAGTGAATGTCAGATATTGATGGTAATTAAAGCTTCCATTTGGCGCAGAAGAAGATTGATTAGACTGAGTTATAGGTTCGCCTGATTTACCATTTGTCACGGCAGCCACTTTTCCAACGGTACTGGAATTGCTCACCTTAGCATTGGTCAAAGTTACACATACCAGAACAGATACTATGGAAATAACTAATAAAGACCACTTTAAGGGTACTTTACGAAAAACTTTTACCATTCCAATTCTTCTCCTTATCTGTGACCGTGTGCCCAACAAACTTGCCATACTTACAATTCTTGATACTCTCAAGTTGCTCTCCGCTAACTTGATAAGCGTAAAGGCATACTCCTTAGGGTCAACAATACCCATCTTTTCAATAGTTAAATAATCACAAGCTATTTCTTGATCTTCCCGCAATTTTATCAATGCGTACCAAAGCAGAGGGTTAAACCAATGTAGGATAAGTAAACCCTGTGTCAACCAGTTTACCAATATGTCCTTAGACTTGAAGTGAGTTAACTCATGCATAAATACATGATTAAGCTGCTCAGAGTTGAATTCCTCTAAAATGCCAACAGGAACTAAAAGTTTGGGACGGAATAACCCGTATAGAGATGGGCTTGTGATAATCTTAGTTTTAATTAAAGGAACTTCGGCTTTAATGTTTAGTTTGTTCTTGGCCCTTATATATGCGGAGACTAAATTGGTATCAACTACTGGTAGACCTTGAATATTTTTCGCAAATCTTCTATTGATTAATCCTATAATCATGAACAAAACAGCAGCACCTATAAGCCAAATGAAGAATAAAAGTCTATGAATAAACTGGTAGTTGGGCATTGCCTTAGGTGGTTCGCTCATATTATGTAATACACTCGACTTTGGGGCCACGGCAATTTGATTTAAGCTATTAACCTTTTCTTGATCGATAATTCCAACGCCTACTGTGGAAGGGCGTGAAGGCGTTTCCGTCCCTCCCTTGAGAGAAGCCAGTTTTTGCATATCCAAGTTGGTAAGATTGTAAATGCTAAATGAACTTTGTGGAGCCCATGGTACAAGCAAACTGACAAAAACAGCAATCCATAACAAGTAATGCAAACGTGCTCCGATTTGATTCTTCATCACTAACTTCACAAGCATTAGAAGAATTACTAGGAAGCTTACCTTTACAGAAGTACTCCAGACCCAGTCAAAGAAGCTAAGACAATCCAGATAAATTGGCGGCACTGTCACCCCTTCCTTTCTTCAAGGATGCGTTTTAGCTCTTCAATATCATCCTTAGATAATTCCTCTTCCTGAAGAAAGGTAACTAACATCGGTTTAAATGCCCCGCCAAAAACTCGGCTCACAAAAGATTTGGTCTCTGACCTGATACACTCAGTCTCACTAACCAATGGGTAGTACAAATATATCCTACGCTTTTCCTGATAACCTAGAGCCTTTTTCTTCACCAACCTTGTGATTAATGATTTTACTGTGTTAGGCTTCCATTCCGCTATGCCCTCTAACGCATCAACAATTTCGTTCGCGGTGAATGGAGAATTTCTTGACCAAACTATTTTCATTACTTCCCACTCAGCATCAGATATTTTCGGTGTCTCAGACACATTTTCCCTCCTCGCTTAACTGTTTACTTGTGTAATCATTATTACATTCGTAGTTATAATTGTCAACATCATTTCTACCGGACGGAGACACAAAAAAACGCACTCTCCGACCCAGCAGGTTAGACAGTGCGTTGACGACGAAGACACCCGTTCCAGGCACTACCCTTCAGCTGCGTCCTTGATTGCATGGACTATTTTGTTATATCCGGTACATCTGCATAGGTTACCGGAGATGGCAATTTTGATTTCTTCTTCAGATGGATTGGAATTTGCCATCAAGAGTGCTTTGGCAGACATTAGCATTCCTGGCGTACAGTAGCCACACTGGATCGCGCCATTATTAATAAATGATTCCTGTAATCTGTCCATCTGTCCATTTTTTTCTAAAGCTTCGATGGTCAGGATTTCCTGCCCTCGAATTTGAGGTGCAAGAACTAGGCAGGAATTTACCGCCTTGCCGTTCATGATCACAGTACAGGAGCCGCATTCACCCTCGCCACAGCCCTCTTTTGTCCCTGTTAAACCCAGTTTCTCTCTCAATAAATCAACCAATCTCATAGTTGGACAAATATCCATTTGATATTCTTCACCATTGACCTTAAACTCGATTTGCAATACCTAACACCTCTTGTCTCTTATACAATGACAATTTTCATATCTTAATTACCCACATACATTACAATGCCGCTAAGATTTTTTCCGGTGTGAGAGGCATATCGGACAATGCAGTTCCCAAGGCATTATTTACGGCATTTATTACCGCTACGGCAACAGGGACAAAGGCTATTTCCCCGACACTCTTTGCCCCATAGGGACCTTCATCCCCTCCCTGTTCAATCAAAAGCGTTTTTACAGTGGGCATATCCGGTGCATTAATTACATGATAATTTGCTAAGCTGCTGTTAAGTATTCTTCCGTCACTGCCTATTCTAATTTCTTCATATAATGCGTAGCCTATGCCCATTTGGACCCCCCCCTGGATCTGTCCTTCAACCATTCCAGGGTTAATGGCTTTTCCGATATCATGAACTGCCAGATACTCTGTAACTCTAACCCTTCCAGTCAGGGTGTCAACCTCAACTTCAGCAAAGTGTACAGCATAGACTCCAGGATTAGACGTCCCATGATAAGTGTGCGTAATGACGATGTCCGTATTATCCTTAGTTTTAGCCGTTGTCGCTATTTCACGATAACTTATCGTCTGTTGCTGATGGCTAATAATCCTTACCTGACCATTGTCAACCTCTAAATACTGTTTAGGCTTCCGAAAAATAAGGGACGCACATTCTAGTATTTTATCCTTTACTCTCTTAGCTACTTCATAGGCACAAGCACCACAAATATAGGTTACTCTACTACCATAAGAGCCAAAATCATAAGGACCGTTTTCTGTATCTGCTTCCAAAACGGTAATATAGCTAGGATCAATATCTAATACCTCTGCAACAATCTGTTTAATCGATGTAATCGTTCCACAACCTAAATCATGCAGACCAGTATTCAAAATAAAACTGCCATCCTCATTCATCTTGAGGGTCATGGTACTATGTTCCGGAAAGCCACCATACATCCCATTTTTATGAGCTGCACAAGCAAATCCTACACCCCGACGATACCTGCCTTTATCTGGCATTCTATAATATCTTTCCTTCCAAGCAAATCTGGCAGCCCCTTTCTCCAAACACTCAATCGCACGAGCATTTCCTAGCGACATGTGGGATGCTTTATCTCTGTCATAAGGATGGACAAGATTCTTGAGCCTAAATTCTACGAGATCCAAAGTCAACTTTTTGGCAACAGCATCCATGTGAATTTCCAAGGCTGTCATTATCTCTGGAGCTCCCCACCCTCTGGCCCCACCTGCCACCGGTGTATTGGTGTAAACAATCTTGCTCTGGTGTTTGTAGTAAGGAATTCTATACAATCTGCAGATTTTTTTGGACATGGCATAGGCATTGTCGACGGAACTAGTGGCATAGGCTCCGGCATCAAAAAGAGTATCTACAAAGCAATCTTCCAGAATTCCATCCTTCGTAACCCATGTTTTTATTCTTGTACTCGTCGCCGGTCTAGTCATAGTTGCCATAATGCATTCTTTCCGATCGAATATCAACTTGACCGGACGTCTGACTTCCTTAGCCAAAAAAGCAGTGATCGGCTCGATGATCGCTTCTTGTTTTCCTCCGAAAGAACCTCCCATGGGCATTTTAATGACTCTGACCTGGCTATAACTTAATTCAAGCAAATCGGCTACAATGGTTCTAACTCCAAAAGCGCCTTGACAACCTGCCCAGATGGTAAGCTTTCCAGAGCTATTGAAATCTGCCACACAGACATGAGTTTCTATCGTTGCATGGTGCACCTTTTGAGTACGTGTTGTTGTCGCCACTTCCACGCTATCCTTAGAAAGTAACGCCTGTTCCCCTAGTTGATAGTCATACTGATAGATCAAATTACCCTCAGGATGAATTTTAATTTTGTCATCTAGTAACGCTTCTTCAGGAGTACTTAAAACAGACAGCAGCTCGTAATCCACTTGAATCAGTGAGATGGCTTCCTTGGCGGTTTCAAGGCTGGTAGCGACAACTGCCGCAACCCGATCCCCAACAAACCTTACTTTTTCAGTAAAGAGACGCTCATCCTCCAGGCAAAATTCCTGGTTAGGTATAATTCTATAGCGACTATACGTTTTATTTGGTGTATTTATATGGGTAAAAACTTTTATTACACCCGGAAGTGCTTCTGCTCTGCTCGTATCTATTTTTTTGACAAGTCCATGTGCTATAGGACTTAAAAGTAATTTTGCATACACCATTTTTGGCAGACTTAAATCGCTGACATAGACTAGTTCTCCTCTTACCTTTTGAGGTGCGTCATGAATTGGAAACGTCTGTCCAACATATTTCAAATCCTTATTCAATATCTTCACCCCTTTGCTGCCTAAACCCTTTTTCAAGCCGTTCAGTCGGATTTAAGTTCGCGTCCCTAAATAGCTAAAATCTGCCTAAAATAAAAAAATTAAAAAATCGCATGAACACTAGGTTTTTGGTAGATTAAGATGCTACTCTAAATTAACCAAAAATACGATGGTATCATGCGGAAATGTGTATTAAAAGCTGGAAAGTGCAGGAAAACACACTATTCGGTTAGCCATATTATAGGCCAAGTTATGATGAGGTACAAGCACTCCAAACTACTCTGCCTCTTTTAATCACCATCTCAACCGGGTTATTCCCGAAATGGTAAGGCAAATAATTTAGATTAGGTATGTCAAGGATGAGAACATCTCCTTGTTTCCCAACTTCCAGACTCCCCACCAGATCAGACCTGCCAACGGCGTGAGCTGCATTAATTGTGACCGCTGTCAGAGCTTCTTCTGGGGTGAGACGGAGATAGAGACAGGCAAGGGTTATGACCAAGGGCATGGATTCCGTTGGCGAAGACCCTGGATTGGAATCGGTTGCCAAAGCTACGGGGACTCCGGCACTAATCATGGCTCTAGCTCGAGCATACGAGTTCTTGGCTAGGTTAAACGAAGTTGCCGGCAGCAGTACTGCTATGATTCTTTGTTCAGCCAGAGCCGCTATTCCTTCATCTGAGGCTTGGAGCAGATGCTCGGCACTAGTTACCTTCAGTTTCGCCGCCAATTCTGCTCCTCCGGCCGAGGCTAATTCATCGGCATGAATCTTCAACTTAAAGTGAAGCTGTTTAGCTTTGGCTAAAATCCTCTCACTGGAGGCAACACTAAAAACGCCGGGCTCACAAAAGACATCACAAAACTCTGCTTGGCTCTGAGCTGCAATTTGGGGCAATACATCGTCAACAAGATAAGTTGTAAACTCTTCTTCGTTATAACCTGCCGGAACCGCATGAGCACCCATGAAGGTCGGTATCAAGTCGATTACCTGTTCATTATCTAATTCTTTAATGAGACGCAAAGCTCTCATTTCTTCTTCTAACGTTAATCCATAACCGCTCTTTACCTCAGCAGTTGTCGTACCCAGGCTTAACATCGTCTGAAGTCGGCGACTGGTTTGAGCCTTAATTTCTTCATCCGTGGCTTGCTTCGTACTTCGAACCGTTGAAAGAATTCCCCCGCCCTGTTTAAGGATCTCTAAATAGGGGACACCCTTAAGTTTCAAAGATAACTCATTTTCCCGTGAGCCAGCATAGATAACGTGCGTATGAGGATCAACAAATCCAGGGGAAACAACCTTTCCTTTGGCGCTTATTTGTATCGTTTCAGGCCCTACACAGCCACCCGCTAGAAGTTCCTCCGTTGTGCCTACCGCTGTAATCTTTCCCTCTCGAATGGCGACGGCACCATCTTTAATCGGACCAATCTCGGACATACCCTCCCCACGAGCCGGACATCCAGAGTAACCTCTCATCGTCGCCATCATATCGGCAGAATGAATCAAAAGGTCCGCATACAGCACAAAAATACCTCCTTGTAATTGTAACCTCGTTCCCAGCCCACAGCGCAGCATTGAAGCAGAGGTGCGACTTGCTTAGAGAGCACTTTAGCGGAATTGCGTCAATGAGCGCAGACGATAAGGCGTTAAGAAACGCGAAGGGACTTGTCCCTGGATGGACTGATGTCGCGGTGCCCGAAGACACTGTCTTCGCACGTATTAGCCTTCTTGCAGGATGGCAAGGAGCGACGCACATGCAGAACAACCAAGAGGTTCCGCGTTTTAGTCTTAACGTCAAGCGAATAGCAATGCAGCGTGTGCGAACGGGCAATCGCACCTCTGCTCGACCCAAGCCGTCCTAAAATCCAAACACATGCTTCTCTAGGATTTGCTCATTTGAGAATTCATGCAAGCCTAAATAATACGTTGCCACATCCATCATAGCATCCAGCGGAACAAGCCCCACAATTTCACTACCGACAATAGGGACTCCAAAATGGGCTGCTTCTGTTTTAATGAATTCTAAGGCGCGATACAATGGAGTCCCTTGGGTATCCACCATATTCATCGAAATCTGCACAATCCCTTGCTCGGAAAGATCAATTCCCAAGGCTTTGACATTGACAAAGCCTCCAGAACTTCCACGAATTCCTTTAGCTATAGCCTTACCAATTTCTATATTGCTTGTCCCCAGGTTTACATTAAACGCAACGAGGGGCGGACGAGCTCCAATGGCAATCGCGCCAGCTTTTCCTAAGACCATGGGTCCATAATCTGGAGTACGCTCAGGGGTCGTAATGCTCTCTTTTAATCCTTCATATTGTCCCCTGCGTACGTCAGCCAAGTTGCGACGCTCAGGTCGAGTAGCCGCCTTCTCATAGAGAAAGACTGGAATCAATAATTCCCGTCCAACACGTTCACCTAATGTTTTAGCTAAATTGACACATTCCTCCATTGCCATACCACGCACGGGGACAAAGGGACAAACATCTGTAGCGCCCATGCGAGGGTGTTCCCCCTGATGCTGATCCAGATCAATTTTTTCGGCAGCTTTACTAATTAGTCTCCAAGCAGCTTCAAGGACGTTTTCCGGCTCACCGATCATACTGATAACCGTTCTGTTGTGATCCGCATTACTTGAGTAATCCAACAAGGTTACCCCCGGTACTTGTCTCACCTCGGCAACAATTTCTTCAACAACATCCAGTCGCCTACCCTCACTAATGTTAGGAATACATTCCACAACTTTTACCACTTATTATATCCCTCCAAGTCGACTCATCAAGCTAGCCTGACATTCCTCAAATAACCGATTTCCCTCTTCACGTAAATTATGGCTTTCAGCCAGTAAAGCCTCTTTTGTCTTAAGGTCTTTTAACCCTAAGGCATTAATCTGGACATTATAGAGCGCCCCTTCTAAACCAGACTTAAACATCTGGGCTGCAACTCCCATGTCGCTCAAAGCGTTCGGATTTCCTATCGTCAACAAGCTGGGCATTTCGCGCAACCCAGCAAAGCATTCCTTAGCCGTTTGCAAAGGAATCTCAGCAGCCTTAACTGTCGCTTTTTCTAAGGCCTCACGACGAATCATTTTTTCTTCGTCGTTACTCTTAGGAAGCCCTAAGGCCTCCATGACGACTTCGAAACCCTGCGTATCCTCATCAACAAGCTTCAATAACAAGTCTTGCCTAGCCACAGCAATTTCTAACAGAGACACTATCTGATCTTGAACCGCGAAAAACTTTTCTCGCCCCAGAGTCAACCGACAAACCATAGCCATAAGAGCATAACCTTGAGCCCCAGCATAAGCAGCCACACTTCCACCGCCCGGTGCAGGCGATGTCGAAGCCACCTCCAGGACAAATTCACTTAAACTCATATCTCTTAGATCCAATATCCCAGCTCCCTTCCTTTGTTTTCCTGATACCCCACTACGCAACAACGAAGAGAGGTGTATTTACCTTTAAAGCGAAGACCCGGCTGTTGCGTACGGTTTTATCCGACATTTCGGTAGACTAAACCATCCCCTCTACCACCCTCTCACCAAAGGGGGCTGAGCACTTGTTCAACTCAAACCTCCTTAAAGAGTGATCGAAGACAGCAAGAGGAGGCGTTTATATTTTATTAGAGAGACAAAGAGTTGGTATTACGTCATTGAACGTATAAAAGTGCAACCAATGCAAGTAAGAATGCAAGTAAGAACCGTCCCCACTTGCACATGCACTCCAAACACCCACTTCTGCGCCAAGTGTTTTTGCGTTAAAACGCAAACAGCGTCTCAAACTCCCCCGTTATACCCTCCCGTCGTCGTCCACCCCGTCGACCCAAGCTCAGAGGAAGTTTCTTAGCTTAGAGAGCACTTTAGCGGAATTGCGTCAATGAGTGCAGTCGATAAGGCGTTAAGAAACGCAACGGTTGACTTGCAGAACAACCTAGAGGTTTTGCGTTTTAGCCTTAACGACAAACGAATAGCAAATGTAGCGTGTGCGAACGGGCTAAGACACTTCCTCCCCTCTCTCACCCAAACAACTTATTAACCAACTCATCAATTAACTCATCTTTCGGTATAAAGGGGACCGTAATATGTCCTGAACTTTTATAACGTTCATTGAACTCGATACTTGTTTCGATCGAGTGTTCATTTCTGGCCCAAGAACGACGAGCTACTCCACCCATGACATCCCACAAAAGAGCTGATTTAATAATGTTATCTACTCGCTCACTTCCGTCTAACACCAAGCCGAATCCACCATTGATGGCTTTGCCAATCCCAACGCCCCCTCCGTTGTGAAGGGATACAAGGCTCATCCCTCGGGCGGCATCACCAGCGAAACTTTGGACGGCCATATCCGCCATGACATTACTACCGTCTTTAATATTTGCTGTCTCCCTAAATGGAGAATCCGTTCCACTCACATCGTGATGGTCCCGCCCCAGCATAACTGGGCCAATCTCTCCATTGCGAATCATTTCATTAAATTTGAGCGCTATTTTAATCCGCCCTTCGGCGTCCTGATAAAGAATTCTAGCTTGCGTGCCGACAACAAGTTTATTTTTTTCGGCATCTTTAATCCAAATATAGTTGTCACGATCTTGGCCCCGACGATTTGGATCGATACAGGCCATCGCCGCTTCGTCAGTTTTGCGCAGATCGTCCTTTTTGCCGCTGAGACAAACCCACCGAAAGGGCCCATACCCGTAATCAAAAAGCTCCGGCCCCATAATATCTTCAACATAGGACGGGAAAATAAAGCCATCTTTTTCATCCACGCCATTTTTGGATATTTCTTGGACACCCGCATCATAAATGGCCTTCATAAAGGAATTTCCATAATCAAAGAAATAGGTTCCTCGTTCAACCAGAGTACTGATTAATTCGTAGTGACGAATCAAGCTCCGGTCAACAAGTTTATTGAATTCAACTCGATCCGAGCCGAGTAATCTGGTCCGCTCTTCAAAAGTGACACCCTGTGGACAATAACCTCCATCATAGACAACATGGCAGGAGGTCTGATCGGAAAGTAAATCCACTTTAATGTTGTGCTGAACAGCATACTCCAATAAGTCAACGACATTGCCCTGATAAGCAATAGACATCGGTTCTTTCTTCTGCACATATTCAGCTGCAAGACGAAAGACTTCCTCAAGATCTGCAGACATTTTACTAACCCAACCCTGCTCATAGCGGGTTCTTATTCTTGACTCATCAACTTCAGCAATAATGCCTACGCCTTGAGCTATTTCCACGGATTTGGGCTGTGCCCCACTCATGCCTCCCAGACCAGAAGAGATAAACAAATATCCTTTCAGATCTTCATCGTGTGGGATTCCTAACTTCAGTCTCCCCGCATTTAGCAAGGTGTTAAAAGTTCCATGCACAATTCCCTGTGGTCCAATATACATCCAACCACCCGCTGTCATCTGGCCATAGTTAGCCACACCCATTTGCTCAGCAATTTCCCAATCCCTCTGATTGTCAAACATACCGACCATTAAAGCGTTGGTAATGATCACCCTTGGCGCTTCTGGTCGAGATGGAAATAATCCAACTGGGTGGCCGGATTCCACGACTAACGTCTGCTGATCTGTCAACACTTCAAGATATTTTTTGATTAACCGATACTGTAGCCAGTTTTGGCAGACACTTCCTGTCTCGCCGTAGGTTACAAGTTCATAGGGATATAGGGCTACATCAAAATCCAAGTTATTCTCAATCATAACCTGGAAGGCCTTACCTTCAAGGCAATTCCCTTTATATTCATCAATTGGTTTCCCATACAATCGTCCAACCGGACGGAAACGATAGGCATAAATCCGACCTCTGGTCCGTAATTCTTCCAGAAATTCCGGGGCTAATTTTTCGTGGAGTTCTTCGGGTACATAACGCAAAGCATTTTTTAAGGCGATCTTTGTCTGAGCCGGAGTTAGGCTGAACCCTCTGTCTGGAGCCCTTCTGATTCCTTCTATAAATTCCGGCTTTTCTGGCAATTCGGATTCTAATTTTACCGTCATGGCTTGCGAAATGTCATAATTATTAATCATGGCAGGAACCCCCTTAACAAATCACTAAACTTTTAATTGCAGTTTGCAACGAACCGTCTTAGCTAATTTTCCTGAGGAAACTAACTTTTTAGCACCTTGAATATCTGGATACATGACACGATCCTCTTCAAGCGTGCCCACCTTTGACCGGACAAGTGTATAAGCGCCCTCGCTGCCCTTCCCGAGTTTGAGTTCCTCTTTTCCTTTTCGCAAATCAACCGCCTGACAGGCCGCCAATAGTTCCATGGCCAAAACATGGGCTGTATTTTCGATGATAGCTCGAGCCTTACGAGCTGCAATCGTTCCCATGCTAACATGATCTTCTTGATTAGCGGAGGATGGAATTGAATCCACACTGGCCGGATGAGCCAATGTCTTATTTTCGGAAACCAGTGAAGCAGCGGAATACTGGACAATCATAAAACCAGAATTCAGCCCCCCATTTGGCGTTAAAAAGGCAGGTAGTCCACTTAAAAAAGGATTCACCAAGCGCTCTACTCGCCGTTCAGCAATGTTTGCCAGCTCAGCTACAGCAATCCCCAGAAAATCCATCGCTAAAGCAATCGGTTGCCCATGAAAATTCCCACCCGAAAATACTTGTTTTTCCTCTGGGAAGATCAAGGGATTATCAGTCGCAGAATTCATCTCAGTTTCTACCACTTTTTTCACGTACGCTACCGCATCTCCAGAAGGACCATGCACTTGAGCTACACAACGAAGTGAGTAAGCATCCTGGACTCTGGGGCGTCGCCCGTTTGCCATAAACGTACTCCCCTCCGTGAGAAGACGCATCTGTTTTGCCACCTCGATCTGACCCTTATGAGGGCGCACAGCATGAATTTTAGGATCAAAGGCATCAAGAATTCCTTCGAGGGCTTCAAAAGATAAGGCAGCCGTAATATTCGCGGATTCCCATAAAACTTCAGCATCCCAAACGGCCAAGGCTGCAATTGCCGTCATTACTTGGGTTCCGTTGATTAAGGCCAAACCTTCTTTCCCTTCTAAGACTACGGGTACAATCCCAGCTTGAGCTAAGGCCTCCTGCCCACTCAGCCGCTGCCCTTGATAAAACGCTTCTCCCTCACCAAGCAGAACTAAAACCATATGTGACAAGGGTGCCAGATCTCCGCTAGCCCCTAATGAACCTTTTTCTGGTACAACGGGAACAATCCCCGAATTAAGCAATTCTATCAAGGTTTCCAACGTAGAGAGCCGTATACCTGAAAAACCTTTTGCTAAGGCGTTTGCCCGAAGAAGCAAAATTACTCTTACAACTTCAGCTGGCAGCGGCTCTCCAACGCCTGTGGAATGACTCATAATGAGATTGCGCTGCAGCTTTCTGGCATCCTCTTTAGAAATTACAACATTACTAAACATTCCAAAACCAGTCGTTATCCCATAAACTAATTGATTTTCTTCAATCAGCTGATCGACATACTCTCTGGATCTTAAGACCTTTTTCTTGGCACCCGAGTGCAATTCTACTTTGGCACCGCACCGCGCTACCGCAACCACCTGTTCCAATGTGAGTGTTTCTCCGTCCAGGATAACCTTCAGATGTTCTGCTGAGACTCCACTCATAACATGCCACTCCTCTAAGCTCAAATAACTTTCAATAATTCGCTGTGGTTGTTGGTTCATAATTTTCCCTGACCAACGTGTTAACATTCATCCAAAAACTCTATCTGAAAATGTTGAACAATAAATAGGTACAGTAGCCCCGAAGGGCTACTGTTCAGGTCATTAGGACTGGTATAGCCCCTGGCGATGGACTGATAAATAATTTCCACAGTACGGATCGAGCCCCAGCAAAGCTTGAGAACCGTGGACAAAGCCCATCATTACTCGGTCAAGTGGATCCAAGATATAACTATCCATACCCATCGTCATAGTCTGGACCAAAAACAATTGGTTCAGGACCTTGCGATTAGGTAGCCCAAAGGAAACATTACTCAACCCACAAACCTTATGCACATTAGGATATTCTTTGCTAATTCGAGCTAACGTTTCCAAGACCTCTACTCCAGCTCGATCTCCTGTACTTACTGGCGTAACCAAGGGGTCAAAATATATATCCTCTTCCGGAATTCCTGCTTCAGTTAAGCTTTGATAGAGATTCTTCACCACACGCATCCGTTTCTCGGCTGTCTCAGGAATTCCAGTATCATCCATACACAAAGCGACAATTTTGGCTTTGTATTTTTGGACTAGCGGCAGTATCTGCTGATATCGTTCGACCTCAGCAGTAATGGAGTTGATTAAAGGTTGTCCGTATTTGACCAAAGAAAGGCCTTTTTCAATAGCCAGAGGGTTAGGGCTGTCAATACACAGCGGAGCTTCTACCGCTTCTTGAACAGTATTAACAAGCCACTCCATCATTTCCAATTCATTAAAAATCATGGTACCGCAGTTGACATCCAGATAATTAGCCCCAGCATCAATTTGCGCTTTTGCAAGCTGGCGAATATACTCAGCATTCTGAGTCTCTACCGCTTCTCTAACAGCTTTTCTACTGGTGTTGATTAATTCACCGATGATTAGCACACGTTCATTCCTCCTGCTGCTGCAAATAAGTTATGTTAAAGAAACTTGGCTGGCGCCCCCCCACCCACACACACACACGAAGACACTGTCTTCGCACGAATTAACACATCTTGCAGACACTGTCTTCGCACATATTAACCCTTCTTGCAGACACTGTCTTCGCACATATTAACCCTTCTTGCAGACACTGTCTTCGCACGTTTTGATAGTAAAATGAAAACTTGGCTAGCGCCCGAAGACACTGTCTTCGCACGTATTAGCCTTCTTATTAGCCTTTAAGCGCCGGCAGTAGCCAAAGTCGTACTTATTCTTGCAGACTTTATCGAAAAAACTAGTGTTAAAAACTATCCTATTATTTTTTACGCAATTAACCGACGGCATAATTCTGTCGCTGTGGCAGCATCGGGAGCATACCCATCGGCTCCAATTTGATCGGCAAACCCCTGAGTTATCGGAGCACCTCCAATAATAATCTTAACCGTATCGCGCAAACCCTCTTTTTTCAAAGCCTCAACCGTATCTTTCATCGACAACATCGTCGTCGTCAAAAGTGCGGACATACCAATAACTTGTGGCTTGTGTTCCTTTACACCTTTTACAAACGTTGCGGGGTCTATATCCACACCTAAGTCAATAATCTCAAACCCGGCACTTTCCATCATCATGACGACAAGTTTCTTACCAATATCATGCAGATCACCCTTTACGGTTCCGATCAACACCTTGCCAGCAGAAGGCATATCTTTGTCGGCAATCAGTGGTTTTACTAGTTCTATCCCCGTGCTCATGGCCCTTGCAGACATCATGACCTCTGGAACATACATATCCCCGGCTTTAAAACGAACTCCAACAACATTCATACCAGCCATTAATCCTTGATTAATAATTTCTAGAGGATCGACACCATTATCAATCATTTTTTGGGTTAAAGTTTTAGCTCCTCCAAAATCACCACTGATCACTATTTGGGCTAAGCTGTCAAAATC
Source organism: Desulfosporosinus cupriresistens (assembly GCF_001707885.1). GTDB lineage: Bacteria > Bacillota > Desulfitobacteriia > Desulfitobacteriales > Desulfitobacteriaceae > Desulfosporosinus. The sequence continues at coordinate 33,981 of NZ_MASS01000002.1, read as the reverse complement.
ACTCATTTACTAGTCCCCCTTAAATTATTAAATAAACGTATTAAATGGATCCAAATTTTACATGAGCTTGTCTAAGAACTGTAGCAATTCTTTCCTTAACCTCTGCGGTTACAGGCTCGGGCTGGTGTGTTTCCAGAATATGCTTGATCCTTTCTCTGGCGCGATCAACCATCGTTTTGCTCCCATTCTCTGACCAATTCTCGAAGCTGTTAAAATCTGAGAGTTCCGGTCGCCAATTTTCTCGGAAATTTTTGGCTGTATGTTCATCCCCTAGGAAGTTACCTCCCGGTCCAACCCGCATGATCGACTCAACCCCTAAGGATTCTTTATCTGTATCAATGCCTTTCAGCAATCGTCTGGTCCGCCCGATAACTTCGTTAGAAATAACGAGTAGCTCCAACGATCCCGTTAAACCAAATTCCATATAAAATACATCATGCATTATATTACAACCCTGGAGTGCACCCATGACTGTGAACATTGTTGACTCAACAATCGCTTGTTCATCACAAACTTTTGCATTACAACAACCGGCATACCCCCAAGATGGCAGTTGGTAGTAGTGGGCCAGATCGACAACTCCTCCTTGGAAAAGCACCGCTTCGGGAGTTCCATATACCGCTTGCATGGTCCGCATATCCAAAGGAGAATTGCCGTAACCGTAAACAAACGGCGCCCCCGGAGCTTTTAATTGGTGAATAACTAAGCCACTCAAGGCTTCGGCATTGGCCTGAACTAACGCTCCGCCAACCGTCGTAGGAACCGAAGCTCCTGCAACCCCACCGCAGGCGAAGTTTGTTGGAACCCCATTTTCGGCAGCAAGTAATAATTTATCAACAGACTCCTTAGGATGCTGGAGGGGAGAGGTCGGTTCTGTGTAGACCATGAACAGTGGTTTTTGGCGCAAGCGTTCTTTCCCACCAACGGCACCTGCTGCCATCTCGATAATATCTTTTAAGGTATCCCCATCTTCAGCTATGACCACCTGAGGTTTCACGGTATTCTGGACCATGATGGCATATTGTTCGCGATTAATCATGTGAGGATCAACATCTGACAAAAGGCCCATCGACATCACAAAGTCGATATTTGGAAGACTGTCACAGATTTTTATGGCGTTAGCCACATCCTCTTGGCACCAGCTGCGCCTTTCTTGACTAAAAGGATCTAGATAATTCATCGTATCTGATCCTGTACCAAAATAAACATTAGCTCCTTCTAAATGGAGCGCCGCTTCCCCATTTCGGTTGTATAGGGTAACGCGCGAAGGTGCGGATTGCAGGGCTTTTTTTACAAGACTGCTTGGGAAATAAACCCGGTTACCGTTTTCCACTAATGCCCCCGCCTGTCGAAGAAGTTCAACCGCCTCTTCATGGTAAATCATCATTCCTGTTTCCTCGAGAATTTGACAACTGGCCAGATGAATTTCCTCAGCCTGTTTTTCAGTAAGCGTTCGGAAAAACAACCCGTTCCCATGTGAACTTCCTACTCCCATACTCGGTACCCCCTTCATTCTGCCTAACGGCCTTAATTCATTGGGTTTATTGTTTTCGCTCCTCTGTTTCTGCAATAATTTGACTCATTCCTGTGCGGACCGTTTCATCTAACAGTTCGGAGGTATGGGTAGCAACAATCTCTTTGGCCAAATCAGCAGCTTTATCTTCAACCGTTTTAGACCCCTGCTCTTCCCAAGTATCCCAGAATGAGCGATTGAACTGCTTAGGGGTCCAAATTTCGGAGCGGAAGTGTTCAAAGGTATGGGTATGAGCAACGTAGTTTCCACCCGGTCCAACCTCATCGATCACATCCACAGCGAGCGTCTCCTCATCAATTCGTGTACCTCGACCCATATAACGCGCGGCATCCATGAAATCATTACACATTGTAAGGAATGTTAAAGAACCGGTTTTTCCACCTTCCAGATAACCCACATCATGGACTAAATTAGCCCCCATTAACTGGGCCATCAAGATCCCAGTGCCTGCTTCCATTCCGGCCTGAGCATCGGGTACCGGTGAATTAACGCAACCAGCTTCAGTAAAGTTTGGAATCCCGTAAAACTGGGATAATTGAGTCATAATCGCGTAGTTCATCATGGTTTCCGGAGATCCATACAAAGTTGCCGTACTCCTCATATCCATAGGAGTCGCCCCACCTCCGATAATGATCGGGGCTCCTTTTTGCTTTAATTGAGCCATGACTACTCCCGCCAGAGCTTCCGCATTCATTAAAACAATGGTTCCGGCTTTCGTGACTGGTGTCGTAGCCCCAGACAAAATCCCAGGCGTATAAACTACAGGCACTCCATATTCAAAACAAGCAAACATCTTGGCAACACCATCATTGGTGTGTACTAATGGAGAGATTGGCTCAGAGTAGAGAACCAGAAACGGGTTTTTTCTAAGTTCTTCTCTGCCTCCCGCTACTAAAACTGCCATCTCTAACTGAGCCCGCATGTTTATTTCGTCATGGGCGGTAACAATCATCGGTTTAATAGTATTTGAAACCATCGCTTCCAGTTGATGTAGGTCGCTCACGGGAGCGTTCTGATCTGAAGCAATGGCATAACTCATAACAAAATCATAGTTGGGTAAATAATCCATGACCCGACAAGCTAATTCAACGTCCTTCTTTGTAGAGCGCCGTCGCTCACCGGTTTCCAAATCTACGGTAAAGGGAAGATCCGAGCCAGTCCCGAAATACGTTCTATTTTTCTCTAATGGCATAACTCGTTGACCTTTACGGTTGGCAACCACGATTTTTCTCGGTGCCAAGCGAATGCATTCTTCTACCAGCCAGCTTGGAATCCGAACACGATGCTCATTAACGATACATCCAGCATCTTTTAGCAACTGTAACGCTTCTGGATGATCCACTTTAACCCCAGTACGTTCCAGAACCTCCAAGGTCGCGAGATGAATCTCCTCGATCTGTCCCTCACTAACCCACCGTAGCATTGGCGTGGCTTGCTCTATACTATTGGAGCGAATCTTTTTCATGAGATGTATCCTCCTCTTGTCGTCTTGCATCTTGATTTGCATAGTGCAAACTTCTCGTTTTATAACAGTTGCAATTTTTATACCAATTAACTAATTAAGCATGAATTTATCAAAGAACTAGCATTTCCCGTACTATTATGGGTTTATCTTGCCGTTCTCGAACGCTCTAATTTCCTAACAAATAATCAGACAAAATCTAACCGCAATAAAATTTTGCAGTGCTGTTAGTTTAACGACGCAAATAGAAGGGCAAAAAATATTTGCACTCCTATAAATTTTGCAGATGCTTGGACAATTGTTTTATTTAGCAAGCAAACACATCTTTGTTCACACCTAATATACATAGTAAACTTAAATATATATTTAAATCTTCAGTCTCTTGCAGAAATACTTCTTCAAACGCTAGTGACAACTTGTAATGTTTTTGAAGTATGCATATGCGGCAGGATATGTAACAATGCGCTAGTAAATTCCATTTTGCTTGATAAAACGGGAGCAGAAGCTTAATTAGCACTAACACAGGGTTTTGACTTACAATAATTATTAATGGTACAATAATCCAAGCAACTTGTCCGAATATTCTAAGTTGTCATTTTTAGTCCCCAAACTCTTTGAGAGGAGGTAGATTATGGGGATAAAAATTGAAGTCAAAAATTTAATTAAGGTTTTTAGTTCCCAACCACAAAAAGCATTGCATTTACTGGATAAAGGCGTGAGCAAAGAACTCATTCTTGCCGAAACCGGTTTAAGCATCGGTGTTAATAATATTAGCTTTAATGTGAATGAGGGTGAAGTTTTCGTCGTCATGGGGCTTTCAGGAAGCGGCAAGTCGACTATTCTTCGTTGCCTCAATCGCTTAATCGAACCTAGCTCAGGTGCAGTCATCATTGATGGTGTAGATATTACCAAACTAAAGTCTCATGAGCTAAGACAAGTTCGACAAAAGAAATTGGCAATGGTATTCCAACAATTTGCGCTTTTACCTCATCGAACTGTGCTGCAAAATACAGTTTATGGTTTAGAAGTCCATGGGGTCAGTAAAGCAGAGCGAGAAAAACGAGCCTTGGAAAGCTTGGCAATGGTTGGGTTAACCGGCTGGGAACATTCCTATCCTGATGAATTAAGCGGCGGAATGAAACAGCGGGTTGGCTTAGCTCGTGCCTTGACCAATAATCCCGATATTCTGCTCATGGATGAAGCGTTTAGCGCCTTAGATCCTCTCATTCGGGAAGAAATGCAGGATGAGCTACTCAATCTTCAACAGAAGATGAACAAAACAATCGTGTTTATTACTCATGACTTAAATGAAGCCTTGAAAATAGGCGACCGTATCGCTTTCATAAGAAACGGTTCACTCGTTCAAGTGGGTACACCGGAAGAGATTCTTAGGGACCCTGCAGATGTTTATGTTGCTAAATTCACACGAGGTGTTGATCGTACCAAAATTCTAACCCTGAAAGACGTCATGAAACGACCTCAACCCCTCGTACAACTGCGTGATGGTCCAAATGTCGCCCTACGGGTCATGAAGGAACATGGTATTTCAAGCGTGTTCGTGGTAGATCGCGCCAAACATTTACAGGGTCTCATCACTGCGGATTTAGCACTAGAAGCACGTCAAGCCGGCATCGTGAGTCTTCAGGAAGTCAAACTGCTGGATGTTCCAATCCTTAATGAGACGGTTCTCGTACAAGATATATTATCGGTTATTGCTGAAAGCAAGGTCCCTTTGGCGGTAATCGATGAAGAAAAGCGTCTCATTGGAATCATCATACGGGGTTCAGTGCTTGCAGCGTTAGCCGACACAGGAGGTGATCCAAAGTATGTATCGTCTACCGTTAGGGCAGTGGGTTAACAAAGGTGTAGAGTGGCTACTTAATAAGTATGGTCACGTAATTGATGCTTTTTCAACCTCAATTCGTGAAATTATTAATGCACTGAAAGATGGGTTGAATATTGTTCCTTGGTGGTTACTAATTCTAATTGTAATGATTGTAGCTTGGCGCGCTCGCGGATGGCGTTTAGCGCTAGGTTCGGGACTTGGGTTACTGTTGATCTATGATATGTTACTTTGGCCAGCCTTTTTGGAAACATTGGTTTTGGTCATTATTTCGGCAATAATATCGATTGCCATTGGTATCCCTATCGGAATTATCATTGCACGAAATAATGCAATTAATAGAATCTTCACGCCGTTATTAGACGTCATGCAGACTATGCCATCGTTCGTTTACCTAATACCTGCTTTGATGTTTTTTGGGTTGGGGACAGTACCAGCTATTTTTGCGACAGTAGTCTTTGCAATGCCACCTGCTATTAGATTGACGGACTTGGGAATTAGGCAAGTACCAAAGGACCTAGTGGAGGTCGGTGAGGCTTTTGGATCAACTCCCAGCCAAATGCTCTGGAAAATCCAACTGCCTTTGGCAATGCCGACGATTATGGCTGGTATAAATCAGACAATGATGTTGTCGCTTTCAATGGTTGTTGTTGCTGGGATGATCGGAGCAGGTGGTTTTGGCTCTGGGGTACTCGAAGGAATTTCTCAGATGGATATCGGAAAAGGCTTTGAAAACGGATTAGGGGTGGTAATCTTAGCAATGGTTCTTGATCGAATTTGTCAAGGCTTCTCACAAACGGCTCGAATCAATAAAAAGCAACCTGTCAAGAAAACGTTCAAGAAATCATTTAATAACACTGTGTAAGGAGCGATGTAAATGAATGACAAGGTGAAATTCTCTAAGGTCTTGGGATTATTAGTTATTTTCTCATTATTAGTCACATCTTTGTTAGCGGGTTGCGGACAACAAACTACAGATTCTAAACAACCAGAACCAACTGCCCAACAACCCACCGATAAAGGGACTGTAAAAATCGGCATGGTAACCTGGGCAGAAGACGTAGCAATAAGCAATGTGGTTAAGACAGTTCTTGAGGATAAGGGCTATAAGGTGGAGCTACAAACTCTTGACGTTGCACCATTATTTGTTGGATTAAGTAGGGGGGATTTGGATCTCTACCTAGATGGCTGGTTACCTACAACCCAGAAGAATTATTGGGATAAGTATCAGGACAAATTGGAAAAGTTCCCAGGAAGTTGGTATGAAGGTGAGGCTAGATCTGGTCTCGTTGTTCCTAAATATGTAACTACCAATACCGTCGATGAAATAGGAGCGCAAAAAGATAAATTAAATGGCGAGATTATTGGAATTGATCCCGGTGCCAATGTTATGAAGACTATTGGGCAAATGATCAAAGATAATGGTTGGAATATCAAATTGGTCTCGGGGTCTGAAGCTGCTATGATGGCTGCGTTGGATAAAGCATACCGGGAAAAGAAATGGATAGTCATTTATGGTTGGAGCCCACACTGGATGTTTGCCAAGTATGACTTAAAGTTCTTAGAAGATACTAAAAATGTTTTTGGAGCGAGCGAGCAAATTGTAACCCTTGCCAATAAGGATTTTAGTAAAAAAATGCCTGAAGTTGCAGACATGATTAAAAAAATGAAAATGAATGACAAGCAAATAGGGACTATTGAAGATATGATCAATGGTGGCATGGCGCCAATAGATGCTGCAAAAAAATGGGTGGAAGATAACAAAACCGTAGTTGATGGTTGGTTTAAATAATCTTTACTAAGAAAAGTTTAAACAAGGAACAGAAATAAGGGGTAAGATTCATAGAATACTACGAATCTTACCCTTTGTTTGTGTTATTAATCCACAACGAACACTAATGCCGTAGGATCCAGAGACACTTCTTCCCTTACTTCAGTAACCCCTTACTCTTCAAAAAAGTAGTTGAAACTTCTTCAATAGACATTTTCTCAACGTCAGCCTGCTTATTCAAATCTGTGATAGTTGCAGTGTCCAGAAGATCGCTCAATTTTTTCAGATCTGCCGTCAAATTTGGATACGCTTCCACAATTTCCTTTCTTACAACAGGGCAAGCATTATAGACCGGAAAAGCATTTTTATCATCTTCGAGCATAACGAGCTTATCTGTAATAATTCTCGGTTCTGTGGTAAACGCTAGAGCCAAATCTCCTTTTTTCGCTTTGAGAGTGTCATAGTTTAACCCCATGGCGACATCCACGAGATCGTCTTTGGGCATTTTAAAATCATAGGACTTTTCAAATGATGGCAAACCATCCGCTCTGCCATCCCATTCTGGGAAGCTGACGAATTTCAAGTGTTCACCTTTTTTCACTTGGGCAACATAGTCAGAGGTCGTTTTCAAGTTATACTTTTCAGCAATATCCGAGCGAACGACGATTCCATAAGTATCATTTAGTGGTGCATAATCCAGCCACTCGATGCCGTTCTTTTCATCCCAGTCTTTAATGAGCGTATAGCTTTCTTTCGCATCAAACACAGGGTCATGTTTCATTAAGTTGATCACACCTGTACCAGTATACTCCCAGTACATATCGATTTGTCCAGATGTCAGAGCTGGACGGATAACAGCCAGTTCTCCTAACCCCATCTTGTTTTCCACTGGGTATCCCAGACCTTTTAGATACTGTAAGCTAAGTGTTCCTAAGAGTGAAGCTTCCGTAAAAGTCTTAGAAGAAATCTTAATAGTAGGTCCTTTTTTGGCGTTATTAGCGTTACCCTCCGTCGTCTTCTGTGAACTGCAGCCCACTACCCCTCCAAAAGCAAGTACTAAGGACAAGACGGCTATAAGGCCAAATAAAAATCTTTTCTTCATGTACACTCCTCCTTCTTTAAATTTTGATTGTCTATCTCCTTCGAACCTTTTTTTCACTTTTTAATTTCTAATAGTTTCTCCCCTCCTTTCAGTTTCATTAAACTGGCCTTGTTATTCAACCCACGTGCTTGGTGGAGTGATACGTAACTCAAGATAACTTAACAACCGATCCAAGAAAATGGCCATGATAGCACCAAGCCCTGCTCCAACAATTAAGTATTCGGGCCGAAAGAGAGACAATCCCCCCATAATTAAATTACCCAAACCACCTGCCCCAATAAGAGATGCTAGGGTACCCATACTGACAACATAAACGGTTGCTGTTCGAATACCGCTGAGAATGATCGGCATGGCCAAAGGGATTTCCACCTCGAATAAAATCTTTCCTTTGGACATCCCCATCCCGGAAGCTGCTTCCTTCACATCAGGGCTAACCCCTATGATACCAGCGATTGTATTTCTGACGATTGGTAACAGACTCTGAAATAATAAAGCCAGCACGGCGGGTTTTATTCCTAATCCTAGAATTGGCAATGCCAAAGCAATAATCGCTAATCCAGGAATAGCTTGTAAAACGTTCAGTAAGTTAAGGGTAACCAGACCGAACCTTTTAAATTTTGGACGGGTTAAGAATATCCCGAGCGGTACAGAGATCAGAATCGCTATAGTTATGGTGACCACCACGATCAGAGAATGCTCTAACAGAGCTTCTGGCGCCTTTTCAAAAAGAGCGAACCTGAAATTCTCCCAAGTCATCTACTCACCCTCTTTCCGATAGACATGTTTCCGAATGTCTTTGAAAGAGAGCATTCCACGCAGTTCTTCGCCTTTCAGAATCCCAAGATAATCAACATCATATTCCAGCAAACGAGAGAGCGCATCTGGTAGGGATGTTGTCGTTTGGACAAAAGCCTTCTCCGTACGCAGAACCCTTTTTTTTAACCTTTCCGAGTCATCCCCTGACTCGCCAAAATCCGCTAAGGTGATGTGCCCACAGCTTATACCTGCTTCATTTAGAAGAAAAGCTACTTCTGCCCCTGTATCCCTCATTTTTTGGGCAGCACCCTGTAATTCATGTTCTCTCACAATACACCCAACCGGTTGCATCGCTTCTTCTACATGAAACAAGTTCAACTTTTTGACAACCCGATCATGACCAATAAAGTTCTCCACGAAATCATTCTTTGGATTCGTTAGAATGTCTTCCGGAGTTCCAAATTGAACTAACTCTCCAGCATTAAAGATGGCAATTTTATCTCCCATCTTGATAGCTTCGTTAATGTCATGCGTCACAAAGACGATGGTTTTCTTAATCTCCTTTTGCAAACGCAGGAATTCATCTTGCAAATGGGTACGGGCTATAGGATCAACTGCTCCGAAGGGTTCATCCATAAGCATGATGGGAGGATCGACTGCCATAGCTCGGGCTACACCGACTCTCTGCATTTGTCCACCACTGAGTTGTGACGGGTATTTATCCCGAGTCTTTTCCGGGTCAAGGCCCATCATTACTATAAGTTCTTCAACACGTTTCTTAATCTTATCCTTCGGCCATTTATATAACCGGGGTACGATGGCAATGTTTTCGGCAATCGTCCGGTGCGGCAGAAGGCCGATCTGCTGAATCACATAGCCAATACCCATTCTCAACTGATCCGAGTCCGTATTCATTACATCGTTTCCATTAATTTTGATCGACCCAGACGTAGGTTCGATCATGCGGTTAATCATGCGTAAAGTTGTACTTTTCCCGCAACCAGAGGGACCTACTAATACACAAATCTCTCCCTCCGGTATGGAGAGAGATAATTGGTCCACTGCTGGCAGCGCTTGGCCAGGATACTGTTTCGTCACTTGCTTCAATTCTATCATCAAGATCCCCCTTGCCCACTTTATCTTGCCCTCTGTTAGAACATCTATTTGAAGAGGAACTAGCGGTTAATTCTTAATCCTCGGGGAACAATCCTTTTCTCAATAACCCCAAGGATTGTGTCTAACCCAATGGCAATTAAGGAGATAATCAGTGCTCCTGTGACCATCATGGGAGTATTTGATCGGACAAGGCCTTCCGAAATAAAGCGTCCTAAGTTACGTTCCCCGATGTAGGTAGCTATGGCCGCTATGCCCGTAGTCATGACAACGGTTATCCGAAAACCAGCAAAAATTATCGGGATACCCAGAGGCAAAAGAATTTCGCGCATAATCCTTCCCGAACTCATACCCATCCCTCTAGCCGCTTCAATAACATTGCGATCAACATTTTTAACCCCATCGTAAACATTTCGAATTAAAGGCATCATCGCATACAGAACCAAAGCGAACAAAGCTGATTTCCGTCCTAATCCAAAGGTAGGGATGGCTACTAAAATAGCAAACATAGATAAACTGGGAATACAGAAAATTGTATTCGCCAAAGCAAGGACCCGAGCAGCCCATTTGTCGTTTTTCGTTAATAGCAAGCCAATAGGCACCCAGATCACAAGGGAAATTGCCACTGCTGATAAAACAAGCGTAAAATGATTTTCAGTATATTCTATAATCGTCCCAGTATTCTTTGTGAAAAAATTAATAAAATCCTCTAAGGTCACTCGCCATCACCCCTCCTTCTTCACATTTTAGCCAAATTCGATGAAACTAGGCCTTTTGGTAACTATCTGAGACCCTTTTCTTAAGATTTAACCTAATACGCGAGTTATAGTAATCTGACGCAAGAACCATGCCACTTTTTAAATTAATGGTAGGATCGACATCTAGTCTTTTAGCTTATAAGAACGGTGCAAAAAATATTTGCTCAAAAAAAGCTGACAGCCCTTTAATGGCGTACTTATGGGCATGGGCATAAAATTTAGTCGCCAAAATTTTATGCCCATTTGATCGCGATATTCGGCATTTTAAACCTCAATCCCTAATTTTCTCATGCGATATTGGAGATTTTGGCGCGCTATTCCTATAGACTCAGCAGCCTTGGTGATATTTCCGTGATGATTTTTCAAAGCTTCTCTCAGTACCTGCGTTTCGGTCTCGCGCAAAACATGAGCTAATGTCCCAGAACCTTTTTTATAAATTTCTGAAATTGTTCCATCTTGTCTGAGAAACTTGGATTTTAGGTAATGCGGCAAATGGTCAATTGTGATAACTTTCCGGCCATCCAGCATGTTCATAGCACTTTCAATAATGTGTTCTAATTCGCGCACATTACCCGGCCATTGATATCTCATAAACACGTCCTTTAACTTATCGTTCATGGAAACATTTCTCAATCCATAAATTCTTTGATATTTTTTCATGAAATAATGGATTAAAGCCTCAATATCTTCTTGCCGGTCTTTTAAGGGAGGAACGTAAAGAGTAATGACCGCCAGTCGATAGAAAAGGTCTTTGCGCAAAATACCATTATTCACCGCTTCCCAAGGATCTACATTGGTAGAACTGATAACTCGGCAGTGGACAGGAATTTCCATCGTCCCGCCAACCCGCCTTACCATTTTTTCTTGCAACACCCGCAAAAGTTTAGCCTGTAGTGCGCTATTCAGAGAATTAAGTTCGTCCAAAAACAAAGTTCCATTCCCAGCTTGTTGAAACAGACCCTTAGATTCTACGGCCCCTGTAAAAGCTCCTTTGGCCGTACCAAAAAGAATACTTTCCAACAAAGTTTCCGGAATCGCAGCACAGTTAATCGCCACGAAGGGCTCCTTTTTGCGGGAGCTGTAATTATGAATTGCTTGAACTAATAATTCCTTACCGGTTCCCGTTTCTCCAAAGACTAAAATAAACCCGTCGGCCACTGCTGCTTTCTTTGCCGAAACAACCATTTCCTGCATGGCAGAACTAACAAAGTTGATCGATTCAAATGTATAACGAGTACCATTATCACGCTGACGCCCATCCGATCCAATTTGATCCTGAAATTGCATCGTTTTAGTCAACAGTTCTTTAAACTTGGTAATATCTTTACACACCGAGTATACGGCAATAACCTCTCTGTTTTCGATCACCGGATAAGTACTTGCTACTATGTTGACCTCTTTCCCTTTATTTGTGAAATAAGTTTTATTTTTTTCTAGAACTGGCTCTCCAGTTAGAACTGCTGTTAAATGTTCACTGCTTTCTGACGTAACCGCATCATATACTTCGGTTAAATATTTACCCACGACGTTTTCAGATACTAATTCTTCTAATTTGGCCATCTCAGAATTGTAGAAAATTATTTTGCCATGACGGTCAGTAACAATTACGCCTTCTTCAATCGAATCAAAAATATGACTAAACGTTTTAACCAAAACATCATCGAGCATATGTTACCTCTCTTTAAGTCTATTGTTAAATCTTCCAATTCTGTCCTTATTTATTGGCCAAGACTGATAACCATCTGCTCCGGAAACATATCATACAGAAGATCATAACCTAACCCTTGTATAGCCACGCGTTTATACTCCTGTGAATGCCGACCAGGGATTGCCTGATCGACAGCTTGTGAAAGACAGTCAGCAATCTCCTGTGCCAGATCCTGATTAACTTTCTTTCCTTGTAATGTTAGTTCTAACTTCTCAAGGCGAAATGGGGTCCGCCCTAAGGCACCTACCACCCATCTCGCTTCCCTGATCTGTTTATTTCCCGAGTCAATTTCAACCCTCAGCGCCATATTCAGACGAGCAATCGTCACTGCAGAACGACTGCCCACTTTGACAAAGCCGCTGAAGATCTGTACTTCTTTCTGGGCCTTATATAACGGGAAATCGATCTCCGTTATCAACTCTTTAGCCTGTAAACCTGCGCCGCTCCCTGCTTGTAGCTGAGCAAAGGATACTCTCCTTAATCCCTGCGGTCCAAGAATACTTACCCAAGCTTCAAGTGCCAGCAATGCTGGCAGGCTATCTCCTGCTGGCGAGGCTTTGGCTATATTTCCACCTAGGGTCGCCCTGTTGCGGATCTGAGTGGAACCAACTTGTGCAGCTGCTTGTCCCAGACATCTGGCCTTCTCCCTAACCAGACTGCTCCCACTGATTTGGGTGAAAGTTGTCGCACTCCCTATTCTTAACCTGCCTTCTGCTTCCTTTATATAATTAAGCTCCGGAATTTGAGACAGGTCAATGAGCCAAGCTGGTTTAAGCTGTCCGCTATTTAATTGTATTACAAGATCCGTGCCCCCGCTGATAAAAACTGCCTCTTCCTGGATTAGGGAAAGGGTCTCTTTAACTTCTGTGATACTCCTTGGACAGGCGAACTTAAATTTTGGCCTCATGAAATATCCCTCCATACGTTAAGAACCCTTTGCTTACATTCGCTCAGTTTCCTTTGACATGTTGCCAACGGCAAAGGATCGTTTCCAAGAGATCTACGACAATAAACAAACTGACTCCGAGTAGCGCCATCATTATGATTCCAGCAAACATCTCATCCGGTGCCGCACGACTCCACGAATCCATAATAAAATAACCTAACCCTTCGGTCGTAGCAAACGACTCAGCGAAGAACAAAACAGCAATCGCTGTACCCATGCTCAGACGAAGCGACGTCAAAACATCAGGCAAACTCGCAGGCAAGAGCACGTACCGATAGACTTGCACTCGGTTTCCACCCAGAGAACGCAGCGATGAAACCGTTTCAGCGGGCACTTTACGAACAGCATCGCGTGTGGTCACTAAAATCTGAAAAAAGACAATAAATGTAATGAGAAAGATTTTCGAACGATCTCCTAGTCCGAGAAACAAGAGGATCAGAGGAAGAAAGACGATCTTCGGAATCGGATATGTAATATAAACCAAAGGGGCCAAAAATCGGTCAATTCGCCGTTCATGCCCCATAATCAATCCTAGAGGAAGACCAAGCAGTAACGAGAGTAAAGTTGAAAGAACGACTCGATAGGTGCTGACCCAAAGGTGTCTTCCAAGATTAGCTTCTGACAGCAATCGTGAGGTGGCACTTACAGCAGCCCGAGGTGTCGGTAACATTGGAGTTTTTAAAGTCCAGGCTACATACTGCCAGAATGCTATCAGAAATAAGGCAGCCCCCAAATACCCATAGAACTGTCTCTGAAATCTTCTCCCTCGTTGGATCATCCGACCATCCCCCCTTCTAAGAGAGAACGGACATAGCTCGTCTTCTGAAAAAACTCGGACGTCTGACGATAGCCACTTTGCCCAACGAGAGGATTAAGGATTTCGCCCATGACCTGAGTGGGGCGACCATCTGCCAATACTAAGATACGACTACCTAGAAATACCGCCTCTTCAATACTATGTGTAACTAAAACAGTCGTTAGCTTCTGTTCCTGCCAGATTTCTAATAAGAGTTTTTGCAATCGTTCACGAGTCAAGGCATCAAGTGCCGACAAAGGCTCATCCATTAAAAGCAGATCGGGTTGTAAAGTTAAAGCTCTTGCCAAAGCCACTCTCTGTCTTTGCCCTCCGCTCAACTGACTAGGAAAATGATGTTTCACTTCCCACAAGCCCATTTTATTAATCATTTCTTCGACTGCTCTCTGATACTTCCGCTTCGGTATATGCCGAACTCGCAAACCCAAACAAACATTTTGCTCAACATTAAGCCAAGGAAAGAGTCCATATTCTTGCAGGATAAAGGCTGTTTTCTGCCTTGCACCCACCACCTGTTCGCCCCAAATCCTGATCTCCCCGCCTGTTGGTTGAAGCAACCCGGCTAAGAGATAAAGAAGCGTGCTTTTACCGCAGCCGGATGGGCCAATTAAGACAACGCTTTCTCCTGGTTCAACCTTCAAACTAAAATCGTCATAGACCTGGACCTGTGACGCTCCTTGAACATAAGCTAGATTACAATCAGAAATTTCAATCACAGGTTATTCGCTCCTTAATCAGAAGTCAGAGTTCAGATGCCAGAGGCCAGACTCGACGTTCGAAGTCCGAAATGGAAGGCTCTCAAAGTGTAGCCGACAACAATATCGAAACAACGAACCTCGATTATCGAACCTCGATTATGGTAGGAGACTGGGATCCACTAAATCTTGATAGCTATAAGCTTGAGGAATGAGCTTTTTAGCGAGCATCCACTTCATAATACTATTGATTTCTTCCTCAGTTGGAAGTTGGAGCTTTGAGAAGGTCGGCGTTTGATAGCTTTGCTTTAGCTCAGTAGGAACTTGAGCTTTTTCCAAAAAAAGACTGCGATATTGATCAGAATTTTTACTTAACGCTTGTCCAGCAGCACCATAAACCCGTACGGCAGCTTTAATCCCTTCGGGGTTCTCCTGAATACTTTGGGTTCGAAATAAGAAAACAGTCTGCGAAATATTCCGGTACGTATCATCTATTATCAGATGCGCCCCCTTGGCTACAGCTAGAGATGCTAAAGGATCGGGAAGACAAGCGGTATTAATCTGATCCGATAGCAACATATCTAAGCGCACCGGCATTTTAGGGATTGACATCTTCGTCACATCGTTTAACATGACCCCTTTATCCAGGAGCATTTGATCACTGACATAATCAATAATCGAGTTCTGCGAGATCCCTAGGGTTGCTCCTTTCAAACCAGCCAGATCTTTAATACTCGACTTGGGAGAAGACAAGATTGCAAAACGCCCTTCCTTAGGAGTTGCTCCAAGCCCTATTGAAGCAATCTTCACATCGGTACCAATTTTCTTTAACAATGCCACGGCCACCATGTCCGCTACTTCTCCATCAATTTGCCCAGCTTGCAATGCAGTATCCCGTTCTATGGCGCTAGCAAAGTTAACTAATTCGACGGTAACCCCTTCTTTTGCAAAGAGTCCATCTTTTTCGGCAACATAGAACGGTAAATTATCTTCAATTGGCAATACCCCAATTTTTACCGTTTTCCCTAAGCTCTTCGCAGGTTGATTATTAGCAGGGGTCTTAGTTGCTGCGCAACCGGAAACAACCATCGCTAGAATAAGAACAATACAATTAATCCCTAAAACACTAAATCTGAAACTACGTTTTCTCATTTATTCTCGACACTCCTACTCATTTTATTTCTTCCCCTATGTATATTTATTTAGTTTCGACAGAAAGTTAAGTTTTCCTTTTTGCCTGCATTGTTGTTTGGTATCAAGTAACTTGTTGCTATAGAAAAGTCAAAAAAAAGTCGATAGTCCTTAGCATTAGGAGACTACCAACTTTAATTTCAGCAATGCCACTTTTTAGCGCCTTAAAATTTATACTTTTTGTTTGGATCCGCCCCCCTACACTCAGACCATCAGATCCTTCCGAGAAAACAATATTCCTGCTAGAACCAAGTTCACCCCCGTAATTGCACCCAATACCAAAATTTCCTTTGTTGGCAGAACCTTCTCTTGGAGGACCTCCTGAGGCCGAAACAGCCCAAATGGAGTGAGGTATCTCAATCCAGAAAAACGATCACTTAGGCTTGAAACCACATCCAACCCATAAAATGCAAATGTTAAGGCACTCGCCCAGCGCTCCGACTCTTCTTTGGTATCGAAGAGCACTGCCAATAACAGGCTGTAAGCACTAATTGCTGAACCTAAACTGAAGGCTAGGATTCCCAGTCGGAAGTATTGCCACCTTGCAATCGATAAATTGAAATGCCTTGTTGCTATATATATCCCGCTTAGCGTGGAGCCGGTTACCAAGGCTAACTCCGTCAAAAGTACTCCTATTTGGGTATTTAGAATCTCGGAACGCGAAACTGGTGAAGATAAGGGATAAGCCATGAAGCCCTGTTCGACTGGTTGGGCCACTAAGGCATTTGCTGAGTTTATTCCATAAAAGGAAATAATCAGCGTCCATATCCGACCAAACAGTTGCGCCGAGATATAAGCCTCATAGGACAGGTCAACTTCTTCCCCCGTTGAGACGCCAAACGCTCGTTTAACTCCGGAGGGAAAACTTTTCGGGATTTCCTCAATAGCTGGCGACTGGATAATGATAGGATAAATCCAGGTAACTATCCATTCGTAGAGAGCCAATCCCAACGAGTAACCGATAACTTTTTTACCCTCTTGTCTGAGCATTACCCTATACAATGTGTCATTCATCGAAGTTACCTCGACATTTCTGAACACTCATGAGAGCATTTGGCAAAGAAATAATGGGAGGTTCCCAAAGGCATAACCGAAATGTTCACATCTGTGTAGCCCGTTTGCTGCAGAAGCGTAAGAATTTCTTGTTCAGTTGGTAACCCTTGAAATCCCTGGTGGCAAGCCAGGAAGAAACTCATCAGATTCTGCGGCACATGTGTCCGAAATACTCGAATCGGTTCACCCTTTCGCACAGCTGTTAATATCCCCACTTGCCCACCTGGAGTCAGTAACCCTTTAATACTCTCTAGGAGCTGAATTCTTTGTTCTGGCGTAAAGTAGTAAATACTGTTATTTAGTAGGCAAAGATCAAACGTTCCTGACTCATCAAGAAGTCTCTCTGCATCTGCAAGCAGTTCATTTTCTTGCTGTTTCCTATCGTGTAAATTCCTAAGTGATAAAATATCCTCGCAAAGAATATGGATTCGCCCCCCAGTCTCTTTGGCGCGCTCCTGTGCTCTAGACGCGACAACAGGATTCATTTCAAGGCCTACACCGTGTAGGAGCGGAAATTCACAAGCAAGCTTATTTAAATACAACCCTTCCCCACAGCCAAGATCCAAGACTTTTTGCCATTTCTCTCGCTGGCATTTAGACCGCAAAAATGGCCAGACAAAGGGCTCTGAGGCTAAAGAGGCTTTAGAAATTAATTCTTCCTCCATGTCGGAACCAAAGGCTAATTTCTCCTTTTGATTGGTTATGAGCTGCGGAAGCTCTGCAAACTCTATGCCCCAATGACTTACTAGCTCCTTATACAGGGCCTCTAATCCACTATTTCTGTATTTATTGATTGCCTTTCCCAGTTTAGTAACTCGGAAGTATCCATTATTTTTGATGAGTAAGTCCTGGCAATAAGCCTGTTCTAACCAGTGATCCAAGAGAATCTTGTCCCAGCCCGGATGGAGGGCCATTAGATCATCTATGCTTCCGTCTCGTTCTAATTCTGCCCAGAGATTTAACTCCATGCCAGTCTGCACGACCCATAAAAAACCCAGATGCTCCATTAGGGCTGTGGTTTTACCGAGCAATGCCAACATGCCTGCGTCCAAAATCGTTCCTCCTTTTGCTCATCCACAATTCTTCGCAATCGATCTACTATAAAGCCCCTGTTAAGAAACAGGGGCTTTATACTTATCTCTAAAATTAGATTAAGGATCTAATTAACGAACTCCCTACAAAATATACTATGTCAGGACAAAATTCTTTTGTGCATGTATGTTAAAGTATTCAATACCTTTAGGAAAAGCCCTTTGACTTGCATCAAAAGGCTGCGCTTTTCGCTTTTCTCATACTTAATCAGAAAGAATAACTTCGTTGCATACTGCAAGAAGGCTAATACGTGCGAAGACAGTGTCTTCAAGATGGTTTAACTCGTGCGAAGACAGTGTCTTCGTGTCGTCTGTAGCATAAGTGTAACCAACGGTTTCGCCTTCGCCAAGGCTTGGCGAAGCCGGGTTTTCTTTATACTATCAGAAAGTATAAACTTCGTTATATACTTTCTAAGCATAAGAGCAACTAGGCAGCCGCCTTCGCTAAGGCTTGGCGCCAGCCAAGTTTTCTTTATCCTAGTCTAAAAGTATAACTTTCTTAAACGTGGATATCTTTCTTGCTAAAAATATATCCAGCAAGCAAAATGAAAATAGTTGAAAGTCCGAACAATCCGAGGGTTGGGATGGTAGGCACCTCACCATCCAAAACTTCTTGGGGTCTAACCCAACCAAATATCGTCAGTTTTTTAACCCAGGAAAATCGATCATTAAGATCTGAACAGACATCCAGAGCATAACATAAAAAGGTGAGACTGGAAGCACTCAAAATTGTACACTCTTCTACATCAAATAAGACCGAGAAAAATAAGCTGTAGGCGCCAACCGCTGAAAACAGAGCAAATCCCAGGATCCCCAGGCGAAAATATGACCATACATCGATCGGAATATGAAACAACGTCATTTCTCCCCAAATCCCCAGCACAGTTAAGCCCATCAGCAAGGCCAATCCACTCACCAGTACAGCTACTTGAGTAAAAAACACCTCTTGTCGCCCCACCGGAGAAGATAAAAGGTAAGCCATCGCTCCCTGATCAACCAATTTTGTGATTAAAGCATCAGCCGTACTTATCGAATAAATTCCCATCACAAGCAACCAAACTCGGCCAAAGCATTGGGTAGAAACATAGGACTCGAAGCGATTAAGTTCACTTGCTGAAGAAACCCCAAAGACACGTTTCACAGAATTCGGCAAATTCATCGCTAATTCAGTCGCGACCATAGACTGAGAAATTGTAGGATAGACTCCGATCAATAGAAGATTATAGAACGATAGCCCCGTTGCGTAGTTTATCGCTTTCTTGCCCTGTCGTTTAAGCATAGCGCAAAATAATGTCTGATTCAGAAACGTCCCTCCCCTTCATAAAAATGCATGAACGCTTCTTCTAATTCTGTCGTCTTCTGAGAAAACTCCTTTACATTCACTTGTGCGAGTCCACTTAAAAGCGGGTTTAAATCTCCCTGTACTTTGACCGATAGACCAGTTCCCTTAACCGCGACAATTGCTAAGCCGCGCTCACGAAGAAGTTGTACTTGCCCTTCATCTTCAACCGTTATATCAAAGGTTCTGTGCTGAGCCTGCCGAAGTTTTTGAATGTCCTCCACCGCAGCCAATTTACCGTCCCGAATGATTCCCACCCGATCACAGGTCCGCTCCACCTCAGGAAACAAATGCGAGGAAATAAAAATAGTCTTTCCCTGACATTTTTCTTTCAAAACCAAATCAACAAATACTTTTTGCATAAGCGGATCTAAACCTGAAGTCGGTTCGTCTAAAATTAGAACCTCAGAATCTAACATCAGCGCGTAAATGATTCCTAATTTTTGTTTCATTCCTTTAGACATTTTTTTAATAGGCTGTTTTAGATTCAGATCTAAGCGTTCACTAAGGACATCTCGGCGTTTCTGGTAAATCGGTCGATCCCCATGCATTCCTGACATCAGATTTAAAAACTCTAGGCCAGACATCTGCTCCAGGAAATTCATCTCGCCTGGTAGATAACTCACGATCGCCTTTACAGCCAAGGAATTTTTCCAGCAATCTAGCCCCTTAATCTGAGCAAACCCAGCATCTGGTTTTATAAAACCCATAAGATGACGAATCATTGTTGTCTTCCCCGCACCATTGGGACCCAAAAAGCCAAATACTTCTCCTTGATTGACTTGGAACGTTACGTCTTTAATTCCTCTAATCTTGTTAGTTTCTTTCCACTTAGTTCTATCGTTATCTTTTGGATATAGTTTGGTTATTCCTTCAACCTTAATCATCTATAATCTCCGCCCTATTAAGATATTTGTTTGCTTTCTACCTCTAATTTCACTATAAATCGCTCTAATACAAGATACGCTCAATCTTTCTTTCTGTTCCATTGATTACTTTATTCTGGTTTACCAAAGGAAAGGAATCATTAATTAAATTTCTTTTTACAAATTTTTTGGACCCATTTAATAATTAAGAAATGCTCTTTAATAAACTGAAATCGAAACGGTTTTGCTAGCTCCGCTACGCTCATGCTCGGATCAAGCTCATGAACAATTCCCTGAAGCGTTAAGAGAGACTTTCCTATTAAAATAAAATCTGAGGGAATCTCAATTCGGTGATTAAATGCCATACTCAAAAGATCGTTGACAAGCTCAGGAAGAGCGGTTTGGGCAATGGGAACATCTAGATGTTTCCTGCGAATTCCATCCAGGTCCAATCGCAAGCGATCTAGATCGACATTTTGAGGCACCACACCGAGTTGTAACATCGCCTTCACCATAGACTTCGTGTCACGACGGGTCAAGGAACTGATTAAATTTGCAAAGCGGCGTTTCATAAGCGGAGTTAGATTTCCTACAATCCCAAAATCAACAAAAGCGATTCTCTCTCCGGATAAAACAAAAATGTTTCCAGGGTGAGGGTCTCCATGGAAGAAACCATCCCTTATGATTTGTTGGAGCAACGCTTTACTTATGCGTGCGGCAATTATTTTCTTATTATAATGTAAGGCAGTAATTTTTTGCCGATCATTGAGTTTAACCCCATCAATATAAGCCATAGTAAGAACACGCCTAGTTGTAAACTTCCAGAAAATACACGGGACTATAACCAGAGGATCACCCTCAAACCCTTGGGCCATTTTTTCAGCGTTTTTCCCTTCAGTCGTGTAATCAAGTTCTTTTTCCAACCATCCGGAAAATTCCTTAAGCATCCCATGAAGTGCATAATCTTTAGCTTTGGGAAGACGTTGTTCAATCAAGGTTACAATATCCTGCATGATTTCCAAATCCGTCTGAATCACGGTGGAAATGTTTGGGCGTTGCACTTTTACCACCACGGGCTCTCCCGTGTGAAGTACTGCGTAATGAACTTGACCAATTGATGCTGCGGCCAGAGGCAATGGAGAAAATTCACGAAAGAGTTCTGTAATTGGAGCACCCAGCTCCTGTTCAACCGTCCGCCGGACGTTTTCGAAGCGAATCAACGGAGCTCTATCCTGAAGTTGTTCCAACTCCTTAAGTATCGGCTTAGGAATGATATCTGGCCGCGTACTGGCAAATTGTCCTATTTTCATAAACGTCGGTCCTAGTTCACCTAAGGCTTGACGAATGCGCTGCCCCAGCTGAACCAAATCCACTTCTGCAGATGCTCGGTTACCTCCGAAACCCAAATGCTCAAAAAGAATAAATCCGAATCCATTCCGGATGAACACGGATACAATCTCTTGATAACGACGAAAATGACGCAATGTCTGTTCAAGCACGAGAACGCGCTCCTTTTTTATCTTTATGCAAGCTTACTCATACTCACATGATATTCCCACATGTTCCAGAGTGTTTCTGAGGGCGATCAGCTATCTAAAAAGAGAGTCTTTCACACGCGGAGGCGGTGAAAGACTCTCTTTTTAGATAGATTCATAGACAATTCAGGAAAGTTATCCCCCATTAAAATCTTTGCTGTTCATCAACTTACTTTAATGAATCTAAAACCTGTTGATACATATCTTGTGGATTCAAGCCGCTCCCAGTTGGCCTGCCACCATTCCCACTCCCATTTCCGCTACCGGATCCCCCTTGGGGGTAATTTCCCTTAGATGAGTTTTCATTTGAGTTATTAGCGTTTTGGCTATTTCCATTGGGAGCTCTCCGTGTGGTTAAAGAACTTTTTTGTTGGTCTGTAAAAACAGCGTTAATTGCATCAGCTTTTTGTTGTAAAATATCTTGACTTGCATTCGGCGTATTGATCAATTCTTGCAAAATTGGTTTAAGCTTTTCTTTCTGGTCACTGGTTAAAGGGTTTTGTTGATCATTTTCTAGACGACGTATTTCCATTGCAGCCGTTAACGCCGGATTACGTACTCTCTGCCCCTGGCCTGGTTGTCCCTGATTTGTTGATTGTGCAGTAGTTGCTTTACTTGAACTACATCCAACAGTTCCAATCGACACTATCATCAGTAATATCCCAACCAGTATCCAAGGTTTGCTCGAAAATCCTGGGATTTTATTTTGCTTTTCCACTTTTGATTAACACCCTCCTGATCAAAACGAGGTTTTTGTTATCTCCGGTTTTTTCCTCACTTTAGTTCTTTAAGCAATTATATAGGCCATTACATCCTTACTATTTTCTAACTAACGCTTCAACACTCCTTTCAACTTTATGATTAAGAATATAACTAAAATTTAGTAGAAATGTGATTAGCATCTCAAGATTTTATTAAGATTCAGGGCTCTGCCACTCCTCTCAGAACTTGCTAATTCTACAGCTTACTTGAAATAATTGTACGCACTTTTTCGTGCAACCCATTAATCTGTTCTTTTGTGAGGTGATAAGTCTCAATAGGCTCCGATATTACCATTTCAACTTCTGCCGGTTTTATTAAAAAGCCGCTTTCTTCCATGAGTTTAAAACTTCCTTTAATCGTAACAGGAACAATAGGGACGTTTGCTTTTAATGCTATTCTTAAACTACCAGCTTTAAATTCCCCCATTGTATTCCCTTTCGAACGGGTTCCTTCAGGAAAGATCACCATTGAATATCCTTTTTTTAAATAGTCCGCTGCCTGATTCATAACCCGTAGGGATTGACGCATGTCATGCCGATCCAGAAATAAACAGTTCATTTGCTTCATCCATTTGGATATTATCGGGATTTTTAATATTTCAGCTTTCGCAATAAATGCTTTAGGTTTATCAATACAGCCCAATAATATCGGTATATCAAAATTGCCCTGGTGATTACTCACGAATAAAACTGCACGATCCAAAGGAACATTCTCCGCTCCAATCACTGTAACCTTGGCACCAGCAAAGTTTAGTAAATCCTTAGCCCATTTTGATGCTACCGAATTTACTAATTTATCTCGTTCATTAATTTTCTGCTTTTCTAAAAGACTATTAACTTTAAAATACGAAGGCATAATCTTTATCAGATAAAGCCAAAAGTAAGCAAACCAAACTATCGTACGAAACATAGTTTCACTCCTATCATAACTATGATTATTAGTTATGAATTTGTTTTGTCGATTTCCTCAACAATCTTATTATACCTCTTCCTGTGTAGTAAGCATAGAAATCAGGCCTGTAACAAGACTCCTGTTGCTTTCATCCGCTGACTTACGACACTTTTCGTCACTATTTCCAGTAAACAATTTAACAATTATTCTTTCTAAATTATAACATTCACTAACCTCTAACACCTCTATAACAACCGTTTTCAACTAAAAAAGAAATCCTCCGCCCCGATGTCAAAACGAAAGGACTTCCCTTTTTGATTTGTAGGATTTGCTTTGTCTACCATTCTTATCTGCTATATGTCTTCGTCTTCCGGCATCTTAACCGCAAAGTGGGCTCCCTCAAGGATCTGTGCTAAAACGTTCAATGGGGTAGTCGCCACTTCACGGTACATCCGGTGGGTGTATAGGTGACGAACGTTGGGAAACTCTTGTTTAAATAATCTCCTTGCCTTATCGCCGGCATGATCGGCATCCAGGAGAACGCAAACCTCATCATCACTGAATTCTGCGATTAATTGTTCTAACTTATCCGGCCCTAATGTCCCATTGGTACAAGCAATCTCCACGGGTTCATCCAGAAGTTGCTGCAAACGCTGTTTATCTGTTTTTCCTTCTACTATAATAACTCTACCCATTATCCCACCAATACTTTCCGCCCTCTAAATAGTTATCCAGCGTAGCTTTTACTTTTTGCTGCTGAAATATGCTTCATCATAGCTTTGCATCCTCCACGCCATCAAGCCAGTCTTCAATAACGCTAACCACAGATGCGATGCAACCGTCCTGAAAAGGAGAAATCAAATTAGCTAACTCGACCAGCTCCAGAAACGACTGACTACCTCCAGCCTTACATAACCTCAGGTAATCAGTCCAGGCCGTGTTGTGATTTTCACGGGACCTTTTCCAGAACTGGAAAGCACAGATTTGGGCTAGGGTGTAGTCTATGTAATAAAATGGATCGCCAAAAATATGCCCTTGTTGATGCCAGTAACTACCACGTTCTAAATAATCGTTGTCCTCATAAATGCGATGGGGTAGATATCTTTTTTCGATTTCTCTCCAAGCAGCTTTCCTCTCCTGGGGAGAAGCCTCCGGGTGAGCATAAACGAAATGCTGAAATTCATCAACCGTAACTCCGTAGGGAATGAAAAGTAAAGCAGCGCTCAAGTGGGCGAACTTATACTTTGCGGTGTCTTCTTGAAAAAAGAGTTCCATCCAAGGCCAGGTGAAGAATTCCATGCTCATCGAGTGAATCTCACAAGCCTCATAGGTAGGCCAATGATATTCTGGAATTTGATAGTCTTTGCTGCAATAAACTTGAAAAGCATGCCCTGCCTCATGTGTCAAGACATCAATATCACCTGAGGTACCATTAAAATTGGAGAAAATAAACGGCACCTGATAGTTGCTAATATAGGTACAGTAGCCACCACCGGCCTTACCTTTTTTAGCAACTAAATCCATAAGCTCATTCTCCACCATCGACTTGAAAAATTCGCCTGTCTCTACTGACAACTCGTTGTACATACTTTGCCCATTAGCCACAATCCACTCTGGATCACCCTTAGGCTTAGCATTGCCCGTCTGGAAATCGAACTTCTCATCATAATACACCAGGACCTCTGCCCCCAACCGTTTACGCTGTCTTTCCCGTAATTTACTAGCCACGGGAACGATAGAGTCAAGGACTTGTTTGCGGAAACTTGCCACCATGGCTGGGGTATAGTCTGAGCGCAGCATTCTAGCATACCCAAGTTCAATAAAGTTTTCATAGCCCAATTTTTCTGCAATACGTGCCCGAACTTTAACCAAACTGTCATAGATTTCATCAAACTTCATTTCATTGGCAGTAAAGAAGGCGTATTTAGCCTCATTGGCTCGTTTCCGCATCGATCGATCGGTCGATAACTGGAACGGAACCAAGCCCGGCAGATTTCGCTCTTCTCCTTCAAACATAATCTTGGCTGAGGCAATAAGCTTGGTATATTCACTTGACAATTTATTTTCTTGTTGCAAATCTTGAATGATTTCCGGGGCAAAGGTTTTAAGGGTTAGATCTGCTTTAGTAAAAAGCTGTTTCCCCCACTTTTCTTCTAAAGCCTGCCGAAACTTCGAGTTAACTAACGACTGATAATACCTGGAGATTAAGCCTTGATATATCGGCGTGACCTCGTCAAAATAGGCCTGTTCCTCCTCATAATACAGGTCATTCGTATCTACGGTATGGCGGATAATCACCAGCTGTTCCAGCGTCTCAAATTCACTTCTTAGCTCATTTATCGCTACCATCAGAGCATCCTGTTGCTCGAAATCTCCAGCCTGATCGAACTTAGCCAAAAGGCCAGAAAACTTGGTTTCCAGTTCCAACATATCCGGCCTTCTATAAGTAAACTCCCTAAACTTCATTGTGACCACCTCCATGCTCTAATTCTATATGGAAACGTTTAGCGATTCAAATTTACTTGTTCTACACTCCTTAATAAGGAATATCTATCGATATTTCGATAGACAGAAAAAACCAAGCATATAATATACCAAAGAACTGGGACGCAATAACTATCAGTTTTATAGCTCTAAACTGTCCTAAATAGGACTTAAACACAAGGGTAGTCTTATCTCAAATGATGTGCCTTTATCAAGCTCGCTCTGTACTGTAACCTGCCCGCCCTGGAGGTCTATCAAGTGCTTAGCAATAGCCAACCCCAGTCCTGTACCATTCTCATTGCGAGACTTATCAACTTTGTAAAAACGATCCCAGATATGGTTTAGCTCATCGGCAGCAATACCATATCCTTGATCACAAATTTTGACCGAAAGCATATTAATCCCAAACAGCCTTGTTTCAACGGACACCTGGGTGTTAGTGGGAGAATATTTAAGTGCATTGTCTAAAAAGATAACCAACAGTTGACGTAAACGATCATAATCACCCCAAAACGGCGGAATGTCTTGGTCCGATAGATATTCGATTCTAATCCCTTTCTGCTCGGCGATTGTTTGAAAACTCTTAAGCACGTCAGCAAGTAGGCTGGGCATATGAAGCTTTTCTTTATGCACTGTAATTTTACCAGATTGGAGCCGAGATAATTCTAAAAGATCACCAACTAAACGTTCTAATCCACGCGTTTCTGAAAGCATCCTTTGGTGGTAACGCTTAATTTCCTCGCTTTTCTGAACTGTACCATCAACCATCGCTTCGAGGGAACCACGGATGACGGTCAGAGGAGTACGGAATTCATGCGACACATTGGCAACAAATTCCCTGCGTAGTTGCTCAAGACGCACGCTCTCACTGATGTCCTGGACTAACGCAACGCTTCCTGTTATAGCTCCTTGATTGTCCTCAATGGGTGACAAGGTAAACATCAGCTTTTTACCCAACCAATCTTTCAACCACCGCGAGGGCTTCTTTTCTTCCATAACGTTAGTAAGCTGGGCCTCAATTTCTAAGTTCTTGAGGTCCATTTCTACGTCTTCTATCAGATATGGATGAGTTCTGTTCATAATTTCCGCGAGAGCGGAATTGACACTTACTGGCTTAAGGTTCGTATCAAAAGCAATGATGCCTTCTGAGATACTTGATAGTATATCCTTGAGTTTTCCTTTTTCCTGAAAAAGCAAATTAATCGTGGAGCCCAATTCCAAGGCCAAATGGTCAAGGGAATTCCCAAGTTGCCCCAATTCATCCTGGCGTTCTACCCCCGTTCTCGCTGAATAATTGCCTCGCGTTATTTCCAACGCCGTACGATTCATAGCTTTCAAAGGACGGGTAAAGATGAGGGAGTAGAATAATCCCAAGCCTACAGCTAACACCAAAGCAAACAGAAGACTGATTGCCAGAATACCGACTGCTCTGTTCAGCGTTTCTGTAACCCCCGTTACTGGAGTATGAAGAAACACCGAGCCAATTATTACATGATTGGAGTCTATGACTGGAACACCCACGGTTATTGTGGCTTCGTTATAGACACTGCTAAAACTTTCGCTGACAGATTCTTTACCTGAAAGAACCTCTTGAATGACCTTTTCAGCCTCCTTAGGCAAGGGCTCTGAATTATTCAGGAAACTTTGTCCCTTGCCAGCTCCTATACCCAGTCCTTGGCCTGACCCTTGTCCCATACCCCAACCTGGGCCTGCACCCCTGCCCATTCTTTGTCCCATTCCAGAGATTATTGCCAGGTTTCCTTTACTGTCAGTAATCCATACTTTTGACTCTGTTAGGGTATCCAAAGAACGCATGTATCCACCGAAACCACTCATTTGGCCATTAGCACTTTCCAAGTACTCAGCAGCAACTTCGGATACACTGCGCGCACTTGCCAACATTGTTTTCTCCCTGCTCTCAAATGCATATTGCCTAAACATTTGAATGAAGATTATCCCGATGGTCAGCATTGATATAAGCACTATGACTACAAATCCTACTGTTAATTTAAAGGCAATTCTTTTCTTAAACATGCTTTACCTCAAATTTATAGCCCACTCCCCAGATGGTTTTTATGTCCCAGCTAAAGGATTCAGGAATATTCATTTTTGACCTGAGTCTCTTGATATGGGTATCTACCGTACGAGCATCGCCAAAATAATCATAACCCCATACACTGTTTAAAAGGTTGTCTCGTGAGAAAACCTTTCCTGGGTTGGATGCTAAAATCCACAAGATCTCGATTTCTTTCTTGGTAAGATTGATAGGCCGCCCCTCAATCATCGCTTCATAGTCTGAAAGGTTTATTTTCAAGCCGGGGTGACAGATAATATCGTTGCTTTGCTCTCCAGAAATATCGAGGCGCCTTAAAACTGCACGGATTCGAGCCATGACCTCTTTGGGACTGAAGGGTTTTACAATGTAGTCATCAGCCCCGATGTCCAACCCCAAGATCCGATCGCCATCTTCCCCTTTGGCTGTAACCATTATAATTGGTACATTTGAACTTTGCCTGATTTCTTGGCAAACAGTAAAACCATCTTTTTTAGGCATCATAACATCTAACAGCACAAGCAACGGTCTATATTCCGCGAACTTCTGTAATGTCTCTTCACCATCTCGCGCAATAATCGGTAAAAAGCCTTCTTGGGTGACATATGTTGTTAAAATATCAAGGATGCTATCATTATCATCTGCAATGAGTAGATATTTGTTCAAGCTAGCACCTCCCTAATCTCTCTACATTTTATCACTAATCCCCATAACATTTGTGTCATGTTTATGGCAATAATTTAGTTACTCTAGTTAAATAGCGCCTGAACCAATCTTATTGTATATCGCAAGTTTCTATAATTAATTGCATATTAAATATAGAAACAACATTGTTGTTGTTGCTTAGACATTTAGATTACACTTTCCCAAAAACACTGAGTTATTGTATTTGAGAAAGAGCATAATCCCAAATTGATAAATGACATAGTTGATTCAAACGTTTGCCATATTTTTGCCACAATTTTTCCATATCATAAGGTCAGATACTAAACAAACTAAAATGAAAAGGGGCGTGGTTTTTATTAAGAACTTCAAGAAGCTCATTGCCGTGGGCACAATCATCGGAGTTTTAGGGTTAGCTGGTGTGGCAGCTGCTTCCTATGCTACTGGCGCAACTACACCTGCGGGTATTGTATCCGCTTTAACGGGTAAGTCCGTAGAACAAGTTACGGCAGAAAGAGCCGCAGGAAAATCCTATGGTACCATTGCTAATGAAGCTGGAAAATTAGAGGATTTCAAAACTCAAACGCTTGAGCGAAAAAAAGTTCTACTCGACCAAAGCGTAGCAGCTGGCAATTTAACTCAGGATCAGGCAAATGCAGCTTATGAATCCATAAAAGCTAATCAGGCAACCTGTGACGGGACTGGCAGAGTTGGAATGGGTCAAGGGGCTAACCGAGGTTCTGGACTGGGGATGGGCCTACGTAATGGTGGTGGATTTGGTTGTGGATTACGTTGATGAAGTACTACAAGTAATTGAGCTATTCCGAACTTTAAGAGGTATACCGAAATTTTTATGATCCTGAAAACGTTTCTGCGGAGACAAGGTATGAACGAAATATCAAAAATTGCGACAAACTATGAATTCGATACAGTTTAGCAATGTCTTGGAACTAAATGAACGTATTTTTTCCTACAAAAGCCCTCTCCTTGTAGCATATCAATCACTACTAAGGAGGGCTTATTTTTACCTAATTAACTTTTGTCTTATTTCTCCGCCTATGACCCCAGGTTCCTTGAATAACAAGATAAATTTAGGGAATTATACCTTAGAGGAAATTAAAGGGGTGTTAGTATGTTTGAATTGTCATTTTACTTAATCTTTGCGATTGTTACTGGGTTAGTTACATTTATTATCATTCCAAGAAATTTGTATAAAAAATTTTTTCTTTATGGATTATTATTCGGTGGCATTGGCGACTCTGTACTTGCATCTTTATTCCATTTCATGGGCTTATTAAATTATAAGAACTTGGGTTTAACCAGTATCTTTGGCATTTTTTCTTTTTGGACGCCTGTTGCTTGGACTTTTTACTTCATGATCTTTTTTTACTTTTTACCAGTCAGAAAATACTTTTTAGTGCCCTATGTTTTGATTTTTGTTGCCTTAAATTATTCAGTAGGGATGGTTATGTCCCAATCAGGCTTATTTGAACTCGTAGGTGGCTATAAATATTTGCAACCATTTGTTTTTCTAATTTGGTGTTCCATATCCGCTTGGGTATTTCACAAAAGTGAACATAGGATTATGATCTAGATAACTAATCGATCATTCACTCATTAAAAGCGACTGGATTATCCAAACGCTTTTAATTGTATTATTACGGTTTCCATCAGCGATAATTGAATAAAATAAATGAATTCACGTTTCCTTAAAGGAATAGGTATATTTATGTAGAATCCTAAACCTACAGAACAGTAAATTGATCGAACTCTTTAGCCTCTTGGTACGAAATCAGTTGAAAAAGTAATAGGAGATTTTGATGAAGCGTAATGTGAATAATTTCATTTTGTTTGTCCTATGCCTTATATTGACTGGATGCACTACCATTCCAACTATAACTTCTTCGCTGACTGCCTCAAAAGGTACTGATACTCTAGACAAAACTATAACAGACCCTGAACCAAAGCCTCCCCACATTGAAACCATTACTCTTACTGCAACTGGCGACATTTTGATGCATAACACTCAAATTTGGGGTGGTCAACAAAACGATGGCTCATATAATTTCGATTCTTTTTTTAAGCCAGTAGTACACTTGATTCAAGCAGGAGACTATGCCTCCACCAATCTCGAAGCTCCCCTGGCAGGACCTGACTCAGGGTATACCGGCTACCCCTTGTTTAATAGTCCTGATGCTATAACCGAGGCCTTTAAAAATTCCGGCTTCGATCTCATAGTAACAGCTAACAACCATATCTTAGATAGAGGCTACAATGGAGCAATCCGAACTTTAGACATTTTGCAAAAAGCATCATTAGATACCACTGGTTGCTTTTCCAGTGCTGAAGCACAGAATTCACCGCTTATTAAAACTATACGGGGAGTGAAAATCGGATATATCGCCTATACTTACGGTACCAATGGCATTCCGCTCCCTAAAGATGCTCCCTACTTAGTAAATCTCCTGAACCCAGATAAGATTTTAGCAGACATCTCTCACCTGAGGCGTCAAGTGGATGTCCTTGTATTGGTTTTACACTGGGGCGAGGAGTATCGCCAGCAGCCAACTGATCAACAAAAAGAACTTGCCCATAGGTTCGTGGAAGTGGGCGCCGATGTGATTTTAGGAAGCCATCCACATGTCATCGAACCCATAGAAATCTGCAATATTAAGGGGAAAAATAAATTTATCATTTACTCCATGGGTAATTTCATCAGTGCTCAAAATGGATTGGAAAGAAACAGCGGAATTGTGCTTAATTTAAAGTTTCGGAAAGACTTTGACTCGGACATTACTACTCTCACTGAAGCTACTTATATCCCTACCTTTTCTCATCCTTATCAATGTAACGGCAAACTTCAATACAGAGTTGTGCCTATTGCCGAAACCATCCAAAAAATCAAGAACAACAGTGAGCTTTATCTTACATCTCAAGACTTGCCAGTCTTAGAAACGATATTAAAGCAGACGAACAAACAGTTGGGAAACGGCTTTTACGCCCTTAATCAAGAATCCTAACGATCTCTGAACAAATCTACAACAACGTCAAAGTCTTTAAACTTCTATTAAAAATTAACCAAATCAACCACTTGACAGCACCTTCCTACAAGTGTAATCTATAACTAGATTACACTTGTAGGAAGGTGCTTTTGAGATGAACGAAGTTACTTGTAAGATATCCGATGCCGAGTGGCAAGTTATGAAAGTTCTTTGGGCAGAGTCACCGATAACAGCTACTCAAGTTATCGAATATTTAAAACCTGAGACCCACTGGAGCCCTAAAACAATTCATACCCTTATTGGACGTTTAGTTAAAAAACAAGTCCTCGGAGTAAACAAAAACTCAAATTTATTTCAATACTATCCATTAGTATCTAAGGATGATTGCATGCGAGATGAGACAAAATCGTTTTTGCATAAGGTTTATGATGGTTCACTCCACCTACTACTTGCT
Source organism: Desulfosporosinus cupriresistens (assembly GCF_001707885.1). Lineage (GTDB taxonomy): Bacteria > Bacillota > Desulfitobacteriia > Desulfitobacteriales > Desulfitobacteriaceae > Desulfosporosinus. Next base: position 2,095 of record NZ_MASS01000002.1, on the reverse strand, counting down.
AACTTTGTCAAGAATGAAAGCTTATCGCCCAGAGATATTGAAGAACTGAGAAACCTACTTGATGAAAGGATAAAGTAAGGAACGGAAGTGAATGAACGTGATTTTATCTGAACTCTTTCGGATGATTGTGTCCTTATCCTTGAGTGGCAGCATCCTTGCCGTAGGACTATTGTTGATCAAGCTGTTATTCAAGCAAAAGCTCAGTGCCAGTTGGCATTACTATCTCTGGTTTGTGTTAATTCTGAGACTCGTAATACCCTTTACTCCCCAAAGCTCATTAAATGTTTTTAATTTTCTTCCCTACCACTCACCTACAACTGGTTTGTCTCAGGTTCTTAAGGAAGTCCCCTCAATCGTCATCCCGCAGTTAACTAATAATCCTCCTAATTCTGTTCCGGAAAGTCCTTTAACCGGTGATCATAATACAAACGCCAATTCTTCTCCGACAACTGACACTCATGGAATCACCTTTACAACTTTAGCCATTCTTTGGTTTGCCGGGGTTTTAGCAATCTTATTCTATATTCTTTTAGTAAACAGCTCATTATTTCTGAGATTTAAAAAGCAACCAACGTGCAGCTCTAAGGACATCGTCAAACTTCTTGAGGAGAGTAAATCACGTCTCAAGATTTACACTAAGGTTTCCGTTGTCTACGATGTTGGCTTAAAATCACCCGCGCTTTTAGGTTGGATAAAACCAAAAATTATTATTTCTCCCCAAATTCTTGATAAGTTATCACCGGAAGAACTTCAATATGTATTCTTGCATGAGCTCAGTCATTTAAAGAGACGCGACCTTTTGGTTAATACCCTCGTCACCTTAATTCAGGTTGTTTACTGGTTTAACCCTTTCATTTGGTATGCATTGCATCAAATGAAACAGGATTGTGAAATTGCCTGTGATGCCACTGCCTTAGCTACAGTTAATCCGGAAGAGCATAAAAAGTATGCTCAAACTATCATTGAGCTAATGCAACTTCTAGCTGAGCCACATTGGATTCCTGGGACCATCGGTTTTGTTAGTAAATTCAACGCAAGGAGGATCATCATGATTTCTTCATTCAAAAAAACAACGCTTAAATGGACGATTGCTGCCCTCGCCTTGACCCTAGTCGTAGGGTGCTCAGGTTTGACCACTCCCTTGAACCCGACAGGAGACAACCTGAGTCATATTGAAAATCCCCCAACCGCCAGTCAACAAAATTCCGCTGGCACTTCCCCAACTACGGCTCCTACTACTCCTACTGCTTCATCTTCTGTTTCCCCAACTCCGACTCCAACTGCTTCGGAACCTGTTGCTTCAGCTTCTCAACCCACGGACTCTACGAAAGCACTGCTACTAAATATGACAAAATTAGCTCAGCAAGGCAAAGTGATTAACAGTGATTTCCCTGTAAAAACTTCAACAATTGAAGACATAGAGAAAGTATTGGGAAAGGCTGATACTACCGAGTATGTAGCTGCAGCTAAAGGTCGGTACGCTACCTATTCCAGTCATAAGCTTGTGTTCGGCATTAACAAGGGGGAACAGATTTTTGAAACCCGATCGTATGATAACCGATTAAGGAACGTATCTCTAGGTAATGTAAAAGCGGTTTTGGGGACTCCAGCCTACGATACAAAATACAATGGTCAAGAAATCATTGGGTATACTGCAGGGCCTGAGTTCAAAATTGAAATGGTCTTCTCCCAACCAACTATAAATATCCCTGACCCGGTGATAGATCACTATTCTGTTCTCTATCCCCAAGGTACTGTTAACTCTATGGCGGACGATCCAGGAAGGCAATGGTAACTATCCTTCTAACTCTACAAATTGATTTTTTGGAGTACTAACCCCGAAGGTCGTTATTTCTGATTCATCATTCGAACAACAGTTAACCGTCAAGTTCATCGGTGATTTTCACTTAAAAACTTAAGGGGCTGTGCTAAAACTTGTTACTATATTTTTCACATCCCCACTTTTGCTTCTATATCATCAAAACACAAGCGTCCTCACTCCACTTTAATAGTGAAATGAGGACGCTTATTGATTGTTGTAACCACTTGAAATTTTGGAGACTGAGTTTTCACACATCCCCTTGATCGTTGGTAC
>NZ_MASS01000001.1 GCF_001707885.1 Desulfosporosinus cupriresistens | reverse complement strand
TTTAAAATCTATAAGAGGTGAATGCGAATTGACAAGAAAATTATGGGACGGCAACCGGAGTTATGCACAGTGTTTTACGATGAAATGTTAAAACCAAGTGGTCTTAAAGTTACTCAATACTCATTACTAAATCATTTAAGACGGCTTGGTCCTCTTACGATGAACGAACTCTCCCAGGCGATCCGGTTAGAACGTACAACGCTTGTAAGAAACCTTAAACCCTTGGAGAAAATAGGTATGATCAATATTAGAATTGAGAACCCTTCACATGCACGTTTGGTACACCTTACAGAGAAAGGCCTAAGTACGTTAGAAATGGCTATTCCTTACTGGAATCAAGCGCAGCAACATCTGGATAAGATATTAACCTACGAAGAGATTCGCGTTTTTAAGGGAGTACTTCAAAAGTTGGAGTCAATAGGTTAAAGAATGCGTGAGTTATAATAGGCATAAATCAGTAGAACCCAGTAAACAAGCGGGTTTCCACCGATTTATGCCTATTTTTTTAAGCCTTTTTCAAAGGCAAAAATCAGCAATTTTAAACGATAAGGAGGAAAGGTGAAAATGTGCAAAATAATTACTGTTGCAAATCAGAAAGGTGGTGTATCCAAAACAACAAGTGTCCGCAATCTTAGCTACACTCTGGCTGAGTTAGGCTATCGAGTTTTGGTGGTTGATTATGATCCCCAATCGAACTTAACAGCTTCTCTTGTATTGGAAGATGAAAATGAAGATGTCCCGAAAATTCATACAACGATAGCAAACTTAATGACAATGGCAATGGATGAGGAAGAACTACCGCCCAAGAGCGAGTATATTCAGCAGCGCGGGAAGATTGACTTTATCCCCAACGACATTCATCTGTCGGTGGTTGAATCCAATCTGCGAATGGAGATGGGAAGCGAGAAATTGCTTTTCAGTATCTTGGAGCCTTTTCGTAGGGATTATGACTATATTCTCATTGATACAAATCCCTCCCTTGGCCCGCTGACTATTAACGCCCTTTCAGCAGCCGACAGCGTTCTCATCACGATTAACCCTGAGTTCTACGCAACCATAGGACTTCAAGACTTAACCAAGACCATTCTTAAAATCAAACGTAGGATTAACCCTAAAATTGAATTTGAGGGTATCCTTATGACCATGTGCGATATGCAGACTAATTTGCACAAGGAAATCAGTGCAGAGGTGAATGAAGCATATCGTGGAGGCATGAGAGTTTTCAAAACATCCATTCCCCGTTCCATCAGGGTAGGTGAAGCTAATCGCTGCGGAATGAGCATTTTGGAATACGACCCAAAATCCAAAGCCGGCCTTGCCTATATGGAATTTGCAAAGGAGTTGAATGGATATGCCGGATAGACCCGCGCCGAAACGGATTAAATCAATGGACGAGCTGCTTATGGCAGTGGAGCCGGAGAGCCAGCCAATCAATATGAAAAATGGTGTGGTCCGCTTGAATTTTTCTCAAGTGGACCCATACCCCAATCACCCTTTTCGCCTATACAGCGGTGAGCGGTTGGAGGATATGATTGCAAGCATCAGCAATTATGGTATTCTGACTCCGATGATTGCCCGCACTAAGGATAACGGAAGATATGAAATGCTTGCGGGGCACAACCGCATGAACGCAGGAACACTGGCAGGACTTGACGAAGGCGACTTTATTATCAAGGAAAACCTGTCGGACGAAGAAGCGTGGATGTATGTCATTGAAACCAATGTCATGCAGCGCTCCTTTGCCGACATGCTGCCGTCTGAAAAGGCGGCGGTACTCGCTTTGCGGCATTCAAAAATGTTCTCCCAGGGTAAGCGCAACGATATTATTGCAGAGCTTATTAAGCTTGAAAAATCTCATGAAATCAAGGAAGTCGAGACTTCTGCCCCAGTGGGGCAGAAGTTGACAAGCAGAGATAAAGTCGGACTGGAATATGGGCTTTCAAAAAACACAGTTGCCCGACTTTTGAGAGTAGATAAACTGGATAACGACCTGAAAATACGTATGGATAACAGTGAAATTTCAATCCGTTGCGCAGTTGACCTCTCTTATCTTGCAGAAGCTGAACAAGTAGAGGTTAATAAGGTTTTGACTGAGAACGAGTATAAAGTCGATATGAAAAAGACCGATATGCTCCGCAACTACTCCGAAAACAACAAGTTGAATGAAAAAAACATTTTTCAAATTCTTTCGGGTGAAATCAATAAAAAGCCGAAGTCAACCACACCGTCTCCTGTCAAAATCAAGCACAAGGTCTATTCCAAGTATTTTCCCGCAGACACAAAGGCCAGTGAGATCGAAAGAATAGTTGACGAGGCCTTGGAATGGTACTTTTCCAGCAAGGTCAAAGAGGGAACGCCTAAATGACAAGAAATGTCTTGACTTGTACGAAATGTGGAGGCAATGACTTTGAGATATCCTACGGCACCGACTGCTCCCACGACAAAAAAAGAAATGAAAATTGGGAGCTGGCACTGGTCTGCAACCACTATGGTTATTTGACAACCATAGCCCGCACCAGGGGATACATTGTGGAAATCGAGCCAGTCAACTGAGAGGAGGTGAAATTTTGAGAAAGGATGAAAGACTGAGGACGGTCTATGAAACCATCGCGCCCCACATTACCCGAACCGAGGGTGCGTGGCGGGATTATCTCGGTTTTGCGGCAAGGTTATATAAATACAGCTTTGACAACGCCCTGCTGGTATACGCGCAAAATCCAAACGTCACCATGCTTGCCACCACACCAATATGGAACAAATTCGGCAGATACATCAATAAAGGCGCGATAGGACTGGCGGTCTGCGAGTATGACAACGCCAGGCTGACCATCAAGCACCTGTTTGATATCTCTCAGACCAATGGCCGGGAAATCATACCAACAAACTGGCAGCTTGATAATAAGATAAAAGCAGAGCTGACCAGCCGCCTTTCCTATGCTCATAATCTTACATCCTCCGATTTTACCGAGTGCCTGAACCAATTAGCGGAAGAAGCGGTTGCCGAGCGCCTGGACGATTATCTGCAAGATTTTAACTTTGACATTGAAGGCCACCTGTTTTCACAATTGCCCCAAGACGGATTGCTCAGTCAAATCCAGGAGATTGTCAAAGACAGCGTAGCCTATTTTATCGGCAAGCGATGCAGCCTTGCGGACGATGAAATCCATACCGGCGACGGGATGATGACCATTGCCCATTTCGACAGCATTCCGTTGATCGCAAGGCTCGGACACACCGTAACCGACATCTCCAAAGGCATACTTCAGGAAGTGGAACGGACAATCAAAATCATTGAACAGGAAAGGAGGATGACACATGAGCAAAATCGAGATGAGCTACACCGAGAAGGACGGAGTGCTGCTCCCGAGCCTTCAAATTTCCAACAACAGCGAGGACGACAACCAGCCCCTGGGCAAGTACGGCAGAATGGCGATGGAGTACCTGCACGAAAACCATCCGCAGCGGTTTATGATTTTGAAAATGGATGGCACACTGATGGAGAAAATGCACCGGGTTCACAGGGAAGCAGTGGAGAAAATCGAGTACATCACCCAACGGATGCTGGAGGCCGAGCCAATGCCGGCAACGGAGGACATCATGGAGAAGACCCGCCACTTAAACAGCCTCCGGTCGTCAGCGGAGGAAATCGTACTGAACGAGATCGTATTCAAGGTAAGGTAAGCCCGCTGCCCCCATACAATCAAAATGAAGAGCCGCCCGAAAGCGAACAGGATTCGCCGCCGAACGGCTCTTTTTTTATGCACGGAACACAGGATGAGGCAACGAAGCAGGCCGGACTAAAAGCTTCCTATATAAATATAGAATACACGGATGAACAGGTACGGGAATATTACGAAGGCATTTTAAAAAGCACCGATCTCTACCCCATTGAAATGTATGAAAAAATTCAGGTGCTTTTCGCAACCAACATGCCTCTCGAAGACAAGGCAATCGCCCTGTCCAAGATTTACGAGGATTACGGTAACGCTGAATATCAGGCGGATGTGCTGCTGAAAACCACTCACCGGGGGGCAGACGGGATGTCGTTTTACTTCGGGGATGGCTATACACACATACCTTGGCATACCATCGCCAACATCATAAGAATGCTCATTGACGAAGGCGAATATCCGGCGACTATCCCAGAAGAAAGCCTCGCGGACCGAATCGGCTACTTTAATATCCCCGATGAGATTGATGAAATGCGCAGCGCAGACGGGGACGTTTCTCCCATTGCCCATGAAAAATATGAACCAAGCGAAAAAGAATTGTATGCCTGTGTGGACAGCTATCTTTGCAATACGCAAGTCGTGTATAAAGGTTGGCATGGTGAAATAGCGGCGGAGCTTGCCAATGACAAGGAAATAGATGAATATCTGATGGCCAACTACTTTCGGGACCTGGATGAACGCGAAACGCGGATTGACGATCACGTTGTCACCTGTGCTGTTGAGGATAACGGCGTTGAATTCCTGATTGACCACTATGTTGTCGGGCTGTCCTGGACGGAGCTGGCTGAAAGGATAAAAATCCTAGTCGAAACTGGCGCTTTCCCCGTGCCGCAAACCATAGAAAAGACAGAGGACGAACAGCAGTCATTTATCAATGTCCTGGTAGTGGAGCCGGAGAAAGAGCCCTATCTCACCGCCATCCCAAGAGGAAACAATGCCTTACAGGAAAAAGTCGGTGGTCTGATTACCACCATCGAAATCGGGGACGGCATAGATGCCATCTGTGCCGATGATGCCGACTTTGAAACCACGCCCATCAACCGCATGATAAACGGTCAGCCCATCTTTGGCACCTTTGTTGTGGCAAGAGTGAACTACAATACAGGTGAATATGAATCTCTGCAAGAGTCCGACATCCAAAAGTACATGACAGAATTCGCCACCCCCCTCATGGACATTAGCAGACTGGTTGTGGAGTATGAGGAAATGGAAGCGGCGCTGGAAGACGCGGAGCCGGATATTGAAGCGACGGGCTATTATCCCCCGCAGCCCGCGAAAAAGCAGCCAGGTTATGAGGAAGAACCTAATGTCCGCGGCAGTGCTGACTTTACACAAATTGAGGATATATCTAGGTTTGACGAAATAGAACCCTTTGTACTGAAGCCTGTAGCCAATCAGCAAATAAACCTGTTCGATATGGAAGCTATCCCGAAAGATAAAGAAGCGGAACTCATTGAATACGTGCTGCTGGAGGGTAGCCGAGTCGCCGGAGGCAAACAGCGCATCTATAAATTTGCCATGACCCAACCCACCGGCTCTGCCTTTGAAACAATGTTAAAGAACGAATATGGCATTGGCGGCCATACCGTCGGCAAGCTTGGAATCGGTTTTGAAAACCATGACAGCAAGGGGATCGTGTTTGACTGGACCGATGATAAAGGAGAAAAGCACGAAACTAAAATCACATGGATACAGGCAGCTATTGGCATTCAAAGACTCATAGATCTGGGACGGTATATCGGAAACCCCGCACCCGCTCGTACATATGAGGCTGTACCCCAAACTGAAACCGAGCCGGTGTCGGAGCCTGTTTCAAAACCCCGTCCTGTCAAAACCAATTTCCGCTATTCCGAGGACTATGCCCTCTATCCAAACGGTGTGAAAACCAAGTACAAAAACAATTTGGAAGCCATCAAGCTGCTAAACAAAATCGAAAGCGAAAAACGGCTTGCCACAACCGATGAACAGATTGTCCTTGCCCGGTATGTGGGCTGGGGCGGCCTTGCCAATGCCTTTTCCGATACGGCCAGCGGCTGGGAGAAGGAATACCACGAATTGAAGCACCTGCTGGATGATAAGGAATATGCGGATGCCTTAAACTCCGTTGTCACCGCCTACTATACAGAGCCGGAGCTCATCACACGAATTTATCAAGCCTTTGAGAGCTTTGGCTTTACAGGAGGCGAAAACAGGAAAATACTTGACCCTGCCATGGGAACGGGAAACTTTTTTTCCGTGCTTCCCGAAAGCTATGAGGGAACGCCCCTGTATGGCGTGGAATTGGACAGCATCACAGGCAGGATCGCAAGGCAGCTTTATCAAACGGCGAATATCCAGGTACAGGGCTTTGAAACCACTCGTTTTGAGGACAACTCCTTTGACATTGCCATCGGGAACATCCCCTTTAACAACATCAAGCTCTATGATAAGCGATATGATAACGAGGATTTTCTGATTCATGATTATTTTATTGCCAAATCCCTTGACCTTGTAAAGCCCGGCGGCATCATCGGCTTTATATCAAGTAAAGGCACGATGGATAAAAAAGATACCAGTGTCCGTGAATACATTGCCCGCAGAGCCGACCTGATCGGTGCCATCCGGCTACCGAACACAGCGTTTAAGGCTCTTGCCGGGACGGAGGTTACGGCGGACATCCTGTTCTTTCAAAAGTTGGAGTCTCAGCGTACAGTAGATAAATATTTCCTGCCCGATTGGGTGTTCGTCAATTCCAGAAAGCCCGATTACATGAATATGAACCAGTATTTCATCGACCATACGGAGATGGTATTGGGTGAAATGCAGTTTAGCAGAAATATGTATGGTCGCGAGGATAGCACGGCCTGTATCGCTCCCGAAGGCCAGGACCTTTATGCGGAGCTTGACAGAGCCATCGGAAATTTGCATGCCGCCTTTACCGCCGAAGCAGACCAGCTCTTTGAAGAAATAGAGGAAGCCGGGGAAGAAAACGCCAGCGAGCTGGACGCTCCCGAAGGGACAAAAAACTATACCTATGTGGTGCAGGATGATAAGATTTACTACTGCGAGCGTAACAAGCTGATACCGCAGGACTACACCGGCAAACGGGCCGAGCGCATCAAGGGCTTGTGTGAGATCAGAAAGGCGCTGCTGGAAGTCATCCGAATTCAGACCCATGATTACTCACCGGACGAATTGCAGCAGGCGCAGAAAACCTTGAATGGGGTGTACGACCGCTTTGTAAGACAATGCGGTGCCATCAATGACAAGGCCAACATCGCCGTATTCTCCGATGACGACCAGTTTCCTCTGCTCCGTTCCATTGAGGATCAGAGCAAAGATAAAAAATCATGGAATAAGGCCCCCATTTTCCATAAGGCCACCATCAAGTCCTATCGCCGTCCAACCCATGCCGAAACAGCCAAGGAAGCTCTTGAAATATCGTTGAACCAAAAAATGAAGGTTGATTTGCCGTATTTGGAAAAGCTGACAGGTAAATCGGCAGATGAACTTATCAGTGAGCTTGGGGATCGCGTCTATCTCAATCCGCAGAAATACTACGGCAATTATTATGAAGGCTGGGAACTGAGCGAGGAATATCTGAGCGGACAGGTGCGGGATAAGCTGCTCTATGCCAAACAGAAGGCCGAAGAAAATCCCGAACTGTTTGAGAGAAACGTGCAGGCCCTTAATGCGGTGCAGCCCAAATGGCTGGAACCCTCCGACATCGACTTCCGCATCGGAAGTCCCTGGATACCCATCGAGTATTTCCAGCATTTCATGCACGAAACCTTTGGCACTACGGATTATCTGAGGGACTCAATTACGGTTGACTATATGGAATACACCACCACCTGGCGCGTCAACGGAAAGACAAGGGAGTCCACCTCCGTCAAGGTCAACAACACCTACGGCACAAAGCGGGTCAATGCTTATCAGATTTTCGAGGATTGTCTCAATCTCCAATCCACCACGGTGCGCGATCCAGTCCCCTATGTGGACAAAAACGGTAAAAGCCAGGTGCGGTATGTGGTCAATGCCAATGAGACCATGATTGCACGGGCAAAGCAGACTCAAATCAAGGAAGCTTTTGCCTCATGGCTGTTTAAGGATAAGGACAGAGCTGATATCCTGCTTAAAATATACAATGAGAAATTCAATACCATTCGCCCCCGTGTCTATGACGGCAGCCACCTTATCTTTCCCGGCATGAGCGAGGAAATGGAGCTAAGACCCCATCAAAAGAACTTTGCGGCTCGGGTTATCTACTCCGGTACGGGACTGGCCGGTCATGTTGTGGGTGCGGGGAAAACGGCGGCGATGATTGCGGCGAGCATGTATCTCAAAAATATCGACGCCATCAAGAAACCCGTCTATGTGGTGCCCAACCACCTGACGGAGCAGTGGGCAAAGGAGTTTTACCGGTTCTTCCCACAGGCCAACATCCTTGTTACCACCAAAAAAGATTTTGAAGCGAAGAACCGGAACAAGTTTGTTTCCAAAATCGCTATGGGTGAATATGACGCGGTGATCATCGGCCATTCCCAGTTTGAAAAAATAGCTATTTCCAAAGAACGGCAGGAAGCGCAGATCAATAACGAGATCAACCAGCTTTCCTATATCATCAAAAAGATAAAAGAAGAAAAGGGAGAAAATTGGGCGATCAAACAAATGGTCATCTTTCAGAACAACCTCAAAGCCCGCCTCGACAGGCTGGCGGCAGAGGGAAAGAAGGATGACCTTTTGAATTTTGAGCAACTTGGCGTGGATTATATGTTTGTGGACGAGGCCCATGCCTATAAGAACTGCTTTACCTACACAAAAATGCGTAACGTGGCAGGCATTGGCCGATCCGCAAGTCAGCGGGCGACGGATATGCTTTTGAAATGCCAGTATTTGCAGGAAATGGGCAGCGGTAAAGGCGTGGTATTCGCTACCGGTACACCTATCTCCAACAGCATGAGTGAAATGTACGTCCTGCAGCGGTATTTGCAGCCACAAATGCTGGCAAGATTGGGACTCAACTATTTCGATTCCTGGGCGGCCACCTTTGGTGAAGTGATATCGTCTCTGGAAATCACGCCGGAAGGCTCTGGCTACCGTATGCGGAATCGCTTCGCGAAATTCCACAACCTGCCGGAGTTGATGAACATCTTTCAGCTTGTGGCGGATATCCAGACTGCCGATATGTTGAATCTGCCTGTTCCCGAAATCAAGGACGGCAAGGCAACCATTATTGCCACCGAAGCTACACCCTTCCAGAAGATGATTATGGAAAGCTTTGTGGAGCGTGCGGAGAAAATCCGCAAGCGTGAAGTTGAGCCAGATGAAGATAACATGCTCAAACTCACCGGTGAAGCGAAACTGATGTCCATTGATCCCCGCCTGGTTTACGAAGATGCACCTAATGACCCGGACAGCAAATTGAATATAGCCATTGGAAACGTCCTTGATATCTGGCAGGAAAGCTCTGAGCAAAGACTGACACAGCTTGTGTTCTGCGACAGTGGTACGCCAAAGCCCGGACAGTTTAACGTCTACGATGAAATGAAAAGATGTTTGACGGAAAAAGGTGTGCCGGTCGGTGAAATCGCCTTTGTCCACGATGCTAAAACTGACGAGCAAAGAGAAAACCTGTTTGAAAAGGTGCGCATGGGTGAAATCCGAATCCTGCTGGGCAGCACAAGCAAGCTTGGCACCGGGACCAACGTACAGGACAGACTGGTGGCGGTCCATCACCTTGACTGCCCGTGGCGGCCAAGCGACATTGAGCAACGCGACGGCAGAATACTCCGCCAGGGCAATCAAAACCCTGTTGTCAAAATACTGAGGTATGTCACGAAAGGTACGTTTGACGCTTATCTCTGGCAAATTCAGGAGCAAAAATTGAAGTATATCTCACAGGTGATGACGGGCAAGAGCATTTCCCGCTCCTGTGAGGATATGGATGAAACGGTGCTTTCCGCTGCCGAGGTGAAGGCGATTGCGACCTCAAATCCTCTGCTGGCAGATAAAATGGAAGTGGACAACGAGGTTATACGACTGAAGCTGTTAAAAGGCAACTGGAACAATGAACGTCTGACCCTGGAACGAAATATAAAGGATCAATACCCCGATACCATTGCCTATTGTGAAAAGAAGATTGCGAGCATTCGCAAAGACATGGAATTACGGGAGAAAACCGAGGGGAAAGACTTTTCGGCGGTGATTGATGGCAAAACCTATGATGAGCGTTTCAAGGCCGGAGAGCAGCTCCTGCTGATGATGAAGCTCCATGACCTTGCAGTAAACGGCGAACCTTTGCCTGTCGGTGAATACAGGGACTTCCGTCTCTTTCTTGTCCTGAATGCCTTTAAACAACTGGAACTGCTGGTAAAAGGCGACAACACCTACAGCACACCCCTTGGTGATTCATCCCTCGGCGGTATCACAAGGCTTGAAAACGTGGTTGAAAAGATACCGACGGTGCTGATGAATATGGAGCAAAAGCTGGCGGATACCCAAACTCAGCTAGAAGAAGCCAGGAAGGAAGTCCAAAAGCCCTTTGAATTTGAACAGCGCCTGAACGAGTATTCGGTGCGGCAGGCGGAGATCAACACCAGGCTGGAGTTTAAGGAGCTTCAAAAACAAGAGGAAGTCATATTTGACGAAAACACCGCGGCTGAGACAGAGAAGGCCTGTAATAAAGAAGCCTGGGAGGCGGAATATGCTTAAACCGCTTTCCCAGGCTTTGCTTTTATCGTCAATCCAGAAAGTATTGCCATGTCCATCCCCCTCTTGTAATTAGACCGTTGTTAGACTCCGTTATGGTTCTCCAGAGCATCCTCTAAAGCAGCCCTCAATTTTGAAAACCTATATTCAAAATTAGCACTGAGAATTTTCTTTGGAACAACCCGTTGTCCATGTAATAACATCTCCGCCATTTGACCTAATACTATTTTCAACAAAATCTCTGGAACTGGTAACCATGATGGTCTATTTAGAACTTCGCCTAGTATCTTGCAAAAATCTCTCATTCTTACTGGCTCTGGTGCAACAGCATTTATAGGACCAGCTACCTCCTGATGGTCGATTATGAACCTTATCATTCTCGATAAATCTTGGATGTGTATCCAGGAGAGCCATTGATTTCCCGTACCCATTGGGCCTCCTATGTAGAGTTTAAATGGAAATGCCATTCTGTTTAGTGCGCCTTCATTTCCTAAAACTACGCCAATCCGAATAGTTACAACTCTGGTTAAATTATTTTGAACCTTGTATGCTTCTTTTTCCCAATCTCGGCAAACTTGAGCTAGGAAATCCTGACCAACTTCATCAGACTCTGTTAGCTCATCATCCTCACGGGGTCCATAATATCCAACTGCTGAAGCGTTAATTAGAACTTTTGGCTGAATAGTACCATTATTGATAGCCGTAACAATTGCTCTAGTAGTTCTAATCCTACTTGCTAAAATCTCCTCTTTCACTGAGTTGATCCATCGACGATTACCGATTGACTCACCCGCTAAGTTGATCACTACGTCAGTTTGCTGTAGCTCATAAATCGAAGATAGAGGAGAAACATTGTCCCATTCTATTACCTGAACTTTATTTTCAAAGCTGCTGGCAGTTTTTTGGGGATTTCTCGTTACAACATATACCTGATATCCATTCTTAAGTAATTCCTCTATAAGATTTCTTCCGACGAAACCCGTCCCACCAAAAATTAAACATTCATCTTTCCACCTCCGAAGTGGCGTCTAACGTTAGGCGGCGGGCTATGCCCTTTATTCAGAGACGACAATGGACGGGAGTCCCTTTGAACTTCCCCCGAACTGTATTAATGCACTAAATAGGAAGAATCCGAACTAGTATTTGCCTATTATTCTTTATGATAACATTTGATAAAAACTAATTATCCCTACGAAAATTCCCAAAACACCTAACAAAATCAATAAGATTTTAATAGTCCACAATGGGAAAAATTGTATCAATTTTTTCGTCTTATCATGCTCACTACGAGTATAATAATACCCTTGTATTATAAATAGTGAACCTAATAAAATATCCCCTATGCTTTTAATTATTTCTAACATAGTTTCTATCCAACCCTTTTCACTAATATTAAAGTTTATTACGCATTTATCTACAAATGCGTCTCTAATCATCAGTCAATTGTGTACCCCATAAATAGAGCGTCATAGAATCTACCATTAATTTGTAAATCCCTTGTTATTTCTCCTTCTTCAATAAAGCCCAATTTTTTATATGTATGTATCGCTGAAAAATTATCATCCCTAACTATTAAGTTTATTTTCCTAATTAATCCTGACTGTTTACACCAGTCAATCATATATTTAATGAGTTCTGTCCCAATCCCATTTCTCCAATATTCTTTTAAAGTACTAACACTAAATTCGCCAGAATGTGATATTCTTGGTCTTGCACCTCCCAAAAAAGATAACCTTCCAATTATTTTCGAGTCAATTTCAGCAACTATATATAAAGCGTTGTTCTGTTTCGATGCATTATCAAGTAACTTTTCTTCCTGTTCAACACTCATTATAAATTCTCCCTGTCCAAATGTTAAAAAATCTGATTCACACTGATTTTATTAACATATTCTAATATTTCATTTGCGTCAGAAATTCTTGCTTTCCTGATTACAACTGAATTTCCATTTTTTAATATTAATTCTTTCATTTGATAATCCCCTTCAAACATTTTTTCTCAACAATTCCAATTTTGTCATTTAGTGAACAATGTCCTACTGTTGTGCCACAAGCGATTAACTAATTATACCATAAATATCAAATAAAATTTCTTCAACGAACTAAGCTGCTACCATGTGGGCGGCTTTTTTGTATTCAAAGTTAATAATGATCTGAATATATCTCTTAGAAAGGATGTGATACCCATGCCGATGGTGGCAACAAAAAGGCCCTACACCCTGTTTGTTGTACCCGATGACGAACCAATAAATCCGCGCGAAGAATGGGACAATTTCGGTACAATGGTTTGCTTCCACAGGCGGTACACGCTGGGCGACAAACATCACTACGACGGCGCGGAAGAATTCTTTCAAAAGCTGGTGCAGGACAGTATCCCGGATCAAGATGTTATTTCCTATATTAAAAATGGCAATGTGGATGGTTTGAAGCTGGAATATAACAAGTCAGCTCATGAATGGGAGCTTAATTCTTACTCTGATTTTTTCAAGAAGTGGTATACCGAATATACCCTCTCCGCACCGTTAAAAGGCAGCGAAACCGAACTGAGCGAAGCGATCCTTGAGCAAATGCAGTGGCAGGACTTGAAAACACTGTCTGAAAAATCATATTGTATTCTGCCTGTCTATATGTACGATCATAGTGGCTTGACGGTAAACACGACCGGATTTAGCTGCCCTTGGGACAGCGGCCTCTTAGGGTGGATTTATGCTCCCCACGATAAGATAAAGGAGGAATTTGGAGAGGTTACGCCTGAAAACATTAAAAAGGCTGAAAAGCTGTTGGACGGTGAAGTAAAAGACTATGACTACTACCTTACCGGCCAATGCTACGGCTTCAGGCTGTATAAACAGGAAGAAGAAATAGATAGTTGCTGGGGTTTCCTGGGCGATTTCAGGGACGTGCAGGCCAATATCAAAGAGCACCTGCCCAATGAATGCAAGGACATTGTGGAAATTCTGCAAGACCGTTGGGACAACGCCAGCGTGGAGGACATCTTGGAAGAAATCCAGGAAAATGAAGATAAGGACGAGCTTGATTGCGGCTTTGATGATGAGCTTACCGATGAAATGGAAATGTAAGTGGGACATGTGTTGAGGCGACCGTTCATTTATATAATAAAAATATGGGAGACAACTCAGTCTCCCATGTAATAGAACTTCTGATTTATGTAGTACACGTCATCTATGCTCAATTTATACTGCAATTTTGGAATCTGCAAAATACACCTCAATGAACACCGCTTACCGCTTATTTGAACGTTAGAAGCTGACTTGGATCAACGTCAAGAGCTTGCGCTATCCTAAATATGGAAATGATAGATACACCATAGACAGAGGTGCTTTCGAGGTGGCTAATGGTGGTATAACTTAATTCTGATTTTTCGGCAAGCTCATTTTGACTGAGACCTCGTTGTTTCCGAAAAAATTGGATTTTGAACCCGATGTTTCTTAGAAATTGTTTTTCTTCCGCTGTGTACGACTTGCTTTTGCTGGGGGGCATTATGATTCCTCCATTTTTAGAATAAAACAATATTTTATACCATTTTATCTAAAACAAAATTGCAATCATACGCAATAATAAAATTAATTCATTTTAGAGAGGAGTGGATATAATGCTTAATATTGCTATATGTGACGACAGGCCCATCCAGCGGAAACTTCTAAATTTACTGATTCATGAGTATGAGGAACAAAATGGAGTGCGCTTTAATCTTTATGAATTCGAGAGTGGAGAAGAAATTATTGAGAAATTTGATGAAAATAAAAACTTTTTCGATCTTTTCTTTCTGGACAACTTTATGAAAAAGCTGACCGGACTTCAGACCGCTTTAAGGATTCGGGACGACAACACAGCGTGTCACATCGTTTTTGTAACGGCATCCGATAAGCAACTGCAACATGCTTTTATGGCGGCCTCACCGCTTGAGATACTGTTCAAACCGCTCCAACAAGAAGATATAAATAAAATATTAGATAAAGTATTAGCCGGGAAAGTTGGCGAAAGGCCGTAGAAGATAGGGGAAAAGGGATAAAAAGGCGATAAATCAAAGGCAGGTGCTCCATACCTCATGGAACTCCTGCCTTCCTATTATTTATGCTAACATATTTAGTTCTCTCTTTCCCCCTACCGAAATTGAAGAAGAACTGGAGGTGGACTAATGGCAACAAGTGTCAGGTTCCAGCTTTATGAAAGGAAGGAGGAATATAATGTCTGAAACAAATCTAAGCATTTTCGATAAAGCAATCGCAATCATACACAACACGCAAGACGGCAATCTGCTCTGTCCAACTCATTTAAAGCTTACCGAAATGGCTGTGAACGGTTTTTTGAATGACAGAGGTATCGAGGCATTTAACAAGCTGTATGAGGAAGTTATAAGCGGCGTATATAAACAGCCGTTTCTTCACGGCGTCGAACACATGACGCAGGACCATGAGGGATATATCCTGTTCAAGGGGAAAGCAGTTGAGCATTATTCAAGCCCGTGGATACATTCACTTGACGCCAGAAATTCGCTTTTAAAGATTCAACAGCAATGCCTGTTTCTGGAGAGTAAGGGCATTACACCTGACAGTATGAACATTGTATGGCGCTGGAAAGATGATAACGAATTCGGCGAGTACCAAAAAGCAAAGTTAGACGATTTGATGACCGCAGACAACAGTAAAATTGTATTTTCTGAAATCACCTTGGACAACAACGATAGTCAGATCGTAACCTTTTTTATGCCTGGAAATCCCCATGACACGATGATTTATAACACAGATGATTACATCGACTTTATGGAGCGCCACTGCGACAACGGCGGAAAAGACTTCTTTATTCAATCCCATACCTTTTCCTACGGTGAAGGTGAAGAACGGGAAGCAACAGAGGATGAGCTGAAAATCATACTCTCCTGCTTTGATTATCTGAAAGGCAAAGACCTTTTGAAAGCAGAAGCCTTCAGTGAATATGGCTCAAAGGGATACAGCCGTTTTTATGAAGATGATCCCGAGCTTTCAGAGGAACAGGAGGAACTGGATGAGTACGATGATGAGATTTGAGAATGTGGATGTGATAGACACCCTTCGGAAAATCATGCAGCACAACACTGAGCATTATCAGTCCGATTTTGAGTTTGACGTCGAAAGGCTGCAAAGAGCCGCGGAGGACAGCCGCGGCAGCCGATGTTTCCTGTGGCTGTCCCGTGGGTTCGGCACCTGGTGTTTTGAAGAACGGGATGTCTATATCCGAAACACCCACGCTTTTAACACCTGGGACTATTACAATCATTCCAGCGAAAACGTCAAAGCCTTCGCGGTAGAGATCGAAGCCTTGCAGGACAAAGCTGTCGTCGGCCATGTTTTTGAGCTGGACTACAAAACGCATATCGAGGATGTGCGGAAAAACTGCTTCAACGCACAATCGGTTGAGGCGGTTTTCAAGCACCCCGACAGCAACAACGGATACATCCGCAAGTTTGACATCGACGAGTACAACACTAACTGGAACAGCATCGGCCAGCTTTACGGTGAGATTGAAACGCTACTCTATGAGGTGGGTGATGAACAGCGGCTGCAAGATGTTCTGGGCAAAGCAAGGCAGATACGAATATTAAATACCACCGCCGGAAACCTGGACGAATACATTGCCGCCATGGTAAAGGAACGCTTCAACAGCTACGGCTACACCCATGACGATATGGTATTCACCACACCCAAAGACGCTTTTGACTCTCTGGAGCATAAGGTTCCTGTTTACATGCTGTCTAAAGACAACATCAGGGAACCTGTCACCAGCACCGATGAAATCAGCTATCATATCTTTCACAAGGGTATTTTTGGCATGGCGCCGGAAGACAAACGGCTGCTGGAATACCTGTTGGCTCTGCCTGAAAATCGGGCAGAGCTTTTTAATTGGACAGAGTTAAATCAGATTTACACCCTGGCCATTGCCGCCGGACAATCGGGCGACCTGGATAAAACTGCGCTTAAAACCTTGGAAGCTATCGTATATAAGCTGGACAGGGTGTTTCTTGCCCCTCTTGAAACGGCGGAAAATGTGCGGGAGAGAGATGAAGAACAGGAGGTGTGACGCAGCCTATGGCACAAACAGCAACGAAACCTCTTCGCTTCACCGAGGCACAGATCGAACAGGCCAACCGGGTCAGCCTGGTGGAGCTTGCCCAACAGTACGGCTTCAAGCTGGAACAGGGAGGGCGCAAAGCCTTCCATGCTCAAAATTCCGGCGGTCTCTACATCTTCAAGGACAGCAACCGCTTTTACCACTGGACCTCTAATTCAAAGGGCGGTGCCATTGATTTTGTGATGAAGTATGACGGCAAAACCTTTAGCGAAGCGGTGGTACAGTTAATTGGCGAAAGCTACGAGCCATATGTTCGGGAGCGTATCCCCTACGTAAAAGCAGAAAAAGGTCCCCTTGTCCTACCCGACAAGGCCGCCAACTTCAAACGGGCCTATTGGTATCTGGTGAGCATCCGGGGAATTGCGCCGGAAGTTGTCTCCAAGCTTATGAACGAGCGGAAAATCTACCAGGAAGCGAAATACGGCAACTGTGTGTTTGTCGGCTATGACAGGGACAAAAACCCGAAATACTGCTCCATGCGGGCGGCCCGCACGGAAAGCAATTTTAAGCAGGATAAAGAGAATTCCGACAAGAGCTACCCCTTCTATGTGGAGGGCGAAAGCGATACCGTCATCGTTTCCGAAAGCCCTATCGACCTGATGAGCCATGCCACCCCTGCCAAAATGCATTGTCTGGACTGGAAGCAGGATCACCGCCTATCCCTCGGCTGTACCTGGGACGGCGCCCTGGAGAGATACATGAAGGACCACCCTGAAATCAAAAAAATTGTCTTTGCCCTGGACAACGACTATAACGCCAGGGACAAGGACGGAAAACGGGCTCCCAATTACGGACAGGTGGCGGCAGAAAAATACTGCGAAAAATACGGCGAACAGGGCTATGCCTGCGCCATCCACCGGCCCCACCTCAAAGATTTCAACCAGGACCTGACGGAGACCCGTAAAGGCAAAAGTCCGAAGGAACTGGACGCCATGCGGTTTTCCATTCTGGAAGCCGAATTTGAAAGCGAGGCACGGGACGAGCCGGAGGAAGAATCGGAGGACGAACTGGAACCCTGACTAATTTTCTTTTCATTGGTACACCTCTTCCCCATTCGGGGAAGCCCGAAACGAAAAAAACGAAGGTCGCAAGACCCTCGTTTTTTTCAGTTAAGGCAGGAATAGATTTGTTGAACAAATCGTCAAAACGGCTTGCCGACAGTGTCGGCAACGTTGTTAAAACCCTATATATATTGTTAGTTTTTTGTTAAAGCGAAAGGCGGTGTTCATGGAACGCTGGCAGTTGGTACAGCGCCAGAGTCTCCCGCTTGAAGCAAAGATAATATTAACAGAGCAAAGAATCCGGGAGTGGGTGGATTACTATGGCCTTTACGGAACCTATGTAAGCTATTCCGGCGGCAAGGATTCCACTGTTCTCCTGGATATTTGCCGTCGCTTGTATCCGTCCATGACAGCGGCGTTTTGCGATACGGGTCTGGAGTATCCCGAAGTGCGGGAGCATGTAAAGCAGATGCCCAACGTGGAATGGTTGAAACCTAAAGTCCCTTTTAAGGAAGTTTTGCAGAAATACGGCTATCCCATTATCTCCAAGGAGTATGCTGACTATATCCACCGGTTGCAGCGGTCGCCGGACAATGAGGCGATCCGCAATAAAGTGATTAACGGGATCTGCGTCAGCGGACGGCCAACCAGCTTTAAGCTCCCGCAAAAGTGGCATTATCTTATTGACAGCGGAATTAAAATCAGCGCGGACTGCTGCGGAGTAATGAAGAAATCGCCGCTGAAATCGTTTGAAAAGAAAAACGGCGTGTTTCCCATTCTCGGTATTATGGCGGCTGAGAGCAAACGCCGGGAACAGAATTATCTGAAAGACGGCTGCAACGCCTTTCAGCTCAAGCGGGCCCAGTCCCGCCCCATCTCCATCTGGACGGAGCAGGATGTTTTACAGTATATCGTCATAGAAAAGCTGCCCATTGCTAAATGCTACGGCGAAGTCGTACCAGCAAGCAGGCAGCTTTCTTTATTTGAACCTCCTCTGCTGGAAACGACCCTATGCAAGCGTACCGGCTGCATCTTCTGCGGCTTTGGCTGCCATCTTGAGAAAGAGCCGAACCGCTTTCAACGGTTGAAAGTGACGCACCCGAAGCTGTGGAAGTATTGTATGAAGCCTGTGGAAACAGGCGGGCTGGGGATGAGGCCGGTGTTGCTTGCCTATCGCGTAAAAATCGAATAAACCAAAGGAGTTTTCACAATGATGGAACAAGAACCTGCAATCAAGCAAAAAGACTATCAAAGGGCTTCCCGGCTTTTAGGGAGGCTCTTTGAAGTTGATTCGGATATCACGGAACAAATCAACAGATGCCTCCAAGATTATGGAGCCAATGGATTTTTCAGAAACCTTGGGACCTTCGATTTTTCAGAAGATGTTTTTGAAAAACTGAAGGCGGTCAGAATGGTGCTGTTTGGAATGGGCGAAGAAGCAGTACCCGATTTACAAAAGCTTGAAAAGCCGGAAGGGCGTGCAAAACCGTGAAGAAAAACTATGACGAAGCGTACGCCTCCAGCTTCATAAAAGGTATCACCCGGCTTACGGGGATTGCCGAAAGCAAACTGAAAAAATACGCCGCCGAAAACAATCTCTTTAATGTGCTGGAGCATCCCAATACCATTGAACCTAATAAACAGCAGCTTGAAAAAATCCATGTCCTGAACGAATTTATCTCTATTTATCGGCTTCTCAAGCTACAGGAGAATGAAAACAAGCTGGTATTTGATTCCTCTAAGGTGGCGGGAGAATACTTCGCATCCCTATTGGGCGGTATTAAGGACAGGGAGAAGTTTATGGCCGCTTTTCTGGATACCGGCAACAACCTCATCGAGACCAGGACCTTCTCCGAGGGAAGCATCGGAGAAGCAGCCGTTTATCCAAGAATGATATTGAAAGCGGCTCTTGACTGCGATTGCAAGTCCATCCTCCTGGCACACAATCATCCTGGGGGAAGTCGGATTCCGTCAATTCAGGACAGGGATATCACCGAAAGACTGATATCCATTTTTGCGCCGCTCCAGATCAGCGTACTGGACCATATTATTGTTGCCAATAGCCAATATCACTCAATGGCAGAGAAGGAGGGTATGCCGCCGCCCTCCAGGGATGTAAGCTACGATGCTATTCCGCTGGATAACAATAAGGCGCTCGGGGAGGATAAAGCAGATTTTCATGTAGACATTTCGGATTTTGATGAATCAGACCTGGATGAGTTTAATCTTATAGAACCGGACGACAAGGAGGATGAGGATGAATGGGAGCTTTGATTGACAAATAATAAGGAAAGGAGCGTGTCCTATGGCAAAAGCCAGCAAACAACAGGACGAAAAAATCACTACGTCTATTTATCTTACAAAACAGATGTGCGGCGAAATTGATAAGAAGGCGGACAGAGAGCATATTTCCCGCAACGAGCAAATCCGCAAGTATATAGAAAAGGGCCTGGCGATTGAAAGCTACGAGGAAAACATCGACCTCATCACCGCCATTATCCACCAGGAAATCGACGTGTCTATCAAGGCGCTGGGCAACCGCCTGGCCGGAATGATCAACCGCATGACTATCATCTCGGCGGCGGGCTACTATGCCAATATTGCGCTGATTGCAGACCTCATCGACACCGACCGCTATTCCTCCTTTGAAAAAATCGAGCGCCTGGCCCGGAAACGTGCCCTGGCCTACGCCAACATGAAAAGTGGCGACGCCCTCAAAGCCTTTCTGGATGACGAGGAAATGAAAAAGGCGGTCAGCGAGCTCAAGGGAGGGACCCCGGCCTATGTCGATTTTGATGTATAAGCAGCGGTTCAGAAACCCCAATTACCGGAAGACCCCCAAATGCAACTACGCCCATATCGGCTATATCGCCACCCGCCCCGGCGCCTCCAAAAACGAGGAAATGCGGCACGGGCTGTTCGGCAAGCTTTCCCCCGGCGAGCTGGTGGAGTTTGAAACCTGGCAGGAAGTCGCCAGAGAAGTCCGAGAGCTTTCCTACAAGAAGGTCAACATCTTCCGCAGCATCATTTCCTTTGCTCCCGAAACCGCCGCGGAGTTGGGGCTAAACGACCACAAGGCATGGGAGCAGTACATCGAGCGGCATATCCAAACCTTGGCACAAAAAAACGGCATCAGCGTAAAAAACCTGTCCTGGGTATGCGCCCACCACAACGAGCGCAGCCATCCCCATAGTCACGTTGCCTTTTGGGACAAAAACCAAAGGGTGATGAAAAACTATGTCCACCCCAAAATCCCCGACAGCATCCGCATCCAACTGATCAAGGAAACCTTTGCGGATAAGATCGAGCAGTATTGCAGGGCGAAGGAGAAAGCCAAAGGCGACATCAAGGCCGTCACTGCTGAATTGGTATCCGAATTTGATGAGTACGTCAAGGCGGCCCATCCGAAGGAATACAAACGGTTAAAGGAGCTGGTGGGACGGATTGACGCGGACGAGTTGGGCGCGGCATCCCTGGACGGCATCCTCGGAGACGCCGATTTATCTCCGCTGATTGTCAAACTGTTCGACCTGAAAGATAAAATGCCGAAGAAAGGCCGCCTGTATTACAAGCTGCTGCCCGAAGAAGTCAAAGCCGAGGTGGACGCCTTTGTTGACCAACTGAAAAATGGCAACGAGTATATCCGCAGCCTGATCGACGATTACGCGGACAGCAAGTGCGCCCTGGCAATGCTCTACAACACCGACCCTGAGAATACCGAAAAGTATCGGCAAAAGGCAGTCAAGGAAGCGGAAAAGCTGATTGCCAACAAGCTTCTGGGTGTGATTAAAGCCATGCTGAACAAGGAACGTGAATTGTTCCATATGGAGTACACCGAGGCTAGGAAGCATTACTATACCGAGCAGATGATCTGTGAAATCCTGATGATGCTGGAACAGAACATCGTATGCCTTGATACGGAATATGAAGACAAGCATAAAACCATGAGCACCGAGCTTTCAAAAGCGGCAAAAAAGGAATGGTACTTGCAGCATAAGGACAGGGGCATGGAACGGTAACCGTGAAAATTCTGGAAACCTTTTATAGATAGAGGAGAACGATTAAAACTTTTGGAGAAAGACTCTGGGTAAAGAAGATGTGCATAAACCGGAACAATCTGGCTTGGAATCAATTATGCCATGGACTTTGTACGGCAAACCTTTACTGTAAAAACATGGCAATGTATAATAATTGTAAGAATATCTTCTATGCGAAAGAAGGAATGGTCAAGATGGCGACAAAGCTAGCTCATCTGGAGATGTCCATGTTGATCTGCTGACAACAAGTGCTTTGAGTGAAAGCTTCTTAAAAAAGAATTTACGGTGAGGAAGTGTTGCTCTATACTGAAGAAGATAGATTAATATGGGCTTTGGAAAGTATCCGATTTGATAGAAATGGGGGACTCAAAAATGCACACGCCAACAACTATCAATATAATAGTTGCCCTATTGGCAAATAAAGCGAAAGAAATTGCAAGCGATAAACTTGTTAAAGTTATACTATACGGTTCCTATGCGCGTGGCGATTATGAAGAATGGTCGGACATTGATGTCATGGTCCTTGTCAATGGCGATGATCAAACAACTAAACTTTTTGAACAGGAGCTGTGGAAATACTGTAATGATTTAGAACTAAACTATGATGTTGTCCTATCCGTCATAGTAAAGGACTATAATCATTTTCAAAACTGGAAGAATGTATTACCTTTCTATGCAAACGTGCAAAACGAGGGAGTTGTAGTTAATGCCTGATTATAGTAAAGAAGAATTATCACGGTATAGGCTGCAAAAGGCGAAAGAGGATTTAGAAACAGCAAAACATGATTTTAGCGCCGGTCATTTTTTAGCCTGTATAAACAGGGCTTATTACTCCATGTTCCACACCATTCGCGCCTTATTGATTCTCGACGGTATGGATTTTAAAAAACACTCTGCAGTTATTGCAAATTTTCGAAAGAACTATATTAAAACCGGTGTTTTTGATTTTACCTACTCCAGCATGATTGGGGATGCCAGCAGGCTCAGAGGGAAAAGCGACTATGATGATTTTATACAAATCAGCCAGGAAGAAGCAAAAAGCCAGATTGATAACGCAGAAGCTTTTTACAATACCATTCAACCTTTCATCATGCAGAAAACAGAGGAAAGAGAGCTAACGGCTGATCAGACAAATGAAGAAGAACTGGAACGATAAATTTTTATACAATATATGCCCTGGCGCAAAAGCCGGGGTATTTTATTTTTTTTAAAACATGAAAAAATGCGAGAGCGATTGCGAAAGGAGTGATACTTGCCATGAAAGAATTGAGCGAACCGCTTTTTAGAGCGTTTATCGGGCGGGTGCAGAAACTGGGCAATACGGACTTGAAAAATATGACCCAAAGGATTGAAAAGCTTGTTGTGACATGCAGCTGCAAGAACCGGGGCCTGAGCAGGAACAGGAAAACGAATTGGAGGTGTGACTATGCGAAGCAAGATTGACTTTTACAAGCAGTTTTTTGAACAACTTTCTAGGCAGGGGTTTGAGGTGAGGCGCTCCGATTCCTCCGACTACCTGGCCGACATCTACTACAAAAGGCAGCTCATCGCCTTTTACACCAAAGCCGATACCATTGAGAAAAATCCTTTTGTAGCTGTCAAGGACAAGGTTTTGAACCTCATCAACGATACTGCGAAAAACACGGCGGTCAGAGCCGGTATCTGTTCCGAATGTCCCTATACCGAGGACAATGAAAAGCTTCCCAACGCCTCCTACAAGCTGGCCGAGTATAACGGCGTAATCATGACCTGCAAACAGCACCACCTTTTCGGCTATGTGTTTTCCACCTACCGGACGGTGCCGGAAAGCAACCAGATCCTTCAACGGCAGTTTTTCTACAACAAGGAGTTAGCCGGACAGGATTTTGCAAAGCGAAGCGGTCTGGTGGACGAAAAGGCTTTGTTTACCGAAACCGAGCTGATGGTCCTGCACTCTAATCTTGTAAAGCTGTCCATGAAAAGCGAGTATCTCAACAATGACGAAATGCTTGAGCTGGGCAGGATGATTGAGAAAATCGAGGAAGTTGTACCCGAACTGCAAAACAGGGACTACGACTTTGACTTTGAAGGCGAATTCCGGCAAGACATGGATGCGGAGATTGGAGGGTGACGCATGGGCAGCAAAAGAAACCAGACCATTGCCATAGCGCGGTTTTTGGCCTATAAGAACGATTTGAACAAGCGGCTGGAGAATATGACGGACGAACAGTATATGAAAAACCCCCTCGGCCTAGAGGTTGGACAGTATGTGGACGACCTGCTGAAATACTGCCCCGAAAGTACGGTGGATACGGTGTTAAAGCATCAGGCCGATTTGATTTTGCGGCTGGGCGAGGACTATCTGAGTATTGTCGCCTTCATGCCGTATGCGGAGGGAGGCGGAATCCATGCCAGAAAGCAGGCCCAACGCTAATCTATGGGGCAATATCATCACCTGTGGCGAAATCGCCTTTGGCATCTATGAGATTGTGGGCGACAAAAACAAGGGCATTATGATGTCAAAGGCGGATGCTGAAAAAATACTGCCCGAAGCGGCTGCCGCCAGGGGTGAACCGGAGGGTGAAAACCTGTGCTTTACCGATGAGCTTTCCACCTCCCTTGTGGGAGACGAGCTGGTCCGGCAGGGATTGGTCACCGACCCGGAGTTTATAGCAAGGCAGGAAGCCCTGAAGCAGCTTGATGACGCGGAATACGATACGGGTTTTGAAACCTTCAACGAGATCGAATTTGAACTGGAACTGTGAGGTGATTTTCATTGAAGCTGGTTTATATCTGCTCCCCTTTGCGGGGAGCGATGGAGGAAAACATCAAAAAAGCGAACCGATACTGCGAATATGCCGCGGGATGTGATACCGTCCCCCTAGCGCCTCATGCCATATTTACCGCCTACCTTCAGGATAACATTCCCGAACAGCGGGAAAAGGGCTTAAAAATGGGACTTGCGCTTTTAAGGCGGTGCGATGAATTGTGGTGCTGCGGGGACGAAATTACGCAAGGTATGCAGGGTGAGATAGATCTGGCGACAAAACTGAATATTCCCATCGTTTATGTCCTGGATCATCACAGGGAGGAGGGGTTGAAGATAAGACAGGAAAACAAGGCCCTTGATACAGAGGATTGCATTCCCAGGAGCAATGAAATGGATTACGAGGACAAAATTTTGGTACTGAATCCCGAAGCGCTGATGGCCAGCCGCCGCACGGCTGAAAACAGCTTATGGATTGCCTATAACGGTTTTGGCTGCACTTACGGGGCAAGAGGTCAGGCGGTTTATGCCAAAAGCCTGTTTTCAGGACAGGAATGCCGCTGGGAACGCGCGGATTTTCTTGGCATCGTCAGGCCGGAAAGCTTAAAGCAGTGGCTTGAAAACACGCCTGTAAAAAATGAAATCGCTGAAACGCTGATAAACGAACAGGAGCAGGACCTGGAGATGACGCTATGAAAACAAGACCCAAACTGATGATCTGCTCCCTGATATTTTTGACCGGCGGTTTTGTCAATCTCTTTTTCTCAACCGCCCTTCATGGGCTGCTGTCAAGACAGATGACGGTATTGAAGCTGCTGCCCATCGGTGAATGCCTTGCCAGCCTTTTTTCAAGCAAACAGCATTTTCTTCTTTATCTTTGCTTGCAGGGCTTCATACTGATTCTGGCGGTGATGTACTTTCTCACTAACCTGCGGCCCTATCAGTCGGATTTGACGGAAATTACCCCGGATATTAAAACACCCGTTGCGGTGGGACAGTACCAGCACGGCTCGGCGCGATGGCTCAAAGACGGGGAAAAGGGCAAAGCCTTTGCAAGCTTTGCCTTAAATCCCCACAACAAGGTTATCAAGGCGCTTATCAAAGGCGGCTATGATAATATAGACTTCCTAAAAAACAAGAAGGAGAAGGAAAAGGAGGTTGAGGACGATATTTCATCCTAAGACAATCCCTAAACCAAAACCGGAACCCGATGAAGACGCCGCCTTTGCTTTACGCGAGGGCGGCGTTGTGATTGGCATGAAAAAGGAGGGCGATAACGAGCACATCTATTATGTAGGCGAGGACAGCCATCTGCTGTGTATCGGCGCTACCCGGAGCGGCAAGACCCGCAACCTAGTGGTGCAGTCCATCTGCACCCTGGGATTGGCCGGAGAATCCATTGTGGTCAGCGACCCGAAAGCAGAGCTGTACGATTATACCGCGGAATTTCTCGAAAAACTTGGATACCGGGTGCTGGTGCTGGATTTTAAAACTCCTGCCAAAAGTATGCGATACAACCTGTTGCAGCCTATTATCAATGCGGTCAACCATGACGACACCGACAGGGCGGAAATGCTGGCCTGGGATCTGACCAACAACTTTGTCGGTAAGCCGGAAGGCGAAAAAATCTGGACAAACGGCGAATGCTCCATCATTGCCGCTGCCATCCTCTGCGTGGTGTGCGACAACAGGCGCCGGCCCGATTACCAGAACCTCACCAATGTCTACTGGTTTATCGCCGAAATGGTAAAGATGATCGGGAACAAAATGCCCCTCTTAGAGTACGTCAAAAAACTTCCACCCTCACATCCCGCCAAGGCGCTGCTTTCCATTTCCGATGTGGCGCCGTCCAGGACAAGGGGCAGCTTCTACACCTCCGCCTTGACAACCCTCAGATTGTTCACTTCCAGGTCCATCTATTCCATCACCCATACCAGCGACTTTGAATTGCAGGACATCGGGCAGGAAAAGCAGGCATTGTTCATCATATTGCCGGACGAAAAGACCACCTTTTATCCAGTGGCCTCCCTCATCGTGTCGCAGCAGTATGAGCTTTTGGCGAATCTGGCAGATACAAGAGGTGGACGGCTCAAGCAGCGGGTCAACTTCATGCTGGACGAATTCGGAAATTTCACCACCATAAGTGATTTCACGAACAAACTCACAGTCGGCGGCGGGCGCGGGATGCGGTTCAACCTGTTTATTCAGTCCTTCTCCCAACTGAAAGAAAAGTACGATGAGAACATCTCGGATACCATCAAAGCCAACTGCCAGACCTGGGTTTATCTACAGGCTGATGATATGGACACCCTGCGGGAGATCAGCGAAAAGCTGGGGACCTACACCGTTTCCAGCTATCAGCTATCGGCCAATCATGCAAAGTACACCACCCCGTCAAGCACCCACAGCATCAGCCTGATTGAGCGCAAGCTTTTGAATGTGGACGAAGTACGACGGGTTTCTCGTCCCTACCAGATCGTCACATCCCGGACCCATCCCGCTATCATGTATTCCCCCGACCTGTCGGAGTGGTATTTCAACAAGATGCTGGGCCTGGGGGATAAGGAGCATAACCGGAAGCAGCGGGTGGAACGGGAGCAGAAACGCCCGGTCATCACCGACGTGGGCAAGGAAATCGCCTTGTGGAATATCTGGGTCTACTACCAGAAGGACATCATACGCAAGCTCCAGCAAAAGGCCGCGGAGGGTAAAGGCCAATCAGTGGCCAGTGAAGCGGATATGGATTGAGGAAAGGAGGATTTTATGGAACTGAAAAACGCAATAAAAAAGGCCGCAAGGCTTTTAAAGAAAGTCTGGATCTCCGTCGCTGCCGTCTTAGCGGCAACGTCGATGATGGCGGTGCCGGCTTACGCCGCTGACGGCGTTCAGGGCAGCAAGATTGTCACGGGAACGGAAAAGCTGATCGGCGATGTCACCACCTGGCTGATGGTGCTGGCTCCGGTGGTGGCAGGCCTGCTTATCATTTATTTCTTCATCCGCCGCAGCGCCGCCGACGAGATGGACACGAAAAAGTGGAACAACCGTATTGTGGTTGCCATTGTGTCCTGTATCGGTGCCGTACTCGGCTCGGCCACCCTGAACCTGATTATCGGTTACTACAAGTAGCCCAGGCAGACATCTGAAAAAGCAGTGTTTTGTACACTGCTTTTATCAAACATATTGAAGGAGGATTTTTCTATGCAAAACCTTATTTATAAGGTACAGGTAAAAACGGCGGTGGCTCTTGACAGGGCGAAGGCCGCCCTTTCCAACCGGAGCGGCCAGGGAGCCCTTGACACGGCTGTCCAAGTTTTAATTTCGATTGTATTGGGAGCCCTTATCCTTGGCGGCCTGTATCTCATTTTAAATGCTACGGTGCTCCCCACCATCACGGACCGCATCAAGGATATGTTTAACTATCATGGATGATTACCAGCAGTAGAATTATTGTATCTGATCGCAGGGGCGCGTTGCTCCTGCCTATTTTATTTTACGGAGGATTTTGAAAATGAAGATTAAAGCTGAAATCAGGAAAATTTTTCAGGACAGCGGCAAGCTGAAAGCCGTATCCAACCTTGTGATCGAGGACTGCTTCATCGTGAAAAACGTACGTATAATCGACGGCAAAAACGGCCTGTTTGTGTCCATGCCGAGCCGTCAAAACGCTGACGGCAAATATTCCGACATCTGCTTCCCCATCCGGTCCGAGGTGCGAGAGCATATCGAAAAAGAGGTGCTGGACGCCTACCATGAGGCGCTCACAAAGGGCGAACAGGCCGGGGACGGAACGGACAGCGATGCTTCGTAAAGCAAAATCATGGGGGGAGTACCGCGCTGTGCGGTACTCCCCCTAAAGGGAGGTGAAACCAATTTGGAAGTGCTCCTGGTATTGCTTATCGTCGCGCTGTTAAACGGTGCAATCGCCTATATCAACGACCTTTTGACCGGGATTGTGCCCATGACCCTGTTTGCGGAGCAGTACATGACCACAGTGTCCGGCTCCAATATCGCGGCTACGCTTTTTAACATCCTGTTCGGCTTCGGCGTGTCTCTCATCGTATTGAAGTTTCTTAAAAAAGGCTTTGAAACCTATATACTTTGGAGCGACGGCGATGCGGACGAAGAACCCCTTTCCCTGCTGACCAACTTTTTTAAGGCGTTGGCGGTGGCCGTCTGCTTTCCCACCCTGTATCAGTGGATGGCAGACATTATAGAGGATATGACCAACCAACTGTTGACAGCCATCGGGGTAACAACGGATTACGGCTGGCAGGCATGGGTGAATGGTATTTCCTCCATGGGCCTTGTGACAGCTATCTTCGGGCTGATTTTTATCATCTGCTATTTCATGCTGTACTTCCAGTTTCTCATGCGGGGCCTTGAAATCTTTATCCTGCGGGTGGGCGTTCCCCTTGCCTGCGTGGGCTTGCTGGACAACGACAAAGGCGTTTTCAAGGCGTATCTCAACAAGTTTTTCCAGTCCATGCTGGCCGTGGTGGTGCAGATTGTC
The DNA here is from genome assembly GCF_001707885.1 of Desulfosporosinus cupriresistens. GTDB lineage: Bacteria > Bacillota > Desulfitobacteriia > Desulfitobacteriales > Desulfitobacteriaceae > Desulfosporosinus. The sequence goes on along the minus strand of NZ_MASS01000001.1, from coordinate 172,529 downwards.
CTCGCCAAGCTCGGCGTGGGGCTAATGCTCAACATGCACGTCTTTTGGGGTCTGGCCTGCATGATGCTTGCCATCCGGACACCGCGCTTCTTGCAGGACTTCCTCATCACGACGGGCGGCGGTGGTGGCGGGGTTATCAACAATGTGTACCATTCCGTGAGGCTGATCGGCATGGCGCAAAAATTAGCAAAGTAAAGGCGGTGGATGGATATTGGTTACTATGGACGATATTTCCAAGGCGATTATCATCCTAGTCCGCCTAGGCGCCGTCGCAAGGTTTATTTACTGCATGATCAGGCTCTCCGGCGCGGAGGAAGAACAAACGCAGTATAAGAAGCGGGCGAAAAACACCGTCATTTTCTATGTGCTGGCAGAGTGTATCTGGCAGATTAAGGACCTGGTGCTGTATTACTATACCCCATAACGTACTATGCAGCGCAATTGTAATATGGCGGCTATTGAAAAGGAGGGTTTTGATGGAGGATGAAAAGCTGTATATCCCGATGGGGGTAAAGGCTGAAGCCGAGCTTTTCCCCGGCTTCGGCAAAAAGCAGCTCCTGCAATCAGTGATCGGTTCGCTGGGCGCGGGAGTTGTTTCTGCTTTTGTATGGCTGCTTTCGCAAAGCGTCACCTTCACCGTCATTGGCGTTCTGGTTGGAATTGTCGGCTCGGTGATGATGACCACCAAGGACCAGACCAATCTATCGGTGGTGGATCAGGTGCAGAATATGACCCGGTTTGCGAAAAGCCAAAAAATTTATCCGTACCGGTACGGCGATGAATGGAGGTTGGGCTGAAGTACGCAATGATACCCGTATATTACCCGTCCATCAAGGTAAACCCCCGTATTGTCAACGATATTTTCAAAGAGCTGATGAAAATAGAAAAGCAAAAAAATATTGAGGAAGAAAATGAGCTTAATATGGAGCTTAATGAGGGTATCGGACAGGAAACGTGAGGCCGCCCATGCAGACGACCTTCATAGACTATTTCTCAGGTATCGGGGGCTTTCGCGCGGGACTTGAAGCCTGCGGCATGAAATGCATCGGACATTGTGAAATCAACAAATATGCGGATAAAAGCTATCGGGCTATATTTGATGTGAAGGAGGATGAATGGTTTGCGAGCGATATCACCAAAATCCAACCGGGAGATGTGCCCTACGCCCATCTCTGGACAGCCGGTTTCCCTTGCCAGGATATCAGCATCGCTGGCAGCCAGCGGGGGCTTGCCGGAGAACGAAGCAGCCTCTTTTTTGAGATTGTTAGGCTCATCGAAGGCAAAGCTGCCGAAGATCGCCCCCAATGGGTTATCCTTGAAAATGTTAAAAACCTGTTTTCCGTTCATGGAGGATGGGATTTTGCGACCGTTCTCTTTGAAATGGCCTCACTCGGCTATGATTTGCAGTACGGACTTGTTAATTCACGGGATTTCGGAGTCCCCCAAAACAGAGAACGGGTCTACATTGTCGCTCATCGACATACTGGAGACGGATGTACCGGAAGGATATTTCCTCTCCCAAGCGGCAATGGAAAAGCTCTTATCCAAATCATAGGCGGGATGCAGGGACGGAGGGTTTACTGCCCCGAAGGCATCAGCGCCACCCTCACCGCACAGGGCGGCGGTGGTGGTGCCAAAACAGGCCTTTACTGCATGTGTGTGGGCGTAAACCGCATTGACGGCTTCAAAGAAAGGTTGGAGCTTGCCCATACCATCACTGCCGGAGACTACCGGGAACTGGACCGGAACCAAACGCAAAATGCCGTGCTGGAGGGCTGTGAAGCCTGCATGCAGCCGGAGGATAAAAACGGCTGTCCCATCTCTTTTATCGACCTGAATAAAAACCCGAAGCTGACCAACATTGCACGGTGCATCAGGGCCCATTATAACACCGGAGTTACCAACAGAGGCGCGGATAAATCCGGCGTTCTGCATTTGTGCGCAAGGGCGGTTTTAACACCCGACCGTGTGGAAAAACTGCAGAACGATCCCCACAACAAGGCGTGCGGTCAGCCGAGCTTTACCCTTACGGCACAGGACAGGCACGGAGTTTTGCTCATGCACTGCAAGGCGGCCGACTGCTGCCCAAAATTAAAAATACGGGAGGACCAAACAGAGGGCTACGGCGACAGTATCAGCCTTGCCAGCCCTGGCAGCGAAACACGGCGCGGATGGGTCGGCAAAGGATTGGCGCAAACCCTGGATACAAGCTGCAATCAGGGGATTTTCCTGGTTTGCGGGCGGATACGACGCCTGACGCCAAGGGAGTGCTGGCGCTTGCAGGGCTTTTCGGACGGGATGTTTGACAGGGCCAAGGCGGTCAATTCAGACAGCCAGCTTTATAAGCAGGCTGGAAACTCCGTCACCGTAACGGTGGTATACACCATCGGCATGAGGATTTTGGAAGTGCAAAAAAGGAGGATAGAAAAATAGTTCAGACGGCTAGATACATGCTGTGCGGCAGGCTTTCTATGATCAAGAACCGCTTTCAGCCGCAATATGCACCTTCTGCGGCAAAACGGGCTGATTGACCCAATTTACCGATGACGGCGGCAGGCTTGCAAACAAGTATATTTTAAAGTGACAGGAGGTGTATATACAGAGCCATGATGGACGGATCGATATGGAAGGGCGCGCTGTTTTCGGCTTTGCTCCTTACAGCGGCGGTTTGGGATATCCGCAGGCGTGAGATCCCCGATTGGATACCGCTGCTCATCGTTCTAACAGGTATTCCACAAATGAATCCGACGGAAGCCTTTTCCGGGCTTGTGCTAACAGGGCTGCCGTATCTGCTTGCGGCAGTCCTTTCCTATAAAGGAGAAGACTTTTCCATAGGCGGCGGCGACATCAAGCTAATGGCCGCCTGCGGCTTTGTTTTGGGTGTTTGGGGCGGTATCCTTCAAAGCATTGCAGCCCTGACCCTTTTCCTTGCCGTCGGTATCGGTATCTGCGTTTACCGGGGAATGAAAAAGCTGAATACCGTCACCCTGCCCCTTGCACCGTTTTTCTGTGCAGGGGGAATTTTATCTTACTGTGCGCATCTCTTTAGCGCCGCAATCTAAAAAAATAGGAGGACTTGCGATTATGAAATTAAGCATTTTCAAAAACAGGACCGTGATCGGCCTGGGCTGCATCATCCTTTCCCTGATCATTTGTTTTGGTCTGACGCCGCTTTGGGGCAGCGCAGTACGCGCCCAAACGGAAATCGTGCGGATTACGGATACCGTTAAAAAGGGCGAGGTGCTCACCGCCAACAAACTGGAAACGGTACAGGTTGGCGCATACAACTTGCCGAGCAACTTAGTGAAAAACAAAAATGAGGCCATCGGCAAATACGCCGCCGCCGACTTGCAAAAGGGGGATTACATCCTTTCCACCAAATTATCCGGTACGCCCCTTGCTGAATTTGAATACCTGACCGGGCTTGACGGTACAAAACAGGCCATGTCCATCACCATCAAATCCTTTGCGGCGGGACTGTCGGGCAAGCTGGAACTGGGCGACATCATATCCCTGATTTCCGCGAGTTCAGGCAATACCGGGATTATCGTGACGCCGCCGGAGCTAAAGTATGTCAAGGTGCTGGCGGTCACTTTAGGCACGGGAGTGGATAAGGAATACAAGGCGGGTGGGGACAAGAGCGGCGACGCGGAAAAGAAACTCCCCTCCACCTTGACCTTGCTGGTAAATTCCGCCCAGACCAAGGTGCTGGCCGGACTTGAGCAAAACGGCAACCTCCAGGTAACCCTTGTCTATCGCGGGGCAAAGGCCAATGCGGATAAATTCTTAACGGCGCAGGACCGGTACTTTGAGACGGGTAAAATCGAGGCTGCCGCCATCATTGAAAGCAGCTCGCTGCCGGAAAAAGCGGAAAACACAGCCCAGGGGGATAACAGCAATGCCAAATAAGGGAAAGCAGATTCTGGCGGTCTGGGGCAGCCCGTCCAGCGGCAAAACCGTAACGGCTGTGAAAATCGCAAGGGAGCTGTCCCTGAACAGGAAAAATGTGGCGGTATTTTTCTGTGACGGGGTGTGCCCCGCCTTGCCCACGGTGCTGAAAACCAAAAAGCCGGTGGAGGGCTCCCTCGGCGAAGTGCTGTCCGCACCCAACCTAACGCAGGAGCTTATCTTGAAAAACTGTGTATGCCCCGCCAAAAATCCGTATATCAGTTTTCTCGGCTACAAGGTGGGTGAAAATGTCTTTACCTACGCGGAATATGCGAAGGAACGCGCGGTGGACCTGCTGGTGCTGCTGCGCCATATTGCCGACTGTGTGGTGGTGGACTGCGCAAGCAGTCTCACCGACAGCATTCTGTCCACGGCGGCCCTGGAGGTGGCCGACGCGGTACTGCGGCTGGGTAGCTGCGATTTAAAAGGCGTGTCCTACTTCATGTCTAGCCTGCCCCTCATTGCTGACCGCCGGTTCAAACCGGAGAAGCACATCAGGGTGCTGTCCAATGTAAAGCCCCGGCAGGATTCGGGCGGCTACGAAAACACCTACGGTGGTGTTTCCTACAAACTGCCCCATGTGGCCGCCATTGAGGAACAGTTTTATTCTCTTTCCCTGCTGGACGGTCTTTCCGGCAAAGAGGCAAAGACGTATGAGACCGTTATCCGGGAAATTGCAGAGGGGGTGTTTGCCAATGGCTAAGAATATCGGCCTTTTTTTCAACACGGCAAAGCACCAAAAGCCGTTTTCTGAGGTGCTGCAGGAGGTGCAGGAATACATCTCCGGCAAGTATGCCACCGTGATTACGGGCAATCCGGCAGAGCAAAAACAGCAGATCACCGCCTACATCTCTAAGTACCTGACCGATTACAGCCTGGGTGTGGAGGGCTTGACGCCGGATGAGCTTGTGGAAAGGCTCTACAGTGAAATGGCAGAGTTTTCGTTTTTGACCCCCTACCTTTTTGCCACCAATATTGAGGAAATTAACATCAATTCCTGGAAGGACGTAAAAATCACCTATGCCGACGGCAGGGTGGTTCCCTCCAATGAAAAATTCAACAGCCCCGAACATGCCATTGATGTGGTGCGGCGCCTGCTGCATAAATCCGGTATGATTCTGGACCATTCGCAGCCTGCTGTCGTAGGGCATTTGAGCAACAAAATCCGCATCACCGTCCTGGGCAATCCGCTGACCGACCATGGCAAGGGGGTTGCGGCTTCCATCCGGATTGTCAACCCGCAGAAACTGGCGCGGGAGGACTTTATCCGCAATGGGACCTCGACCGCCGAAATGCTGGACTTTTTAAGCGTCTGCCTGCGGTACGGACTTTCCATGTGCGTCACTGGCTCCACGGGCAGCGGAAAAACCACGCTGATGAGCTGGCTTTTGTCCACCATTCCCAATGATAAGCGTGTGTTTACGATTGAAAACGGCTGCCGTGAATTCGACCTTGTTAAAGAGGACGAAAACGGCCATGTGGTCAATAACGTGGTGCATACCGTCACCCGGTATTCCGAGGACAAAAGGCAGAATATCGACCAGGAAAAACTGCTGGAGTACGCCCTGACCTGCAACCCTGACGTGGTGTGCGTGGGCGAAATGAAATCAGCCGAAGCGTTTGCGGCGCAGGAGGCGGCCCGGACCGGTCACGCCGTCATTACCACTACCCACGCCAATAGCTGCAATGCCACCTACTACCGCATGGTGACGCTTTGCACGCAAAAATACGACCTGGGCGATCGGACACTATTCAACCTTGTCACTGAGGCGTTTCCCATTGTTCTGTTCGTCAAAAAACTGGAGGACAACTCGAGAAAGTGTATGGAGATAACTGAGTGTCAGATACTTCCTGACGGAGAAAGGCGAATTCATACCCTTTTCCGCTTTAATGTTACCGAGAATATGGTGGTAGACGGAAAAATGAAAATTCAGGGCGGATTCCAGAGGGTGAACACCCTGTCCGAGAGCTTGCAGAAAAGGCTGCTGGAAAACGGTATGCCGATGAGCCTTCTGAACAAAATCACGAAAGGAGAGGATGCTGCATGACATTTCTCATTATGCTGGCGTTCATCGGCCTGATCGCTGGTAGTTTCCTGCTTCTAAGGCTTTCTCCCTTTGAGTTTGCCGAAAGCATCATCAGGCCGCTGCAAAGTCGGAAAAAACCCATCGGAAAGCAGATTGAGGAAGCAAAATTCCCGAGGCAGGCGCGGGGCATTCGTAAGACCATCCAGGAAACCAAAGAAGTGCTGGCGCTCACAGGCAAAAGCACAAAATTTGGAGCGTTGTGCGTCCTTTCCTTTTTCCTGCTTGTGGTTGGCGTACTGGTTTCCCTGCTGATGGAAAATTTCTTTATGGTGCCCGTGGCGGCGGCGGGGATGGCGCTGCTGCCTTTCTGGTACATCCTGTTTACGTCTCACTCCTATAAAAAACAGATGAACGCAGAGCTGGAAACCGCCTTGTCCATCATTACCACCTCCTACATCCGAAATGAGAGCGTCATCACGGCGGTGGAGGAAAACTTAGGTTACTTGAACCCGCCGGTCGCAGATGTTTTCCAGGGCTTTCTTGCCGACGCCAAATTGATCAGCATCAATGTGAAGCAGGCCCTTCAAGCCATGAAGCCCCGGCTGAACAACGATGTCTTCCATGAGTGGCTGGACGCCATGACCGCCTGCCAGGAGGATAAGACCCTGAAAACCACCCTGACCCCTATAATTTCAAAGCTGTCGGACGTGCGGGTGGTATCGGCTGAGCTGGATTATATGATGTATGAGCCCTTAAAGGAGTTTATCACGATGGCGCTGCTGCTGGTCGGCAACATACCGCTGATTTATTTCTTGAACAAGGACTGGTATTCCGCGCTTGTGGATACGGACTTCGGCAAGGCGATACTGGCGGTTTGCGGTGCAGTGATCTTCGTGTCCCTGGCCGCGGTGATCAGGCTGACAAAGCCGGTTGAATATAAGCGATAATAAAATTCTGAAATGAGGTGAAACCCTTGTATGCCATTCTATTTTTCTTCGTCCTGTTCTTCGCGGCAGGGGCGTATCTTGTCCTTGCCGACGTATTGAAGCTGCCGACCCTTGCAACGACAAAGGCGGTCTTGACGGTGGCAAGGCAGGATAAAAAGCAGACCATGAACCTTGAAACAGTCGTCTTTGAGCTTTCATCCAGGCTTTCCGGGCTTATCAGGCTGGACGGCTACAAGCGGCGCAAGCTGGAGGCCGCTTTGAAATCCGCCGGGATGAAGCTAACTCCTGAAACCTATATCGCCAGGGCCTGGGTAAAGGCGGGGCTGATAGCGCTTTTGATTTTCCCCCTGCTGCCCATCTTCCCGATTTTATGCCCCGTCATCCTGTTTTTGGCGGTGGCGGTCTTTTTCAGGGAACAGCAGGTGGCCGACGAAATTGTTAGGCAGAAACGTGAAAGGATTGAATATGAGCTGCCGAGGTTCGTTTCTACCGTTTCCCAGGAGTTAAAGGTTTCCCGCGATGTGCTGTCCATTTTGAATTCCTATCAGAAAAATGCGGGCGAAAGCTTCAAGCAGGAGCTGGAAATCACCATTGCCGACATGAAATCAGGCAATGAAGAAACGGCGCTGACCAGGTTGGAGGCAAGAATCGGGAGCACCATGCTCTCCGATGTGGTCCGGGGGCTTATTTCCGTTAAGCGCGGCGACAACGGCGCAGTCTACTTTGAAATGTTGAGCCACGATTTTAAGCTGCTGGAATTGCAGCGGCTGAAGCTCATCGCCATGAAGCAGCCGGGCAAGGTGCGGAAGTATTCCTTCTTTTTGCTGGGCTGCTTTCTCCTGATGTATCTCGGCGTTCTTGGGTATGAAATTATGAACGCCTTTGGAAAGCTGTTCTAGGAGGTGGAGCCATGATAAAAGTGCTTAAATCCAGAAGCGGAAAAGGCTATATTGATGCGGTCGTGGTAGTTCTTGCGGTGATGATGGTGCTTGCCCTGGTGGTCAGGGTTGCGCCGGTATTTGTCGCCAAACAGCAGCTTGACACCTTTGCTGCGGAGCTTTGCCGCTCGGCTGAAATCGCCGGGCGTGTGGGGAACGAAACCACGGCAAGAGCCAACCGGCTGAAAGATGAGACCGGCTTGGACCCGGCCATCAGTTGGTCGAAAACCGGCGACATCCAGCTTAATGAAGAATTTACCGTAACCCTTTCCAATACGGTCAATATCGGCCTGTTCGGTGATTTTTCTTCCTTCCCGATTACTCTGACCGCGAAGGCGACGGGCGTATCGGAGGTGTATCACAAATAATGGTAAGAATAAAGAAAATCCTCCGGCATACCTCCGGCAATTCCGCCCCTTTGACGCTGGCGATTGTCCTTGTCGTGATTATCCTGTCCTGCGTGGTCTTTGAATATATGCGGCTGATGGTCATAGCAAGCGGTGTGCGGGACGCAGTTCAGTCCGCAATGATTGACGTTGCCACCGAAAATTGGGACGACGCCTACAACGGACTGCGTGAGGGCTACAGCGGAGGCTATACCTTAAGCGGGACGGATTGGGTGGTCAAGCTGGACACCGGGGATGTATACTCCCGCCTGGAAAGCACCTTGGGCGTAAAAAAAGAAGGCGGAAAATATATAAAATACACAGGCCCCGATGTGGAATACACCCTGTCCGACCTTTCCGTCAGTATGCAGAACGCGCCCCTTGCCCCGACCAACACCGGCGGCATTTCGCAGCTATCTGCGACGGGGACAGTGGATGTAGAAGTGCCCCTCTCCTTTGGGTGGGGAGATCTTCCACCCTTAAAAATTACCATGAAGCTGAAAGGAGGATTTACACCAAAATTCTAGAAGGATTGTGCATTTTAACCCCGTAGGATGGGAAAATTATAGGACTAATGGCCGCTAGACGCGGCCCAAATGGTAATGGTATAATATGTATGAAAATACACTTCGATTTTTATAGATAAACCCTATGAAGGAGGTTGAGTTTATGAGCAAATTAAATGTCAAGACCCAAAAGAGACTGCTAGTTTCAGGACTTGCCGTCCTATGTGTCGTTCTGGTCATTGCCGTTTTCTCCTTTGTCGGAGGTAGCGGTGAAAAGGATAAATCAAATATCGCAAATAACATAAGCAATAACGTAACAGTAGATGATATAAAAACCGACGACAAGGCCGGGGTATCCGTCCCCAATATTATGGCACCCACCAACGGGACGGAAAGTCAGACATCAAGCAATGTAGTCCTTGATATAGACAAGCAGCAGGACGTTGAAGTACCGATTGCCGAAACCCCACAAAAACCGGCTGAACCGGAAAAACCTGTGGTCAAGGATGAAGGTGCCCTGAAAAATCCCGATACGCCGCCTGTATATGATAAAGAGCAGACCACTGTGGAGAAAAAAAGCAGTGAGCCCAAAAGCGGGGACAAAAAGGACGGCCAGGTATATATCCCCGGCTTTGGATGGGTGAAGGATGAAGGCGGCGGCAGTCAAGGTGTAAAAGTAGGCAACGAAGGTGACAAGCTAACAGGAAACAAAGTTGGTCAGATGAATTGAATATAGCCGTAATAAATCGTTGGAGTATGGTATAAAAAGCCATACTCCTTTTATTTTGACTGGAGGTGCTCATTTGAAAAGAATTATCCCCTTTATGCTTTGCCTTGTGCTGCTTTTCTGCTTTTCGCCGATGGCCGCTCTTGCAGATACGGGCGGTAGTGGCAATATTGATGGAGGCGGCGGCGGTCTTGGAGGAGGAAGTGATGAAAACTATTGGAACGGCGGTAATGACGGGGTACGTGTAACGGTTGTCAATGCGAATACGGGTTCGCCTGTGACAGTATCTATTGACATTACTAATATAACGCCAACAGTACAGTATCATTTTGGAAAGGTCAGTAAAATCCAATACCGAAATGGGACATCATTGTCGCTTGAAACAAACACATATACGTATGCAAATCCATCTATAGAAATGCCGAGAATTGTTAGCGGGGACGGTAACGCTAATATTGATGCGATTAAAGCATATTTTTGTGATGAAATTATTGTCCGCTATATTTCCCAACTTACAGGAATTGAATACCAATCCCTCATTAGCGGAGAAAACAAGCTTTTTTTGGAGCCCATTGCTTACTTCACTTTTCAAGGGCAGAAAGTAGCCATGACCGCAACGGAAACCGCCATGTACGACAATTTGCTAAGCGGTGGTCTGGGTTCCAAAATGGGTTCTCTGACCCATAAAAACCTGCCCTTCGCCATGTTCCTGGAAACCCCTGATTTGGGCTTTGTCGCCTATTCCGGCGCAACGGACCAAAGCCAGTCCAACGATACCATTATAGCCGAGTTGGGACTTGGCATTGTGAGATTTGCCGGCCAGCCCGCAACTCCGCCCCCTGAAACGGATTACGATTACGAATACAGGGTTGATACGGACGTAATCACTCCGGTCATGCTCTACGCTTCCAGGGAAATTAATCCCGACAGTCCTGCAAAAGTGACTTTCAGGATCAAGGGCAGTACGTACACCGTCAGCAATATCGTCATACCCGCAGGCGAAAGCCAGCTTGTGTGGTGCAAATGGCACACACCCTCCAGCCCTGAGGAAATCACCATTACGGTAAGCAGTACAAAAGGCACATTAAGCCAAACGTCAATTCATGTAAAGATTATCCGTCTGGACGAAAATGAACCGCCGAATCCGACGGCAACGGACAGAAATGACGGTTTTTCGACAATCGGTATTCCGTCAAGGGCAGTGAAAGCCTCGGCCTCCTGGGGGGTTTGGTGGGCGCAGTGGCATCCCTATTGGGTCTGGATATCCCATTGGGTGTGGGTTGGCGGTGAGGATGGAAGCTGGGAAGATCATGGCTGGTGGGAGGACCACGGCTGGTATGATTTTTTCAGAGACAACTATTCCGCATCCCTTTCCGGCAGCATGAGCCTTTTGCCGGATGATAAAGTGCCCACCGCCAGCGGCAGCACTATGAAATCGGGCTATGGAGTAAAAACCACCGTCAATGCGCAGTTTACAACCAACGCGCCGCCCTCCCATGTGACGGGTACGCAGACGGCGACAGCCTATTTTCCTGAATTCCATTACAAGGATTACTGGCGCTTGCTGGACCGGACGGCAAACGGATACTCCGCGCAGTTTCAGTTTAAGACAAACAAGTATTCCACCTACAACCGCAGGGTGCATTTTCTTCCGATTTGGTATCCCAACGGACAATACACGGTGGATACCTACATTCAGGACGCCTGGACCCCTGCCGGTATGCTGTCAATCAGCATAAGGGATGATGTAAGCATTTCCGGCTCACTCTATGACGATTGGCACCTTGCGCCCCTTAACCCATAAGTACGGATGGAGGTTTTATATTTTTATGGAAAACGAAACGGATCTGAAAAAACTTCGTGTTTTGATTGTAGAGCCTGAAAAGCCGCCTTATGTTGCTGAAATTGAAAACAATCTCCGGTCCTTGCAGGAGATGGTGGGCGGAAATATACAGTATGTCGGACTTGACAGGGACACCTTCTTCTACTGCAATGAGGAAGGCAAGCTGTTGGGGCTTCCAGGAAATCGCAAGCTGGATAACGGTGATATTGTGGCGGGGACTTTTATCATCTGCCGTGAAGATGGAACAGGTGAAGAAGCTTCTCTTACGGATGAACAAATCGAAAAATACATGAGTCGATTTAGGGAGCCGGAATTATATACAGTCCAAGAGGTCGAGGACACGAGCTATGCCAGCGTTAAATCTTACAATAGCAGCGACGACTTCTTGAAGGCTCTTTTTGATGCCCAAGATGAGGACGAAGACGAAATGGAGCTATAATGAGCATGACTTTCACGGCTGTACCTAAACGGGGTGCAGCCCTTTTTTTATCTGGAGATGGTTATGATTTTTTGCCAAAGATCCTGAGATAAAATGGGTTAGAGCTGAAGCATAAAAGGCAAGTTCTATCAGTATTCCGGAACTTGTCTTTTTTATTTCACCCCCTTACGGTGAATATAAAGGGGGGGTCTAGAATGTTGATAAAAAAAGGAAGCTATAAAAAGCTTCCGGTAATCTAATCAATCATCATTCAGGATATCCCACTTGTCATTATCCCTTACATAATCTTCAATATCCGAAACAGTATCCCAATCCCTTGTGAATACACTATCATCGTAAATATTGCTTATAGTTTTATCATCCAAATGGTCTAAATCAAGATTTACTTTAGGGTCAAACATATACATTTCTCCCTCCATAATCCTACAATTTAATTATCATTACTAAAGTGATAGTCATAAGCTTCGGTATAGTTAATTCCCAGAGCATTGCATGCGTCTTCAATATCACAATCATTTTCACGCATGAAATCACTTACTTCTCTGTCCAGAGTTGTATTAACTCCATCAAAAATTTCGAAAGACATCAATTCTTTACCTCCTTACATTTAATAAATTAATAATTAATAAATAATGATTATATATCATTGAAATACTTTTGAATTAATGCATTTTTATCTTGAGCAAATTTTTCGCCTCTAAACTCTAGTGAAAAACGATAGCCCGAAATATACTTGTCATCCGATTTCTCAATTATACCAATATTTATTAGATTTTTTATACTTTTGGATACGATGCTTTTGTCTAAAAATATCAGTTCAGAAATATTCTTTTGAGAAATTGCCTTATAATTTTCAACATCTAAAACACATAACAAATAAAGAATAATTTTATAATCTGCTTTACTTAAATCACTTCGAACAAAAAGTTGTTCAAAAAAATTTCTTTGGCTATGTATCGCATTAAAATCTGTCAATGTTCTTTACCTCCTTATTATATTCAACCTATATGAAAATAATATAACAAAGTTGAATATAAGTCAACTAATTTATGCGGAATTCTATTTGAAGAAGATTGTTGGTTGTCCACCAATCTCACTCTGGCAACGGAAGATCTTCATTCTGTTACCAACCAGCTTTTCTTCAGAAATATTGGACACCTGATGTACCATATAAACTTCTCCATCTATCCGGAATCGAACTGGTCTGGGAACACCCTCCAAATCAAACCAAGCAATCTTTTCTATTGGTTTCATAAGAACTTTCATTATTCTTCCCCCTCAGAACATAAAAGGAACGTGCGTTCTATTATATTTGAATAGTTTGGAAATATCAATGGAAAAATCACATCAAGGTAAGCCGGAACATATATTAACGTCCGGTTTTTTGTTTTGCCTAAAAAGGATATCAAATGTCAGCCTGTTTGTTTTGGGAGGAATATTCAGGAAACATGTAGAATGTTACTTGAGATTGGCTTGGACTCGGTAGGAGGTGATATACTCTTGGATTATTTTGGTGAAGACGAGATCTATGTTTTGGCTGAATGCAAATTTTGTGAAAAAGTCGTAAAAGTACCAAAAGATATCTGTGTGCAAACTACAGAGGGCTTGAAGACTAAGAACACTCGTAAATGTGTCTGCGGTCAGGAATTTAATCTAATTAATGGCGTTGCAAAGAGCCTTTCTCCTGGTATACCTGTCATAAACATCATTGCACATGGGAACTCATTTGATATTGAACTTCATCCCGGAGACGTACTTATCAGGAAGAAAGGATTAATTGAAAAAGAAATGTTAGTAGGAATACCCGACCTGTTTATAAGTGAGTATAACAAACCCGGACTGCTGCAACCAGGAAAAATGAGAATTATCTGTCTGATTGATAATAAAAAGAAGGAATTTCTCACTTATTTTAGCAAACAAAATCTATCTCAATTTGAACAAATTTATTTCGAATTAAACAGATATGTGAGAGAAACTCAGGGTACTTGCAGCGTATGTAAACACAACTGGTATTTTAATATGGCCGATGTACTAAGAGAAAAAGGAAAACGAATGAAAGATACGGGAAAAGATCTATTGGCATTAGGATTTCTACCGTTGGCACTTATACCAAATGAACAAATTCGCGATCTGGAACGTTGCCCTAAGTGTGGTTCCAGGGCTGTCACATTAAAGGACGTAATCAACAGAAAATAACCATAACCGTGCAACATATTTACATGAAGGAAATTTACGTTGATTTCTGAGAAGAATGGATAAAATAGGCTTTCGGATTTTGGCTGTAATAGGGGGATAATATATGGCAAAACGCAAATGCCCTGCTTGCGGGTCAACAGATACTGTTAAGTTATTATACGGTATGCCGAATCAAGAGGCTTATGGGGATGAGCAGCGTAGGGAAATTGTGCTTGGCGGGTGCTATATCTCTCCTAACAGTCCAAACCGAGCTTGTAAGAATTGCGGACAACGGTTTGGTGGTAATAACTCTGAACTAAAAAATATGTGTTCCTTTGACTTTTATGTTGGCGGTTATTTCGGTACATCGTACCATGTTTACATAGACGGCAGACGTGAGAAGAAGTGGCTTAGATATGGACAAACATCCAATGGATATATTCTATTTGACTTGAAAAATGAAATCCCTTCCGAGTATTATGCTATGGAAGATGTCGTTCTAACTGAAAAAGAGTTGTCAAATGAGCAATGGTATAACTTGATTGATGAGATTGCCGCTTGTGAAGTTGAATACTGGAACAATAACTATTTTAATAGTACGATTTTAGACGGGACGCAGTGGCATATTGAAATTGGGCTTCCCGAAGGGCATGAAATTTATAAATCTGGAAGCAATGAATATCCACCCGCATGGAAGAAGTTTATAAAGGTTCTCAAGAAATATGTTGATGAACGTATTGGATGATAACCCAGAGTCTCAATTAATAACATGGAAGGCAATAAGTTGGCTCGGTAAGGGGAGATTAAATTTATTGGAAAAACACAATAAGTTCATTATCATTAGTAAAAATGGTCATAAGATTTTGAGAGTTAAGTTTAAGGAAACTCATAAACGATACAATTCACATATGGGTGAGGTAGATATATTATTTGATGCAGCTAAAAACGCATATTTTGATATCGCATGTTTACAAACAAAACAAGGCCGAATTTACTGTGATAGACATATTAACGCTGTATCATGGCACGGTTTCTATGACGAAAGTGAAGAGCGAATAAAGCTACCGGTTATTAACTTCAAGGATAATAAGAATAAAGTTTGGTGCCCTCGTCATGCGGGGGTAGTTCAGAAGAAAAATGTTTTTCTATTTCCAATTTGTAGTTGTTATATCCCAGCTAATATGGAGCTATCAAATATCCCAACAATTTCAAATAGAGAAGGCAATTTTGTCGTAGAGGTAAATAAAGAATGTAACGTGAGAATTGACTTCTTTGTTTTGCCAAGAGGGGTTAATTATGACGATTTCGTTTCAAGAGTTAGCTTATCGGTATTCTATTTTATTGCAGATATAACGATTTTCGACAAAAGCCTAAATGGAGAACTCTTAGAATTACCAGTATCAAAAAAGGAAGATGTAAAGTTTCTCTCTGCAAAAATTGCTGATTGGCATACTTTAATTCGTGTTGTATATGCAGAAAAAACACGGGAACCAGAACTATGTGGTAAATACAGTTTATTGTTTCATGACCCCAATAGTTCTATTGATATGTTATTGAACAGATCAATTGGTTACCCCGACAAGAATGGAAAAGTTATATTGGAGTCTATGAAATCTAGACATAACCTTGAGGTCAAAAGACTCGGATTATAAGAAATAAGATTTTTTGTAATAATTCAAGCACATGGGTTAGAATGGCTTTTTACGTACACCTCATACAAAAAAATTGCTACGTTTAACTACTATGCTATAATAAAAACAATTAGGGGTTTCTTGGCAAGAAAATGATACATAATTTCGCAAATGGGGGTTTTTTATTTGATTCGGCAAAAATATAAATTTCTTGAATTCTTTGCCGGAGTAGGCTTAGCCAAATTGGGATTAGGCCATAATTGGGAATGTATTTGGGCTAATGACATCAGCTCCAAAAAAGCAGAAATCTATCGAATGAACCATGAAGCAAGTCATTTTGTACTTGGAGATGTTGCTGACGTATCAAACATTCCGATAGATGCTGATATGGCATGGGCTTCTTTCCCTTGTCAAGACCTATCTCTAGCTGGTTGGCGAAGTGGAATGCTAGCACGTCGAAGTGGAGCATTTTGGCCTTTCTGGAACCATATGTTTTGTCTTTTACAGTTGGGTAATAGACCACCACTAATAGTTATTGAGAATGTGGTTGGGTTGATTCACAGCGGTGATTTTGAAGGTCTATGTGAATCTTTGCTTTCATTAGGAATGCAGTTTGGGGCATTGGTAATTGACGCATCACACTTTGTGCCTCAATCTCGCCAAAGAGTATTTCTTGTTGCTGTAGATCTAACTGTTCCTGTTGACAACTTTACAATTAACGGAGCTGCAAACTCAATTTGGTTCCCGGAAGCTTTATTAAAGGCAAAATCAAAGCTTCCAGCCCATCTTCAAGCTGTATGGAGATGGTGGAATGTACCAGTTCCAGAGAACAATTATATACCAAATATCACCGAAATTATCGAACGTGAACCAACCGGGGTATCATGGAATTCGGATGAAGAAACGCAACGATTGCTCTCGATGATGACGGATCGAAATCGTAATAAAGTTGAAGCTTCACGTTTAGCTGGTGGTGTTCAAGTCGGCTTTCTTTATAAACGTATTAGGCAAGGGGTACAGCGAGCTGAGGTTCGCTTTGACGGTATCGCGGGATGTCTACGGACACCCAGAGGAGGTTCAAGTAGACAAACTGTTGTCGTTGTTGAGAATGGGGTAATTCGTACACGTTTACTTTCACCTCGGGAGGCAGCAAGGCTAATGGGGGTTGAAGACACGTTTTGGTTACCAGATGCTTACAACCATGCCTATGAAGCTATGGGTGATGGTCTCGTTGTACCAGTCGTATCTTGGTTGTCACGACAATTACTTGAACCATTACAGTCAGCATGTAATGCATTAGGAAGTCATGCTCGCGGAGGTAGTCAAGTGATCGAGAGACAGGATGTTATTGCTTCGTATCGTTCTACGCAACGACTTGTAGAAAGGTGGAGAACAGGTTGAATACGACAAATTCTCATATGGAAGTGGCTTTTGAAGCACTCAGGTCTTGGTATGAGAGTCAAAAACCTAGCCCAGACCAGGAACCAAAACGTTATGTAGTTTGTGCCGGACTTGCTATTACTGAGCTAATAAAGGACACTTTTCCTCTGTCGTTAGGAGATTACATAACAGAGAAGAATCAAGTTCGTAAAACCGGGGGGCCAACTATAAAGGCTCTTTTGCTGAGATTTGGTGAAACACGCGAATATGCTCGGGAAGGAGGTAGGACAACAAGAGGAACCAGAACCTCTGCAGAAGAATTGGTCAGGCGATTGAATTCACTTGAAGTTCTCTCTAGGCTTTCCAATTCTGAACGACAGGATGTTATGGAAAGTCTTCAACGATGGTTGGTTCAACGAGTCAGAGAATATTTTGAGCGGAGAAAAATTGAAGTTGAAATTTCTTTAGACCGATCTGGACAACAAATTGTTGCAGACATTCTAGATGCAGCAAATGAAAAAGGAGTTGCTGGAGCCGTTGCACAGCATATTGTAGGAGCAAAACTTGCCTTGCGTTATCCCCATATGGAAATTGAAAACCATTCATATACAACTGCCGATATTCAGTTAGGTAGACCAGGAGATTTTGTTGTTGGGGATACGGTGTTTCATGTGACTGTGGCTCCTATGCCTGCAGTTGTCGATAAATGTGACCAAAACTTGCGAAACAATTACAGAGCTATTTTGTTAGTAACTGATTCTAAAACTCAAGCAGCTAAACAAATGGCAGAAATGAAAGGGATATTGAATCGTATTGGTCTATATGCGATAGAAGCGTTTGTCGGACAAAACATAGAAGAAATGAACGAGTTTGGTAGGAATTCATTATCCCATGGCTGGCGTAACCTCTTAGAAAAGTACAATGAGCGAGTATTAGCAGTAGAAACGGATCGTTCCCTATTGATAGAAATTCCGGCAAATCTTCAATGACGAAGACGAAATGGAGCTATAATAAGCAGGGCTTTCGGGGCTGTACCTAAACGGGTGCAGCTCTTTTTTTATCTGGAGGCGGTTACTCCTGGGGCATAGAAGCATATTCAAATCGGTAGATTGCGAAGGCATTCAGGAAATCGAAGCAAGCGAGGTGGAAATAGCTTGATTTTCCCAATCATTATGATTATGGTGTGCGCTGCTCTGGGGGGCGGCGCTTTTCTTTTCATCAGGCTGTCGGACAAAAGGAAAAAACAGGCTGCGGCAGCGGACGGCCAGCAAAAGACAGCCAATGAGTTTGTCAACGTCAAGGACATCAAAGGCAAATATCTCTACACAAGAGACCAGCTTGTCCTCTGTTATCTGAAAATAAACCCCATCACCATCGACCTGTTCAGCAAGGGCGAAAAACAGCAGTTGATCAAGCAGCTCACAGCGAATATGTCCGGCATACAGCACCCCTTTAAATTTCTTGCCGTATCCCGTCCGGTGGACATTACGCCCCTGATCTCCGAGCTGTCGGCGGCGCTTGCCACCTCCGACCCCAAGCAAAAAGAACTTCTCAAACAGGAAATCCTGGAGATGACCACCTTTGCCCTGTCCGGCGAGGTGGTGGAGCGACAATTTTATATCGTTCTCTGGGAAAAAGCCGACGAGGGCGCCGAAAAGGAGTTGCTGGTGAAGGCAAAGGATTTTGTGGGAAACCTCGACGACTGTGGGATTGGCAGCGAAATCTTGGAACAGCAGAATATTGTACGGCTCTGCAACCTCATCAACAACCCCGCCTACATGCACCTGGAGGACACGGACTTTACCCCTTCCATTCCCATTTTAGGCGGAGGTGTGGTATTTTGATAGGAATCTCCAGAAAAAAGACCGAGTTTGTACCGGTTAATGAGGCCCTCTTAAACGTCATTTCTCCGATGGGGCTGGAAATCAAGAGAAATAGCCTGGTGATCGGTGAAAACACGGGAAAGATTTACGGCGTTGTTCGCTATCCGCAAAAGGTGGATACAGGCTGGCTGAGTAAAATCACCAATATACCGGGCACCCTTGTTTCCATCGGCATCCAGCCGGTGGACAACAGTGCTTTGATTTCAGCCATATCCAAGAGCATTATTCAAAACCGGGCTACCGCCGACGGCGCCAAGGACCCCTTGACCCGGCAGAGAAGCGAAAAAGCCGCGGAGGACGGAGAGCGGATCATGCTCCAGATCGACCAAAACGGCGAAACCGTGGCGTTGATGAGCCTTGTCATCATGCCGGTGGCCCATGACGAAAAAAGCTTTGTCAAGGGGTGCCGAAGGGTGGAGAGTGTCGTCAACGTGATGAAATGCAAGGTCAGAACCCTTGCCAACCTGCAAAAAGAGGGCTTGCAGACCATTTCCCCGACCTATCCCGTAAGTCCGGTTGTGGAGAGCATTGTACAGCGTATCATCCCCATGAGCACCTTTGTGGGCGGCTTCCCCTTTGCAAGCTCCGGTTTCAATGACGGCACCGGGTACTATTTTGCAAAGGACAATAACGGCGGATTGATCATAGTAGACACCTGGAAGCGAGGCAATGACCGCACCAATTCCAATATGGTCTTTATGGGCGTAGCCGGTGTGGGCAAATCCACCGCCGTCAAGCATATCGCTTTAGCGGAATATATGAAAGGCACCAAGCTGATTTTCATCGACCCCGAATCGGAATACCGGGATCTGTGCCTGAATTTGAACGGCGACTGGATTAACGCGGGGGGTGGCGCCAACGGCAAAATCAATCCCCTGCAAATCCGGCCTGCACCCAGGGACAGCGAGGACGAGTCGGACGAAAAGGGCGGCAAGCTGTATCGGGACGAGGGTAACGGCATGTCGGACATGGCGCTCCACGTTAAGAATCTGGAGATCTTCTTCAATCTCTACCTGCCCAGTCTCACGGACATGCAGAAGGCCATCCTGAAACAGAGCGTCATCGAGCTTTACAACCGGTTCGGCATCTATTGGAACACGGATATCACCACCCTGTCCAACACACAGTTTCCCACCTTCAGTGATCTGCACAAGCTGATTTCCGAAAAAGCGGAGAAGGATAGCAACAATCCCGTCTATCGTGACCTGGCCTTGTTGCTCTATGATGTAGCCAACGGCAGCGACAGTTTTTTATGGAACGGACACACCGCCGTCGAAACCCATTCCCGCTGCATTTGTTTGGACACCCATTCCCTGCAAAACACCAGCGAAAACATCAAAAGGACGCAATACTTCAACCTGTTGACCTGGTGTTGGGAGCAGATGTCTAAAGACAGGACCGAGCGTGTATTGCTTATTTGCGATGAAGCCTACCTGATGATCGACCCCCAGGTGCCGCAGAGCCTTGTGTTTTTGCGCAATGTGGAAAAACGGGCCAGAAAATATGAAGCAGGACTAATCATCATCTCCCACAGCGTCGTGGATTTTCTATCGCCGGAAATCAAGATGTATGGGCAGGCCCTGCTGGACATCCCCTGTATCAAAGTCATCATGGGGACAGACGGAAAGAATTTGCAGGAAACAAAGGAACTTTACAACCTTACCGAAGCGGAGGAAGAATTGCTGGAAAGCAAGAGACGAGGCCACGCCTTATTTGTGATCGGTTCCAAGCGTCTGCACGTTAATTTTGAGATACCTGAATACAAGTTTGACTATATGGGCAAGGCTGGAGGAAGATAAAAAAAGAAGCAGGCTGTATATCTCATGCAACCTGCCTTTCTCACTTTGTCTTTAAATCCTTAATAATAGCCAGAAGATGCTCCAACTGGCCATCGTTTAGCTTCTTTAACTCACCCATCAAGCTATTTAATTTTGTCGGAAAGCTTACTTCGTCATCAAAGAAATCCTTTGGAGGGACATTCAGATATTCGCAGATATAAAAAAATCCTGTCATGGACGGCAGCGACTTTTTGTTCTCAATTTTATTGATATAGCTTTCGCTTTGACCTAAAGACAGGCTCATATCCCTTGCGGAAACCCCTTTTTGTGTGCGGAGCCTGGTTAATCTTTCGTAAAACAAATCCTCATACATTACAATTCACCACCTTGTATATATGATTATAGACAATACATCGGTTCATTATACGGAATTACAGCATATGTTTCTATTGACATAGGGAAATGTATTCCATATAATGTAAGAAAATATATGCCTTAATTCCTTATTATTATGAGAAAGGTGGTTGCTTAAAATGACGATGCTTATTAAAGAAGCCAATATAAAGCCTGCCTGCTGCTTTGCGGGACCCCGCCCTCAAAGCCTTCCCCTTGGGTTTGACGAAGAAAACGCCGGTTGCCTGCGGTTGAAGCAGGTACTGAAGGAACAGGCGGTCTATTTGATTGAAGCTTTGGGAGTTACTCATTTCATCAGCGGTGTTGATTTAGGGGTCGGCCAGTTTGCCGCAGAAATCGTCCTTGACCTCAAAAGAGACTATCCCGAAATTACCCTGGAGTGCGTTATTCCTTGTGAGGATCAGGCGGCAAAATGGACGATAGCACAGCGTGACAGGTACTTTTCTATTGTGGAACGATGCGATAAGGAAACCCTTTTGCAGCGTCATTATACTAAGGACTGCATTAAAAAGGAAAAGGAATACATGGTCAAGCAAAGTAATTATGTGCTTGCGGTATGGAACGGCAAACCCGGCGGCGCGGGCAACATCCTTGCTTTTGCCCGCACCCTGGGAAAGACTGTGATTCTGATTGACCCCAATACCTTTGAAGTGCGAACTGATTCTAATAAACACTAGCGACACAGCCCAATGAACCGCAAAGGCGCTCCTCAGTAGGAGCGCCTTTTAAATGGAGGTGATTTGATTTTATGGCAATTGATCCGGCAACGGCAAAGCTTCTTGCCCAGGCGGCCTTAAAGCTTGCATCCGATGAGGAAGCAAGAAAAAGGTTGCTGATTATTATTCTTACACCCTTGCTGTGTGTAGTTCTCATCCTGACGGCCTTCGTTTATATCCTTACCCACCCGCTGGAATTTTTGGGTGAGTTTTTCGATAGCCGGGCCATTACTGAGGTCGAGCGGCTGCAAAACGACTACGGGATGTACCAATACCTTGCGGCAACGAATTATGAAAGCGGCGTAACCTCCTATAAGGACGTGATCTTCACCGATGGAGCCACGTCGGTGGTGTACTACAACCAAGGAGATGAACGATATAAAGACATGCCTTACGGGACAGACAACATCGGCGGCTATGGCTGCGGCCCCACCGCAATGGCTATGGTAGTATCCAGCCTGACGGATAAAACGGTTGATCCGGTAGAAATGGCAGAGTGGTCTTATGATAACGGGTATTGGGCTCCCGGCGGCGGTTCCTATCATTCCCTTATTCCGGGCGCAGCGAAAGCCTTTGGCTTGCAGGTAGAAGGCTGCCCGGCAAAAGAACCGCAAAAAATCGTTGATGCACTGTCCTCCGGTAAGCTGGTGGTCGCACTGATGGGCATGGGGCATTTTACATCCGGCGGGCATTTCATCGTGCTGCGCGGCGTAACCACTGAGGGCAAAATCCTGGTGGCGGACCCGGCCAGCAAAAAGCGCAGCGAACAGGAGTGGGATTTGTCCGTCATACTGAATGAAGCAGGAAAAAATGCCGGGGCGGGCGGCCCGTTCTGGATTGTTTCGACATAAGAAGCCCTTTACTTTGGTTGAGTATTTTAATACGGAGGTGTAAATGAATAACCGGAAAAAATTGATTGAATTGTTTATCTATGTACTGATTGTGGTGATCGGGATTTTCCTGCTTTTTACCACCAATCTCAAAGAGCGGGAAAACAAGCCCTATGACGGAGGTGTGAGCGTTGCTGCTGTATCTTTCGAGTAATGGGAAAAGCGGACTGACCGACTTTATGGAGGGGCAGGAGCTTGTGATAAAGAAGCTCATCGGTAGGTTTTCCTTGAAGCTTTTTGCCGCAAAGGACATGAGGAATTATATAGGCTGCAAGTATTTCCTTGTGGATATTTCCTGTATAGAGGAACAGCTTGATGATTTCATCGTTGCCCTCCAATCCATGCAAATGATGCTGAATATGAGAATCATCCCCATCCTTTCGGATATGGTAAATGCAGACGCCTATATCGGCAGGCTGGTGGATATCGGGGTAACGGATATTGTAACCGCCGACAGCATGGACGGCATCAGGGATGAGCTTGCCGAGTGTCTTTCGGAGGATGGTGGTATGCAGAGGTATAAGCGGTCATCTGAAAGCTTTAAGCAGGATACTGCCTTTGAAGAAGCCCCGAAGCCGAAAGAGATAGTCAAATACAAGTGGAACAGCCGAAATGTGAAGATTGCCATTGCCGGCACACAGCGGCGCAGTGGCGTTACCGTCACCGCCTTTAATCTGGCGGCCTGGCTCATTGCAAGAGGGGCTTCCGCCTGCTATGTGGAGACCAATACCAACCGGCATTTGAACTGGATCGTAAATATCTATGATGCGGAAAAAGACGGAGAAGCCTATCCTGTCGGCGGTGTTGACTGCTATTTTACCAATGAGCTGGATAAGGACTACAACTTTGTTATCTACGACTGCGGGGAGTTCAAAGAACCAACCACAATATTCAGGGAGGCGGACATCCGTCTGCTCTGTGGAAGCATCCTGCCCCATGAGGCAAAAGACTATCTGCAAGTGTTAAATGCTTGTAAGGATATGGACATTTATAAATTGGGTTTGTGTGTGCCGAAGCCTTTGCAGGAATTTTGCAGGGAATCGTTAAACAAGGAGATTCTGATAGCAGAATCCTCCCATGACCTGTTTGAAAACAATATTAACGGACATATCTATCTGCCGATGGTAAAGAGGTTCATTATAATATATAAGTTTGGTTGAGAATTAGTTGTAGCTTTTGCTATGTTCGGAATTAGACTAATTTTCTTTGGTGTTCAGCAAATTTAGGCCTAACAAAGCTTACAGCTAGACACCAATGGCGAAACGCACTGTAAAAAGAGCCATAAAACGGCTGCAATCTCACAATGTGGTGTAAACAAAGAATCCTCAAATTTCAGGAAACATGAATGACTCTAACATGACAAACCAAGCGAAGAAAGCTGCTCTATTGCCTACCATATAAACTACCATTGATATAAAGGCGTATTTATGTTATCTTAGTTGTAGAACAAGAGGTGAAAAGATGGAATTATATACGGACATCCAGCAATTGTTTAAGGCTTTGGCCGATGTAAACCGCCTCCGCATCATTGAGGTATTATCTAAAGAATGTAAAAGCGTCAACGAAATCGCTAAGGCGGCGGGTCTATCTCAGCCACTGACTTCTCACCATCTAAAAGTACTCAAAAACACCGGGATAGCCCGTGTGGAAAATCGAGCTAGTTTTGCCTTCTATTGAATTACCGACGACGTGATCTGGAAGATCATCTCACAATCAAAAGATTTCATTCAAAATAAAACTCAGGTCAAAGCTAACAACTTGTCTGATTTACAAAACAATCAAACGGGAGAGGAGTTTCCTTATGTTCGAGATGATAAATAGCGTGGTTCTACCTAGCGCTAGTGACTGCTGAGGCACTTCATCTAGTGCTGGTCAGCACTTAGACGGAAACACCGAACACTGTAAAATTTGCGGGAATCCACTGGAGTACTTTGATCAAGGCAAAGCACTGACTTGTGCCCAGTGTGGCAAACAGGAGATAGCAAACATCTGTTGCTCTAATGGTCATTATGTTTGTGATGAGTGCCACGGAAAAGGGGTTTTCGACTTAGTCAAAGCCTATGTACTTGATAATAAGTCTAAAAACCCGTTGGAAATTGCTGAAACACTTATGGGATATGACGACCAAGTTCCCATGCTTGGCTGTGAAAACGCTTGGCTAGCGGCTGGAGCCTTGATCGCGGCCATTAGGAACGAAGGTACTATTATAGTAACGGATGATCAGGTTCTGGAGGTGCTAAACCGAACGGTAAGGCAAGCTGTTGGCGGATACTGTGGTCTGACAGGGGTATGTGGGATTGCGGTAGCCATAGGCGCATGCTTTAGCGTTATCTTGGGAGCAGCCTGTCCTAAAGACCAGGAAACGGCAACTACCATGAGAGTTGTGGCCAAGATGGTTAACACTATTGCTAACGAAACAGGGCCTTGCTGTTGTAAGAACTTCGTTCGAAAATCATTGACCGAGGCAGTAAAATTGGTGAAAGAACATCTAAGTGTTTCCCTGCCAATAGTCAGTGAGAACATAATTTGTAAACACGTTGAACGACATCCTCACGGGTGCCGGAAAGAAAAGTGTTCCTATTTTGGCAAGGACACTACTGTAGTAGAGAGAGGGGAAAAAGGTATGCTAAAGAAATATGATGAGTTCTTTTCGTCAGTGTACAATGAAGGGGTTATTGACAGGAAAACCAAACATTTAATTGCCCTGTCAGCTTCCCTGGCAGCAGGTTGTGAACCCTGAACTCAGTATTGCTTTGCAGTTGCAAAGGAACTAAACATCCCGGAAGATGAATTAAACGAAACGATAGCTATTGCTATGACGGTGGGTGCAACAAAGATTAGAGCATTAGCCGACAAAATTCACTCTACTAATAGTGAACCCTCCCGACTGGAAACGAAAGAGGAGCAACCCACCGAATGTAAGACCTGAACTGTCTAAATTCCTGTTTCGGGTAAACAGGGTAGTTTTGACCGGGCATCCAATTGGGATGCCTTTTTAATCAGCAAGAGTTAAGTTAGGAAGGTGAACTGACTTGATACCTCCATTTATAGCAACTGGGATTGGCAGCTTACCGCATACCGACCCGGTTGAGGCTGTTCAAACGGTAAAACAGTTCTTCCCGGACATGCCTCATTGGCCACAGCTACCAAGCAACAATACTTCTGAAGGGTTAATCGGCCAATACATTGCCCCACTCGTCCGGCTTGGTCTGGTGGATAAAGAGTCTGGTAGTGCACCCATTTTCGTCCGGCAATTAGATTGGCTAGACCGGCTTACTGAGTTTTACGATTTGTATTTGAGAATATCCGAAGGTGATGACGAAGCATTAAGTCACTTTGGCTTACCTAATGAATATGCCAAGGGATTCTGGGCATTTGTCGATGAATTGTCTAACGGTGGTTTCCATAATGCTAAATATATCAAGGGTCAGGTTACCGGCCCAATCACTTTGGGGCTGCAACTCACAGACCAAAATAAAAGGTCGTCGTACTACGATGAGGAACTACGGGATATTGTTGTTAAAACCATAGCCTTGCAAGCCAGATGGCAAGTTGAGACCTTAAGCAGATTCGGCATACCAGTCGTAATTTTCATTGATGAACCTGGTCTTTATGCTTACGGTCAGTCCACACATATAACTCTAAACAAACAGGAAATCATTGATGAACTTAACATTATCGTCGATACGATTCATTCTGCCGGTGGTAGTGCGGGGATACACGTTTGTGCAAGTACCGATTGGGGAATGCTGCTCGAATCTAGGATTGATATATTAAACTTCGATGCCTTTGAGTATTTCACAACCTTATCCTTGTATCCCGAACAGATACAAAATTTCCTGCAAAGAGAGGGAGTTTTGGCATGGGGAATAGTTCCCACATCTGAAAAAGTTTTAGCTTACAATTCAGACCAATTAAGTCAAGTGCTTAATGCTCAGATTGATACGTTAGTTGGCAAAGGGATAGACAGAAATGCCCTGACCAGACAGATTATGATTACCCCAAGCTGTGGAGTAGGAACTCTCAACATCGATACTGCAAAAAAAGTCTACAGTCTTACGCAAGAAATATCCCTCAAATATCAGCACGTACTTTGAGTCAAGTGCTGAATTATCTGTAGAACGATTCCCCTGATTGGTAGGATAATAGTAAAATTAAGTGTAGAGGGATAACAGGGAGTGGTCTGAATGTTTGAAGATGAAATCACTAAAGCTTGGGAGCAGCTAAACGAGATTCGACAGATTAAGAAATGCAGTTCATGCGAGTGTTTGCTGGATACTCTCGAAGCTATAATGGGAGACCTTGAAGATATAGACGGTTCAAATGCCAAGGACGTACGTGAAGAAATGTTAGAGTGGTTTGAAGCTGGTAATATAAATCGACACCTATGTCTCGGGTGTGAAACCTGCCTACCTATCGAACCCTATAACCAATTTAGCAAATTGATAAGTGGTATTAGTACCCTTGTTCAGGAGCAAGGATTGTTTAATATGCTTGGTTCTTCCTGTGGTTGTGGGCATTCATGTGAGCCCGAGCCAATAAAGCAAACTATTAAAAAATGGCCGGTTGTTGAGGGCAATTATCAGGTAGGAAGACAGAATTCCAAGGTAGCAGTTTGTACCTTAACTGATTTTGACCTATTGGAGGAAATTAAAGATGTAGGGCTTCTGGAACAAGTTGCTATTGTTGGCACACTGACAACAGAAAATCTAGGCATCGAACGTTTAATAAGGAATATTGTAACGAATCCAAGCATTCGTTACTTAATTCTTTGTGGTAAAGATTCCCGAGGTCATAAAGCTGGTCAAGCCGTTCTAGCCCTTAAATCCAAGGGTATTGGTGAACAACGGCAAATTATAGGAGCCGTCGGCCCCCGTCCAATTCTAAAGAATTTATCTCAAGAGGAACTCAATGCCTTTAATAGTTATGTTACGGTTATTGATGAGATTGGGACAAACGATATTAACCGTTTGAAGGAAGTCATCAACACCTGTAATGCTCAAACGGAAGGTTTGGAATTAATAATTCCCCCGAAAGTGCATTTGCCGAAAACGGTTGAAGCCGAAAAGACAACAAAGTGGGAACCTGATCCGGAAGGTTTTTTCTTAGTTTTAATTGATTCAGATAGCAAAAAGGTTGTTTGTGAACATTACACGAATGACCATGTTCTCAATGAAGTTATTCGGGGAGACAAAGCATCTGACATTGTCAATACCGCTATCAAACGGGGCTTGCTTTCCAGACTCGACCATGCTGCTTATTTAGGCAGAGAATCGGCCAAGGCAGAAACTGCCTTATTGCTTAAAATAAAATACGTTCAGGACGAAGAGTTAAAATAAAACCAATTATCCATGCTCTGACGAAGGGCCAATTGATGATTATCTAATCATTGAAAGCTTACAGGAGTGAAAGGAAGGGTTTATACCACATGATGCTTGAGCTTTCCACAAATTCAAAAGTAATTTCGGCCTGCCCTGTTTGTAACGGGATCGGTCAGAAAGTACGTAAGGTAACAGTTGAACATCAGGTACAACCTGGTATTGAGATTGAAGGAGAACAGTTATTTCTATGTAAAACTCCCGATTGTAAGGTTTCCTATTATTCTCAGGACGGGAAGAAAACAATACTTCAAGAACAATTGATTAGCAAGATTTGGTTTAAGAATGTCCCGCCCCCTGTTCCCATTTGTTATTGTGCAAATGTCACGGAAGAAGAAATCTTCTATCATGTCGCTATAGCCAAGTGCTGCTCTACTTTGGATGATATTAAGAAGCATACAGGGGCCAATACCGGACGTGAATGTTTGACTAAAAATCCTGCCGGTGGCTGATGTTCCTCTGTAGTGCAATCGGTGATTGCCAAAGGTCTTGCTATGAGAGAGTAAGTTATTTTGTTATATAGGCATGCAAGAAATGCCCTCCTACGCTGATTTCAACGTTAGGAGTGCGTTTCTTTTTTTGTACTAGTCAGAAACCCTCGTATACTAGACAGACAGTACATTACGAATAACTCCCATAAAGAGCAGTACGGGATGAGCAAGTCGGGTGTCCTTTGGGTATGTGAGAATAACCGGACACTCAAGCCCAATGGACATTGACTGTAAAAAAACCTTTTCCACCAACTCCCAACGAATCAGATTTTTGGGTAAAATACTGCAGGTCCGTGCCAGACCGAGGTGATTGGTCTTCACTGAGGAATGACCTGGCCAACGGACTGACTGTCGTGATCCCCAGTGAGAAATATTTTATTTCATAACGAGGAACAATTTAGCAGGAATTTGCGAAGGATTGTAGAACATTAAGATTAATTGAAAAATGATATTGCAGCGCAAGACCATGAAGGTGTTTGTAAAAACCATGGAGGTTTGACTCGTTAGAGTCTACTTCATGGTTTTTTATTTTGTTTAAAAGAAGGAAGATTTTTCAATCTTATGATTGACAACACTGCGTTGTGTCAGAAGTGTGGGGAGAAAGATGAGTTGTGGGTTCAAGGTTACTCAAGGGATGATGATTTGGCGGGTTAATCTTCAGATAGATCAATATGGGAAACGGAAAGGGGTTATGTAAATGCATAGACGGATCATGAAGGGAAGCGCTTGGCTTCTCAGTTTGCTGCTCGTAGGACTGGCTTTGACGGGTTGTTCTGCAGTTCGAACTGGAAAGGAAGGCAACAAGTCGGAGACAGGTCAAGTTGTCGGGAATTCTCAGGGTACATTAAATTCTGAAGTAAAAGTAGTGACTGATCTAGTGGGACGTGAGGTGAAAGTGAAAATTCCCGCTCAACGGATTGTGGCCATCGGGCCTGGTGCGTTGAGGTTAGTTGCGTACACCAAGGGTACCGACCGAGTCGTTGGTATTGAGGATATGGAAAAGAAAGTGCCGACGGGAAGGCCCTATATGTTTGCTTATCCGGAACTTAAGGCTCTTCCGACGATTGGGCAGGGCGGAATAGATACCATACCAGATGAAGAAGCGTTGCTGAATGTCAAACCCGATGTCATTTTTGTGTCGTACTTGGTGGATAAGGCGAAGGCAGATAAGCTGCAGGACAAGACGGGGATTCCTGTCGTTGTCTTGAGTTATGGGCCATTGGCAACGTTCAATGATGATGTCTATCGTTCCTTAGATCTGCTTGGTAAGGTTATCGGAACACAACAGAGGGCAGAAGAAGTCATCAACTATGTTAAGAAGAGTCAGGTGGATTTGGCAGAGCGCACAAAAGGCATTGCGGACTCAGCGAAGCCTAAAGTTTATGTGGGAGCATTAGGGATGAAAGGAACTCAGGGCATTGAAAGCACTCAGGCTAAGTATCCGCCGTTTGTGAACATCGGGGCTCGGAATGTCGCCGATGAGACCGGAAAAAGTGGAGGTTTTATGATCGAATGTGAGAAGCTCGTGAGCTGGGATCCAGATATTCTCTTTATCGATGAAGGAGGCTACAGTAAGGTGCTTGCCGATGCTCAGAAGAACCCGGCTTTTTATCAGTCACTCCGTGCGGTCAAGAACGGGCAGGTTTACGGACAGATCCCGTATAACTTTTATACCACGAATATCGATACGGCCTTGGCGGACGCTTATTATGCCGGGAAGGTGATTTTTCCGGATAAATTTCAGGATATCGATCCCGTCAAAAAGAGTAAGGAAATCTACAGTTTCCTCCTAGGTAAACCTGTCTATGAACAAATGGCTAAGGATTATGGAGGGTTCAAGAAACTTGATTTAACTCAACCGTAAAATCAGACAGATGGAGAACAGACTTGTGGACATTCATTTATAGAAGGTGAGGAGGTAACAGTATGCAATTAAAGGACTATTTCGACGGAAAGGCTGCGGAGTGGGATACCCTTATCAAAGATGAGGTAATAATTCGCTTGCAAAATATGGTCGAAGAGCTTGCTTTGTCTCGGGGCAGTAAGGTTCTTGATCTAGGTACAGGCACCGGAGTGCTTATTCCGATGCTGATCGAAGCCGTGGGTTCATCCGGAGATGTGGTGGCCATAGATTTTGCTCCCCAGATGCTGGCAGAAGCTCAAAAGAAGTATCAGGAGCCAAATTTAGAGTTCTTGGAGGGGGCTGCTGAGGATATTCCCTTGGCAGACCAGGCGGTAGATGAAGTCGTGTGTAACTCGGCCTTCCCGCACTTTGATGATCTTAGGCGGTCTGCCAAAGAAATGGCTCGAGTGTTGAGACGTGGGGGAAGAGTTACTGTAATGCATCCGCATAGCAGAGACTATATTAATGATCTGCATGTGTCTCTTGGCGGAGCGGTACGGAACTGTCTGATTCCGGAAGAGGAGGTTATGTTCGCTATTTTTTCAGAAGCAGGTTTCGAGAATATTACCATTAAAGATGTTCCTCAGCGTTATTTCTTGTCGGGGAGAAAAGTATGAACATGACAAGGTGCGGGTGTTATTGGATTCATAATACAGAATCTTGTGAGTGAAATAATCTTTTTTTCAGAAAGAGAGAAGAAGTCTTAGAAAAACTAAAAATTAAGGAGTGGATAAAAAATGGACGAACAAGTTCAGCTGGATTGGGAACGTTGCGTGGCGTTTCACGGGCATGTCTGCCCAGGGTTAGCGATTGGCTTCCAAGCAGCTCAGATTGCCTTAAAGGTGCTCCATGCTTTAGAGGGGGAGCCGTACAATCCTAAAAGTGGGTTTGTCAGCATCGTACAAAATGATGCTTGTGGAGTGGATGCTGTGCAGACTTTACTCTCAAGTACATTTGGCAAAGGAAATCTAATGTTCAAGGATCATGGCAAGCAAGTTTTTAGTTTTATCCGTCGTCAGGATGGGCGTGGTGTTCGAGTTGCCCTGAAGTATGGGGCAATGGACAATGAACGGCATCAAGCTTTGCGGCCTAAAATGATGGACAATACGGCAACCCCAGCTGAGTCGGAGGAATTTTATAAACTGCATGGCGAGATTTCCATGCACCTAGTAGAAGCACCACCAGAAGAGCATTTTGTCTGGCGAGAAATCACCTTCGACCTGCCCAATGGCCCTAAACTCAATCCAACGGTGGAATGTGCATTCTGCGGAGAGGGCGTAATGGAACAGCGGGCGAGTGTTCGTGATGGGCGCATCGCCTGTCCGGAGTGTGTGGAACAATACGAGTCGCGAGTCCTCGTGTTAAATAAATAAAATAGGTTTTCAATAAGAGTAGACACACCAGAGATTCTACTTTGACATGTTTAGATAAGCTGATTTCGATCAGTTTGTCTAAACATGCGATACGAAATAGAGAGGATGAATCTTAAATGAGAAAAGTGATGGCGTTATTGTTGGCCTTGCTTATGCCGGCGTTGCTTTTATCGGGATGTGGAGGGACTGCAGGTACGAAGGAAGCAAGAACAGTTCCGACAGTGGCTAAGGCTCAGAAACAAAAAATTACGGATCTGGTCGGGAGAGAAGTTGAGATAGAGGTACCTGTCCAAAAGGTTGTGGCGATTGGACCAGGTGCGTTGCGGTTGGTGACCTATGCCGAAGGAGCGTCCATGGTGGTCGGGATTGAAGAGATTGAGAAAAAGCCTTCGCCGGGAAGATCGTATATGCTGGCTTATCCCGACTTGAAAAAACTGCCCAGTATTGGGCAGGGAGGACCGGATACTGCCCCGAACGAGGAGAGCTTGGTTGGCGTTAAACCAGATGTAATTTTTGTCTGCAATCTTGTAGATAAAGAGAAAGCAAATCAACTTCAAGCCAAGATAGGCATTCCGGTGGTCGTTCTGAGTTATGGCGATGTTACAAGTGCTACAACATCGTTTAACGAGAATCTATACCGTTCCTTAAGTATGATCGGTACGATTATCGGGAAGGAGAAGAGGGCCCAAGATGTTGTGGCTTATCTTAGACAAAATGAAAAAGATCTGGCAGAGAGGACGAAGGATGTTCCTGCGGGGGACAAAGCAAAAGTATATGTTGGGGCCGTGAGCTCAAAAGGAGCGCACGGGATCGAATACACTCAGGCCAAATACCCGCCGCTGGTGTTCATTGGGGCGAAAAATGTCGTCGATGAAACCGGGAAAAGCGGAAGCTTAATGATTGATAAAGAGAAACTCATCAGTTGGGATCCGGATATCTTGTTCCTTGATGCAGGTGGGTATGCGCTAGTTACGGATGATTTTAAGAAGAATCCAGCTTTCTACCAGTCTTTGAGTGCGGTGAAGAAGGGCCAAGTTTATAGCCAGATTCCTTATAATAACTATACGACCAATATTGAGACGGCATTTGCAGACTCCTATTACGCAGGAAAGATTATCTTTCCTCAACAGTTTCAAGACATCGATCCGATTAAGAAGAGTGATGAACTGTACCAGTTTCTTCTCGGTAAGCCCTTGTATGCAGAAATGGTACGGGATTATGGTGGCTTTAAAAAGCTGGAACTAGGAAGGTGATCGAGTTGGTGGGCGAGGAAACTGTGCTCGATGGCGGGATAACCCATTATTTGAGATATACATGGAAGAAAAAATTAATCTTGTTGGGTCTGATGATTATGACTGCAGTGCTCGCCCTCTATGCCATCAGTGCCGGTTCAGCCGAGCTTTCGCCCTGGCAAGTGTTACTGACTTTACTCGGCCAAACTGAGGGACATGCTCAGATTATCATTTGGTCAATCCGCTTGCCCCGGGTGTTGGCAGCGATGGTCGCTGGGATAGGTTTGGCGGTTGCGGGTGCGGTCATGCAAAATATCCTCAGAAATCCCTTAGCTTCTCCAAGTACCCTCGGTATTGCTCAAGGTGCAGCCTTTGGGGCTGCGCTAGCCATCATCGGCTGGGGAGCAGGTAGTACACAAAGTACAGGCGGAGGAGCGTTGCTGATTAACAGTCCTTATCTTGTCACAATTTCAGCCTTCGTAGCGGCCATGCTTACGACCATGATCATTCTTTTTCTGGCTCAATATAAGGGAGTCTCACCAGAGTCTATGGTGTTAGCCGGGGTCGCTTTGGGATCTCTCTTTTCGGCAGCCACGATGCTTTTACAGTATTTCACCAATGATGTAAATGTAGCCGCCGTCGTCTTTTGGACGTTTGGTGACATCGGGCGGGCATCGTGGGGTGAGTTGGGGATTATGTCTTGTGTAGTCTTAGGAGCCTTGCTCTTTTTCCTGTTTAACCGCTGGAATTACAATGCTCTGGACAGTGGGGCAGAAACAGCCAAGGGCCTAGGTGTCAACGTGGAAAAGACGAGACAGTGGGGAATGTTCTTTGCATCTTTGATCACAGCCACTGTCGTTTCCTTTTTGGGAATCATCGCCTTCATTGGTCTCGTGGCTCCACACCTCGTCAAACGCTTGATAGGCGGGGACAATCGCTTTCTAATTCCGGCTTCTGGGGTGATGGGTGCTTTGTTGCTTCTGGCTGCGGATACCCTGTCCAGGCGGATTATTGCGCCCGTGGTTTTGCCTGTTGGCGCAGTCACTTCCTTTCTCGGGGCTCCTCTCTTTCTCTATTTTCTGGTGAGGGGGTCGAAGTTACGATGATCTTATCCGTTAATGGGATCGAATTTAGATACAGCTCCCGCACAATATTAGAGAATGTAGGCTTCACTGTACTGAGGGGGGAATTCCTAGCAATCCTCGGGAACAATGGTGCTGGAAAATCGACGCTGCTCAAGACCTTGAACAAGATTTTATTACCGAAAAAGGGAAGTATCTTATTGGAGGGGCAGGAAGTGTCTAAGCTCAGTCGCTTGGCGATAGCCCTTAAAATGGCGTATGTCGCGCAAAATTACGAGAGCAACCGTCAGACCGTCTTTGACGCTGTGCTCTTGGGCCGCAAACCCCACATCAAGTGGGAGGCGACAGCGGCGGATTTGGCGTTGGTGCAAGGGATATTGGCCAAAACAGGTCTGGGGGAATTTGCCCTGCGCTACTTAGATGAACTGAGTGGAGGGGAACTGCAGAAAGTCGTCATTGCCAGGGCCTTGGCTCAGGAACCCGAGGTTCTGTTATTGGATGAGCCAACCAGCAACCTGGATCTAAAAAATCAAATGGAAGTGTTGAAAACTATCCGGACCGCAGCTAAGGAGAAGAATATTGCGGTAGTTGCTGTAATGCACGATCTTAATCTGGCCTTACGCTTCTCAGATAAATTTTTGTTACTACAGGACACAAAGGTATTCGTTGCCGGTGGCCCAGCGGTGATGACTGCAGAAAATATCTCTCAGGCGTATGGGGTTCCGGTTAGCGTGGAAAAGGTACGGAACCAAACTGTCGTGATCCCCAGGTGAAATATTTAAGAGGAAGACAGGTCTAAAACTTCTTGGTTTTTTTGTTCAATTTGAATGGAAGATGCTAGATAAAAAAACGCAGGAACTAAAATGGCTATACCAAGGAGGAAATTATGCGGATAGCAGTCATTGATGGACAGGGTGGCGGCATTGGTAAGCATATAGTCGAGCAGTTACGCAAAAAAATGCCAGAGCTGAATATACTCGCTTTGGGAACCAATGCCCTTGCAACTGGAGCTATGTTGCGGGCCGGGGCTTCTGAGGGAGCTTCTGGTGAGTCTGCGATTTGTTATAATGTAGATCGGGTGGATCTAATTGTGGGTTCGGTTTCGGTGATGATGGTTTATGGTTTCTTGGGAGAAATCACTCCGCTAATAGCTACAGCAATCGGTGCGAGCAGAGCGAACAAATTGCTTCTTCCTATCCAACGTGGGAATATTCTACTGGTTGGAATCCTTCGCTCCCCTCTGCCCCACCAGATTGAGGCACTGGTAATAGAAGTAGAAGAAAGACTTAAGCATAATCATTTTTCCTGAAATTGAGGTGACTATGAATTATGGATTATACAAAAACCGTTGTAATCACTGGTGCATCCAGGGGAATTGGAAAAGCAACTGTGGAAGTGTTTGCTCGACAAGGATACAATGTACTGATCAACTTCA
This sequence comes from Desulfosporosinus cupriresistens, assembly GCF_001707885.1. Taxonomy (GTDB): domain Bacteria; phylum Bacillota; class Desulfitobacteriia; order Desulfitobacteriales; family Desulfitobacteriaceae; genus Desulfosporosinus. The sequence goes on along the minus strand of NZ_MASS01000001.1, from coordinate 137,007 downwards.
ACAAGTCAGAGAAGGACGCCATTGCCTTATATGAAAGTCTCAAAGAAAAGGAATTCTCGGTTAAGCTTTTTAAGACAGATATATCAAAAAGAACTGAAGTAAATGCAATGATAAAGTTTTGTGTCAATGAATTTGGAACTATTGATGTCCTTGTGAATAATGCCGGGATATGTCAAGAAAAATTATTTATCGATATAACAGATGAAGACTGGGATCGAATGATAAATATTAACTTGAAAAGTGTTTTTTTCTGTACGCAAGAAGTTTTGAAATATATGATTCCTCAAAAGAAAGGGAAAATCATTAATATTTCTTCCATATGGGGAATGGTGGGGGCTTCCTGTGAAGTCCATTATTCTACTGCAAAAGCAGGCGTAATTGGCCTAACAAAGGCATTGGCGAAAGAACTGGGGCCTTCAAATATACAAGTAAATTGTATTGCGCCTGGAATTATCCAAACAGATATGCTTTCTTCATATAATCAGGAGCAGTTAAATATGCTTAGAGAAAATACTCCCTTAATGAGATTAGGGAGTCCTATAGATATCGCCATGTGTACCTTTTTCTTAGCTTCTCAGCATGCAGACTTCATAACTGGCCAAATCATTAGTCCAAATGGTGGTTTTGTTATTTAGCGACTTGTTTTTTAGAAATTTTCAAGCAATTAGGCATATAACGAATGGCTCTAACTAATTCTTGGTCAGTCAATTTGCGATCTTTCGCAAGCCCAGAAAATGAATTGCCAAAATCCGGCATAATTTTAACCCCCTTGTAACTTAAAGGCTACCTTCATTTAATTCTCAATTACTGGGAAGGTACCTCGATGCTATTGTACAGGAAAAGATAACAGCAAGGTTACCTCTCTCGAAGATCTAAGTAAAGCGAGCGTTGCTCAAATCAGTATTGGTACCCCTGAGTCCGTTCCAGCAGGAAAATATGCGCAAGAATCGTTGACGAATCTCAAACTTGTTGTCGGATTCTTGCTGCTAATCCTATTTGGCAAGAACGGACCCTTGGGAAAACTCCTGTTGGCGCTTATACATTTAAAACGCCCAACGCCGCCCCTCCATCAATGACGGCCATCGTTCTAAGGTGCTTTTTGCGCCACGGGTTGGAATCTGGCCAAATCCTATCCAAATCCTCAAAATCATTTCAATTATGTTTTATCTAACAACTTCTTTAGCAGTAAGCAAGGATGACTCACTTGTAGCTTATGCTGAATTTTCACTCTAATATTAAGCATATTAAGAGAAACTTTTGGCAGGAATTCACGAACAATTGTCGAATGCTATAAAAAAAGATATTGCAGAGCAAGACCATGAAGGTATTTGCAAAGGCCATGGAGGTTTGACTCGTTAGAGTCCTACTTTCATGGCCTTTTTTTGTTTGAAAGGAGGGCGAATTGAAGAACAGGGTGTGTTTGCAGCTGCAAAGGAAGGTGGGTGGAACTGATTGAACAAAAAATCAATGATTTTTAAAAAGATAACAAGAAGAGCAATAGGATTTATACTCACTATGTTTATACTATCAGTTGGAGTTTTTTATTTGGCGCGTCTGGCACCTGGTGATCCGCTGCAATCCTATTACGGCGATGCAGTTGAATCCATGACCACAGTAGAACTAGACGCTGCGAGAGTTCGTTTAGGCCTGGATGGCCCTATCTATGTTCAATACATCAAATGGAGTAGCAACGCATTTCAGGGTGATTTTGGCTTATCGCTGAAAAGCAAGATGCCGGCGATAGATGTTATTTCTCCACTAATCGGAAACACTTTGATTCTTGGGGGCACAGCCTACATACTTGTTTTCGGTTTAGCCACTCTCCTTGCCTTGTTTTGCGCAATGAATGAAGATACGTTAATGGATCGAATCATCTGCAAAGTGGGAACAGCGGCCTATTATATACCACCATTTTGGTTGGGCGTTGTTTTGGTCTTGATTTTTAGTATTAATCTGAGATGGCTACCAAGCAGTGGGGCTTATGATATCGGCAAATCGGGCGATATCTTAAATCGAATACAGCATATGATTTTACCGCTGGTAGTCATGATACTCAGTCACCTGTGGTATTACGCCTATATGATCAGAAACAAGCTTCTGGATGAAGTGCGCAAAGATTATGTGTTTTTAGCCAAATCCAAGGGCTGTACAAAACATGAAATTGTTTTCAAGCATTGTTTTCGCAATGTTGCACCGACCATTGTCAGCATCATGGCTATTTCGATCCCTCATGTCTTAAGTGGAACCTATATTGCGGAGTCAGTATTCAATTACCCTGGCATAGGGGCACTTTCCATCCAAAGTGCAAAATATCATGATTACAATTTACTGATATTGGTTGTGCTGATTACCGGAATACTGGTTATTTTGAGCAGTATCATTGCACAATCGATCAATGAAGTAATTGACCCAAGAATGAAATTGACGGAGGCACTGGCATGGCGGAAAAAAGCAGAGAAAAGTTTGTCATAGTCGGGGCTAATTACAAGATTCATAGGCCAGAGGAGACAAAACCGTCGTTTAGAAATAGACTGAAGGGAAAACCAATTATCGCCATTGTCCTTCTCAGCATCATCGTATTGGGGTGCGTTTTTGCAGAACAAGTGAATAATCATGACCCGACAGGTTTTTATCTACAGAATCTTAGTGAAGCACCCAATGCGCAATTCTATTTCGGGACAGACTCGCTGGGTCGCGATATTTTTTCCATGATCTGGTATGGTGGACGAGCTTCAATCTTTATAGGTCTGCTGAGCATGGCGATCATCACTGTGATAGGGGTTGTCTTCGGTTGTAGCGGTACTGCAAATTCACGCGTTGATGCGGTCATGATGCGCGTTCCCGAGCTTATTAATAGTATTCCGATCTTGTTGCTTGTCTTGTTGCTGGCGTCGGTTATGGGAACGCAGAATGTTCTAAAGATATCCTTTGTCATTGGCGTGACCAGTTGGTGCGCCTTGGCAAGAATCGTGCGCAGTGAAGTCAGGCAGATACGCAGCAGTGAATACATGCTTGCCGCGCAATGCATGGGAGGAAGCTTCCTGCATACGATGTGGACACACTTGATACCAAATCTGGTTTCAACAATTATGTTTGTTGTTGTATCCTGTATCAGTTCAAGCATGTCCTTGGAGTCTACTCTGAGTTTTCTCGGTTTGGGGCTTCCTGTGAATGTTATTTCCTGGGGAAGCATGCTATCTCTTGCCAACAAAGCACTGCTGCTCAATACCTGGTGGGTCATAATAATCCCGGGCGTATTCCTAATAACAACCTTGGTGTGTATCACAAATATCGCCTATTTCTTCAGAAGAGAAACAAACAAACGGGAAAGCATTCTATAAAGGGCAATTGCCGTTAGAGCCATTAAATTAGAGGAGGATGAGTATGAATTACAAGCAAAGAATCAAGACACTATTGGCAGTCATTTTATGTTTAGGGGTTATCTTGAGCTTTACAGGGTGTTCTTCAAGCGCCAGCTCAACCAAGAGTACAGCAAAGGACGCCTCTGATTTGTCCAATACCCTGGTTTATGCAGGCGAGAATACAGATACAATTAACCCCGTTGTCACCGGTCAAAGCGAGTTGGTGAGTATTATTTTTTCCGGTTTGATGAAGTATGACGCTTCCGGCAAGCCTATTGAAGACTTAGCAAAAAGTTATACCTATGATGAAAAGTCACTCACTTATACCTTCAATCTGAGGCCAGGGGTTTTGTGGCAGGATGGTAAACCGTTTACTGCTGAGGACGTTGTCTACACCTATAAAGAGTTGACCACCGATAAAACCTTAGCTTCAACGCTTCTTGATGATTACAAGGATATCGCCAGCGTCAAAGCGAAGGATGAGTTAACCGTTGAGATAACTCTTGCGCAATATAATGCTGCCATGCTTAATTATTTTACAATTGGCATCATTCCGAAGCATCTGCTTGAGGGTCAGGACCTTACGACAGCCCCCTTCAACCAAAATCCTGTCGGCACCGGTCGTTATAAGTTTGTTAAGTGGGATAAATCCGGCGGAACGGTAGAAGTGGTGAGAAACGAAAAATACTACGCTAAGGTCCCGAACATTGAAAAAATAGTCTACAAAACTGTTGCGGTGGAAAGCACCAAGGCCACTATGCTGCAATCCGGCGAAGCAGACCTGGCCTGGCTCAATGCCAAATATGCTAAGAATTTCCAGGGTAAGCCGGGCTTCAAAAATTACGATTTTACAACAGCGGACTACCGTGCTGTGTCAATGGATTTCAGATCTAAATTCTGGATCCAAAACAAGGATTCAATTGGTGTGCTTAACGATGCTATCGATAAAGAAGCTGTCGTGAAAAGCGTGCTTACCGGTGAGGGTGGCCCTGCCTACAGCCCCATGCAGCTGAACGCTTTTGGCGGCAATAAGGCAGCGGACATCTACCCATATGATCTGGATAAGTTTGCCCAAGAGATGACCAAGCTTGGCTGGACTAAAGGGAGCGACGGTATCTATGCACGCAATGGTCAAAAGTTCCACTTCAAAATTCAGGTACGTGATTACGAAGAAGAGCGCGTAGATATTGCCAATGTTGTTTCAAAGCAGCTGAAAGATGCAGGCGTTGAGATGGAAATCGTTCTTGTGACAAAGTTCGACTGGAAGGCCGGATATGACGGCTTCTTAGCCGGGTATGCAGCTGAGTTTGATCCGGATGGAGCCTATAAGCAATTCATTACAGACGGAAGCGCGAACACTATGAAATACTCCAATCCGGTCGTGGACAATTTACTTACCCAAGCAAGACATTCCAAGGATGCTAATGAAAGAAAGAGCTTGTATGGTCAATTTGAAGTTGCTTTTGCCAAGGAACCAGCTTCTGTCTTAATCGCCTATCTGGACGGCAATTATGTAGGCATTAGTGGCCTTGACGGTCCCGACACCAAAAGAGTGCTCGGACACCATGCGGTGGGCGTGATGTGGAATATTGAAGATTGGAAACTTTCAAAAAAGTAGAAAGCTTAAGTTAGAATAAAACTGCTACAGTAATTGTAAGATGTGCCGGGTATTTCAGTGAAAACTCGGCACATCTTACATCAAATATGGGAGGAACTTTCAATAATGGAACCTGTTTTGCAACTTAAAAACTTATCAGTTAGCTTTGATACACCAAAGGGTGAGGTTGAAGCTGTCAGAGATGTTAGTTTATCACTCAACAAAGGCGAAATCTTGGCTTTAGTAGGGGAATCCGGATGTGGCAAAACCGTTATGAGTCAATCAGTTCTGAAGCTGCTTCCTAAATCTTCGAGGATAAAACAGGGGCGAATTATAGTTGAGGGAGAAGATATAACGGATTATAAAGAAAAACAAATGCGTAAGTTGCGCGGTGGTATTTTGTCTATGGTATTTCAGGACCCCATGACAACGTTAAACCCAACAATTCCGATAGGCAAGCAGATTACTGAATCTATCTTAAAACATAACAAGGCACACAGGGAGCAGGCCAGAAAACGAGCGTTGGAAATGCTGGCTTTGGTAGGCATTGAAAATCCTGAACAGATGTTTGCGCTGCAGCCACACTTTTTTTCGGGTGGCATGCGCCAACGCTGTGTCTTAGCAATAGCTCTGGCCTCCAATCCCAAGGTGTTGTTTGCGGATGAAGCCACTACTGCGCTTGACGTGACGGTTCAGGCCAAAATAATCGATCTTCTTTTAGATATTCGGGATAAGACCGGTATTTCAATCATTTTTATTTCTCATGATTTGGGAGCTGTGGCCCGCATTGCAGACCGTGTGGCGGTGATGTACGCCGGAAAAATAGTTGAAATCGGTACGGCAGAAGAAGTCTATTATGATCCTCGACATCCTTATTTGTGGGGGTTGATGTCATCTTTGCCATCTATGACTAAGGCGGGGGAGAATCTTACCAGTATTCCCGGTATGCCACCAGTTATGCTGTCTCCTCCGCCCGGTGACGCATTTGCTGTTCGAAACGAATTTGCTCTGGCGATTGATTACGAAGAAATGCCACCAATGTTTCAAATTAATCCCACCCATAGTGCGGCTACGTGGTTACTTGATGACAGAGCGCCAAAAATTACGCCCCCAATTTCACTGGGAAGTAGGACTGAAGCATGGAAACAGAGGAAATTTTAAGTGTTTGTAATTTGAAACAGTATTTTCATATAAACAAAGATTTAACGATCAAAGCTATAAATGGTGTGACTTTTCAAGTTAATAAGGGCGAAGTTTTTGGCCTTGTAGGTGAAACCGGCTCTGGAAAATCAACAGTTGCGCGTACGATTATGGGAATATACCCAGCCACGGGAGGTGAAGTATATTTTAAGGGCAATAGGATATCCGAAAAAAGGATCTATCGGCAGAATAAAAAAGATATCCACCAAAACATGCAGATAATATTTCAGGATTCAGCTGCTGCTCTAAATCCAAGAATGACGGTCGAACAGATAATTACTGAGCCGCTGAAGATTAACCGTATTATAAGGAACAAAGATGAGCTTCGAGATAAATTAGAGTCCTTACTGTTGGAAGTGGGCTTGGATAACACCTATAAAACGAAATATCCCACTGAGATTTCAGGGGGTCAGCGTCAACGTGTTGCCATTGCAAGATGCTTAAGCACGAGTCCTGATTTGATTATTGCTGATGAGCCTGTTGCATCCTTGGATGTTTCAATTCAGGCGCAGATCATTAACTTGTTTCAACGCTTGCAGCGCGAGCGGGGGTTTTCATTTCTCTTAATCGCCCATGACCTCTCCATCATTAAGTTTATTTGTGACAAGGTGGCCGTGATGCTTCATGGCAGACTTATGGAACTTGCAACAACCAAAGAATTATTTAATAATCCGCTCCACCCGTATACACAGTCTCTTTTGTCGGCCGTTCCTGTACCTGACCCTATCTTTGAAAGGAATAAAAAGCTGTTGGACTATGATGTGAAAAGCGCCAAAACAAATGGGGACATGGTTGAAGTATCACTCGGGCATTACGTTTTTAAATAATTAGACATCAGTTGAAGTGTTGACGTTTAATCGATGAGTCTCCAAGTTATGGATCTTGCTTATCCTCATGCGTGTCTAAAAGAGTTTGTACTAATACTTAATATTCTCCAGTGCTTTTTCGTAGGTATTACCCTGTGAAATGCAGCCATGAAGAACCTAGTGAGGCCTTGGGACATCTGATGAAAATCTTCAGACTTTAGGAACTCGTTGAGGGGAGAAAGAAACAAGTTGTGCAAATACATCCTGAAAAGGTTACTGCAGTTGATACCCGTCTTATTAGGAATTACCTTCTTAACATTTACCTTGACCTATCTTTCCCCGGGTGACCCGGCTGTGCTCATGCTTACAGCCACAGGGGGGACGCCGACTCCGCAACTTGTGGAACAGGTGAGAGCGGGAATGGGGCTGAATAAGCCGTTCTTAACTCGCTATGGCGAGTGGCTGATGGGTGTAATACAAGGGGATTTTGGCGTCTCGTATCAATATAGCAGGTCGGTGTCCGATCTAATAATCTCCAGGTTGCCCGCTACTCTGGAGCTGGCCGGGACATCACTGGGCTTGATGATGATCGTTGCCCTGCCTTTAGGTATTATATCAGCGTTTTACAGGAATAAGGCCTCAGACTACATCATCAGAATCCTGTCCTTTGTAGGAATATCCATGCCGAGCTTTTGGCTGGGGTTGTTATTAATGTACGTATTCTCTGTAAAGCTCAAGATTTTACCGATTATGGGAAACTCCGACTGGTCCGGCATCCTCTTACCAACAGTCACTCTGGCGTTGGCTATGGCATCAAAATATACCAGGCAGCTGATGGCAGCTATCCTGGAAGAAATAGGTCAGGATTATGTCATCGCGGCTAAAGCCAGAGGCCTTAAAGATAGAACAATACTATTCAAACATATCCTCCAAAAGTCATTAATACCCATTGTCACGCTATTAGGGTTATCCGTGGGTTCATTATTGGGAGGGGCGGCCATTGTTGAAACAATTTTTGTTTGGCCGGGTGTAGGTAAGCTGGCGGTTGAGGCTATATTTAACAGGGATTATCCCTTGATTCAGGGTTATGTCGTTTGGATGGCGCTCATCTATGTCGTGGTCAATATGGTGGTGGATATTTCCTATCATCTTCTTGATCCCCGCATTCATTGGGAAAAGGGGGGTTAAGGTGGAAGAGCTTATGGCAGTTCTCAGAAAGAATAAAGCATTTGCATTTTTCTCAGCCTTAGCGCTGCTAATGGTGACTGTCAGTGTATTCGCGCCCTATCTTGCGCCTAATGACCCACTGAAAAGCAATCTGGCCCATACACTGCAAGGTCGAAGTGCGGAGTTCCCGCTCGGGACGGATCAGCTGGGCAGATGTCTGCTATCGAGACTTTTATATGGTGCCAGGACTTCTTTGAAATTGACCTTTTGCCTAGTTGGCATAGTGCTTACAGTTGGCACAGCAATCGGTACAGTGGCAGGATATGTGGGCAGAAGAGTCGATACCATCATTATGAGAATTTCTGATGTTTTTTTAGCCTTTCCAGGCCTTGTTTTTGCGATCGCCATTGCCGGAGTGCTGGGAGCCAGTTTGATGAATGTTGTTATAGCCCTAGCCGCTGTAAGCTGGACTAAATATACTCGGGTAAGCAGGAGCTTAGTCCTGGCTGTCAAAGAAAGAGACTATATCCTCGCGGCTAAAATGGGAGGAGCTAAACGGTATCAAGTAATTCTTAAATATATCTTGCCCAATATAATCCCAACACTTATTGTCATGGCGGCTATGGATATAGGCGTAATGATGCTGGAGATATCAGCCCTCTCATTCTTAGGTCTTGGCGCTCAGCCCCCAACTCCTGAGTGGGGTTATATGCTTAGTGAAGGCAGGAACAATATGCAGACAGAGCCTTGGCTGATGATCTATCCGGGAATGGCAATCTTTATCACGGTTATGATCTTTAATCTACTAGGCGATAGCCTTAGAGATATATTAGACCCGAATCAAGAGTATTAAAAACTATCTGGAGGGAATGTAAATGAAAAAGAAACTAGCGATCTTTCTGGTTATGGTGTTATTGTGTACAAGCCTTGTAGCATGTGGGAAAAGTAACTCTGGGGATAAAACGGCTAACGGAGGAACAAAAAGTATTGTCTTTGGAATAGGGCAGTTTCCGACGAATATAGATCCGGCCCTGGAATTTAATGGTTGGTATGTTTACATGTTTGGTATCGGTGAAACCTTGGTAAAATTCACTGATAATATGCAAATAGAACCTCTCCTGGCAGATTCATGGAATAGAGCCGATGATTTAACCTGGAAATTTCACATCCGGCCAGGGGTTAAATTCCATAATGGGGTAGTAGTCACGGCTGAAGCTGTAAAATCATCGCTCGAACGATCTTTAAAGCTGAATCCAAGAACGGCGGAGATCTTACTGATCAATTCTATGACAGCAGATGGACAAAATCTGACGATAACGACCAAAACTCCTTATGAAGCATTATTGGGTAATTTAGCTGATCCTTTGGCAATTGTAGTGGACACCACGGCGAAGACAGAGACCTTTGCTCAGGCTCCGATAGGTACAGGCCCTTTTAAAATTCAGTCCTATTCTGAAAGTAAACAGGCGGTTGTAGAAAAAAACAAGGAGTATTGGGGCGAGAAAGCCTTGGCAGATCTGGTAACCTTTAAATATATTAAGGATAATAATACGCGTTCCATGGCCCTGCAGAGCGGTGAAATTGATGTCGCCAATAATATTTCCAGTAGTAATATAGCACTCTATGAGGGTAATTCGAGCTATAAGGTGGACAAAATTTCCAGCCTGCGGATCATAATGGGCTATGAAAATTTGAATAGTGAGTTCTTAAAGGATCCAGCTGTGCGTAAGGCTATTGCTTTAGGCGTTGACAGGGAATCTTATGCCAAAACACTCCTGAAAGGAACTGCTATTGCTGCAGTCGGTCCTTTCCCGGCATCCTTGCCTTTTGGGGCAAAAAAGCTGACAGGCTATACGTATGATAAGGCAGCAGCAGCTAAGCTCTTGGCGGATGCGGGCTATGCAGATTCAGACAAGGATGGCATCTTGGAAAAAAACGGAAAGAAATTAGAATTGAGGATGGCGCTTTATCCAACCCGTGCCGAGCTTCCGATCCTTGGGGAAGCGATGCAGGCGCAGCTTAAAGAAATTGGGATAAGCCTTAAGCTGGAATCGTATGAATCCGTTGCCACAGTGTTGAAAAACAATGATTTCGATCTTTGCTTATACAGTGTCAATACGGCAACGACAGGGGATCCCCAGTCCTTCCTAACCTTGTACTTTAAGACAGGCGGAAGCGCAAATTATGGCGGATATACTAACCAAGAGGTAGATGCTCTGATTAATAAACTGAGCACGGAACGTGATACTCAAGCAAGATATGGCCTTGCCATCAAAGCACAACAAATAATCTTAAATGATAACGCAGATCTTTTCCTTGTCACACCGACGCTTAATATAATTAGTAAGAAAACGGTGAGCGGCATAAAAATGTATCCCGTTGATTACTATCTACTCAATAACAAGGTAACCATTGAATGATACTATGGAAATTTTAACGATAAATAATCTATCCATAGACTATGGTGGGCAGAAGTCAGTTGTCAAAAACGTCAACATGTCCGTTAATCCTCAAGAAATAATAGGAATAGTAGGGGAAAGCGGCAGTGGAAAGTCAACACTTATCCGTGCGGTCTTAGGCCTGCTTCCTATTGGAGGCAGGGTTTCTGACGGTGAGATAATTTTCAAAGGCCGAAATCTCCTGGATTATTCGAAGCAAGAATGGAGAGAACTGCGCGGCAACAGAATAGCCATGATCTTTCAGAATTCAGGCGCAGCCTTAAATCCAACCCGAAAAATTGGCAGTCAGTTTATTGAAAGTATCCAGTGTCATTTTGAAAGTTCAAAAGCTGAGGCCTATGCTAAAGCTATCGATATGCTGGGGAAGATGCGGTTGCCTGATGCAGCCGGTATCATGAATTCTTATACGTTTCAATTGAGCGGCGGTATGAAGCAAAGAGTGGCTATTGCCATGGCCATGACTATGGAGCCAGAGCTTCTTTTAGCAGACGAGCCCACCAGTGCTCTTGACGTTACTATTCAAGCACAGGTTGTAAGACAGATGATGGACTTGAGGAAGCAGTTTAAGACAAGCATTATCATAGTTACGCATAATATGGGTGTAGCCTCCTATATGTCGGATAAAATAGGAGTCATGCGGCAAGGTGAATTCGTGGAATGGGGCACTAGAACTCAGGTGATTAATCATCCTCAGCATGAATATACGCTCAAGCTGTTATCAGCCATACCTGAATTGGGAGGACGTCGCCTTGTTTGAAGACATGCAACCCATCCTGGAAATAAAAAATCTTACTAAGCAGTTTGCCTTAGAAGGCGGCAAAAAGTTAACGGCCGTTGATAATGTGAGCTTAGAGGTGTATTCTGGCCAAAGTTTAGGCATCGTTGGCGAAAGTGGCTGTGGTAAAAGTACGCTGGCAAGGATCATTGCACATTTGGAAAGTGCGACCTCGGGAAACATTTTTTATAAGAATAGAGACATTACCCATCTAAAGAGCGAAGAACTTAGGCAAAATCGAAGAACGATGCAAATGATCTTTCAAGATCCTTCTGCATCCTTCAATCCTCGTATGAAGCTAGGGGACATTGTCAGTGAGCCGCTCTTAAACTTTAAGCTTGTGAATAAAGGTCAAGCTATGGTGGAAACCAAAAAACTGCTGGACATGGTTGGTCTTCCAGAGACTATTATAAGCAGATATCCGCATCAGTTAAGCGGGGGACAAAAGCAAAGAGCGGCAATAGCTCGAGCCTTATCCTTAAAGCCTGAGATCATTGTATGCGATGAAGCCACCTCGGACCTGGATGTTTCTATACAGGCCCAGGTGGTTCAGCTCCTGGTGGATTTACAAAAAGAGCAAGGCTTGTCCTATATTTTTATCGGACATGATTTGGCGTTGATTCGAAAGATCTGCCATAGGATCGCAGTCATGTATCTCGGTCGAATTGTTGAAGTCATTGACAGTGAGGTGTTGACCACGGAGGCAGTTCATCCTTATACTAAAGCATTATTGGCGTCCGTATTTTCTGTCCAAGGAGAAAGTAATTCGGCAATCGAAGTAATTGAAGGGGATCCGCCAAGCCCGTCGGAGATTCCAATTGGATGTAGTTTTAACTCCAGATGTACAAAATGTGCAGGGAAATGCTTCAGAGAAAAGCCTGAACTAAAAGAAGTAAAAACCAATCATTTTACGGCTTGTCATTTGTATTTCGACTAGGGAGAAAAAGTGTCCCTGTCTGGGGGACAATATGGAGAATAACTAATTTGGAAACGATTGAAAAAGCAAAGAGAACGCGCGACCTGACAGAAGGCACCATATGGAAGCAACTGCTGCTGTTCGCGCTGCCTCTGCTGGGAAGTAGCTTGATCCAGCAGTTGTACAATACTGTAGATTTGATTTTCGTGGGCAATGTTCTTGGTAAAGAAGCTTCAGCGGCGGTAGGAGCCAGCAGCCTGATCATCACCTGTCTGGTTGGCTTTTTTACGGGCTTGTCTGTAGGCACGATCATAATCATTGCGCAGAGCTTTGGACAAAAATCAAAGACCGATTTGCAGCGTGCAGTGCATGCCGCCATCGGACTTAGCTTTTTGGGTGGAGTTATACTCATGGTGATAGGCTATCTAGGAGCCCCTTACTTCCTCCGTTGGATGAACACGCCTGAAGAAATATGGAGCACTTCGTTGTCGTATCTAAGAATTTATTTTCTGAGTTTCATATCTGTCATTACTTATAATATGGGTGCAGGCATCCTCCGGGCGGTGGGAGACTCAAAGAGCCCCTTGCTTTTCCAGCTCATTGGCGGTATCACCAATGTAGTGATGGACGCGCTTTTCTTAGTAGTCTTTGACTACGGTGTGGATGGTGTGGCATGGGCAACTCTTTTTTCGCAGACTATAGCTGCTGGGTGTGTGCTCATTCATTTATCTAGGACAAAAGGCGACCACCATTTGTCCTGGATAAAGATCCGATTATACAAGGACATTTTTTTCCGCATTTTGAAAGTCGGCGTACCTGTCGGGCTCCAGTCTCTGGTTATCACCTTGTCAAATGTTTTTGTGCAGTACCAAATAAACAGTTTCGGCGTGGACGCGATTGCCGCTTTTACCGCGTATTTTAAGGTGGAACTAATAATCTATCTACCGATAGTTGCTTTTGGGCAGGCTATCACCACTTTTTCCGCCCAAAACATCGGCGCTGGGAAAATAGAGAGAATGAGGATAGGTACAAAAATTTGCCTTTTGATAGGGATGACGCTTACAATCGCAACCAGCGTGACGGTGTTGATATTTGGCAGACAAGCCTTCGGGGTCTTCAATCCGGATTCCTCTGTAATCGACTATGGAATAAGAGTCATCCAGATTTCTTTCCCGTTTTATTTCTTGTACGTCATTCTGGAGGTGCTGGGCGGAACCATCCGCGGTGCAGGAAAATCTACCCCGCCCATGATCATCATCTTGCTGAATATCTGTGTACTGAGAACGATACTTCTTTTTTCTATCCTGTTCTTTTACCATGACGTTCGCGGTGTGGCACTGACATATCCGATTACCTGGGCCGTCACTGCTGCTTGCATGTCTGTCTATTTCTTTAAGGGAAAATGGCTTAAAGAACTTTAGCGTTTAACTAAGATAACTCCGACAATAATAGTCATTAGCCCAATAAACTTATTCCAGGTAAATTTTTCACCAAGGAAAAGTATGGCGACAAAGACAGTTATGGCAGGATATGTAGCAAGCATAGGAGCAACTTTTGATATAGCACCTAATTTTAAAGCATGATAATAAGCAAATTGTCCTAATAACGATGCAAATAAGCCTTCTGCCCCAATAAAAAGAACGTCCTTAATAGCGACCTGGCTAAAGCTCGCAAACTTACCAGTCAATAGACATGTTGCAAGTAAAATAATACTGACAATAAAGCTTCTGATGGAAAGCCCCAAAAGTGGATCAACATTTTGGATACCGATTTTACCAAATACAGGGGCAATTCCCCAAAAAATAATTGTGAGTATGACAAAAGTAAAATAAACCATCAAAACCCTCCGAACGGCCATTTTTGCTTACCTATTATAAATAAGCCAACAATAATAATTTCATAAATAGCGTAACAGATTTTTGATTTATGATCAATATCCAATCATTTCAGAAGAATAAGAGGTTAAATGTTCGTTCAGCTGTTGTCTCGCACAAGAGTTTATTTGAAGGAATTTGTTTAGGAATTTCAAACTTCACAATGATAGCCACGACTTCGTCATCAGCACGAGCACGAACAATAATAATGGTAATAATTCCATTTTGTTATTTTATGCAATATACAACACGTATACCAAATATCACGATATTTTATTTTGGATAACCCTGATAAATCTTTTCCAAAAGCTTAACTTAGCAGGAATTTGTCAAATGGTTAGAGAATACAGTTCAACAGAGAAAATAAAGAAAAATGATATTGCTTAGCAAGACCATGAAGGTGTTTGCAAAGACCATGGAGGTTTGACTCGTAAGAGTCGACTTTATGGTCTTTTTATTTTTTAGAAAGGAAGGTGGATAATTTTTAATGTGACGGTGTTTTCTTACTGGGTGCAGAGGGCTGACACAGGGTAACCCCTCAAAATTTAGAAAAGGGGATATTTACAATGAATCTGAATCTTTTTTTTACACGGCGATGTTCACTAGTCTTGATATTTCTATTAGCTATTACCCTACTAACAGGGTGCTCGCAGCAAACAACAACGAAAAATGGTGAACAAATCCAGGTAACCGACCTTGCAGGGAGAGAAGTTAAGCTCAAAGCTCCGGTCAATAAGGTGGTGCTGCAGTGGAGCGGCAGCGGAGGTGCTTTTATTACTATGATGGCCTTAGAGGGGAAAACCGTATATCAGAAGATTGCGGGTATGGATGATGGACTAAAAATCAATCGTTTCGACATGTGGACAAAATACTCTGAGGCCATACCAGAACTAGATAAAATACCTGATGTAGGCAATATTGATACAGATACCTTTAGTGTTGAAAAGGTTATTGCCTTAAAAGCGGACGTACTTGTTCTGCCGCTTGGCTTATTAAAAAAATCCCAGGATATTATAAATAAACTAGAAGCAGCCGGGATACCTACTGTGTTTATCGATTACCATACTGAAAGTATCGAAAATCATACTAAGAGCATTCAATTGATGGGTAAAATACTTGGTAAAGAGCAGCGGGCGCAGGAACTTGCCAACTATCACCAAGAAGAGGTTAATAAGATCTACTCGCGTTTAAAAACCATAACTACGCCCAAACCCAAAGTTTATGTAGAGTGCGCCTCAGATAGCCCTGCTACCTATGGTAATAGTTACGGAAACTATATGTGGGGTGCTTTAGTGGAGCAATGCGGCGGAAACAATATAACCAAGGATAAATTTGAAACATATGGTCCAATTAATCCTGAGTTCTTACTGAAAGCTAATCCGGACATTATCATTTTGACTGGCTCATACTGGCCCAAAAAACCGGAATCTCTGCGGCTGGGCTTTATGGCCGACCAAGCAGAATCTCAGAAGCTGCTGCAGGCCTTCACCAAACGGGTAGGTTGGTCAGAACTCAAGGCAGTTAAGAATAAGCAAGTGTTTGCCATCCATCATGGCATTTCCCGTGAGGTCTATGATTCGGCGGTTATTCAGTATCTTGCCAAAAAGTTTTATCCTGAAGAGTTTAAGGATATCGACCCGCTTCAGACCTTGCAAGAATTTTACAAAAAGTTTATGCCGGTCGAACTGAGTGGTCTTTGGATGATGGATTTGCAGAATTAAACGAGGAGAAATGGAATGGAATTAGTCAAAGAAAAAGCGGTATATCAAGGGATTGTTGCCCGAAAATACTCATTTTTGCTCATGTTTGCCGCGCTAGGCTTAGTGAGTTTGCTGGTTGATGTTTTAGTGGGGCCCGCTTGGCTATCTGTCCCGGACATAATTAAGACGATTTTTGGGGTAGCTACGGTTGAACCGACCACTGAGGTTATTGTTTGGACATTGCGTCTGCCGACGGGCTTGATGGCTATTGTTGTAGGAGCTACCTTGGGTATCGCCGGAGCTGAAATGCAGACCATCCTGGATAATCCGTTGGCTAGTCCCTATACATTGGGTATTTCGTCAGGTGCAGGCTTTGGGGCGGCACTGGCCATGGTCGTAGGGGGAGGTAAGCTACCAATACCTGAGGCTTATCTTGTTCCCAGCAGTGCCTTTATTTTTGCGCTCTTAACTTGTCTGCTGATTTATTTTATTGGACGGGCAAGGGCGATGACGGCTGAAACCATGGTATTGGCCGGGATTGGGCTGATGTTTCTCTTTCATGCCTTGTTGGCTTTACTCCAGTATATGGCATCGGCCGAAGCGCTGCAGGCTATTGTCTTTTGGCTATTTGGCAGCTTGATGAAGGCAACCTGGCCCAAGGTGGGGTTAGTTTCGGCAGTTCTTCTGCTTGCCATTCCTATGATTGTCAAAGACGCTTGGAAGCTCACTGCCCTGAAGTTGGGCGATGAGAAAGCTAAAAGTCTGGGGATAAATGTAGAAAGGTTGAGGCTAAAAACCTTTGTACTTATTTCACTATTGACTGCGTCGGCAGTATGTTTCGTAGGTACAATCGGGTTTATTGGTTTGGTGGGGCCTCATATCGCCAGAATGCTAGTGGGGGAGGATCAGAGATTCTTTTTGCCCCTATCGGCTCTGGGCGGAGCCTTACTGCTTTCGGTTGCTTCGATTGGCAGTAAGCTGATTATTCCAGGCGCGATTTTCCCAATTGGAATTGTCACATCCCTGATCGGTGTACCTTTCTTCTTTTCCCTTATTCTGACGCAGAAAAGAGAGTATTGGTAATGTTGGAAATATGTAATTTATCGTTTGGCTATGGTTCGCAACCAATCTTGAGAAACATTAATCTAACCTTCCGTCCGGGAAAGCTGACGGCGGTTATTGGTCCTAACGCTACAGGCAAGTCTACGCTGCTCAAATGTATCAGCGGCATCTTGCGGGGGCAGGGTAATATTCTCATAGATGGCAAGAACGTAAAAAATCTGAAAGCACAGGACATGGCAAACCAGATCAGCTTCCTATCGCAAGAAGGCTCTGGCAAGCCTGTGTTGAGTGTTTTTGAGGTTGTTCTGCTGGGAAAAGTGCATTCTTTGTCGCTGAAAGTCAATGATGTCGAAGTGAATTGTGTGCTTAAAATACTCAGGCAATTGGGTATAGAAGATTTAGCTTCCAGGAATATTGGCGAGCTGAGCGGCGGTCAACGGCAAATGGTGTTTATTGCGCTGGCGTTGGTAAGAGAACCTGGTATTTTGCTCTTGGATGAACCGACAACCAGTTTGGATTTGAGTCGAGAATTAGAAATGTTAGAGCTTATTAAAAAACTTACTATCACCCGAAATATGACCACGGTGGTGACCCTTCATGAGCTGGACATGGCAGCTCGTTTTGCCGATGAAATTGTTGTCTTGTCTAACGGAGAGGTGTATGCAACCGGACCGCCTGCAGCGGTACTGACTTCGAGTATGCTCCGAACAGTGTATCAAGTGAAGGCCGCCATTCTTCAGACCAGTGATGGGGTTTCCCACGTTATGGCCATAAGTTCGATAAAAGCGAGGAGAGATAAGCATGTTAGAAAATCGGATTGAAAAGTATTGGGATAAGCGGGCTGACAGTTATAATGAAGTTGTCCAAAAGGAAATGGCTTGCCAGAAAAAAGAAGCTTGGGAGTCACTGTTGCGGAAGTATGTCGGGCAAGGAGACAATCTGCAGGTCTTAGATGTGGGAACCGGACCGGGCTTCTTTGCTATTCTGTTAGCAGGGATGAATTATTCAGTGACGGCGGTAGATAAGTGTCAAGATATGTTGGACCAAGCTCGTAAAAATGCTGAGGCAGCCGGCAAGACCATTCGCTTTATCAAAGCAGATGCCCATGCAGTTGATCTGCCGAACGAGAGCTTCGATGTAATTGTATCGAGAAATGTCACCTGGCTTATGCCCAATCCGTTAGAAGTATACCAGGAATGGTACAGACTCTTAAAACCAAACGGCAAGGTCTTGGTGTTTGATGCCAATTGGAATTTGCACTTGAGTGATCCGGAGCTTCAAATTCAATGTGATAAGTATCGTCAGCTGGCCATCGAAAAAGGGTATCAAGATAATAAGCTTACTCCGGAGCAGCGGGAAGAAAGTGAGGCTATTGCCCGGAAACTACCTTTGACGTATAAAAGACGGCCATTATGGGATCAACAGGCTTTTCCCAGCTGTGGTTTTCAACAGATAGAAGTTGAGGAAACTATTAGTCATTTAGTCCATGATGAAATAGAGCGAATTTTATATTACCCAACCCCTATGTTTGCCATTTGTGCTTCTAAAGGTAATTCTTAACCTTGTAGACGAGCGCCCTGTTTTTTGGCAGGGCGTTTATTCCAAAGTATATCATGGGGAGGCAAGCACTGTTCGAGGTATATATTTGGAGAGGAATTCGGATGTCAAAGCAAAAACCTTTATAATCTCAGGTGCTTCCAGAGGAATTGGCAAGGCAACTATAGATCAAACTATAGATAGATATCCTCAATTCTAAAACAGTGTACTCTTTCGAGGAGGGGAAATCATGATATTGACACGTGATTATATAACCAGCAATCTTAGTGAAGGCGTAATTGCTGCTGATCTTTCCTCTTGGGAAGAGTTTTCTAGCATAGTAACAGGGAGACTATTGAACACTAGTAATTATATTTGGCGGGGTCAGAGGTCCGCTGACTGGTTACTGGAATCAACTTGGGATAGAATGCTGAAAAAGTCCGATGAAAATGATAGTTTAATGCATCTTAAAAACTTTAAGCATGCTGCCAGGGATAGGATGGGATTAAATCTGGAAAAAATGGAATCGGATGATGAGTGGTGGGCATCAGGTTTGCATTACAGCCTTGTCACGCCACTTTTAGAGTGGACAATCTCACCTTTTGTCGCCGCCTACTTTGCATTTTGTAAGGAGAGTAAAGAACAAGGTAAAAGAGCTATCTATTCCTTTGCTAAAAGAGCGGTAATGGTCAAAAATGACGAGTTGAAAATGAAGAACCCTGGCACAAGCGAAGATGATTTATTTGTTAAGTACATAAAACCTTTGTTTGATGATGACTCAAGGTTGGCTAACCAGAGCGGTCTGTTTACAAAGTCTCCAATAGGAGTAGACATTGAACAGTGGGTAAGGAGAAATTTTAGTGTTGTTAGCAAAGCAAAAGTAATATTACTCAAGCTGACGTTGCCTAACACTGAAAGAACTCCCATTTTAAAAGCTCTAAATAGAATGAACATAAATCACTTATCACTTTTTCCCGATCTACCGGGAGCATCAAAATTTAGCACATTGACGTAAGATATCAAAAAGTACTGAGTCATGACTAATCTGATCAAAACGTCATGTAATTCCCAGATTGGCGAGTTCAATAGTAATAAGCACTAGAGTCCTTATTGACAAACTGTTGCTAATTATGGAATCAAATTGAGTAAATTCAGAAATGCCCATGCCATAAGAACACCCTGGATTCTCAAAAAAGAGCCCAGGGTGTTGGCTTTTATTAGAATTTGATTCATTGGAGAGCGGCAGCTGTCTTAGACATTAGATAGCAGTCAGAGATAGGCACTTAGGGCTTTCTTTGACGCTATCTAATGGCAATCTTTCTAAGATAATACGGTGGTTGAGAAGAGTCATGTCTTTAATTTTGGCTTGGATAAACAATTGTTTTCCGAAAATGTCCATTAGTTTAAGGCCAGTTTCATAGGGCTCGATGATATCAACAGACTCCATGAGCATTACTTCGCTTTCTCCATCTTTGAGATAGACATTTGATTCACACATGGCAGTTAGCTCCTTCTTTTAAGAATTATTAAAGCTTTACCAGAACAAGCTCAAAAGTTGTTGCCTGGGAAAGGATCATTTTAAGTTAGGGGTCAGACCCAATGATATCGTGACGGTCAGATCAGGCTATCATCGGGTCTGAAGTTGATAGTGTTCCGTAAGGATCCAAACTCTCCTTAGGGATGATGAGTTGACATTTTCGCACGTAAGAGGCAGGAAGATTTTGAAAGCATTTTGGAACGTGGAATTCATTACATTACAAACTATGGAAAGACATCCGGCAGGGGCTCATATGCCTATAATCACCTCCTTGTAAAATGAAAAAGACCATGGAAAGAATGACCCGACTTAATGTCAAGTCAAGACCTCCATGGTCTCTTTTTTCATAATGAATATTTAGGCTATGTCAAAATATTTAGGCTATGTCAATAGTATTCTACATAAAAGAGTTAATCCCTTCTTTCCAATTGAAAAATGATCTATCTTTTTGAAGTTGTGATGTTTAAATTCTTGGTACCAAAAGAGTTTCCTGACTTATCATGCTTATTCGAATATTTATTTTATAACGAGGAACTATTTGGCAGGAATTCGCGAAAGAGTGTAGAATGATATAAAAAATGATATCGCAGTGCAAGACCATGAAGGTGTTTGCAAAAACCATGGAGGTTTGACTCGCTAGAGTCTTCTTCATGGTTTTTTGTTTACTTGAAAGGAAGGTGATTGAATAAAAAATATCTAGCCATAAAAATAAGGCACTTGTTCAACTAAGAAAAAGAAGGAGAGATATTTATGCATATGGCAGATGCCCTGATTTCACCCATAGTTGGTGGAGCTATGTGGGCTGCAACAGCGGGTGTTGCGGCTTACTCGATTAAGAAAGTGCAAAATGAAATGGATGAAAAGAAAATTCCTTTGATGGGAGTCATGGGAGCGTTTATCTTTGCGTCCCAGATGATTAATTTCTCAATACCGGGAACAGGCTCCAGCGGACATCTTGGAGGAGGGTTAATTCTTTCAATTTTACTTGGTCCCTATGCGGGCTTCCTAACGATGGCGTCAGTTCTCACAATACAAGCTTTGTTTTTTGCAGATGGAGGCTTGCTGGCCTTAGGGAGTAATGTCTTTAATCTCGGTTTTTTCCCATGCTTTATTGCCTACCCCTTGATTTATAAAATGCTCATGCGAAAAGGGTATTCTACTCAGCGAATATTTGGTGCGTCTATGCTTACTGCTATTATCGGCCTGCAGATGGGTGCTTTCGGGGTCGTACTGGAAACGTTCTTTTCCGGAAAGACCGAATTACCTTTTGGAACATTTGTCTTATTAATGCAGCCCATTCATCTTGCCATCGGTGTAGTAGAAGGCCTTGTCACAACCGCTATTGTAACTTTTATTTGGAAGTCGCGCCCAGAAATTATTGAAAAGGCCGGCTCAGGAGAGGCTATTGGGGATATCTCCATTAAGAAGGTTGTTACCGGACTTGTTGCAGTTGCGCTGGTTACAGGGGTAGTGTTATCCTGGTTTGCCTCTTCAAATCCAGATGGTTTGGAATGGTCCATGTTTAAGACTGCGGGTGTAGAAGAGTTGGAGGCCCAAGATGGCATTCATCAAAGCCTGTCTGAAATACAAAATAAAACGGCATTTTTGCCTGGTTATGACTTTAAGGCACCAAAAACAGGAACAGAACAAAGTGCTGGAGAAAGCGAAGCGGCTTGGCCCGCTGTAAGTGGAGGAACGAGCACTTCAGGATTGATAGGTGGCGGGATGACGCTTGTTTTGGCGGGTCTTGTGGGGTCAGGCATTAGTTTGGCTAAAAGAAGGAAAAATGGAACCTCAGCTTGAATAGTTCTGAGGTGGGGCAGATACCTTGCTTAAATAGAAAAAATTAGGATTGGATCGTTAATATGCCGAATATAATGAACTCATTGTATAATATGCGGATTCTCGATGATTTGGCCCGAAAGGAAACTACCATTCACAGATTACATCCTCTTGCGAAATTGTTGACCACAGTTAGTTATCTAACTGTGGTCGTATCCTTTGGAAAATACGAAATTAGTGGTTTAATTCCGCTTCTTTTTTATCCGGTAATGGTCTTTGTCTTGGCAGAACTTCCGGTAGGGCCAATAATCAAGAGGATGCTACTTGCTTCACCCTTGATTATCGGAATAGGTATACTAAATCCTTTTTTTGACCATCAAATCTTTTTGTTGAGCGGAATAGAAATATCAAGAGGCTGGATTACATTTCTGTCTCTTTTAATAAAGAGCGCATTAACAGTCTCCGCGGCCCTTCTACTTATTGCCACCACAGGGATGGACCGGCTTGCAGGGGCGTTGAGAATGCTGAAAGTACCTCGCATATTTGTGATTCAGCTGCTCTTAACCTATCGGTACATCTCCGTATTGATGGAGGAGGTTGCTCGGACATTAAGGGCTTATTCACTGCGTGCTCCGGAACAAAAGGGTATTCACCGGAGTGCTTGGGGGTCATTGGCGGGACAGCTTCTATTGCGTACATTTGACAGAGCACAGCGGATTTATGAAGCTATGTGTTTAAGGGGCTTTACAGGGGAGTACCATACCGGAAACTACGGGAAAATAATAGTCTGGGACCTGACTTATATAGTCGGATGGGTTTTGTTTTTTATAGCAACGAGAATTTACAATATTCCTATGCTCATAGGTTCATTGATTATGGAAGTGATAAGATGAGTCATCATAAACTTGAGGTAAAGGATCTGCATTATAGTTATCCAGATGAACATAAAGCGGTCAAAGGGATCTCCTTTTGCGTCCATCATGGCGAGTCTGTGGGAATCATAGGAGCCAACGGAGCAGGAAAATCTACGCTACTCATGTTGCTTATGGGGGTTCTTTTTCCGAGCCAGGGTGAAGTTTGTGTGGGAGATGTTCGAGTTGCAAAAAAGACACTCCCCATGATTCGGCAAAGATTGGGTATGGTCTTTCAGGACCCAGACGATCAGTTATTCATGACAACTGTCTATGATGATGTCGCCTTTGGCCCTCGCAATTATAAACTTGACGAAAAGGAAGTCGAACGACGTGTCCTTGAAGCCTTAGAAAAGGTCGGAATAGTTCATTTGAAAGACAGAGCACCTTTTAAACTGTCAGGAGGGGAAAAGCGCGCTGCGGCCATTGCCTCCGTGCTTTCCATGCAACCGGATGTTCTGTTAATGGATGAACCCACTGCTGCGCTCGATCCAAAATCCAGACGCAGGGTCATAGAGCTGTTGAAGAGCTTTAAACACTCGAAAATTATCACAAGTCACGATTTGGATATGATCTACGAGAGTTGTGATAGGACTATTGTCATGAAAAACGGAGAAATTATAGCCGACGGACTTACGTCAGAAATCCTTGTGAATGCAGACTTAATGGACGAGTGCGGACTCGAGGTGCCGCTGACCATTCAAAACTGTCCAGTCTGTGGGATGGGAAAAACGTAAACTTAGAAGAAATTTGTGGAATGGCGAGAGAATACAGTTGAACAAAGAAAAATATCGCAGAGCAAGACCATGAAGGTATTTGCAAAGACCATGGAGGTCTGACTTTTAGTAGAGTCAGACTTTCGTGGTCTCTTTTTTACCCTTGAAAGGAGGTGGTAAGGGGCATCCCCAGAGCACAGATCCAAGTATTAACGTAGAAGACTCGGATAATCTAAAGAAACCAATGTTAGGGAGTTAGCGCCAAAGAAAAACTTAAAGGAGAAGGGAAAGGGAAAGGGGAATGAGAATGAGGATGAGGATGAAAAAATCTATATCTATTTTAATGGTCGCAACCTTGCTCGTAGCTGTTCTATTGACAGGGTGTTCAAACACAACTTCAAATACAGTTCCAACCAAAACAACGAAGAGTGAGAAAACCCTGATCTATGCGGCTGAGACCGAGTATGAAAAAATAAATCCAGTTTTAGGGACAACGAATTTGGATGACCTTATTTTCAGGGGCCTGATGAGGTTCGATGAAAAGAACGTACCACAGAAAGACATCGCCGAATCGTATACGGTATCCACTGATAACCTTGTCTATGACTTCAAATTGAAGAAAGGAATCAAATTTCAGGATGGAACAGAGTTGAAGGCTGAAGATGTTGCTTTTACGATCAGTAGTATCCTCGACGCAAAAACGACTTCAACACAGAAAGCTGAGTTCTTGGAAGTTAGATCAGTTGAAGCTGTTGATGATTATGAGGTAAAGGTCAATCTAAAAGATCCCTTTCCTTCAATTTTAGATAAGTTGACGATCGGTATTGTTCCTAAACATGCCTTTGATGGTAAGGACATAAATACAGCCGAATTTAATCAAAAACCGATTGGATCTGGGCCGTATATGTTTGATAAATGGGAAAAAGGAAAAAGTCTTACTCTCAAAGCTTTTAAAGATTTTAATGGTAAAGTAGCTTCAATTAATACGGTGGTATTTAAGTTCTTGCCTGATGGAAATGTAAGAGCGCTTCAACTTGAAACTGGAGAAGTTGACATGGCCTTTCTTGAACCCAGTCAGGTTGAAAAAATCGAGAAGACAGGTAAGGTGACTGTGTACAAGGTTCCTACGGCTGATTACAGGTGTATGATGTACAATCTGAACAATGACTTGTGGAAGGATGTCAATGTAAGGAAGGCTTTCAACTATGCTGTAGATAGGAAAGCTGTGGTAGATGGGATTTTGATGGGCTATGGATCGGCCGCTTATTCTCCGATACAGATGAATCAGTATAAAAACGACGCTATCGAAAAATACGAGTATAATCAGCCAAAAGCTGAAGAACTTCTAGATAAAGCCGGTTGGATAAAAGGCAGTGATGGTGTCAGGCAGAAAAACGGCAAAAAACTTGCCTTTACTCTCACGACTCCGGTTACCGACGAAGTAAGGGTTAATATGGCAAACTATCTGGCCTCGCAATTCAAAAAAATTGGAGCCGAGGTGAAAGTTGACGCCCTTGACTGGAGCGTTATCAAGATAGATAAATGTGATGCCTTTGTCTTGGGCTGGGGTAGTCCGTTCGATGCTGATGCCATGACCTACTCTCTCTTCCATTCAAGCCAAATTGGCAACAATGGGTATAATTTCGGTTCCTATAATGATCCGAAAGTTGACGAGCTCTTGTTCAAAGGAAGAATCGCGGTTGATCCTGAACAGAAGAAAGCATTGTATCAGGAATTCCAGCAAGCGATTTCTGAAGATCCACCCTATAACTTTATCGTTTATCTAAAAGCGCTTTACGGTGCCAACAAGAAGATCAGCGGAATAAAAGAACGGACGCTTGGACACCATGGAGCGGGCTTTTTGTGGAATCTTGAGGAGTGGACGATGAATGATTAGCCGCTTTATTTTGGGAAGGGTGGCTCAAGGGCTCATCGTGCTTATTTTTGTAAGTATAATATCCTTTGCCATCATCAATGCGGCTCCTGGAGACCCGGCCTTAGCACTGTTTGGAAGCCAAGCTCAGAGGCTAACAGCGGCTGAACGAATAAGAATTAACAACACCTTCGGAGTAGACAAGCCCATAACTGAGCGATACTTGAAATGGGCGGGACAGATGCTAAAGGGCGATCTGGGCGTATCTTACCGTGAAGGTAGGAAGGTCATAGACATTCTACGCGAGAGGCTTCCCCATACTCTCATTCTCTTTTCAAGTTCCATGATCCTAATTATCGTATTTTCGATTCTCCTAGGACTTAAAGGGGGGCTTCATGAAGACTCCTTCTGGGATAAGGGATTGTCGGTAGCGAGTATCATCTTTAGCTCTATTCCAGCCTTTTGGTTGGGGATCATAGGCATTCTTGTTTTTTCTGTCTATCTACACATCCTGCCCTCATCGGGAACGGAAAGTCTTAGAGAGGGTGGTGACTTCGTTGATCGCCTTAAGCATCTTATTCTCCCGACAATTGTCATGGCCTCTGCCCATATCGGACTTTATGCACGGTTTATCCAGGAGAAAATTAAAGAAGAAAACAAACTCTATTATGTACAGGTAGCCCGTGCCAACGGTATG
The DNA here is from genome assembly GCF_001707885.1 of Desulfosporosinus cupriresistens. Taxonomy (GTDB): domain Bacteria; phylum Bacillota; class Desulfitobacteriia; order Desulfitobacteriales; family Desulfitobacteriaceae; genus Desulfosporosinus. The sequence continues at coordinate 111,037 of NZ_MASS01000001.1, read as the reverse complement.
GAGGAACGGTTTCTGGTGAAAGGAATCCTGAAAAATGCCATCGTGCCATATATTAACTATCTGGGCATTACTATACCGGGTTTTTTTGGAGGGTCAATCGTTATTGAATCCGTGTTTTCTTGGGCTGGGTTAGGACAGCTTTCAGTTAAGGCAACAACTACACGGGATTACCCCGTTCTGATGGGCTGCATTATGCTGGCAGGAATCATCGTTGTTACAAGTTTGCTGATCACAGATATACTATCCCTGCTCGTTAATCCTAAACTTAGGAGACAAGTTGCAAAATGAAAAATTTTAAGCGATTAACAACTAAGAGTGATCGTTCCCTGCTTTTGTGGGGAGGAATACTAACTGTTATTGTACTTTTGGCTGTCTTTGCGAATGTTTTTGCAACCCATAATCCAACTGAAGTAAACTTAAAAAATGTGTTTTCTTCGCCGAGTGCCAACAATGTATTTGGTACGGATAATATGGGTAGAGACATCTATTCAAGAATCTTATATGGAGGACGAATATCCCTTAGCGTGTCAATCCTGTCAGTATTGTTATCGACAGTCGTTGGAACCTTGTTTGGCGGCATCAGTGGATATATAGGGGGATGGTGGGATAGCTTGATGATGCGCATATTGGAAGCCTTGCTGGCAATTCCTACTCTGATTATTATGATGGCTTTACAGGCGATTACACGAGGCGGTACCGTTAGTTTAATCTTGATTATTGGTTTGACAGGGTGGATGACCACGGCAAGAATTGTCCGTTCTCAGTTTATGGAACTCAAAGAGAAAGAGTTTGTCAAGGCAGCACATATTCTTGGCACTCCACCTCGGAAGATCCTTGTAAACCATTTACTGAGAAATAGTCTCTCAGCCATTTTTGTAATATCTATATTTAACTGCGCCCATGCAGTCTTTACCGAGGTTTCCTTAAGCTTTCTGGGCATTGGTATACCGCCCCAGACGCCATCCTGGGGAAATATGCTCAATAATGCCCAAAACGACATGCTGATTGGAGCATGGTGGGGGGGAGTCTTTCCGGGGCTAATGATTGTAGTCTCCTTACTTGCCATTAACTTTCTGGGAGAATCATTGAAGAAAAAATACGGAATACAGGGAGGCGACATTTGATGGATAGCAGTATCAGACAGAAGGTTGCGTCAAGCTGGGATATCCATGCTAAAGACTATGATGCACAATATGCTCATGGGTTAAAGAGCCTTGGAGAAACAGAGCAGTGGAAACTGGCTCTGCAACAAATTGCGGGTAAAAAAAACCTAAAGATATTGGACGTAGGAACTGGGACGGGATTTCTGGCTCTCTTGCTCGCGGAACTTGGACATAAGGTTAAGGGTGTAGATATATCGGAGGGCATGATGTCTGAAGCCAAAAGGAAGGCAGAAATGAAAGGTCTTCCCATTCAATTTAGTTATGGGGATGCCGAAAACCTCGATGAACCTGATAACACCTATGATCTAGTCATTAATAGGCATATACTCTGGACGATGCAATATCCTGAAAAAGCCATCCAGGAATGGATAAGGGTCTTGAAGCCGGGAGGTAAACTTGTCATTATGGATGGAGATTGGTTTTATAGAAAGCCCCTTTATACCTTGAAGATCTTTATCGGTAAACTCTTAGTTGCTGTAACAGAATTCAAAAATCCTTGGAGTCACAAACAAGATTATGACGAAGAACTCAAAAGAAGCCTGCCAATGATTAAGGATGAAAACGCCCGCGCTAGTGTTTCATTGGCTAATAAATGTGGCTTAAGTAATGTTAAAACCTACGGGCTGGAAAAAGTAGCAGAGGCAGAGAAAAATGCGATGCCTTTTAAACAAAAACTTCTAAGTCCTCATCGAAGAATCGTCATCGAAGGAGTAAAGCCTAAAGGAGGATGAGCGAGAGTGGAGAGTATACTCAAAGTCGAAGATTTATGTGTGAGTTTCAATGGACCTGAAGGAAGTTTTAGGGTAGTTGACAGCATAAGCTTCGAGGTCGAGGTAGGGAAAATAACCTGTGTCGTGGGACAAAGTGGAAGCGGAAAAAGTATGACCGCCCTGTCGTTAATCAATATGATTCCTTTGCCCGGAAAGGTGAGTGGCAAGGTGATATTTAAGGATAAGAACCTGTTGGATCTGTGCTTCAAAGAAATGCGCGAAATTAGAGGGAGACATATATTTTCTATCTTTCAACATCCGATGAATTCCTTGAATCCAAGTATTAAAATTGGGAAGCAACTTTTTAAATTTGCCAAAAGCCATGGTATGAGCGAAAATAAACAGTTCTACAAGGAAATTGCTGAGATCCTAGACACCCTAAATTTCGTGAATTCCAACATTATACTAGATCAGTATCCGTTTCAATTAAGCGGAGGGATGCTCCAACGGGTGATGATTGCCCTTGCGATCTGGATGAAGCCGGAGATTATCATTGCGGATGAGCCGACGACTGCCCTCGACGCCATCGTTCAGAAAGAGATCTTGAAGCAGTTTAGTATGATTAGGAAAATGTTTGATGTCTCCCTACTTTTGATAACCCATGATCTTGGTGTGGTGGCGGAGATCGCCGATGATGTCATTGTAATGAAAGAAGGAAGAGTTGTTGAAAAAGGGAACGTCTATAAGATATTCAACAATCCTCAGGAGCCCTACACTAAATCCCTACTTTCTGCCACGTTTAGAAAAGAGGCAGGCTTAGTATGTTGATGGAGGTATTTGAGCTTAATAAATATTATAAAAAGAGTATTTCTCTGATGAGCAGGGATGAAGAATTGATTATGGCCTTAAGTGATGTGAGTTTTGGTATTAAGCATAATGAAATTGTAGGAATTGTTGGGGAAAGCGGGTGTGGTAAAAGCACCCTCTCTCGCCAACTTGTAAAGCTGGAAAACTTGACATCAGGCAAGATTGTATTTCAGGGAGAGGACATAAAAAAATTTAGAGGATCTAAATTGAAAACCTTCAGGAAAAACTGTCAGGTAATTTTCCAAGATGCCATGTCTTCGCTTAATCCCTCTTTCACTATTAGGGACATTTTGTCCGAACCGCTAGACAACCATTATAATCTTAACCGAGCAGAGAAGCATTCGATAATTAAGGTGATGCTGGAAAGAGTAAGGCTCAAGGAAATAATTCTGGATCGATTTCCCAAAACTTTAAGTGGAGGAGAACGGCAAAGAGTTAATATATGCCGTGCACTTCTCTTGGAACCGAAGCTTTTGATCTGCGACGAAATTGTTTCAAATCTTGATGTTTTAGCACAGGCTTCAATTCTCCAATTATTGAAGGAGTTGAATAGAGAGTTTAAGATGTCTATCCTGTTCATTTCGCATGATATAGGGGTGGTAAAATACATATGTGATCGAATTATGGTGATGCAAGCGGGCAAGCTGGTGGAAGTCATCGATAGCAGGGATGGGACCTATAGAATAACTCATCCCTATACTGAACAGCTTTTTGCATCGCTACCTGTAACCCATCCTGATAACAGAGCTAATAACTCTATATTAATCTATAACCATACGGATAACCAAGAAAGGTCTTTGAGATAGGTATCTGCTTCACACATCATGGTATGAGCCTTTTTTGGGAAATTGAAAGATCATGGAACGCCCATGTTTAGGGTCAGACCTCCAGGGTCTTTTTTGTACATTACAGGTTTTGTTTTGTTAGAAATTAATTCGATATTCCGCCAACCAAACTAATTGAGATCGTACAAAAGCTCTGTTGACAAATTAATTTGTTTAACATATAATATGAAAAATTAAATATCTTAACTAATAGAGCAGGCGATACACTTCTATAAAGTGTGTGGGGCTGGGCTGGCCAAGAGCCGGCAGCAGGATAAAATACCTGTGGGACTATAATTCTAATAAAATTATAGTCCCACAGGTATTTTGGTTAAATCGGAGGTGGTATTCGTGAATTCATTTCGTTTTAGCATCATACATAAAAAGAAATTGTTTTGCATAATATTCCTCTTACTATTTTCGTTGATGTCTGTGTATATGCCTCATAGTTTAGTTGAGAGTTCTGAGCACCATAATTATGAAAGCTCGTTTAAGTATATTATAAATGATAACAAACCAGTCGCAAATCTGAGAAAATTACTCAAGAAATTAAAGTCATTTGTTAACAAACTATTTAGGTTGCCACAAATACTATTGAATAGGGTTGTTTTAGCAACTATTCTCTTAGTTTTATTCAATATGCGATTTATGCGCTTTTCTAAAGTTTCTATTCTTCACTTATTCCCTTTCCTCTGTTTCTACTTCTATGGGAGCAAATACAAGCACAGTATGAATCACTCTGATTTGTTACCATTAATGGGTGTCTAAAGTTAGACATTCCATCGTGCGTAACTAAAAAAATCAGTGTTTTTTTGCGTGCTTAAATAAGTTAGTAGGATGGGGAAAATCATGGTGATTGATAAACAAAAGGCAGCGTTGAGTTCTGTTTTTGCAGCAATTTTCCTCACATCAATGAAAATTGTAGTGGGTATTTTTACAGGCAGCCTAGGTATTTTATCCGAGGCACTGCATTCAGCGTTGGATTTATGTGCTGCAGTTATAACATTTTTTGCAGTAAGGTTTTCCGACATACCAGCAGATGCCAAGCATCACTACGGACATGGCAAGATCGAAAGCTTTTCTGCGCTGATCGAAACAGTTTTGCTTTTCATGACCTGTGGCTGGATTATTTATGAAACGGTGGAAAAGCTTTTTTTCGGCAAAGGTGTGGAATTGGTTGGAATTCAATGGGGTGTATTAACGATGAGTATTTCAATCATTGTTGATGCTTCAAGGGTGAAAGTTTTGAAGCAAGCTGCCAAGGAACATGGTAGCCAGGCCTTGGAAGCGGATGCACTTCATTTCAGTAGTGACGTATGGAGCTCGTCAGTCGTTATTGGGGGCTTAGTTTTTGTATGGATCGGTGATTACTTCAACATACCTGTTTTGAAGTACGCAGACTCAATAGCGGCTTTAGGCGTTGCGCTACTTGTTATTAAGGTAAGCATCAAGCTTGGTAAGGAGACCATTGATGATTTGTTGGATACAGCACCAAATGGCATGAAGGAAATGATCGAAAAGGAAATCAGCAAAATATCAGGTGTTCTTCAGATTAATGAAATCAGAATTAGACCCTCAGGGGCAGTTCGGTATATCAATATTAATGTCGGTATTGACCCAAATCAAAGCCAAAGAACGGTTCACACTATGGTTCACGAAATCAGGGAAACGATTTCAGTGAAAATACCGAGGTGTGATATTGTGGTCAGCACATTTCCTGTTGATGCACTTGGAAGTGATGATTCAAGCAGGGTGAAGGGCATCATGACTAAAAACGCAAAGACACTAAATAACGATTAATAGGGAGGATTCACTATGAGCTCTTTTTCAAGATCAAAAAATAAAGGACATTACCCGGATCAGAATCATGGCGGCGGACATTATAAAAGGCCGCATGGCTCGGGAGGAATACTTGGTAAAATCTTTGAAGCCCTGACAGGTTCGAAAGGGCATTCACGGTCCGGTTCAGACGATAGCAAGGGGCATTCTTCAAGTCGTCATCGCCGTAAGAGTTCATGGTCCTAAGCCTATTTAGACGGGACAAACAATATTGGCCCTCAGAGCAGATCGCAGACTATACAATCGAGAAAACAATAGGAGAAGGGCGGTTTGGTATCTGCTATCTGGTTTCTGATGGTCAAAAATCGTATATACTCAAGCAACTAAAAAGAGCAATGCTGAAGAAAGCTGGGGTAAAGGTCCGGTTTGAGGAAGAAATTCTAAGGAGCTTACAGCATGAGAGCGTTCCCCGGTTTATTAAAAAGATTGAGCGTGAGGACTTCAACGGCTATGTACTTGAATTCAAGGAAGGTAGAACGTTCGAGGACATTATTTATCTTGACAAGCACGTGTTTGAAAGAGAAGAGATATACAGAGTAGGACGCCAGGTTGTCGAGATTTTAAAGTATTTGCATTCAAAGAGCATAGTCCATAGAGACATAAGGGTGCCAAATACCTTGTATGATTGTCAAAAGGTTAACCTTGTTGATTTTGGGCTAGCTCGTTGGATTAATAACGAGAAATACAGGGCAGATATGGACTTCGCATTTTTGGGAGACTTCCTTCTGCACCTGTATTACTCTTCTTTTGAACTCAGAGGTTTCAAGAAGCGCCCCTGGTATGACGAATTGCAATTGTATCCAAAGGAACTATTATTTTTAAAAAGGCTGATGGGTGTCAATCAAAGGTATACAAGTATTTTTGAAGTTGAACATGATTTTTACGAGACGTTTGAAGCTTATCAATAAAAGAAGGGGTAAAAAGATGGATTTTGAACAAGTTCAACATAATTTTAGACAGAATGGGCTAGGAAAAAAAGTCGCAAAGGTAGTACTCACAGGCTGCTTATTTCTTGTCATTGTGTTTGTAATTTTACTTGTAATTGCAGTAATATTGGCATTTAAATACAATGCACAGATATATGATGGATTTGTGAGGATTATCAATTATATATTCGGAAATTCACCGGAAAATTTGATCAGTGGATATTTCAAACAGTTTGCCGATAACTTTTTAAAGAATCTTTTTAATTAATATTGACGAAAAACAAAGGCTGAGGAGATTTTATGGAGATAATTACTCAATTAGTAGATTTTGTATTACACATAGACAAGCATTTGGTTGAGATAATACAAAGCTATGGCGCATGGACGTATTTATTACTGTTTCTTATTATTTTTTGTGAAACGGGACTGGTTGTTACACCGTTTCTGCCGGGAGATTCATTGCTCTTTGTGATTGGAGCTTTAGGTGCGACCGGGGCTTTGGATTTTGAGATGGCAGTAGTGCTTTTGATCATTGCAGCGGTTGGAGGAAACACCCTAAACTATTTCATAGGGAAAATGATAGGTCATAAAATTCTTGAAAACAGTAAATTCACATTTATTAATCGGATTATTAAGAAGGAATATATTGAAAAAGCTCATGCATTTTATGAAAAGCATGGGGGGATAGCAATATTACTATCTAGGTTTTTACCCATATTGCGTACTTTTACGCCCTTTGTAGCAGGAATAGGTAAAATGAGCTTTGCTAAATTTATGATGTACAATTCAATAGGTGGCATTGCTTGGGTATTACTTTTTACGATGGGCGGATACTTTTTTGGTAATATTCCAGCAGTCAAAAACAATTTCACGTATGTAATACTCGGGATAATTCTAGTCTCATTTCTGCCTGTTGTTATTACAGGGTTTAATGCAAGGCGGGAAAAGAGAAGTGCTGTAATTTCCGAAGAGTGATATATTTTTGAACAAATGGATACATTCATACTCTGCGGCCCACATATTAGAGCCTTCTAGAGGATTCTGGTGGTTGCATTTGTATATAAATAGATCAAAGGGTGTGATCCAATGACGTGGCATATTGCAACGCAAGAATTAAGTAAAGTAAAAGTTACAGCTAATGGAGAAAATGATTTTGTTACCGTAAAGGGGAACTCTGATAAATTCCAGTGTATAGGAGTGGGTACGGATGCCGCAGTATTTCGTTTTGTTCATGCACCACACTATGCTTTTAAGGTGTTTCGTATTGACAAGCTTGCAAAGATAGAAATTGAAAAAGAGGTGTATTTAAAACTTGGTCATTCAGGATATTTTCCTGTTTGTTATGGCAGTGGATTGAATTTCCTTGTAATAAGTTTTGAAGAGGGAATAACTCTGTACGATTGTTTGTTAAAAGGCATTCATATACCGAAACAAGCCATACAGGATGTAGAAAATGCGAGGAATTATGCCTTTAACAGAGGACTAAACCCAAGAGATATTCATTTGAAAAACATCCTCCTCCACGAAGGCAGAGCCAAACTTCTTGATGTCTCTGAATATATGAAACGAGGAAACGATAACAGGTGGAAATACTTGAAAGAAGGATACAAGGAACACTATCACTTAATTGATGGAAAAGCCCTTCCACACTGGATTATCGAAACCGTAAGGAAATGGTATAACAAGGCAAAGTCCGACAGTTTCAACTATCAAGACTTTGTTCAAGAACTCGCCATCTTTTTCAAATGGGAGGATAGATTAAAGTCATTTAAATAAAATGCTAGAAAACTACAAAATCAGCCTTAAAGAAGACGGCTGTTTATGATGACATGTCAACGTCCAGGATGATTTATTGAGAGGAAGGGTTAATCGTGGTAAATGAGATGTTAAGCCCCAAAAGGAAAATGGTGGTACGGCATAGTAAATCTGTCCGGATTGAGCATTGGTTAATTGCATTGTCAACTATTTTGCTCATCATTAGTGCCATAGGTGAAATCAAAGTTATCCATTACATGGCGGCCGCTGTCCTAATACTAGCGTCCTGTTTTCACGTTATTAGTCACCTTATCCGCAAAGAGTTTGGCTTATTACTGCGAAAGGGTGACATCAAACAATCATTCAAGATCATCAAGGCAATGTTGCTCGGAAAAGCTGAGCCTCAACATGACAAGTACCTGGCAGAGCAACGGGTTGCGTACACCTACATTTTCATCTGTATATCTGTATTGATTCTTACTGGAATTGTAAAACTGCTAAAGGAATTCCCTTCTACCAAGGACCTTGAAAAATCGTTGAAGGTTATAGGCGAACTTCACAATGTAGCAACAGCAGCATTGATAATTGGAATTGTTGCACACCTTCTTGCTTTTTACATTCGCGAAAATCGCCCACTACTTAATGGGATGTTGACAGGAAAGGTTGACTTGGAATATGTGAAAAATCGACATCACCTTTGGTACAAGAAATTAAATATACGTGACTAACTATTTTGTTGTTCTCCCTGTCATTGGCTAGAGTCATGAGAGGGAGTTTTCTTATTGCTCAAGGTACATTTCAGGTTGATTTCAGTTTAGTCAATTATAGTTAATATCATCGCAACCCGCTTGAGAAGATGTGAGATATCGAAGACTTATTTTGAAAGGAGAATTACATGAAGAACAAAAGCACGTTGGTTAGTTTGGTTTTTGCCACAGGAAGTGTCGTTGCCCTTGTTATGATACTGGGTAATCTGGAAAGTCCTTCTTCTCCTCAGTCCACGACTAATACTGTAGTATTACCTGCGAGTTCAGTTAATACTACAGTAGCTCCTGCGGGGCAGGGTAAAGTAGTGAGCACAGGTATTTCGTATGAGTATGACTTTGACGATGAAAAAGATGATGACAAAGACGATAATAAACACAATGGCAAACACGATGGAAAAGGTAAGAAATATGGGAAAAATAATCAGGCCTTGCCTTCTACAGCCGCTACTTCAACTTCAATTCCCTCGACTCCTTCAACTTTAGATTCCTCCCAAATCCAGCAGAATCCCAAGCAATCCACTACCCAGGCTTCGTAGTGTGTCTGATTTATGAAGAAGGTCATTGGTATAGCTTTTGAGGCTATGAATACATCCGTAAATGTGCGGGTAATCACTACTATTGAACGGATGGAAAAACTAAAAAATTATCTGAATTTGCTGCCGACCTGGTTCACCGAGGTAGAAGCGGTCTTGAGTCGGTTTGATCCCCAAAGTGAGTTGGCCCGTATAAACACTGGGGCAGACGGTACCTATCAAGTTTCTAATATATTGGCCGATGTTGTTTACTTGGCCTTAAACGCTGCCAAGGTTACCAATGGTATTTTTGATCCTACTATCCTCAGAAAACTGGAACAAGCTGGTTATGACTGTACGTTTCAGGAAGTTATGGACAGAACGGAAACAGGGTTACCGGTACTGGTAAAAGAAAACGTACAAAAAGCCAGGTGCGGAAGAATGGTGCAGAGTAATAAGGTGGATAAGACGATTAAAATAGATCGACGCACGGGCAGCCTTGTTAAGTTAAACGGGATAGGCCTTGATTTGGGCGTATGGACAGGGACTTAAGGTCCTCATGGTTCAATTTTTAAAAGGATGGACTACCGGAGAAATGAAGTTTATCGCCAGTTTAGGACCGTGCTTTCAGCTCTTTAGTAAGAAAGAAAATGACAAATTCAGTTGGGGAATGACAGAGGAAGAAATGGGAGGAATAAAAGGAGAAATGCGGATTGGTCTGAACTATACTATGAGGCCGTCATGAGCGGAGAATGGGATTTGATCATCATGGACGAGATTATGGCTGCGGTGAATTGCGGGTACCTGCCCCTGAAGGAAGTAGTCGAGCTTGTTAAGACTAAGCCACTAAAATTGGAACTCGTTCTGACAGGGAGGGATGCCCCCTTAAAGCTGATTGAGTTAGCGGATTATGTCTCAGAAATAACTGCCCGCAAACATCCCATGGAAAAGGGCGTCATGGCTCGCGAGGGTATAGAGTATTAAGATTAGTTGGGCCTTAGGCACTTGACCAAGTATTGCTTTTGTGATAAATTTAATTTAAATTTAATAGACGAGCAAGCGATTTTTCTTAGCCGAGAAATCATAACAGGGAAGCCGGTTTAAATCCGGCGCGGTCCCGCCACTGTAATGGGGAGTTTGTGCCACATCCACTGAGGAAACTTGGGAAGGAGGCACTAAACGAGGAACCTGAGCCAGGAGACCTGATTGCTTATTTGCTTTACTCACGATGGATGGGTGGCAGGAATTATTTAATTCAGCCCTTCATATTTTGGAGGGCTTTTATATATTTTTAAATGTACATAAATAGTTTCCCGAGGGAAACTGACCTGCAGGGTAAAAGTCTTGTTCAAGCGGGATCTGCTATCAAAAATGCGAATGCGACTTGAAAGCGGAAGAGAACGCGCCGTTCGAGGCAACCGATACATTGCTGTCTTTATGATGAGTAATGTGAGGTTGTCTCTTTATTTTTTTTTATAGGAGTGGATGAGAAATGTAAGAGCTGAATCAATGAAGGATAGGTTTGAAGTTTGACGTTTCAAATGAAAGGGGTCGATGATTATTATGAATCTACGTATGATTAAACAGATCAGCTTATTAATAGCCTACGTTTTGGCTATCTATATCGTCTTTCCCAATAATGCTTATGCTATGCATATTATGGAAGGATTCTTGCCTTTTAACTGGGCCGCCTTCTGGTGGCTGGCCATGATTCCGTTTGTTATCGCTGGAGTACGTTCCATTAAGAAAACGGTGACACTCCATCCAAGTTTAAAAATGCTACTCGGTATGGCTGGAGCTTTTGCGTTTGTTTTGTCTGCCTTGAAAATTCCGTCCGTAACGGGTAGTTGTTCGCACCCGACAGGTGTAGGTCTAGGTGCCATACTATTCGGACCGGCAGCAATGACCGTCTTGGGAATGATTGTTTTAATCTTTCAGGCTTTGCTACTCGCCCATGGCGGTATAACGACCCTTGGAGCAAACACGTTTTCCATGGGGATTGTTGGTCCTTTTGTCTCCTATGGTATCTATAAGGGTGCCAAGAAACTCGGAGCTCCCCTATGGCTCTCAGTTTTCTTGTCCGCGACTATAGGTGATTTAATGACTTATATCACGACATCCATTCAATTAGGGCTAGCGTTCCCCGCAGCTTCGGGCGGAGTAATGGCTTCCGTAATAAAATTCATGAGCATTTTTGCGGTCACTCAAGTTCCCTTAGCTATAAGCGAAGGTATCCTCACCGTTCTAGTCATTAATATCCTAAGTGCTTACAATCAAAAAGAGTTGGGATTTTTAGGCGTATTTACTGGGAAAGAGTTACCCATCAAGAAACAGGGGGTGAAAGCATGAAACCAATAGCCAAGAATGCAATATTACTAGTAATAGTAGTTGTACTGTCTTTTGGTCCGCTTTTTATAGCGCACAATGCCGAATTTGCCGGAGCTGATGCTCAAGCATCAACAGCAATCAGCACGCTCAATCCCAATTATACTCCTTGGTTTACACCCTTGTGGGAACCGCCCAGCGGAGAAATAGAATCTTTTTTGTTTGCCTTGCAAGCAGCCATCGGAAGTGGATTCGTCTTTTATTTTATTGGACTTTCGAAAGGAAAATACAACGCCAGTAAGAGAGAACAAACGTGATTGACATAGATAGTTACGCCTATAGCAATAATCTAAAAACAGTTCACCCAGCGGAAAAGTCTCTTTTTGCGATGGTTACCATGGTAGTGTGTCTAACCGCTACCACGGTAATCACTCCTCTGATCGTCTTAGCTTTAATGGCGGGGGGGATAATCGTCAAAGCAGGCATCCCCACCCGAGTTTTTGTCAAGCTTATGCTTGTTCCTCTTTCGTTTCTCCTGATTAGCGTTTTAACGATTGCTTTTTCAGTCTCGACCAATCCTGCGGGATTTTGGCTAGCTCAAACCATTCATGGTCTAACCGTAGGAATACACTACCCAGATCTGATCACAGCAGTTCATCTCTTTCTAAGATCATTAGGGGCTGTTTCCTGTCTTTACTTTCTAGCCCTAACCACACCCATGACTGAAATAATCACAGTACTTCACAAGCTGAAAGTTCCTATGATTATTACCGAATTAATGGTGCTGATTTATCGCTTTATCTTTGTCTTTATGGACACAGCCACCACGATTCGTCGTGCTCAGCTTTCTCGATCAGGCTATGTCTCTCTGAAAAGTTCTTTTCGTTCGTTGAGTCGGCTCTCCTCAGCACTATTAGGGAAAGTTTTTGTTAAATCCCAAGAGCTATACAATGCACTGGCTGCGCGGTGTTACTCGGGGGAGATTAAAGTGCTTGCCAAGAAACGTCCTGTTAGCCTCAGAAATTATCTTATGATAACTGGGTTCGAGATCCCTTTAATCTTATTGAATTTACTTTGGAGGTAATACGTTTGTCCGAGCTCATACTTGAAGCAGTTGATTTAGAGTATTCTTATCCAGATGGCACAAAGGCCTTGCGCAATGTTAATTTGCAAGTTCACAAGGGGGAAAAACTTGCCATTTTGGGATCGAACGGAGCGGGAAAATCCACGTTATTTATGCAATTTAACGGGATTTTTCGCCCCAACTCAGGGACCATCAAGTACCAGGGAGAAGATATCTCTTACAAAAACAAGGCTCTTATTGAATTACGCAAGCAAGTGGGCATCGTATTTCAAGATCCAGATAGTCAGTTGTTTTCGGCAAGCGTTTGGCAGGATATTTCCTTTGGCCCTCTCAATCTTGGACTTCCAGAAGAAGTCGTGATCGAGAGAGCGAAACAAGCTCTAATCGATACAGAAACCATGGATCTAGAAGATAAGCCAACGCACTTGTTGAGTTATGGGCAGAAAAAAAGGGTTTCTATCGCAGGAGTACTGGCGATGGAACCGGATGTCATCATTTTTGATGAACCAACAGCTGGGTTGGATCCTCGTCACTCCCAAGAGTTCATGTTGCTCCTGGAAAAGCTGAGTCTTGAGGGTAAGACGATTATTCTGTCCACCCATGACGTTGACTTAGCCTATTCCTGGTCAGACAAGATGGCTATAATGTTCGGTGGAGAGATCATCGCTCATGGTGACCCTGGTGAGTTATTTCGGCGAACAGAGATTGTTAAACAGGCAGATTTAACCCTTCCTTGGCTAATAGAGCTGCACAGCGAGTTGGTGCAAAAAGGCTGGCTGCCTCCATCTACCCCTTTACCGAAAACAAGGAAAGATTTGTTTAGAAGCATCCCCGCCAAGATCGAAAGAGCGGGTTAATACTTGACAAGAGGAAATAAAAATGAAGAACAGAAATACTACCCCAATGCTGCAAGCAGTAATTGCCGCTGCTTTGTTTGGTGCAAGTGCCCCTCTTTCGAAACTGCTTTTAGGTGAAATTGCACCGACTCTAATGGCATCATTTCTATATCCTGGCAGTGGTATCGGGCTTTACTTACACAGATATGTACAGAGATACTTCCACAGATTAGACGAACGTTTCAGTGATGAGGCAAGCCTGACCAGAAATGATTGGCTCTGGATCATGGGGGCTGTACTTGTCGGTGGGATAGTAGCTCCCATTGTACTGATGTTTGGCCTGAAAAATACACTGGCCTCTACGGCTTCTCTTTTGCTAAATTTCGAGGGTGTGGCAACTACCGTAATTGCTGTCGTTGCATTTAAAGAGACTGTCGGAAAAAGGATATGGATTGCTGTACTACTGATTACCATGGCAAGTATTTTGCTCTCATGGGATTCATTCGGGCAGTGGGGTTTTTCATGGAGTGCCATTGGAGTAATTAGTGCTTGTGTTCTGTGGGGATAGACAACAATTTCACACGAAACGTTTCGGACAAAGACCCTCTCTCGATTGTTACAATCAAAGGATTAAGTGCCGGTACTTTCTCCTTAATTCTATCCGTTATTTTGGGTTTTCCGTTACCTGCGTTCAAATTTGTTCTTCTGGCAATGGTCTTAGGCTATTTCAGTTACGGGCTAAGTATCGTACTATTTATTCGAGCCATGAGAGAACTAGGGTCTGCTAGGACAAGTGCTTTGTTCGGAACGGCTCCTTTTGTTGGAGTAGCACTATCTTTGCTCTTGTTCAGAGAAAGCCAAGGCACGTTGTTTTTTTTTCTCTTCCTATCATGATTATTGGGGCAGTCTTTTTGCTCAAAGAAGACCATGAACATTTACATAAACACGAAACAACGGAACACGAGCATAGGCATAACCATAACGACTCACACCATACACACGGCCATTCTGATCATGAAATACCTAAAAATGGCTATCACTCCCATGTTCATGAACATGAATTTATAATTCATGAACACCAACATACTCCCGGCATATATCATAGACATGCACATTAGTAATAAACAAAGGTGTCATATATCCCATACACATTAGGCGTGTATAGAGTTACACTTGTTTTTATAACGGGTATATGGAGGCTAACAATAATGATCATGTTATTGGGAGAAACGGCGGCAGCGCGTGAAATCTGTGAGTGTCTTAAAAACAGGGGGATAGAGTTTAAACGAATACAAACATGGACGGAAAAGGCTTTTTTGCAGAAGCCCTCCTTAATACTTGATGCCAGCCCTCCTTCCAGCAGTGTAAAATTTGCCCCGTTACGCCAATGGTGTGAGCAAAAGGGCATTCCTTATCTTAGGTTAGAAAGACCAGAGACTGTCATTCCAGACAGCTTATTAATATATCCAGTTCTTACGTGGGAGGAAGCTTTGCTTCAGTTAGAATTGCGAGTCGGTGCAATGCATGAAACAAAAAGACGAATAATAACGATTTTCGTGACGACGGGCAGCCACCAACTGGAAAGCATCGTGCAAAGCACCTTTGCTCGCTCTGCACGATTAGTTGTTAGGGTTCTTCCTGAAGGGCGTTTAGTCCAAAAGTGTCAAGATATGGGCATTTCTCCGAGGGATATCGTAGCGATGCAAGGGCAATTTTCGAAGGAGATCAACAAGGCAATGTTGAAATTCTATGGAGCAGATATTCTCCTAACCAGAGATAGTGGAGCGGCTGGTGGGACCGATACTAAAATCTCTGCAGCTTTAGAATTGGGGATTGAGACAGTCCTTGTGAAGAGAACCAAGACAAATGGTGGTTTAACTGTGAATAATGTCCAGGAACTACTGGATTGGGTGGATACGAATTGCCCAAAATTGATTTCTAAGGACTAGGACTCTCTATTGGTGAGATTATACCCTCTAAATAAATCCTGCAGTTTTTGAAACGGAGAAGCTAGGAGCAATCAGGATTTGCAGAGATTGACTCAGTGGTCTTATCAGAATTTGTCCTTCTCCTTTCGAGGGTTTGAAGTCGGCTAAGGTATGTGAAGTTTTAATTTTCCGAACGAGGATTGGAGTCTAAAGTATCACTTATAAATATTTGCAATGGCATGGGCCACTGGGGTAAGGAGCACTTGTCCCATTATGGTTCCTATTAGCTTGGCGCTCATCAACATCACGACAAGCGCTTTGACATCTTCGTAGGGACGATTCCCCTTTAAAGCCTGATCAGTAATGATAGAAGATTTAGGGTCAACAAAGAGCATAAAGATAATATTTGCGGCACTGTTAATTACTCCTGCCGAAGCGGAAGCCGCTAAGCGATGCTGGGCATCAACAAGTAAAGCAGCATAATAAGCTGACATCACCCCTATGGTGTAGATTCCGGTGACAAGAGAATTGAGAGCTATTAATTGAATAGGTATTCTTTTAAACGGCAGATTATTTACCATCTTTTTTGAAGGTAAAGTAACATTCTCAATAAATCTACGGATACTGCGAAATTTCAAAGCATCCATTACAACAAATGGTACAGACCCAGACCGTTCAAGATTTTTTACAGCTCTGGAAAAAAATTTTAAAAAAGTGGGAGTTAATACTATGCCAAAAAAAGTTCCTACCGTCGCTACCCAAATGATCTTGCGTATGGTAGGAAGAGGGTCGATAGTTTGATTAATGGAACTATCCATCAAACCTCCAAACAAAGGAGCTTGCAGTGTATGTGCTGTAAGAGAGATTAGATAGAATAGGTTAAAGAGGGTATTGGATAAGGCGAATTGCCGACTTTTAACAGAATTAAGCCGCACAGAGTAGGCAAACGTATCGATTATATGAATTATAAATGTTGAAACAAATAATTGGTAAATATTGAACTGCACCAACCCACCCCCATCCTTGATATGACTATGTCAGATAGGGGATAGAAATACCCAGTCAATATATCAGTTAGTTTGACAATCAGTGCTAATAATTGTAAATTTATGTACTGACAGGGTTTACAAGAATTTAGAATTAAGGTTATAATGAGGACAATTAAATATTAGGTAATGAGTGATTCTTTTCTAAGGGAAAGAATTTAAAAGGGAAGTCAGTAAAATCTGACGCGGTCTCGCCACTGTAATAGGGAGTTGCCTCACAAATTGTCACTGGATTTTTTCTGGGAAGACGTGGGGCTATGATGAACTAAAGCCAGGAAACCTGCTCATTGCAGATCAACACAGGAACCTACGGAAGATAGGGGAGGTGTCGTTTATGTCGGGAAGTCAGCGTATATTATCCGGCTAGCGGAGTCACTATATCCCTTTACAGGTATTCTGTAGAGGCTTTTTTTGTTTCTCTTGAAGGAGGCCTGACTGATGAGAGATCGAGAGAAGAATCAGGAGATGGAAGAGCACAGGCAAGCGTTGCTTGATGCGCGAGGAGAAATCTTAGGGAAGTATAATTCGGAAAAGGAGCAGAGGATTCAGTGGCTTGTGAAGTTCATAGATATTGAAGACGAACTCGAAGAATTATCCCGACGGAAAACCAATGGACTAGCTCATAGGAGATAACGTAAAATTTAATTTATGAAAAATTCAGGTATCGGAGCATGAGTGCTTCGGTTAAAAAGGAAGCAGGTGCAATTCCTGCACGGTCCCGCCGCTGTGATGGGGAAATGTTTCGTGAAGGCCACTGGCATAGTCTGGGAAGGCGCGAAACATTGATGATCCAGAGTCAGAAGACCTGCCTGTATTTTAGACACCAACTACTCTACGAGCGATAGGGGGAGGTGTTAAAAGTGCTGGCATCAATCTATGATTATCAGTATTTTTAGCCTCTTGACCGATCGGTTGAGAGGCTTCTTAATTTCTAAAGCAACGAGGAGATACTTTAGCTATAGGCATGTAGAGGGGGATAAATAGAAATGAAAAGAGATTTTCGAAAATTATATTCATGGCTGTTGATAGCTGTAATGATGCTTTCCATGTTGGTTGTGCAAATTCCTTTGGCTAAACCGGCTTATGCGGCATTAGATCAGAACAGCACTATAACGCCTGTGACAGCTGTTTTTGACAAGAATTCTGCTCATCAAACCGATGTGCAAATAACGACGACTCTTAACGGAAATAATTTAAACAGTATAACCAATGGTGGAACTCCGCTGACGGTAGGGAACGACTATACAGTAACGACCGGCAGCAGTATTACCATTGGTAAAGGATACTTGGCCCAACAGGCGATAGGAACAACAACACTGAATTTTATCTTCAGTGCCGGCAATCCTCAGGCTTTGCAGATAACGGTTTCTGATTCCACTCCAGCTTATTCAACCAGTCTTACAAAAGTACTTAGCTATTATCACAGCAATAATTATAGTAATGCCACTACCTGGTGGGATATGGTAGGACTCTGGGGTGCAGGGGAAGGCAGTAAAACCAGTTGGGACAGCAGCAAAACTATTCTTGCTGGAAATATTCTGGGAACACTGGCCAAGGGAGAAGATCCGAGCAATACTCTAAACGGACGTAACCTCTTGTCAGAGCTGAAGGCGACACAGGACAGCAGTACAGGTGTATTCCCAGGTTCCTTAGGTCTAACTTCAAGCGACCAAATCTGGGCTATGGTGGCTCTGGATGCTGCGAAAACACCGTATGAGCAAGAAAAAGCAATATCAAATTTATTGACATATCAAAATTCGGACGGAGCTTTTTTTTACTCAACAGACTACAACACTAGTGATCCTGACCAAACAGGGATGGCCCTGCTGGCTCTGGCCAACCATCAAACGGTAACTGGTGTTCAGACTGCTATCAATAACGCTAAAGCTTATTTGAAGAGTATTCAACAGAATACAGGAGGATTTGCTTCCTGGGGAACAGATAATCCCAACAGTGTAGCTACAGTGATTTCGGGTTTGGTAGCTGTCGGTGAAGATCCTTTATCGGATAGCTGGAAAAAGAACGGGAAAACCATGCTTGATGACCTGCTAAGTTTTCAGTTAGCCGACGGGTCATTTTACTCTCCTTATAATCCAGGAAAAACTGATGCTATGGCAACCTATCAGTCCTTGATTGCGTTGGGGGATCTATTTGCCCATAAATCAGTCTGGCAGAGGCTGCAAGAAAGCAGTACCCAGGGAAATAATAACAGTACAATAACGCCTGTGACGGCTGTTTTTGACAAGAATACTGCAAATCAAGCCGATGTGCCAATAGCAATGACTCTTAACGGACATACTTTAACCAGTATAACCAATGGCGGGACTACGCTGACGGTTGGGAGCGACTATACGGTATCGGCCACTAGCAGTACTGTAACTA
Organism: Desulfosporosinus cupriresistens; assembly: GCF_001707885.1. Lineage (GTDB taxonomy): Bacteria > Bacillota > Desulfitobacteriia > Desulfitobacteriales > Desulfitobacteriaceae > Desulfosporosinus. The sequence goes on along the minus strand of NZ_MASS01000001.1, from coordinate 92,073 downwards.
TTGCTAAAGGTTACCTAGCCCAACAAGCGACAGGAACAACAACACTGAATTTTATCTTCAGTGCTGGCAATCATCAGGCTTTGCAGATCACGGTTTCTGATTCCACGCCGTCAGGCAGCGGAACTTCTTCGCAGCCGCCTGTCCAAAGTAATATTACTTTGACAGTTGCCGGAAAGAATGGACAAACTATTCTCTCGTCGACAACCGTGCCCTTGGAAAGTGGGGATACGGTTTATTCCGTTCTGATAAAGACGCTCGGCCAAGCGGCTGTTACTGGGTCAGGTTCTTATGTTACGGGGATTAATGGGATCAACGCAGGTACTGATGGTCCTTCCAGCGGTTGGATGTATTCAGTAAATGGTGCTTATCCGAGTGTAAGTGCAGCGTCAATTACTTTGACAAACGGTGACGTAGTGGTTTGGCAGTATACGACCAATATGGGCAAAGACATAGGTGCTCCGGATAACAGCGGTGCAGGAACAGCTACCAGTGTTAGCCCAATTCCAGCCCAGCCAACAGTCACTAATCCGGTTGGCTCAACTGGATCAAACAGCCAAACTAATCAGGACGCCTTGGCAGTCTTAACTAATGTCACGGCCCAGCAACAGGCCGGGGCTAGACTCCCAGACAACACTCCCACTGTAAGTCCGGCTGGTACAGAGCAGGTGGTCCTGCAGGCAGCGGACGGAGTTCAGCTGACTGTGCCGCCAGGAGCGTTAAGTAATCAGAGTACTCCGGTTAAATTCACAGTCGAGATAGGTAAGGTGACGACTCCACCTAAGGCCGACACAGGCGCGATAGTCATCAATCCTCTTAAGTTCCAGCGCCAGTTTGGCTTTGAAAACTCGACAGGTGCTGAACAGGCAGAGCCTGTTCAGTTTAATGCGCCCGTTGAGATTAGTTTCCCTGTCGCCTCTGGAGATCTTCCCACCGGGATCACGACCCAACAACTGGCCATCTATTGGTGGAATACGGCCAAAAACGATTGGGTTAAGTTGGGCGGCGTTTTTGACCCGATCACCAAGACCCTATCCGTGCCTACTTATCACTTTTCTACGTATGCTGTCATGGCAGATGTTTCGAGTGTGCCTAAGCGTTTGGCCGGCCTTGACCGCTTCCAAACAGCCAATGCGGTGGCCACACAGGGCTGGAAAGCTGGAGCAGACAATGTGGTTTTGGTTAATGCCTATGCGTTTTCTGATGCCTTGGCTGCAGTTCCCTTGGCCTTTAAGCTCAACGCTCCTATCCTGTTAACGGAGACAGACACTCTTACCCCGTCGACTCTGGCAGAAATACAAAAATTGGGGTCGAAAAAGATTACCTTAATCGGCGGGACAGCCGTCATTTCCCAGGCTATCCAAGCTGAACTGGAAAAAGTCTACGGAGCGGACAATGTGTTGCGCTACGGCGGACGGGACCGTTATAGCACGGCAGCTCTGCTTGCCACTGCTTTGGGTACAACAGGGAAGGCCATCATTGCCAATGGTGGTGAAAATAGTTATGCGGATGCTCTAGCTGTATCCAGTTATGCTGCCTACAAGGGAATCCCGATTCTTTTCACGGAACGGACGGTTCTTCCAGATCCCACAGTTCAAGCACTGGCTGCGCAAAAAGTCAGTTCCACCATTGTGGTGGGCGGCAGTAACGTCATCCCGGAAACTATTACTCAGCGTTTGCCAGGAGTGGTACGTTATGCTGGAAGTGACCGTTATGCGACTTCAACGGCCATAGCCCAGGGGTTACGTCTTAATACGGACCGGGTTTATGTAGTGACAGGTCTAAATTTTGCCGATGCCTTAACAGCGGGGAATTTGGCTGCGCATTCTTTCTCTCCGGTTATTATGGTTGATAATACCATACCAGAAGCCGCTTCAAGTTTCCTAACCGCCCACAAAGGAACGACTTCCGATCTGGTCATTGTGGGAGGGACCGGGATTATCAGCGCAGATCAAGAAACCAAATTGCGTACGCTAGTTCCTAATTTAGTTCGGCCTCAGGAAGGAGCTACAACCCGCCAGCAGGTGGATGAAACTATCAGTGGTTTGGCAGTCTGGGAAAAGGCTACTATTCAAGCGGCCTTTAAGCAGGCTGCTTCAGGTGAAATTATTGATCCTACGGTCTATAATTGGCCCACTGTCGGACTGGGTCAGCTGAACCTCAACGATGGCTTGTCCTCTTATCTGGCGGAAAACGAGAAGTACCTTGGCCAAGATTGGAACTCCGTCACACGGAAAGTGACCAACCTAGCCAGAATGTGCTTGGCAGTAGAAGCAGCCAAAGGAGATCCCCGCAATTTCGGTGGCAAGGACTTGATTGCTGAGATCGCCAATTATCCTGATATTGAAGCTCAGGGCATCAATGGGCCGATTTTTGCCCTGCTTACTCTGAACAGCGGTGATTATAATTTACCTTCGACTGCTCAATGGACGCCAGAAAAATTACTAAAAATCATTCTGAACAAGCAATTGTCTGATGGAGGATTCTCCCTGGACGGAACGGGTGATAGTGATCCGGATATTACGGCGATGGCTCTTCAGGCTTTAGCCCCTTACTATTCAGACAGCCATCCGGAAGTGCAGGCTGTTGTGAATAAGGCGTTAGCTTGTTTAAGCGCACTGCAGGATTCGGAGGGAGGATTTAAATCCGGGGGCACAGAGAGTAGTGAAAGTGTTAGCCAAACAATGATTGCTTTGTCGTCGCTAGGGATCGATATGGATACCAACTCGATGTTCATTAAAAATAACAAGACGTTATTGAGTGCCTTGCTTCAATTTAGATCCGCGGACGGTGGTTTTAAACATCTATTAACGGGGAATTCGGATAACACTGCTTCCGAGCAAGCCCTGCTGGCCTTAGCCTCTTATGTCAGATTAAAGGATGGAAAGACTTCCTTATATGATTTTCGTCCTTAGAAAACCCTGACGGTTCAGATCTCTTCTGAATAATACTGGTAATACTGGAGACTAGAACTATGTTCATTCGAACGCTAGGAGCCTTGGCGGATGCATAATGAATCTGAATGTTATGCCAGTTACCGGAAGCTAAATTTGTTGTGATAGGGGTAACGATTAAGGACAAGAGTAATTGAGTGCCTAATATATGAGGGTCCGTTAACATTGGATAATCTATGATCAGGAATACGGACCCTCATATATAAGAAAATGTGTGAGGGAAGGACTATAATTTGAAAAAGCTAGCATCGCTTCTTGCCATGTTTCTGTTAGTAGTGGCTCTTCTTTTGACGGGGTGTGGCGTAGATAATCAAACTGCATCTGGGTTGCCTAAGGACAGCGTGAATAAGGTATCAAGCAATATGGAAGCAACTAAATCAAACAATACTTCTCTTGGGCCAGAAAACAAAAATAATTCAGCAGATAGCAGTAAATCCCAAGTTGATCAACCAATCAAAGCAGATCTGCCTAAGACAATAGATAGCGCTCAAAGTCAAGAAAATCCTTCTAAAACCACAGCGGCACTCACGACGACTATCAAAGCTAATCCTTCCACGCCAACACCGACAATTCAAGTTCCGATTCCAATACAACCTGAAAATACAGACAAGCCAGCAGTAACTATTGCGATCAACTGTTCTACTGCAGTTGCTAAGGGTCTCGACAAGCAGGAAAAATTTAAAGATGTCGTTCCTGCTAATGGAATCATTTTGCCTCCCACAAAAGTAGAGTTTAAAGAGGGAGAAACTGTGTTTGATGTATTGAAGATAGTCGTTCGCGAAAATAATATTCAGATGCAGTATGAAGGTTCCAATGGAACAGCTTATATTAAAGGGATTAATAATCTTTATGAGCTTGACGGCGGACCTTTAAGCGGATGGATGTATTGTGTCAACAAATTGTATGCGAACTTTGGGTGTAACCAAACTAAGCTTAAGAATGGTGACACCATTGAATGGAATTATACCTGTAATATGGGCAGAGATTTAGGCCAGAAGTGATCGGGAGAGTGAAGAGGGTCGAAAGTGGCTACGGAAGTAAGGGAGAGAGCAGCCTTTGAACAGAGCATTCTCAGCGTTTCATCCAGCAGTAAGCTTTGTGTTTTTTGCAGTAATGGTAGTTTTTACGATGCTTTTTATGCAGCCGGTTTTTTTGGGGGTAACCTTAATTTCAGCCCTAATTTTCTCTTTCATTTTGAATGGGGGAAGGGGCGTGAAGTTAAGTCTCTTAGTTTACCTCCCCATGTTTTTATTAATCGCAGTTAGCAATCCTTTATTTAATCATCGAGGAAGAACAACGTTGTTTCTCTTCATGGACAATCCCATTACCTTAGAAGCTATACTGTATGGAATATGTTCGGCGGCGTCTCTGATCGCCATTCTGGCCTGGTTCTCTTGTTACAGTAAAGTTATTACAGCGGATAAATTTTTATATTTGTTTGCCAAGCTGACTCCGGCGGCAGCCCTGCTGATTACAATGACCATTAGAATGATTTCCAAGTTAAAATATCAACTGAAAACCATATCTAATGCTCAACATACAATAGGGTTGGATCAAAGAACAGGAAGTCTAAGTGAGAGAGTTAAAAAGGGCATGAGAGTCATATCCATAATGCTGAGCTGGTCAATGGAGGATGCGCTTGAAACGGCAGATTCAATGAAGGCTAGAGGGTATGGACTAAAAAACAGAACGACTTTTTCACTCTTTAAATTTGATAAGCGGGATGGCTTGTTATTAGGCCTGATTAGCGTACTAGCGGGCATATGCTTTGTGGGGTATTTCGCAGGATACGGGACAATGCAATTTTATCCGTCAATCAGACCTTTGAATTTATCACCCCAGGTTATTGTCCTATATATAGTATTTGCAGTATTAGCGTTTTTGCCGATTATTATTGAAGTAAGGGAGAGCTGCAAATGGCGTGCTTACAAATAGAAAACTTGAGCTTTTCCTATCCTAATACCCAGGAAAGAGCACTCGAAAGTGTGAACTTAGAGATTAAGGAAGGCGAGTTTGTTTTAGTATGTGGCGAGTCAGGTTGTGGCAAGAGCACCCTTTTACGGCATATTAAGCGTGAGATTACACCGCATGGTAGTAAGGTGGGTACGTTATATTATAGAGGGGTAGATATTGAAAAATTAGATCAAAGAGTGGCGGCTTCTGAAATTGGATTTGTGATGCAGAATCCAGAAAATCAGCTGGTGACAGATACCGTTTGGCATGAATTGGCGTTTGGTCTGGAAAATTTAGGGATAAGTACTTCCGAAATTCGTCGTAAGGTGGCCGAAATGGCCAGCTTCTTTGGCATCGATGGCTGGTTTAGAAAATCGGTTGACGAATTGTCCGGCGGACAAAAACAACTCTTGAATTTAGCCTCGGTGATGGCCATGCAACCAAAGCTGCTAATCTTGGACGAACCAACGGCTCAGCTCGATCCCATTGCGGCTCAAGATTTTTTAGCAACGATCGCTAAAATAAATAAAGAATTAGCAGTTACCGTCATTTTAACAGAACATAGACTTGAAGAAGTATTCCTTATGGCTAATAGAATTGTGGTCATGCAAAAAGGAGCAATCGTTTGCTTTGATACACCAGAGCAAACAGCCAAACTATTAGCCAATAATCATCATAAACAGACTATGTTTAAAGGATTGCCATCTGCAATTCGGATTTATAGCGAGATAAGTTTGGGCAATCATTGTCCTTTAAGCGTGCGGGACGGGAGAAAATGGCTCGCTGAATATATGACCCCAGTCGAGAAAATCTTCGATGATCAAGTGAAAGATCGAGCTCAAAAGCAAAAGCCTGTCATTGCAGCGGAAGAAATATGGTTTAAGTATTCCAAGGCAGGGGATGACATTTTGCGGGGATTTTCGCTTAAGGCCTACTCGGGGGAAATACTCTGTGTGTTAGGTGGCAACGGAACCGGTAAAACGACCATGCTAGGCGTGATTTCAGGATTACTAAAACAGTATCGAGGAAAGGTTGTCATTAACGGTAAAAAAATAGAGGCTTTCCAAGCTGGAGAACTTTATCGAAACAATCTTGCTCTCTTACCTCAAAATCCAGCCGCTTTATTTGTTTGTGATACTGTCTTAGGGGATCTGGAAGAGGCGGCAATGATGCTTAGACTGGATAAGGATACTCTAAGCGCTGAAATTGACAGGATTGCCAAAGAATTGAGAATCACTAAATTTTTTGAACGACATCCGTATGATTTAAGTGGTGGAGAGCAGCAAAAAGTGGCACTCGCCAAGCTTTTATTATTAAAACCCAAAATTGTGTTATTAGATGAGCCGACCAAGGGGCTTGATGCAGAGTCTAAGGAAGAATTAGGTGAAATCTTAAAAAAGTTAGGCGGCCAAGATGTTGCGATAGTTATTGTAACTCATGATATCGAATTTGCGGCGGAGTATGCTGATCAATGTGCCATGATGTTTGACGGAAATATTGTATCAGAAGGAAAAGCGAAGGAGTTTTTTGCAGGAAACAATTTTTATACGACAGCTGCCAACCGGATGGCCAGAGGAATATTCCCCAAGGCAGTGACTTGTGAGGACGTGATTGCACTATGCAAGCTAAGCATATAAGCAAATACACAAAAGTAGTAAGAATTATGTTAATCATTTTATTACCGTTGTTGTTGATGCTATCTACGTTAAACGGGGATAAGAACTACGGTTTATTAAGTGTGATATTTGTGATCGTGGCGATGGTTCCCTTCTTCTTAAGGTTTGAAAAACGTAGGCCGGAAGCCAGAGAATTGGTAGTTATTGCTGTCATGGCTGCTCTGGCGGCCTTAGGACGGGTTGCTTTTGCCCCAATTCCCAATTTTAAGCCGACTTCAGCCATTATAATTATCAGCGCTATGGCGTTTGGACCTGAGGCAGGATTTTTGACAGGTGCGACAGCGGCAGTGGCCTCGAATTTATTTTTTGGACAAGGTCCATGGACCCCGTGGCAAATGTTCTGTTGGGGGATGATCGGTTTTGTCGCAGGGATATTGAAAAATGCAGGTTTTCTCAAAGGGAAATTAAGCTTATCAATCTATGGACTAGTAGCCGGGTTTGCCTTTGGATGGGTCATGAACCTCTGGTATATTATCGGATTTATCAATCCTATTACTTGGCAGGCTATAGTAGCGGCTTACATATCAAGTTTTTGGTTTGATTTTACTCATGCAGTATCAACCCTAATCTTTCTTTTTGTGTTGGCAAAACCTTGGCTAAAAAAGCTAGACCGAATAAAAACTAAATTTGGCTTGATGGAATGAGCATATGCTTAGGAAGCTGTGATAGTGCTTCACTTGAGAAGTGTATTTCTAATTATAAAGCGTACATATGTGTAAATAACTTAGTGGATGGAGCGATATGTCATGATTACAGCCACAGTTCATAGCTTAGAAGGTGTTGTCTGCAGACTTGGGTTAGACCCACTCATAGTTAACCGCTTTATGGAGAAGTGGTTACAAACTGCTCACGAGGTTTCTTTTGAGGACGCTGATGAGGTAGCTTGTATATTGAACAAAATGAAAAGAGGCACTAAGTACTATTTAGCCCCAGATCCTACACAAGAGGGTCAGCAGGTCGTGCTCATCGTGAGAAAAAATCGAGTAATTACAATACTTACTCAGTTAACCAATTCCTTTTACGGTGTACCTGAGGCTAAGACGGTAAATGGCACACGTATGATTAGAACACTAGGGGGTGAGATGTATGAAGACAATGGCAATTGGGTTAGACAACTTAGAAAAAGACGCGAAAAGTATCTTTTTAGAAAAAAACTCAGATCCTAGAAAATCCAAGTCAATAACTCCGCCTTCAAAATCACGTTCAACTCCGTGGGTGAAAAAGCTACTATGTGCATCCACGCTACCTGGGTAAACCTTCTATGTCTAATAGATCGCGCACATTTTTTACTTTTTGAATGGCTCTTTTAAGATAGTTTTCAGGAGACTCCTCGTGTTCCTCAGTCGTCGGATAAGCTTCCAGCGTCAAGCACCCTGGATAACCCGTTGGAAAGTGTTGGGCTACCATAACCCAATCAATAATGCCATGCCCAGGTAACCAATGCCGGTCTTCGAGTCCGTCATTATCCGACAAATGAGTCGCTACAAGCCGCTCTCCAAAATTGTCAAGTAGATTGAAGTCCTGTTTGTCCGATAGAAAGTGATGAGAACTATCATAACAAAAACCCAAGTAGTTCGATTGAATTTTGGAGAGCAAATAGGGAACATTATCACTTCTTCGGGTATTTTCGATGGCGATCATTACCCCAAGTTCCTCGGCAAGCTTCACGAGTTCTAACAAGCTTTTTGCGCCATAATCATTTGGCGCTGGAGGGTTGACGCCTTCTGTCAAATGCATGACCATCATCGGTATATGATGGTTTGCACAATCATTAAGCCACCGGATATGTCTTTGGATAAATTCGAATCTCACGTACTCGTGCTCTGACCACAACGCATTAGAGTTATTATAAGGGACATGCAAATTTTCTAATACTAAACCCATATCTCTGACCAACTGAGGCATACTCTCCTTCTTGACCCGCCATGGAGTGTCTTCATCTTCCCACCAGATAGAGGTCGCGGCAAATCCAGCTTCTTTGATTAATCTGATCCTCTCTTGAAAAGGAAGTACAAAACCAAACCAAGAAAATATCCCCAGTGGATATTGATGTCTCATTAAATTGCCTCCTATATTTCAGCTATTAGATGAAGGTGATGGATATTGGCACTACCATTACCATGAAGAGATATTGGCTTTGCTCCTAGTCTATAGTGTTACAAAAACTATCACAAGAGTAAAAATCCTGAAACCGATTCAGTAGAATCAGCCTTGTTAAACTCATCCGCCCTTGTTGTTCCAACTTTTTCCTTCATTAATTCGAAGTTGCCAAGTCATGGAAGTATGTTGTGGGAAGCAGGTTATGGTACTACAAAATAACTATCAACTATTGACCGATCCTAAAGATTGATAAGGTTGTCGTGATCCCTAAGTGAAAATTATTAATTTTATAACAAGGAATTATTTGGCAGGATTTTGCAAGTGATTGTAGAATATTTGTTATATTATTGAAAAATGATATTGCAGAGCAAGACCATGAAGGTGTTTGCAAAGACCATGGAGGTTTGACTCGTTAGAGTCTACTTTGTGGTCTTTTTTATTTGCCTGAAAGGAAGGTGTGTCAATATAAATACCTAACCACAAAAATGAAGCACTCGCTCAAATAAGAGAAAGAGGAAGAGTTTTAGTATGCATATTCCAGACGGGTATTGAGTCCACAAACAGATGTGATGGGGATTGTAAGTGCATCTGTCTTAGCAATTGCAGCTAAGAAAACCTCTAAAACACTAAGTGCTAAGAACATTCCCCTATTGTCATACAGCTAACGGGACTCCGCTTTATAGCCCCTATGGACTGAGTGTGGCTGTATCGGCAATGCTTTTTGTTCATGCGATCGTAGCAGGGCCGGTCGAGGCTGTGGTAACTGCAATGGTCATTGCTTATTTGCAACGTTCCGATCCAGCTTTATTGAACTGAGGAATAATTCAGAAAGTAAAAATCCTTCTTTTAGTTTAAGAAAGTATGTCATTGGGTTATTGGTCATTGCTGTATTTACTCCATTGAGGCTTCTGGCATCAGGAACTGCTTGGGGAGAATGGGGCGGAGAGGACATACAGTCAAGACTCGGATTTGTTCCAGAGGGATTCCAAAAATTTGGTGATTTTTGGAATCATGCAGTACTCAAAGACTATGGCATTGCAGGATACGACCAAACATTCTGGCAACAGGCGCTTGGTTTCCTTTTATCGGCGTTTGTAGGAGTGTTAGTTATAGGTTTAATAACTTTTGCTATTGGACGTTTTGTTAGTAAAAAAAGACAAGCTCAAAGTTGATTATCACTTAGCGAATCCCTTATGTTGGATTCCCTAGGCAGGATCTGACATACCTTCTCTTTCGCCTAGATATAATGAGGGCATAGATGACAAGTGTCTAAGTATCTAGGCGATTCTTTCTGAATTTGTGAATTATACAATGTCAGTCGGAGGGAGGCCAGATTAGACCAGTTCGGGTTGGACATGCGGTCATCCCGCCGGGATAAATTTACTCCCTTGATAAACGAAAAAGAGTAAATTTATTCATAAACTCAATCTATTATGGATGAAAGATTCCTTCGGTGTTTCTTCTCAACACAAATAATTGTTGCGTTGTTATAAATAACAATTAAATTATCAGCGCTAAGGGCAAACCTGTCAAAAGACAGGGACGCAAAGCCATAGGGTCTAAGGTGCTTACCAGCACTATGATAGCCTGGCTACCGCAGAGACAACGGGTCTAAACCTGCCCTTAGTGGCAGGTTTTTGCGTTTTAGACTTAACGAGGAAATTTCATAATTTGATGCCAGTAATACAATGACATATTTCAATAAAATATGACCGTTACAGCCTTATTTTTCATTTCATGTGAGTGAGGTGCTGGCAAATGGCAAATGGAATTTTAATAATAATAGAAAGGCTAGAGTAGCTGAACTAAGAAGATACAAAGGCACTTATCATGCAGAGATCAATTTCTCCGACACGGATAGGTACCTTAGATCTCTGCGGACTTCCACGCAGACACCAACAATTTTACAATTCAATACACCTCATACAAGCCATAAAAACGCAATTTGTTTGTCGCAAATTGCGTTTTTTTATTTGACAAAAAATCAAAATTTTCGACCGCAGATTGCAATTAAATACTTTGACACCCTTGCCAAGTCGGTAGGGTGCCGCTCTCCTCCCTCCATTTCTGGTTTTGAGAAATTCACAAATCAGAAACGGAGGAAATCAAAATGCAGGAGGACAAAACATACACCCTGCTTGTCAATAAGAAGCGAATCCCGGTAACCGAGGAAGTTTACAAGGCATATTATCAAAATAAAGAGCGCGAATCCTATTTGGACAAGCTTTCCGAGCGAAATAATCTATCCTATGAAGAATGCGAGGAAAAAGGCATTCAGATAGATTACTTATTAGCGCAGACACAGGAATCTGCGGAGGACAAGCTTATCAAGGCCGAGATGCTTTCCAGGTTGACCGTGGCGATGGAAATGCTGACCGAACAGGAACGGCTGCTGATTTATTCGTTGTTTTTCAAGGGCAAAAGTGAACGTAAATTATCAGTGGAAACAGGAACACCTTTGATGACGATCAATGACCGTAAAAGAAGAATCCTAAAAAAACTTGAAAAACTTTTAGAAAAATAAAAAATAAATCCGTACACCCCCTCACTTTTTTCCTTAAAGAAGTGAGGGGTTATTTTTATTATCTCCCTCGCTGTTCCTTGACAAGTGCATATACGGTGTATCGGAAAAGCCACCTTTCCCGCCGCTTAGAAGCGGCAAGCCACATAAGCGGGAACGCCATGACCATTCCATAGGAATGCGAGCGATTACTCCCGGCTTTGAATCAGCCTGTTGCGGGCTGAATGGCGATGACGGGGAAAGGGATACACAATGATACTTCTGCCTTGAACGCCTCACCGCATTGGGCAGCCCGCGATGAATGACGGGATCAGGCCGGTTTGGGTTGGAAACTGATACCCATGCCAGTTGATATGTTGCTCTCCAGCAAGGAGCAAACCGGTACATACCCTTGTATCAGGGACGTTGTGAACAAGTATGATACATATATTTTTGCCATTTTTGTATGACGGCAGAACTATTGCGCCGGGACACAAAGCGATTGACGCCTTGATGTGTTTTCAAAACCATTGGTGCTCCGGCGCACCATTCTGTCGCCAGACATTTTCATATTTTCGTAAATTCAAGGGAGATAAATAATGTTTGATATAACGACGAGAGACTATTCTATTCTGGAAAGGTACATTCTGGCCGGGAGGATAAAGGCTGACAGCAACTATTTCTTTACCCTGGACGGCAGGTATATTGTCTATTTCCGATTTTCAGGAAAGAGATTTACTTATTCCGTGCTGAATTACGCCACCGAGAAGTCAGTCGTGCTGGCGACAAGCCAAGCTGTGTTCTCCGAAACAGACTATCCGGGCCTTGTTAAAAAGATACTCCATTGCAAGGTATATCAGTTTGTGCTGCCACCACAGCCCCAAATTGTGATTGAAGCCATATTCAGGCAGCTCATGCCGGAATACGGCTATGTGGTGCGGGACAAGCAGCTTGAACTGTCGGTGATGATGTTCGAGAGCATGAGGCATAAAAAGGTCGCCCTGTGCGAAGCCGAGGTAGGCACGGGAAAAACCCTTGCCTACCTTGTGGCTGCCATTGTCTATGGTCTGTATGAGGGGAAGGAAAGACGGACGAGCCCCTATGTTTTTGCCGGTCCGATGAGCCCGACGCCCATTACCATCACCACCTCCAGCATTGATTTACAGCAGTCTATCATAAGGAAGTTCATCCCAGACCTTTCTAGGATACTGATGGAGTATAAAATCATCGCAAGCCCCGTTACCGCTGTACTTCGAAAGGGAAAGGAGCATTATCTGTGCCAGGAACGCTACGCGGATTTCATGGGCTATCTTGCAAACAGCGATATTTCAAGAGATGTCAGGCTTTATCAAAAGCTGAAAGCAAAGACACTGGAGCAGGGCAATATTGACCTGGACGCCTACCCCGACATAAAACAGCATGTGGTCCGCAAAATCAATGTGCCCAGGGACTGCGGCCGCAATTGCCCCTACTACAAAAGGTGTCGGTATATCGACCATATCAGCCGCGCCAGATCGGACGGTTATACCTTTCAGGTGACAAACCACAATTACTATCTTGCCAATGCGCAGCGGGAGCATTCGGGGCTTTCCCCCCTGATACCGAAATGCGGCGTACATATCATAGACGAGGCCCATAAGCTCCTGGACGCCGCCTATCAGATATTGGGAGAGAGCTTTTCAAGCAGTCTGACGGGTGAGTTTATCCGAATCCTCCACAACCACACCACCGGCAACAAGGCATATCACAAAAAAGCCTATCTGTTAAGCGATGACCTGGCCTTTCATAACCAAAGGCTGTTTATGGAGCTTGAGAAAACCCTGCCCACGGATGAAACGGAGGAAAACCGGCAGAAAAACGTGAAGCTAAATGCTGCCGTCAAACAAGCCATGTGGGATTTGCAGACCAGCCTTGATGGGATATACCGGGCCTGCTTTCAGGATATCGCTTGCTGTCGGCAGCTTGGGCACCTGCACCGGGAAATCAGCGGCGGAATTGAAACCTTTCTGGCGCCGAAGGATATCATCTACTGGCTGGAGAAGGGCGACGATGGATTGTGGCAACTTGCCGCCATCCCCACCAACATGGAAGCTCTGCTCTATGAGGTGCTGTGGAAAGGCATGGCCTCCAAAATACTGACCTCGGCCACCTTGACCGATGACACAGGCTACGTCTTTTTCAAGGAGCAGACAGGCATCGGCAAACTGTCTTCCTTGCTGCTGGCGGAGATACGGACACCTTCACCCTTTGACTATAAGAGCAACACAAGGCTCTATCTCTCCGAGAAAATACCCTTTCCCGATAAAAACGACGAGCGGTACATAACCGCCGTTTCGGATGAAATTGAAAAGCTGGTGGAGGCCACCTACGGCCATACCGCCATTTTGTTCACCTCTTACAAGCTACTGTCGGCTGTGCATGAGCTTTTGAAGGACAGAATCACCCAATTCCCCCTTATTACCATGCACAAGGGGACAAAGAACACCGCCGAGGCGTTTAGAAAAAGCCGAAACGGTGTCCTTTTCGCTTCCGGCTCCTTTTGGGAGGGCGTGGACTTCCCCGGCGATATCCTGTCTTCAATCATCGTGATCAATCTGCCCTTTCCCGTACCGTCACCCATCATGGAGTACAAAAAGAAGGACTTTTCCTCTCTTTCCCAATTCATTGACAGGTATGCCTTCCCGGTGATGATTGCCAGGCTCCGGCAGGGTCTTGGACGGCTGATCCGCAGCGAAACCGATACGGGAGTAGTCGCCATATTGGATTATCGCGCCAGCAGGTACGGTAAATACCACCGCAGGGTGCTGGCTTCCATTCTCGGATATACCCTGGCCGGGTCCATTGACGAGGTTGGGGAGTTTGTGAAAAGCGTCAAGGCTGCGGAGTATTTTGAATGAGAAATACTCTGCCAAATACCTTTAGGAAAGGATGAAGATGTCTTGAGAATTTTTAAGAACCGGATATTTTTAAGCATTCTTTGCATTGTCTTGGCAGGAGCTATTTCCTTTTTGCTCCTGCCAAAGTTTTATGGGGGCAAGAGTGCAACGGTGATGGTGCTGCGGGCTGCAGAGGATATCCAGGCAGGCACGAAGATACAAAGCAAACATTTTGCTGAAGTCGAAGTTGGGAAATACGGACTGCCGGGTAACATCATAAATGACAAAAACTCGATAATCGGCAAGATTGCAAAGACCTACATTGCCAAGGGAGACTATCTGTTTCCCCAAAAGATAGGCAATTTTGTCACCGATGAGCAATTGGACCGCATTGTCAAGGACAATAAACGCCTTGTTACAGTCAGTGTACCGAGTATAGCTGCAGGACTCTCATCGCATCTGAAAAGCGGTGACTTTGTGACGGTTGCCGTCTTTCTCAATCAAAAAGAAAATTCAAATACGGAGCAAGGTACTTCTCCAAAGGTAATGGTATACCCTGAGCTTAAAAGCCTTGAGGTTTACAGTGTGGAAAATTCCCGCACACAAAGCACTGAACAGGTGAGAGATCAGCAGCAGGCGGATAACAAGAGTCCATCTTTAGACCCTGTACCCAAGACCGTCACCCTTATTGTCACCGAAGCACAGGCAGTAAAGCTTATTGAAGCCGAGTACACAGGCAAACTGCATTTCATATTTGAGAAAAGAGGACTTGGCGATGGGCAGTAAGCTAGTAGCCGTTTGGGGCAAGGACAACAGCGGAAAAACTACCTTTGCGGTCAATCTGGCCTGTGCTTTGGCAAGCCGTGACCGCCTTGTTGGGCTTATCTCCTCCAATCTGATATATGGCAATTTGCAAATATTCTTTGGTCAAAGTATCCCGCCTGACAAGGGTTTGTTCCATGGGTTAAATGATGATAACCCCAACATTGGAGAGAAGTTTTCAGAGTATGAGGAAAACAAAAACCTGTTTTTCCTGTCGGTGCCAAATCACTACACCGGACTTCTTTGTGACAGCGTATCCCTTCAAAGTGTGGAAAAGCTGATTAATGCGGCTTCATTAGTGTTTGATATCCTCATCGTTGATGGCGCTGAGGATATTGCAAATCCGGTATCCGGCGTAGGTCTCTGGATGGCAGAAAGGATATATACCCTGCATAAGCCATCTATTGCTGCGCAAATGTGGCATAAGGGTGTAGAGGATTTTGTAAGAGAGCTGCATATCGCCGACAAGAAAATCAATATAATGCAAACTCCTAACGGTGATTTCTGCGACGAAACCTTTAAAAGCCTGATAGAACTTTCCTTTGCTCATGAGCTTCCATTTGTAAAACGGGCAAGTGAGCTTGAAAACGCCGGAACACCGATATATTTCTTCAAGGACAGGAGATGCAGTAGCTACAGCAAGGTTCTGGAGCAAATCTCAGCTGAAATCTGCGGAGGTAAAGGAAAGTGAATAACAAGTTTTCGGTAAACGAGTTGATCTACAAGGCAAACAAGCTGCGTTCCGACGGCGGGGAGAACAATCTTGAGGCCCAGGACTACAGCGATATTTTGGATAAGCTGCAGCGGATCATCTCTAAAAACCACTCTACCGAGCTGGCCCAAGTGCTTTATTCAGAGGAAGCTGAGGGAAAGCTCAAAAATCTTATCATGCAGTATTTGAACAGTGAGCGGATGGTGGCAAAGGGGATTCAAAACATCTCCGAGCTGGTAGACCAGGTTTACAACGATATGGCGGGCATAGGGATTTTATCTGAATACCTTAAGGACAGCGAGGTTGAAGAAATCAATGTCAACGGCTGCAACGGCATTTGGGTTTTATATAAAGATCAAAAGGTACGGCTCCCGGTCACTTTCAGCAGTCCGGAGGCTTGCTCAAACATCGCCAAGAAAATGAGCCGGTTCGGCAATGTCATATTGGATGGCTCAAAGCCCATCGGCGACAGCTTCATATCCAGAGGAATCCGTATGTCTGGTGCCATTGTACCGTGCGTTGACCCTGATGCAGGTGCCATTGCTTCCATAAGAAAGCAAAAGCCGTCCTATATCACAAGAGAGAACCTTATCCACTGGGGGACGGCAACAGCAGAGGAACTGGACTTTCTCACCCTCTGCGTCAACAACGGCATATCGTTAGCCATCGCCGGGGCAACCGGCAGCGGAAAAACCTCCGATATGGGATATATCTTAAGCTGTATTTCAAGCGATAAAAGAATTGTAACCATTGAAGACACAAGAGAGCTCACCTTGGTACAGCTGGATGAAAACGGCGTCATGGTTAATGATGTCATTCACCTTTTAACGAAGGAAGAACCTAACCCCATCACCATGCTTGACCTGTTAAAGCTGTCCTTAAGGCTCCATCCTGCAATCCTTGTCCCGGCTGAGATGAGGGGAAAGGAAGCACTGACAGTTCAGGAGGCAGGAAGGACAGGACACACCATCGTCAGCACCCTGCACGCAAATAGTGCCAGAACAGCCTATGAAAGAATCCTTACGATGTGTCTGGAAGCCGGAACCTCTCTGTCGGAGGAAAGACTGCTCAAAAACATCGTGGAAGCCTTTCCGATCATGCTTTTTAAAATGCAGCTCCCCGATAAATCCCGCAAGTATATCGAAATATTCGAGGCCACAGGGGTGAAAAACGGTGAGGTCACAGGCAATACCCTTTTTAAATATGATGTAGACCACTACGAAAAAGACGAGGCCGGAAGAATAATAGAGGTTGTAGGAAATCACAAACGCCTGGGGTATGTATCCCAATCCCTTGCCGAGCGCCTATTGGTCAATGGTGTTGAACTAAAGGAAGTTCGCCGTTTTGCAGGAAACGAGTATAAAAGTTGAGGGGAGGCTGACTATGAATAGCATCCAGATATCCCTTACTTTGGTCTTTGTCCTTATCAGCCTGTCCCTTTTCCTCCTCCTGCTGAAGATAAACCCTTTTACAGTGGAGAAAAATATCTTGAAACAGCGGCGGCTGTACCTGTCAGGGGCAAAACTGAAAATCAGCGAGAGAGTAACCATCCGATTTACAACCCTGTTCCGGCAAACCGGATACACGTTCAAAAAATTCACCCTGATGGTTGCCGCAGCACTGGTGTTGGGTTTTATGGCCGGGTTTCTGCTATTTAACAACGCTGGATTGGCAGCGGTTATGGCAGTCTGTCTTACACCTACTCCCTACTTTTACCTTACTGTAAAAAGCGCCAAGGCTGCGAGGGAGGAAATCGAAGGGCTTGAAAATACCATGTCGATCATCACCAATGCCTATGCCGGCTGCGACGACATTATCAAGGCGATGGAAACCTATGTTGAGGAGAAAAATAAGTATATCCCGGTGAGGTTAAGAAAGCCAACGCCCTTTGATGAGTTTGTCTCAGAGATAAAGCTCATCAATCCGAACATAGAGCATGGGCTTTACCGTCTAGAAGCAAAGATAAAAAACAGGTATTTTGCCGAGTGGGTAAAAATGCTGATTCTTTGCTATCGTGACAGACGGCTGAAATTCGCCCTGTTTCCTGTGATAAAGTCGATGAATGACGCAAAAGTAATGCAGATAGAAAGTGACGGCATGATGACCAGGGTATGGCGGGATTATTTGATGACGGTGGGCATGATGTTCAGCATTATTCCCATGATGCGCTTTTCCAATGCCGAATGGTTCTCCATTTTAACAGGGACCACCATAGGGAAAATGCTGATTGTAGTCATGCTTATGACCGCTTTGGCAACTTCGTTTCATGTGATGAAGGTGACAAAACCCGTGAATAAATAGAGGAGGTCAAAATTTGTTCTATCAAATTATAGTCTTTGTCCTGCTGACTGCGGCAGGATTTTTAATTTGCAGGCAAATACTCAAAATTCCCAAACAGAGTATGAAGAAAAACCTCAAAAACTTACAGACCGAAAAAGAGAAAGCAGGAGCAAAGCTTTTAAAAATCTTTGTAATGCCGCTTGTAAAACCGGTATCCCGGTTCATCAGGATTGAACCGGAAAAAGAAGTGAAAATGGCAGCAATGCTAAGGCGTGGGGGACTTGTCTTGACTCCAAAGGAGTATTATGCCCGGGCTGTCATCTGCGCTGTTTTTACCCTACCCCTTTCAACCCTGCTTTTGGCAATCGGGGCAGTAAAGCTTGCACCTGTAACCCTTATCTTTTCGGTTATTGTATATTTCCACTTTATGACCGACCTCAAAGACAAACTGAAGGAGAAAAAAGCGTTAATTGAAATAGAGCTTCCAAGCTTTGTCCGCTCTATCCTCTACAAGCTTGAAGATGTGAGAGGCAGCAACGAAAAGTCCGTTGTGCAGGTGGATTTGATCCAGATATTTGAGGACTATCTGAAGGTTTCCAGCGAGGTTTTCTATTATGATGTTGCCGTCCTCATTATGGAGATGAAAGCTAAGGATATAGAAACAGCGCTTCGGAACTTTAATGAACGTATCGGACTGATTGAGGTGTCTTTTTTGGTAAATGCTCTCATCGGTCTATACCGTGGGGAGCATCAGGGCGAGGCTTTAATGTATCTGGCGAAGGACATGGATATCAAGGCAAAAGAAGCCCTGAGAAAAAATCTCAACAAGCTGCCCGGCAAAATAAAGCTTGCCTCCATACCCCTTGTGGTAGTGACCCTTGTAAGCCTTTTATATGTCATAGGCTCCCACCTAATTAGATCGGTCGGGGGCCTTTTTTAATGTGAAAAAGGGACAACCCTTTTCAAATAAAAAATATTCAGGAGGTTGAAGAACATGAGAAACATGGCAAGCGTAAGCAAAATCAAAAACTTAGGGAGGTTAAACAGTATGAGAAACAAAATGACAAACAAAATGACAAACGCCTTGTTAAAGGCAAGAGGACTTATGGTCAACGAGTCCGGTGATCAGATGACGGGCTGGCTCATTGTAGTCCTGATTGTAGTGGTAGTGGGTGCAGTCTTCATGACCCTGTATCAGGGTTCTATTACGCAGATCTGGAACAGTATTGTCACCAAGATTACAAGCCTTCTGGGCTAAATAACTATCGGCAACTAAAGACACCACTGAAGCATAGGGGAGGATTTTCTTCCCTTTGCTTTTGGTGGAATGTTTAACAATTAAAGTTTCTGTTTTTACACTGGCAAAATTGTATTACAAACAAAACCCAATAAAAAAACTATGCGGAGGTATTTTTCTATAATGAGAACTTTAAAAAACAAAATGATGTTGGCAGGTTTGAAGGCAAAGAATGCATTGGCAAACAAGTCCGGTGATCAGATGACGGGCTGGTTGATCGTAGTGCTGATTGTAGTGGTAGTGGGTGCAGTATTTATGACTCTGTACCAGGGTTCAATTACACAAATCTGGAACAGCATTGTCAGTAAGATTACCGGGCTTTTGGGCTGATAAAGCATACGGCGGGCTGCCAAAACACCGCCGGGACAGGGGTGTAAAGAAGATGAACAAGCAGCGCCGGGGCTTATGGGGGAGATTTTCTCCCCCATTGCTTTTGAAAGATGTGCTTTCCGATAGAAAAGGCAGCACCTATTACGACCTGATTATCAAGACCTTTGTGGTGATTACGCTGATGGCGACAGTGATGTCATTTTTAAGCATCTTCACCACCTATCTGAATCTCGACCATATTTGCCGCAGAGTGGTACGGACCATTGAGCTTGAGGGGCAGGTATCGGACAACGTGTATGATGTCTTCTACAGGCTGAAGGAGCAGACAAGGCTGTCGCCAACCATGAGCATCGAAGATGTTAATTATTGTGATGAACAAAACCAAAAAATTCAGCTCAGAGATACTTTTACAGTCAAGATGAAATACAATCATGTCTTTACCGTTTTCACGCCTTCCTTTGCGCCGCCTGTTCAGATTGTCATACCTATGGAGGCAAGCATCACAGGCATGTCGGAAAAGTACTGGAAGGTTCCGGATTGACAAAGAAAACTATCAGGGGGGGTGGGTATTTTGTGGATCAAGCCTTGCAAATTCTAAAAAGCAAAAAAGGTGATGCTATATTTTTCATTTTTATGATCATGTTTGTCATCCTGACCCTCTCAGCTATGATTATTGAATATTTCCGGATTGACAGCCTGTACCAGCAGGTGGAATATGAGCTGCAGCGAGGGGTAAATTCATCGGTTGAATATGCCATGCTGGATCAATACCGCAGGGATGATGCTGCAAAAATGGATAGTGCCATAGCTGAACAAGAACTATACGACTATCTTAACCACAGCATGGAGCTTGACCAGGAGCTTGACAAAAATTTTGACAATAAGCTTGTATACCAGCTTGATATACAGAGCATTACGGCAACGGAAGCCCCTCCCCGACTCACCATAGAAGGACAGCTCAAAACCCGCAGCACCTTCAGCTTTTTAACGGGAGAAATACGGCTGCCCTTTAGCATATCCAGCAGCAACAACAGAATTGATTAAGGAGGTTCTCATGAAGCTGAAAGCATTATTTGCCATGCCCTTGATGTGTTTATGCTTTATGCTGCTGCCGGGAAATGCCTTGGCAATGCCAGACAGCGACATAGAGATAAACCTAACATCTCCGGTAAACAGCCTGGTGAGTGAAAGCGGTGTCGTAGCTGTAGAACAATTTCCCGCTCAGGTGAAAATTGACACCACTGCAAAAGTGGGTGCAATTACAAGCATTCAATCAACGTTTAACGGCAAAACTCAGGCGATTGCTCAAACATATACTTTAAACATCGAAAACAAAGAAGCCTGTGGCGCATACACAATCACCGCCAAAACGGACAACGGAGCAGTCCTCACAATTACCGCAAACGTAGTTTTTCAGGTAAAAGCCACCTATGATATCCGTTACTGCACAATAGCGATGAATTTAAAGGAAGCCTTTGACGGCGATCAGCAGATTAAGGGTTTTTCTACACCACAACGTATCGATCTCGTCAAGGCAAACACCATCGCTGAATATGAGAAGGAGCGTATAGCCGGGATTATCGGCAGAAGTGATGGCAGGACCTATATGCTAAAAGGGAGCTTGGTTGTAGAAATTCACGATTTTGCCACGGGTAAAATAATCGGGACATATGATGTGGATGAGAATTTTGATAGTCTCAGCACAAGCTTTAATTGGACACCCAAGACCATCACCGCTTTTGGAACTATACGAAATGCAGCGATTTCTTATCAGTCTCCTGTAAAGGTTGATATTGATGCCACCTGGTGCAGTGAAAACAAGCAGGAGGTTTACGGAAAACTTTCGGCAAAGGATAAAGGGGTGCCGGAGTATCTTTACCCTTACAAAACCACCAGCGTCACCTTTTCAAAGGATGATCTGCTCTTATCCCGCAACTTTATCTATAGAGGTCTGGAGTGGGATTACACACCTGAGACAACCGGGTATGCTGATGGTGAAAGTCAGACCCAAATATCCATCACCCAAAAGATTAATTACAGGATTCCGGCAGCCGAATTTTATTTCAAGTTTAAAAAGCAGGATGCCAATGATCTGTCTGTAGCCATCAATGCACCTGCGACGGTGTACCGGGGTGACAGTTATTCCTTTGATGTCACCTATACAAATAGCGGAAATCAACCGGCCTATGATGTGCCGCTCAAAGAAAGGGCTGACGATGCCACAATAAAGGAAATCCCGGCGATATTGGACTTTTCACCTAATGAGAGCAAAACCTACACCATCAAACGCCAAGCCGACACTTCTGCCAACGTGATAAACCTGTGGGCCAATATCGGTGTACCGGAGGGCTTTATCGACGGCAATCTGTCAAACAATACAGCTACGGCAGAAATCCAGGTAGTTGACAAGCCTGCGCCAAAGCCCACGATAACATCGGCGCCAAAGGACAATCCGGATGACACTATCCCTCCTGGTGTTAAACCCGACCCGAAAAAGCTGTGCGATCTATCGGCAAGCATTTTTGCACCACCTACTGTATATGAACATGAGACCTACAGCTTTACAGTGAGCTTCACGAACAATTCCGACCTGGAGTTGACGAATGCAGCCTTGCGGGGAACAAATAACGAGGCTGCTCTGGTGCAAATACCGGAAAATTGCAGCTTCAAACCGCAGGAAACAAAATCATTTACTATCACAGACAAGGCAGGGAGCAAGTGTGAGGTATATAAGCTGTGGGCAAATATAGGTGTACCACAGGGCTTTAAGGATGACAATCCAAGCAATAACACTGCTGTTTCCAAGATCACTGTCATTGAGAGAACACCCAAAGAGCCGACAAACCCTGGTAATCCACCGGATAAGCCGAATAACCCGCCAATTAACCCGGATAAGCCTCCGGTAATACCTGATAAACCACCGGTAAATCCGGATAAGCCACCGGTAATACCTAACGAATCACCGGTAAATCCAGATCAGCCTCCGGTAATTCCCGACAAACCGTCGGTAAATCCAGATCAGCCGCCGGTTGGACCTGATGTGCCAAAAGAAAAGCTATGTGATTTATGGGTTAATCTATCCTCGCCACCCACAGTCTACGAACAGGAGGAATACAGCTTTACAGTGTATTTTACTAATGACACGGACCAAGCGCTTTCAGGAGCAAGTCTAAGCTCTTTGATTGATAATACTGTTGTGAAGGAAGTGCCATCGACAGCAAACTTTGAACCACATGAAACCAAGACTTTTATCGTCAAAGGAAAAGCGGGGGAGAAAGGCACAACCATCAAGCTCAAGTCAGATATTTTACCGCCACAGGACTATACAGATGCAAATATGAGCAATAACACTGTCAGCGCAGAAATTCTGGTGGTTCAACGTCCCTATGACCTGGATGTACAAAGGATAACGCCGGATAAATATAAGGAAAACCAGACGGTCATCAGCACCATCAAGGTGTCAAACAAAGGAAGCCTGGACTTCACTCCCGGCCAGAAAGTAACTGTTCTGTTTGAAATTCCGGAGCTTTCGGTGACAAGGCGTGTAAATGCCGTTGTTATGGAAAGCGACACCTACAACATCGTATCGGTCAAATGGGATACTCCCAATGTGCAGGCCGACAAAAACATCACCTTGATTGCCACCATCAATCCCGACCGGACTTTGAGCAATGAAAGCTCCACCGACAACAACACCTATACCCAACGGGCCGTCATCAAAAACGTGACCTATGATGAGCCGGAAGAAAGCAGAACCATCCCGGCGCCGCGGCAAAGAAACGACCAGCCAAAAGTTATCTGGTGGGAGCAGCGTTATGAAAACGGTCAATTTGTATGGCGGCAGTTTTACGCGGA
Source organism: Desulfosporosinus cupriresistens (assembly GCF_001707885.1). Lineage (GTDB taxonomy): Bacteria > Bacillota > Desulfitobacteriia > Desulfitobacteriales > Desulfitobacteriaceae > Desulfosporosinus. The sequence continues at coordinate 68,721 of NZ_MASS01000001.1, read as the reverse complement.
GTTGAAAGTCACTGCCACGTTGGACTACGACACGAAGGCAAAGGGCTATCTCAAGTCGGGCTATGGCTTTTCCATCAGCGTAACGACCACCGTGGACACCAATTATGACAGGCCGGAGCTGATTACCGCCCCGCAGACCGCGGAGGTATACCTGCCGCAGTACCGCTATGAAACAGCTATCCCTCTGATGGCCGACGGCACGAATCATTTTATCTTCCGGGAAAACCCAAGCTCACCCTTTAGATATAAGAAACAGTACGTGCCGGTGTGGTTCCCTGACAACAAGGACTATATTGTGCAGCTTCTTGTCACTGATGTGCATTCGCCTGGAGGAACGCTGTCCAAATGGATTACCGGAGGGGAGCTTAAAATATTCGTGGTTGACAGCATGTATTCCGATGATGTAACTACAGGGAGTTGATGAATATGCTGCTTTGCGCCGTTCCCATCCTGTGGGCGGCAGTATCGGATTATAGGAAGCGGATCATCCCCGATTGGACATGGATTGCAGTCCTTCTGATCGGCAGTGTATCCGCTTCTCTTTTTAATACGCCGTATATTCCCCTGCTGGAAAGAATTTTAGGACTTTTGCTGCCGGGCGTGAGCCTGCTGCTCCTTGCCGTCAAATATGGCGGTGTAGGAGGCGGCGATATCAAGCTGACGGCGGCGATGGGCTTTAGTTTAGGGTTGTTTGGTCTTGTAGTCATCCTCTTTTTCGCGCTTCTTCCAGCCTGCATCTACGCAAAAGCGACAAAGCAAAAGAGCGTACCCCTGGCCGTATTTTTGTGTGTCGGCTTTTTCGCCTATGCTGCCCTTTTCCTTTTCTCATAAAACAATGTTTTTTATTGTATGATGGGTGCTGCCGATAGCGGCATTCACAAGGGGGAAGCTTTTATGACGTTTTTTCACGATGAAGTCCACCGCCAGAATGTTTTGAACTGCCTGTGGAAGAAAAACCGGATTTATCCCGACGGAAAGGCCGACAACTATTACTTGTCAGCCTTATATATTTTGCTCTCCACGAAGAACAACCTGTATAAAAAGACCCGCCGCTTTATTGATGGTGAGGGTATCGACTTTGAAAAAATGCTGTCCGCCCAGGATTTTCCCAGCAGCGAAATAAAGCTCATCAAGCTGGCGGCCAATCTTTTTAACGGTTCTATGGAGGTTTCTCCTACGGAACTGATAAACACGCTGGATGATGAAAACTTCGAGCTGGCGCTGCAAGCCATTTTCTTAAGACGTACCGGCTGCCATGTCCGGGATTTGCTTCCTACGGTGGAGGCGGCTCTTGAACTGGAACAGGAAGACAACGAAGAAATGGAGATGTACTAAAGCCTTAATGCCTAAATTGCCAAGCGAAAAGACGAACGACTATTTAAACTGAAAAGAAAGGGGTAAGCAATGGACAATGCATCGAAGCTTGATCTGGAAGCTATGCGAAATGTTGATATACGCACGGTTGATCCGGCTACGCTGGTGGATATCTGTGAAGTGAAAATAGACAAAAATCTGCCCCAATCCGAAAGGGTCAGGGACTTTATCCGTCAAATCAAAAATCCTTACTGCTACAAATGCGGCAAGGCGATTGTCAAGGTAAGCTTTTCGGATACCACTGCGACATTGGAAGACCGGCTGGAACATTATTTAAAATCATTGTAGGAGCCTGAAATAAAAATTTGCAATTTGATGGCAAAGCTTTTGGAGTTCAATCTGGACGCGTGGTTAGATTTATGCTATCATCAAGCATAAATAGGCACTTAAATCGGTGGCGCCCGGTTGTTGAAAGTTTTTGCTGATGAACTTCAACAATCAGGAGGCTACTATTATGGAAAACTTAACAGGCAATAAGATTTTCAATGCTGCAATCTACGTCCGCCTTTCCAAAGAGGACGGTGACAAGGTTGAGAGCGACAGCATTGTAAACCAAAAAGATTTGATCCGGGATTACCTGAAAGGTATGCCGGATATTTGTGTTTGCTCGGAACGGGTGGACGACGGTTATTCCGGTGTGAATTTTGAACGTCCCGACTTTCAGAAAATGATGGAAGAAGTAAGGGCAGGAAAAATCAACTGCATCATCGTCAAGGACCTGTCCCGTTTCGGCAGGAACTTTGTGGAGGCCGGGCGGTATATCGATCAGATATTCCCCTTCCTCGGTGTGCGTTTTATAGCCATCAACGATGGCTATGACAGCTTTTGCGGCAAGTCGTCCTCCGACAAGATACTGATTCCGTTTAAGAATTTGGTAAACGATGCCTATTGCCGCGACATATCGGTCAAAATCAGGAGCCAGCTTGAAATCAAACGTAAAAAAGGCGATTTCATCGGCTCCTTTGCCGTATACGGATACCTGAAGGCGCCGAGCGACCGGCACAGGCTGATGGTGGACGAGTATGCTTCTACGGTTGTGCAGGATATTTTCAAATGGAAGCTGCAAGGCATCAGCCAGCAGCGTATAGCCGACAGACTTAATGAAATGGGGATACTGTCCCCTATGGAATACAAACGGTCCTGCGGGATGAACTACAAAAGCGGATTTCAAACCAACCCCAAGGCTAAATGGACTGCCGTTTCGGTGGGGCGCATCCTGCGCAATGAGTTTTATATTGGAACACTGGTGCAGGGCAAACGGAGCACCCCCAACCACAAAATCCGGACACAGATACTAAAGCCCCAGGAAGATTGGATACGGGTGGAAGACAGCCACGAGGCCATCATTGCTCCGGAGGATTTTCGGGCAGTCAACCGCCTGCTCCTGCGGGATACGCGGGTCGCACCCGCCGAGGAAACGGTCTATCTGTTCAGCGGTCTGATTTTTTGTGGGGACTGCCGCCGGAATATGGTGCGCAACGGCGTTTGCCAAAATGGGAAAACCTATATCTACTACATGTGCGGCAGCAACCGAACATCAAAGGAATGCACTGCCCATCGCATCAGGGAAAAAACGGTGGAACAGGCTGTATTTCAATCGCTGAAAACCCATATTGAAAACATCATCAATGTAGAGCGTATTCTGCACTATATCAATACCCTGCCCTTTCAGCAGAACGAAGTTAAAAAGATCGACGCCCAACTTGTCAAAAACCAGGGAGAAATCGAACGCTGCAATTTACTTAAGGCAAGCCTGTATGAATCCATGATCAGCGGTGTACACAGCAAGGCCGAGTATCTGGAAATGAAAGAAATGTACGAAGGTAGACGGAAGGACGCCTTAGTCGCCGAAGCACGGCTCCAGAAGGAAATCGACGCCATCCTGGGTTTTCAGGGCGACAAATGCCAATGGATTGAGCGGTTTAAACAGTACAGGGACATTACTGAGCTGACAAGGGTAATCGTCGTAACACTCATTGACAAAATCCTGGTCCACGAGGGGATGCGCATTGATATTCACTTCAAGTATCAGTATGATTTTGACCGGATGGTGGAAACCATCGGGAATGTAAACCGGATACAGCCCATTCCCATGCTTCTGCCGACAAGGGAGGCGATGTAAATGGCGAGAAAAAGCAGAGTATCCGCCGTTGCCGCCGACACCATGCCTGTGCAGCAGCTTGAAAAGGTTTATAGCACGGGGATATACGCGCGTCTTTCGGTGGAGGACAACAACCACAAAGAGGACAGCGATTCCATCGAAATGCAGAAGTATATGCTGCAAAAGTATGTTGATGGGCAGCCGGACATGCGCGTATACTCTCTTTATTGCGACAACGGACGAACCGGAACCAACTTTGAACGCCCCGAATTTGAACGGCTGATGGATGACGTGAGAGCCGGAAAAGTGGATTGCATTGTGGTGAAGGATTTGTCTCGTCTCGGCAGGAATTACATTGAAACCGGCCACTATATGGAAAAGATATTCCCGTTTCTCGGTGTGCGCTTCATTGCCGTGAACGACAGCTACGACAGCCTGACCGGTCAAAACGGGAACGACCTTATCGTTTCGCTGAAAAACCTGATTAACGACATCTATGCCAAGGACATTTCCAAGAAATCCGGTTCGGCGTTGGCGGTAAAGCAAAGGAACGGCGAATTTATCGGGGCGTTTCCTCCCTATGGCTACATGAAAGACAAAGATGACAACCACAGGCTGGTGCCCGACCCCAATACTGCTCACATTGCTCGTCAGATATTCCTTTGGAAAGCGGAAGGCATAGGAATCAATACAATTGCCCGAAGGCTCAACGAAATGGGTGCGCCATCCCCGGCAAAATATCGTTATTTATCGGGTATTTTCAAGAAAGAACCCACCGGGAGCGGCGCCATCTGGCAGGGACAGAGCATCAAGCTGATAACCTCCAATCTGATGTATGCGGGTCACATGGCGCAAGGGAAAAGTAGAAGATCCCTGTACGACGGGCTGCCAACCACCATGATTCCGCAGTCTGATTGGGTCGTTGTAAGGGATACCCATGAGCCGATCATTGACGAGGACACCTTTAGCAAAGTGCAAAAAATCAAAGAAGAGCAGAACCGCCTGCGCGTTTCCCTGAACGGGAAATATGCGGACATCTCCAATAAAGAAAACGTGTTCAGGGGCCTTCTTTACTGTGACGACTGCAAAACCAAAATGGTGCGGTACAAGGATGTTTCCAAGGCCGGCTCGGTATGCTACCGCTTTATCTGCCGGGTGTATGCCCAAAACCTTTCCCTGACCTGTACCAATAAATCGGTGCGGGAGGATAAGTTGTTTGAATCGGTACATGCCGCCATTCAAAGCCAGATCGACCTATCGGTGGATATGGCAAGGATGCTGGAAAGGCTCAACCGGCAGGAGGATTTTCAAACGTCGCAAAAAGAAGTTGAAGAAAAAAACAGCGTCATACGTCGAAAGTTGAAACGCATCACCTTCCTGAAAGGTTCGCTGTTTGAATCCTACACAGATAATCTGCTGTCGGAGGATGAATATTTGTATTCTAAAAAAAGCTACGATGAGGATATCAAACGTCTGCAGACAGAGCTTGATGCGTTGGAACGGGAAGGCATGAAATATGAAAAAACCCTGACCCCTCAAAACGAGTGGATTCAAGCGTTTCAAAAATACAAGGACAAAACGTCTATTACTAGAGAAATGGCATTGGAGCTGATCCAGTGCATTTGGGTATCTGATTACAATAGCATTGAAATCGTATGGAACTACGGCGACGAATATAAGAAAATTCTTCCTTATAAAGAGGGAGGTGTCTGCAATGGCTAAAAAAGCAGCCCTCTATATACGCCTTTCCTCAGAGGATGAAAACGAAGGCGAAAGCAACAGCATCAAGAACCAAAGGGATTTGCTCCACAGCTACCTTGCTGACCATGTGGAATTTGTGCAGTATGAGATCCTCGAATTTTGCGACGACGGATTTTCCGGCACCAATTTTGACCGTCCTGCCATAAAGCGGCTTCTTGACAGGGTAAAACGAAAGGAAATCCACTGCATACTTGTTAAGGATTTTTCCCGTTTCGGCAGAAATTTTCTTGAGGTATGCGACTACCTGGATCAAATATTCCCTTTTCTCCGTGTCCGGTTTATCGCGGTGAACGAAAATTACGACAGCAGCAAGAGCAACGGGAGTTCTATCGGAATGGATGTAGCATTTAAAACGCTGATCTATGAGCTTTACAGCCGGGACATCTCCGAGAAAATCCGCAGTGTTCAGCAGGCGAAATTCAAAAAAGGTGAATACCTGTGCGCCATTGCCTTTTACGGCTATGCAAGGTCAAAAGAGAAGAAAAACAGCCTTGTGGTGGACGAACCTGCCGCCGCTGTGGTCAGAAGGATTTTTCAAATGGCCTACGAGGGTGTTCCTTTCATGGAGATTGCCCTAACACTGAATAAGGAAAAAGTGCCATCCCCGCTAATGTACCGCAGGGAAAACCATACCGACAAAGGCCGGGGCTGGAAGGTCGCGGGAGACCAGACGGTATGGACGTCGGTGGCCATCAGGCGGATACTATACGATGAACGATACACCGGAAAGCTGGTCAGCCGCAAGAGGACAAAGGTGGACATTTCCCTTAAAAAAACCGTGACACTGCCGAAAAGCGAGTGGATAATCGTGCCAGGCACTCATGAGGCCATTGTATCCGAGGAAATGTTCCAAAAGGTGCAGTCTAAATCCAAAACAAGAATCATACCTGGCTGGACAAATCAGCCGAAGCATATTTTTTACGGGAAACTGAAATGCGCTCACTGCAATCATAGCCTGCAAAGAAAGCTGCTTCGCAAGGAATATTTCTATCGTTGTGAAGCAGGAATGGCTGCTCAGAACGAGCAATGCCAATCGGTAAAGCTCTCCGAGCAGACACTTACGCAAACGCTGCTGTCGGCCATAGACGCACAAATCCGGCTTATCCAGTGCAGCCTTTCCAAAGAAGGCCGTTTGGAAAAAGCCGGCGATGCCATCACCAAGCTGCAAAAGCAGGTCAAGGAACAGCGTGCCATGCTGGACAAATTGAAGCTGGCTAAGATACTGGCTTATGAGGAATTCTGCGACGGGAAAATCCCGAAGGACAAATACCTGAAACGAAAAGAGGAATATTCGGAAAGCATATCGTCAGCGGAGGCTTTAATCCTCCACTGGGAGAAGGCGGTTAATCAGGAAAACCTTCAAATCCAAAAAGATACTGAACTGCAAAGCTGTCAAAGGTTCGCGTCTGCTACTGAGCTGACCAGGGAAATGCTGGAGGAATTTATTCAAGTCATTCACGTCTACAACAATGGGGCGATTGAGATTGTTTGGAATTTTAAAGATTATAACAACACCTGTATCCCGCAATAAAAGCGGGATACAGGATAAAGGAGGAGATGATCAGATGAAGAATCGGATAAAACAACAGGGCAATCGGGTTTGGATATATTGCAGAGTAGCTCACCCGGATGACATGGCTTTAAAGTTTCAACAGGAGCAGATGGCAGAATATGCGAGGAAACAAGGCTGGGAGGTCGTTGGCATTACTGCCGAACAGGGAAGTGGCTTGGATTTTAACCGTAAGGGCTTAAAAGAGGTTATGGAAGTGGTAAAAGCTGGACGGGTAGACATAGTGCTGGCAAAAAGTGTTTGCCGGATTGGACGCGACATGTGTAGGATTATGGCGTGTGTGGATGAGATGGACGAATATGGAGTTAAGTTGATGACTGCCGATAACGGCGAGCTTAATTTTAAACCGCTAAGAGCTGTTATATACTGCCGCGTAGGTCCGGAAGAGCAATTGAGATTATAATAGCAAATATCCTTTTAGTGGCAAAGTGTTTTTGTGGGAACATTTTTAAAAGAAGGTATTGGAATAGCAAGAATACTTTAAGGAAAGTTGTATGGCAATGTAAAACCTACATATCGGATGGTAAGGATGTTTGTGGACTCAAGGCCGTCGATGAGAATGTTTTGATGGATGGCTTTATGAAAACAGGCAGAGCTTTATCAAGACGATGACCGCGAATATTGAAATGATCATTTTGCAAAGGCCAAACATAAGAGAGACCGAAGCCTTGGATCAACGGATTGAAGAGTTAAAGAATGAGTTAAAGAGGCTTATCCGGTTTCAGGTGAATAATAACATTGATCCTGAGGTCTATAATGAGGAATACAAAAGTCTATCTGAAGAACTGGGTGAAGTACGAAAGAAAAGGTTGGAGCAGGATAAGGTAATCGAATCAAAGGATGTGATGAAACAAAGGTTTGACGAAATCCTAGAGACGATAAACAGCAGGGATTCACTGCTACCAGAATTTAATGAAGAAATATTTAATGCGTTGGTCAGAAATAGAAATTCTCACACAAGCGCATTTTGTTTTTGAATTGAAGAGCGGGTTGAGGGGAGAAGAAATAGGGGAGTAAAAATCACAAAACTTATTTTCAACTTCAAATTCAATTCTTTATAGTTCTTCGCCAATTAATATATCCCTTCTGAGCCCGATAATGAAGGTTATGAAAAGTAGTAGTTCTTCCCGAGGAACTACTACGAACTGTGTGGATAATAGTTGAGAATTACTGGCGTGGAGCCCATAAAATTATGGAAACACCGACCAGACAAATGACAGCTCCTATCCAATCGTATGTATCAGGAATTTTTTTATCAATTCCCCATCCCCATAAAACTGCTAAAATTATAAAAACTCCTCCATAGGCTGCATAAGTCCTACCAAAGCTCGGGAACTTTTGCAAGGTTGGTATGATACCGTAAAGAACTAGGATTAATCCCCCTAAAATTCCATACCAAAGGGGTCGCGCTTCCCTAAGCCAAAGCCAAACTAAATAACCGCCTCCTATTTCGGCTAAACCTGCGAGGATAAATAGAAAAATTGCAGCAACCAAATAAATTTTCTCTCCTTTTATCAAACTCTAAATACAATGATAATTCGGCTCCACTTCACTAAAACCTTCCTGTGCTTATACGGACTGGGTCTTATCCGTTCGAACTTCCTTTAATCTGACTCTCTATACTATCTAAAATAGAACGAAATTGGTTGATTTGTTCAATCATAGAATTAATAGTTTCATCCTTAGTTGAACTAGGTATTACACTACCCGGTAATGTCTGAACGATTGGTAGAGTACCTTGTCCCAGCGTAGTAGGTTGCGGAGCATTTTCCCCGAAAATCTCGACCAACGCTTGCCCTAAATTTTCGGCCATAACCAATCGATCTTGATAAGCTAAAATAACTCTTTTTATTTCTGGAATACTGCCATTTTTATCTGATTGCATGTAGATAGGCTCGACATAAAGGAAATTACCGCCTAATGGAAAAGCCAAAAGATTTCCTCTAATGATGCTTGAGCCTTTTTGATCCCATAATGAAAGTTGTTTGGATATCTCCGGGTCTTGATCAATCCGGGACTCTATCTGCAATGGCCCATCAATTTCTGTATTTTTTGGTAACTTATAGAGCAGCAATTGTCCGTACTTATCTCCATCCATCCGTGCAGCTAACCAAGAAACCATATTGTTGCGAGTATTCGTCGTGCTAGAGGCAGGTGTAAATGGAAGCATGAGCACAAATTCAGGCTTATCTTCTCCGGGAATCTTCATGATGGTGTAATAAGGGTCGACATTTTGAGGTTTATCTAAATAGAGTTCTTTGGCGATATCCCAGGCATCTTCCTTATTATAGAAAACAGAGGGGTTCGTCATATGAAAGGTTTTAAGCATATTACTTTGAACGGTAAAAAGTGTTTCAGGGTAACGGAGGTGGCTCTTTAAGCTAGCTGGCATGCTGGCGATGTCCTTAAAGACCCCCGGGAAAATTTTGATGTAAGTCGCTAAAATCGGATCATTGGTATCAACAGCATAGAAATCTACCGTTCCATCGTATGCATCCACGACAACCTTTACAGTATTACGAATATAGTTAAAGTTTTGATCACTATATTTACTGGCATAAGGTAATTGAGCTGAGGTAGTGTAAGCATCCATAATCCATTTTAACTGTCCATTGTCAATGACTAAATAGGGATCAGCATCATATGTCAGAAAAGGTGCTAACTTTTGAACCCTTTCTTTGATATTACGGTTTATCAATAGACGACTCTGTGAATTAACTTCATTTGCAAAGTATAATCTGATGGTTCCATGGTGTAATGAAATCATTAGTTTATTAAGTGGAGTGAGCATAATTCCTGTACTTCCCTGATAATTATTTTCAGAATTGGTATTGCCGAGCGGATAATCAAATTCCTTCACGGATGTATTTACGACGACCCAGTCATTTGTTAATTCTCCATAATAAATTCGAGGCTCCTTAATTTTTAGTTCATCAAAATCTGTCACCGATGGTACATCTTTGATCGCAAACGAAGGTAACCCTTCCGAGGTAACCGCATTGGCGAAAGAGGCAGATACGCCAAATCCGTGAGTATATTTAAAGCGGGTATTGACAAAGGTTTTGGCTTTAGGATCTAAATCATTAGAAGATAATTCGCGTGCGGAAAGCATGACTTGGCGATAGTCCTTATTGATTGTATAACGGTCAATATCAATATCATTGAATTTATAATATAAACGAATTCCTTGTTTCTGATTATACGTTTGTAACATCGGTCGAGGGTCATTCAAACGAATATTATTAAGTGTTTCTTGATTGGATTTTAAACTATCAACAGTTAGAACACTGTCGCCCGGGTAATCTTGCTCTTGAATCTTATCAAGGCCATACCCAAAACGTGTCAAGGCAATTTCGTTTTGGATATACGGTGCTTCCTTAGCTAATTCGTTAGGTATTACAATGAAAGACTGGATTAGAGAAGGATAAATACCGTAAAGCAAGATCCCCAAGACGAAGATTCCAGTCACGGGTAAAGTCAATAAACGTACTTCCCTTATTATTATGCCTGACCAAGAAAGCAAAAACCCTAGAATACTAAGGACGATAAGAATTATTAAAACAGGGAGATTAGCGTTTAGATCCGTATACCCTGCACCAACGACATGACCATGGACTGAATATAACATTTGAAAAATGTCTAAGAAATAGCCGAAAGCTTTAAAAACAAAAAGTATGCCAATTAATAAGGCTAAATGTCGACGTGCGGCCATGCCAATCTCCACAGCCTTCGATTCCCAAAGTTTAAGAGAACGGAAGCGTAAGATACCGGTAACAAGATAAAAAAGTCCAGTAAATAAGGTCAGTAGAAATAGCGGCCCGAAAAAGGCATTATATAATGTTTGTAAAAAGGGTAATTTGAAGAAATAGAAGGACAGTTCTTTACCGAAGATTGGATCAACTTTCCCAAAAGGTGTAGCATTCACAAAAGTTAACACTTCCAACCAACCAGTAAATCCAGCAACAAAGCTTACTGAAAAACTGATTACTGCAGATAAAATTACTAGCCATATCGTCACTTTCTTTTGGTTTAGACTTAAAACCTGACGATCCATGTTTTGGACAAGATGAAGATTACTACTTAAACGGTGATTGACAAAAGTAACAATGGCATGGCGAACAGACAAGAGTATCGATACTATAAAAGCAAATAAAATTGTTCCGTTAACAGTTTGAATGAGCCATTTGCTCAAAAGAGGTGTCCAAAATAGTTGTGAATAACCAAGATCTCTAAACCAAAGCCAATCTTCATAAAAGCCACTTGAAGCGGACAATATAGCGATAAGTACGAACAAGCCGATAATAAATTTTCCGTAACGAAGCAAGATAATTCCTCCTAGACTAAATATTTAACCTATATCCAAATAATTTTTATATTCTGCCTACGGAAAGGATATACCTTCATTCATTTTTGGTTTATAGGTTATAGTTAAAAACTACGATATTAAGAGGCCACTTTATTATTCAAAACACATTGACCTCTTTTTAATTCCTTAACTTTCTCTTATCCGGAAGCTTCGGCCATCTCAGCAATGGCCTTAATCGGTTATAGACCCAACGTGATTCCTTCGTCAAAAGCGGCCCTAGTATGGCGAGAATGAGAACATACAAGGCGGCAAACGGTTGCAATGAAGTCATTAATCCGCCTGCTTTCGCAAGAGTGGCTAAAATAATAGAAAATTCACCCCGCGAAATAATAGTTAGACCAATATTAAGTGAGGCTCTGTAGGAGAGGCTTGCTTTCCTCCCGGCCCAAACACCCGACACAATATTGCCTAAAAGAGTTAAAAGGACAGCAGCTAGGGCAGGCCAAACTGCCCCACCCAAGCCAAAAGGATCAATGCTTAGACCAAAACTAAAGAAGAAAAGGGCACCAAAGAAATCTCTAAAGGAAACAATTAGATGCTCTATGCGTTCGGAATGTTCTGTTTCTGCCAGTACCAGACCAATTAGTAAAGCTCCGATGGCTTCAGCAATGTGCAGAGTTTCGGAAAAACCCGCTACCAAAACTAAAATAGCAAAGATTACAAGCATAAAAGTTTCGTCGGAAGGAATATCCAACCAACGGTCTAGTTTTGGAACTAACTTATGCCCTAAAAATAGAAAACCACCGATAAATGAAAGGGCTATTAGTGCGCTTAATATTATCTCTGAAATGGAAGTGGAACCGGCAAGAACTAGGCCGGAAACCACAGAAAAATAAATAGCCACGAAGACATCTTGAAACATCATCAAACCCAAAATGATCTCCGTTTCATCATTCGCCGCCCTTTTTAAATCAACAATTACTTTCGCCACGATTGCACTGGAAGAAATAGTCATAATACCTGCCACAACAAGTATTTCTTTAATCGGCCAACCCAGCAGTAAAGGGAATAGAATAGCTATCGCCAAGTTAATAACCATATAAATTGTCCCGGTTCTAATTATGGATGGCCCTGCAGTCAGAAGACGTCTAATAGAAAACTCCAACCCTAGGGAAAACAGGAGAAACAGCACACCTAAACGTCCCATGAAGTCAATTAACGGGGCGCTTTGAATAAATCTAAAGTCAAAGACGCCGATGTGAGGTGCCTGTGGGCCAACTATCATGCCGGTCAGAATTAGAATTGGTACAATAGAAATTCTGAGTTTACCTGCCAGAATTCCTGCACCTGCAATTAAAGCTAGTGCAAGTCCTATTTCCAGTATCAAGTGCTCCATTACTAAATACTCCCATGAGATAATAGATGCTTACACGCTTTAACCTGGTTCTTTTCGCCAAGAATTACAACCGTAGCGCCATTTCGAAAAGCCGCCTGGGGACCGGGATTGACTGTTTTACTCTGATCATGGTCTACTATCGCAATAACTGTCCCACCGGTAGCCTTGCGAATACACATATTCCCGATGGTTTTTCCAATAGCATACGCTTCAGGCTCAAGTTTGTACCATTCTATAAGCATATCGCCAAAGGCAACGTCCACGGTCTCTAATGTTTTAGGTCGATATGTCATCCCTCCGATTATAGCAGCTATTACCCGCGATTCTTCGTCATCCAAGGTTACCATTGAGATAGAAGTATCTGGGTCCTCATGGTAATAATGATAAATCTCCCTTCGTCCATCATCATGTACCACGACCACGATCTTATCTCCGCTGCGTGTTAGAAGTTGAAATTTCTTGCCAATACCCGGTAAATCTATTTCTTTAATTAATTTCATGTTATTAACCTCCATTAGTTACTCTAACAAAAAAGGAAGCAGTAATTTATTAAAAGTATGTAGTTTCTAGGTCCGCGCTTGTTGAAGATCAAGGTTATATTATATAGTATTAATTTTATTCATTACTGCTCTCATTAGCCTATACAATTCTGATTTCCCTGTCAACAATTATTGGTATCATAGTTTGCCCAACAAACTTGGGTAAAACCCATATGGATTGCTTAGGTAGAAATGTTACTTTCCTAGAGGGTAGAGGAGGATATTCTGGAGAGTCAAAAGGGGTGTTATGTTCTGTAATCAACCGACTACCATCCATGATGTTCACGAGGGATTGAAGTTAAATTAAAGAAGCGTGCAATTCATTAGAGTGTGATATAATGAAAAATAATTTTAGTCCATATGTAAGCAATCCCTTCGTGTCTTGACAAGCGGGGGCATTTACAATGAGTTTGGAGGTATTTTATGAAATCTAATGAAATTTTAAGTAATATCCTTTTTTTCAATTTAATAGTATTAGTTACTATTATAGGAGATTTCTTTAAGAATTTCTTACCCCTCTCTTTTATAATTATTTTAATAGCATATTTTTTTCTAAGTTTAGGTCTTTTGACTTATGAGATAATACAAAAACAAATTAAATTACTTTTCCCAAAAATTATTTTATTAAGCACTATCGTAGTTATGGGGTATGCTGATTTCTATTTTAAACTATCAAGAAGTTATTCCTACATATTTAAAGACAATATGATTCTATCAGCGATTGATAGCATATATTTCAGTATTACAACCTTTACAACTACAGGTTTTGGGGATATATATCCAATATCACACAGTGCGAAAATGTTCGTTGCAAGTGAAACGATTTTTGGATATATTTTAAGCACGTTCATTATGGCTATCCTAGTAATAAAGTTTATGGATGAAAAGTGAACCAACCAAGAAGCGGCGTCGACTAAGTTATATATGGATAAATAAAGCGGCGACAGAATTATGTCCGTGTGTTTTTCTTAAAAGCTATGTTGCTAAATCTAAAGACCCTAATATTCACACTGTTTTACAACGGGCACTTTATGTCTTAAGAACGGGTAGAAACCATGGGCATTTTTAAAATGACTTTGACAAAGTCTACCACAGCAAAAAAAAAGCACCCAATCCAACAGCTCTCATTGCTGACAGCAGGTCTGCCCAGTGTATTATTTCAGGGTTTCCCAACTCACCACGAATTCTTGAAGAAGCTGTACGGGCTAAGGTTTCCATAGTGTACATTAATAGACAAGAGATAAACTCGTACATCTCAAACCTGAGAGATGAATTGAGTCGTCTTTCTTCCCTAAAACCTAAAATTGTAGATAACTTTGATGAGCTTCAAGTTGAGCTTGATGAAACAGAGAAGCAAATCGATTTAATATCTAACAAAGTTAATGAAGCTAGAAGAAAGCTAAACATGGAAGATGCAAGTATAAAAAGCCTTAGAGAGAGTTTAGATACTATCAAGATTGACATAGCTAATAATAAAGACGCCGCAAGGCTAAAGAACCTTGGAGCAGACATCGGGTCTGAAATAATAAAGGGTATTTGCCCTGTTTGCAATCAGGCAATTGCTGATACACTTTTACCTTTGGCCAATGAATTTCATATAATGAGCATTGATGAAAATATAAAGCATCTAGTTGCTCAGAAAGAAATGTTTGAATTTGCACTGAACGGCCATTCCAAAGCTAAAGAGGAATTAAAGAATTCAATTTCTTATTTTGAGGGGAGTTTGTTTACCCTCAGAAGATTAGCTCTTTCTTTAAGAAGCGATCTTTATGCGGTAGACGAGGAATTATCCGAATCTATTGTCTATAAAACTTGAGTTAGCTAACGAGATACAATAATTAGAGAAATTCCAAAATACTGTTAATGATTCTCTTGAAAAACTTACGGAGCTTTCAGAACGTTGGAGAAAATACTTAGACGAGAAGGCGCAACTTCCTAAAGAAAAATTTACATTAGAAGACAAGGGAAAGTTAAGTTCATTTGAGAGTAATTTTAAGAATGATCTTAGAATATATGGATATAAAAGTGTCTCGAATATAGATGATATATCTATTTCACGAGATACTTATTTGCCTGTAATCAATAATTTCGATATGAAATTTGATTCATCAGCTAGTGATAATATTCGAGCTATTTGGGCCTTTACGATGGCTTTGCTTCAAACATCAAATACCCATCTTGGAAATCATCCAGGCATCTTGATATTTGATGAGCCTGATCAGCACAGTATCGTGATATCGAATATGAAGGCATTCTTCAAAGGAATAATTGACGTTGAAGGTTGGAAGCAGGTCATTATCGGTATAACAATAAAGGATACGGATACGAGAATTGCGATCGAAAGCTTGGATGTCAAAAGTTACAACATGATAAAAATAATCGAAAAGGCATTTACCCCGATAATCAAAGTTCCCCCTTCAAATGACGCTGATGATCAATCGTAGCTATTGTTTTTATAATTGAGAGTAATGCTTAGGAAACAAAAATGGGAATTATATATTGTTGACCAATAGAAAAACTATTGAAAGAGACAGATTGTGAAATTCTACAGAAGACCGATGTTAGTATACAGTTGCAGATAGAATCAAGAAACTAAACCGCCGATTGAGGTGCTGGGTAGCAACTAAGTCGGCGATTTTTTTTCATCAGTGACGATATTTTGTTCATAGAAATAAAGGTGTTTTAAATTACAATGTAAAGTAGAGCTTATAAAAGATAGAATGTAATGAATTTTGACGACTAATTTGACATCTTTATTACCCATATTATTCGTGTTAAAATTTTAATGACGAAGATGGAGGTGTTTTTATGAATCTGACAGAGCAACAACAAAATGCTATTAAGTTGCACATTCAAGAAAAAGAGGTTATCGAAAAGCTCTTTGATTACTTGTCTCGACATGAAATAGTAGGCGAAGAAATATTTCCTTATTTAGGTGAAAAATTCTCGGATTTGAGTGATCGCTATACCTACCGTCCTGTGTCGAAAGATACGTTCATTAGGAGACTGCCTTTTTATTGTTATAAACCTGATTTAAATGAGGGCTGTATAGGAAACCTTTCACAATATGTGAATGGAATCATAAGCAAGCACATGACAGGTCAATCTGAACATGATTTTGATAATTGGCTCGAAAAAATGTATTGTACGCTTGAAACAATGCTATATGACTTGAATCTTGATGTTAAGACTATTTTTGAATATCCTATTGAACAAACAGGATATTGTTCGAGAACAGATATTTTATTTGAATGGGCGCATTATTTAGAATTGACAAAGAAGTTTGATATTCAAAAAAAAACTCCTGAACATCTGATTGTGGATTATAATTTATTACTTGAACGCGCAAATCTTCTACCGATTATTTATGAGCTAACAGAACAGTTTATTGGAGAATATATAAGTAGATCGGGAAACATTTTTAGAATGGAAGGTACTTTTCCATGTGATAGAAATGGACAGCCTATATTACGATGGATTGGTGTAACTATCAAGAATGCGAAAAAAATTTGGGCAGTTGTTGACAAAAAACTTAAGGGCACTCTTTTTGTTGAGGCAACGCCAAAAACAGCAATTTGGGGATTAAATTGTTGGGGTACAAATGATGATGGAACTGATGCTTGGTATGATCTTTATATTGCTCCACTACTTATGGAGTTTGACTTCATAGCATTGAAAGATATTAGGAAGCGCGAAAAACTTACTCAGCAACAAGTTGCTGATGCAATCGGCGCTGCGGTAAGAACATATCAAAAATGGGAAAGTGGCGATACGACACCAGACTGTCATTATCTACTGAGATTGATGAATGTACTTGATATTCGGGAAATAAATGAACTTACAAAATTGATTGAGCGATAAAAAACCTTCAAAAATCATCATGGGATAATTAATTGAAGGTCATCTGTTTTTTTATGTAAGAGTTGACACAGGCTAATGATAGAGTTACAGAAGACATAAATAGAATAGCTTAAATTTTTAGATGTTTTTATAAAGAAGCCTCTGTATTTGGGATTTATATTTCAGTATAATCTTGAAAAATGAATTTAACATGCTATGATGATTATATAATGATCTAGGAGTATGTTTATGTTTAATCATTCAGGAAATTACGAATTTCAGATATCCAGAAAATACGATTCAAGGAGTTATTATACTTTTACTCCTAAACCACTTTGCAGCTTGACAGATAACGTGCTGCCGATGGACGAGCAAATGATGATGCTGATATCGCAAGCACATAGGCTTCTGGGTATCCTTGAAGGCATTTCAAGGTATATACCAGATATTGACACATATATAAACTTGCTCATGAAAAAAGAGGCCCATTTATCATGCCAAATTGATGGGATAACTACACCTTTTTATGATATCCTTGATTCTAACAGCGAGAAAACTAAAAATGCGATGGCTATAATAAACTGCGTCACGGCTATACAGTACGCTCAGAGGAAAACGGTATCAAATCAACTAATATGTGAAATTCAAGGCATTGCATTGAAGGATAGTGGCTGCAAGAATATTGGAAAGTTTAGAGAAACGCAAATTTTTCTAAAGCCCTATGTTTCCTCAAATATACAAGAGTACAATCCCACTGCTCCGGAAGATCTGGAATCAGCTTTAGATGACTTTGAAAAATTTATGACAGCCGACGACAACATTGATGTACTCATAAAGTCTGCACTTGTTCATTACCAATTTGAAATAATCCACCCGTTTGAAAAAGGAAACGGCAGAGTTGGGAGAATACTTGCCATGTTGATGCTATTGCAAAATAAAGTGTTATCAAAACCGGTTATCTCACTGTCATATGATCTCTTCCATGATAAGGCTGAATATTTTGATAGGCTTTCAAGCACACAGCTCAACGGAAATTATGCACAGTGGGTAAAATTTTTTATCAAAGCTATAATCGTAGCGGCAGACAACTCTATAAAACAGATAGAAAGCTTTATTGCTATAAGAAATAAGAATATAGAAAAAATAATGGTACTCGGTAAGGCATCAAAGAATGCTATGCTTGTGTATAAGAAAATTGAAAAAAATCCCATAATAAAGATACCATCCGTCGCCGATGAATTAAACTCTTCTTTTAATACGGTGGCCAAAGTAGTAGAAGCAATGGTTGGCTGTGGAATATTGAAACAGGCAAACAACCAATCAAGGCACCGGCATTTTATATATGAGGATTACGTAAAGATATTTGATAGGGTATAGAAATGAGTTTAAATGGCGGTGAATGCATGGTAAGAACAATACATATTCTCTGCGCATCACTCACAGGAACCATAACCCTTGGACGAGGAATATGCGATGACAACATGTTAAACAATATAGCAGGGTGAAAATAGTGAGTTTTCTGTCATAAAAAATTGATACTCTTATGAAAGATAATAGAGGGGGTGCAGAAGTATGCCAAACTTAAATGCCAAAGAATATGCAAGTTTTGAGAGTATAAAACATATTTCAGAAGATGGGTCCGAGTTTTGGTATGCTCGAGAACTTGCTGCCGTGCTTGAATATACACAATGGAGGAATTTTGCAAAAGTAATAGACAAAGCAAGAATTGCTTGCAAAAACAGTGGATATGACATTGAAGACCATTTTGCTGAGGTCAGCAAAATGGTCGAAGCTGGTGTAGCTTCAAAACATGTTTTAGATTTTAAACTTACTCGATATGCCTGTTATCTTATTGTACAAAACGGTGATCCTCGAAAAGAAGTAATAGCACTTGGGCAGACTTATTTTGCAATTCAAACTAGGCGGCAAGAGGTTGCGGACTATTTCAATCAGCTTGATGAAGATAATAAACGGCTTGTTGTGCGCGGAGATGTAAAGCAATGGAATCAAATGCTTGCAGAGGCGGCCCATAATGCAGGAGTTATAACCAACGAGGAATATGCGACATTTCAAAATGCAGGATATATGGGGCTTTATGGTGGATTAACTGTTGCGGGAATTCATGCAAAAAAAGATCTTAAAGAGAATGAAAAAATTCTTGATTTTATGAGTAGCACAGAACTGATAGCCAACCTATTCAGAATATCTCAAACAGAAGAAAAACTTAAAAAAGATGGGATTTCCACTGCTGATGCGGCAAATGAAGTTCACTTCATTGTGGGAAGTGAGGTGCGGGGAACAATCAAACGAGTCGGAGGCACATTGCCGGAAGATATGCCCGCACCAACCCGTAGTATCACAGAAGTTGAGAGGGAACAGATAAAGAAACTGAAAAAGTCAAAAAATAAATTGATGCTGGATGAATAGCAATGTTATAAAAACACCATAAAGGAGACATTAAAAATCTGTTAGCATTGCCTCTTGTTCCAACTTCACACGGTGATTTATCATATATTCGATACACGAAACGCAATCGCTGAGTTCAGAATACTGCTTGAGCGAAGCAAGCTTAATACCGTACTCCGGTCGAAATGAGACAGCGAATTCTGCATATTGTACTAATTCCTTTTCCCCCATACGATATGGATATACCTTCGACGTAATTTCCCTTCTCAATCTGGCGAGCATGGAAAATCCTCCATAATCGATATCTCCCCAATGGCAAAACTCACAATTATCGGGAATTGCATTTGCAACTGCCTTTAAAAAAATACGTTTGGCCGGGCTGAATTGTCCTCCGTGGAATAGCACTAATTCGGCAGTGTTTTTATGCTTATAAATGTACTCAATATAATTTGCACGG
This sequence comes from Desulfosporosinus cupriresistens, assembly GCF_001707885.1. Classification (GTDB taxonomy): domain Bacteria; phylum Bacillota; class Desulfitobacteriia; order Desulfitobacteriales; family Desulfitobacteriaceae; genus Desulfosporosinus. Next base: position 48,971 of record NZ_MASS01000001.1, on the reverse strand, counting down.
TTTTCAATTGATAATACCCGGCCTATATGAGGTGCTATGTGCAGCTGACCACACCGTATATCGTCAGTATTTACAGTTCCGCCAAATTGCATTGGGGTAAAATCAACGAAACCGTTTTGAAAAGAGATTGTCACCGGTCCACAGAATTCAAACTGTTCAGGATATCTTGTAATGCCGATTTGTTTGAGCAGATCTTCTTCCGTACACTTGTCATCGAAATCTAAATACTTTTTAAGAATTCGAACCAATCGGGCGCGAATTGTTTTTTCAAACCGCTTTGAATCACCAAAACAACGTAGAGAAAAAACGCGTTCAAGCATTTCATCATCTTTATTTTGCTCAATGAACGCAATGGCACGAACAAGATCTGCGCGTTCATCTTTATCGCTTGGAAGGCTGTTGCCAATCGAGCGCTTTCGTGAAATCGCCGAAATTGTGTCATCAAGATACTTTTTGGCCCATTCATCGTGGGCACAGTCGTGCGTTTCAATTAATTGGAGAAGCACTTCATCTATTATGTCCCCCTTAGGCTGACGACCAAGAAAGCGATAAGCTGACTGAAGATGTTCGTAGTCGAGCCATACCTTCGCGATGATGTGATTGACTTCACCTTTCATCCATCGGCATTGTACCAGTCTTTCTTGTTCAAGGAACAAAACTGATCGATTGATGAGTTGCCTTTTTTCGTAATTCTCAATATCATATTCGGGAAAATCGGTTTGTCCGCCATCATATAATCGCAGTAAAATACGTCTGGTAGGCTGTTGGTCATGGGTGTAGAAGCTGCTGCACTCGTACTTGTCTAAAAGAGCAGTCAGTAATATTTTTTTATAGTCCTTACTCATTTATAAGTTCCTCCAACTGCCTTGGGTCAAAGGAGCGTACACATGCCTTTTTGCCGTCCCTCAAAACGCAAAGATTGCGGTCTACAAGTGTGGCAATGTCACCGATTTTATCCGGTGGTGCCGATAAGACAACTTGAAAATTAAACTGCCGCAGCAATTCTACGCTGCGTACAATGCGTTCCCCATCCATTTTTGAAAAAGCTTCGTCAAACAGAATGATTCGAGAAGTGCTGGCTGTCCTATCCCGACCTATGCGATATAGTTGTGTAAATGAAGCCAATACAGCAATATAAAATGGAGTCTGTGTTTCTCCTCCGGACTTTTTGCCCAGCGTTTTTGATAGCCTTTGGGATTCGCCGTCCTTGTTGATTACTTCTAAATCGAAGGTCAGATATGTGCGGTAATCGGTGAATGCCTGAACGCGCTTTTCGTAATCATCGTGTGCTTGCGCCTTGGCATTTTCACCTTCGTTGGTAATAATAGAAAACAACTCGGCAATTTCTTCTTTATATTTTGCGTTGTATTGCTCTGTCAGAAGGTTATATCCTCCTTCCAGCAGCATAGGGTCAATAATCATATCATAATATCGCTTATATTCAGGCTTTGCTACTATTCTGAAACGATAGGTATCCTCACCAAAAGAGCTACCACTCAAAGCACTATTAAGCCCATCAATTTGCCGTTTGGCGTCATTGATATTGTTCTGTAACCGACTCAGAAAGTCTTCTTGGAATTGCTCAAACGCCTTGCTTCTGGCATCCTCTATTTTGCTTAAATAATCGGGGAGTTTGATGTCGCTGAGTTCCAACCATGCATTATCATAAACTTCGTTATCCACGGCATTTACATCATGTCCCATTTTATATGAATCATTATATTTTCGGCGCGAGTTACGCAGCTCATCCCACATCGCATCTTTTGCGTTTACAGAGCGGCTGAGTTCTCTTGGGAAAGCCCGTTCTATATTGGCAGCGTCCCCTCTGGTGGATAGTTCGCGAATATATCGTGGAGCGCCAGTTTCTTCGACCCATTCCGATGGGAAGGTTTCTCCTAATTGCACACGCATAGCGGTTAGTTCTTTTGTCAGTTTAGGAATGGTTTCCTCGGAGCACACGCGCAATTGTTCTTCTAATGCACCGCTGTCTTTAATTTGTTGTTCAATATTTTTCCCGAGTTCCGACAGTGTTTCACCGAGCTGTGCAATGCGTTTTTGGAGCGCATCAACAGCACTCCGATCAACGGTTTCCATTTCACGATTCAGTCGTTGAATTTCTTGCTCAATTTCCGGAATTTGGCCAAAATTTGTAGCGGATGTGATGATTTGTTCCGCATCAGATTGGCTTAAAAACACAATTCCGCTTCCATGCCCAAAGGCGGATTTAATAGAAGAATACATTAAAATCTTCTCAGTTAAATCCATGATTTCTCGCTTAACAGCTTCTAAACGCTGCCTGATGGCACCCTGCCCGATGGCTGGCTTTTCCCATCGGTTGGGATTCATAGCTCTGACGACGAAATTTTGATAAAGCATACCGTCATCAGTAACTGCAGTCCTATGGCGGCGCAATTCGCCCACATGTTCACATTTTTTTACGCGACCAAGAGTAAAGTCCAAAAACAGGCGAACATTAGGGTCATCGGTGTCAATCTCTTCGGCTAGACTCCCAGGGTCCCGTGTTGGGGTCAAGCGTTTTAGCTTTTCCACATCGACAATACCTGTGTTATAAATACCTTTTTGCCGTTTAATATGATCATATACTTGTATTGCTGTACTAAAATGCTCCGGTGCGACGATCAGATAGTATTTCTGTGTGTTCAGATAGCCTTCAATCACATTGCGCCAACGGTCATTTTTAATCTCAGCCACTTCTGCAACAATAGCAACCTTTACAGCCAAACCGCTTTTTAAGTGCAAATGGCTGTAGATTGCCTCCTTTAAATCAATTACATCTTGCGGAAACTGATAAATTCCACTCTCCAACGACTGTTGTTCTTTCTGCAAAGCTGTGCGGTTGATTGCTACAACTTTCTGCTCTTCATCAAAACGCCTGACCAACCCATCCGATTGGCTTTTGATTGAATCGGCTGCTGCCGCATGGTGCAACAATCCGTCCTTGCCAACGTTTAGAATAGCGGAGACTTCAGGTGAACGCAGCGAAGAAATGTCGCCTAAAAGTTGCTCGCTTTCTCCAATTAAAGCATCAATTCTGCTAACCAATATTGGATTGATAATAGAATAGTCCACGCCCTTGATTTTTTGAAGCAGCGCGTCGGCACTCGCGAACCAAGATGTTACATTCCTAACCAACAGTGCCGTATACCTCTGAAGCTCGTTGTTCAGCAAACGAATTTGCTGTTCTTTTTCCGAAATTTGCGTTTGCATTTGCTCCAATACTTGAGCCTGCTTGTTATTATGGAGATTGACCTGCATGATATCACGTTCATTTTGCAATCTTGATTGCTCTGTCTTTAATTGCTCCAACTCACTTTTTAAAGAGGTCAGCTTATCACGGTAAATGTCAGAACGTTGTCGGGCATCTGACAATTCATTTTCTTTTATGGACAGCCGCGCCCTATCAATAAGATATGAATAGAGTATTTCATTCTGACGGTATGTAGCAAAGGCTTGATGCGTATCAATAATCTGTGAAAGCAATTCAATGCGTTCCTTTAGAACTGAGGTCTCGCGCTCAAGATTTTTATAACTTCGAATATTCTCTTGCATACGGCTTACATCAACGGTCTGTTGGGGGTCGCACACAAATTCTGAAATAAATTGCTGGATATCAACATTTGGATTGAAAGAAACGGCTTTTTTCAGAAGCTGTCCGAAGCGATCACGAAGCCCACCCAACTTCCCGTATAAATCCTGCTTAAAATCTCTGTTAACATCGGTTGTATAGCTATGACCTGCCGTATAGCGTTCTTTGATATACAATCTCAAAGCGGTTATATCCATTGGGACCTTGTCCACTATAAATTCATGATCAGGCATTGCGTTGTCAAAACGAAAAAACAACTTTTGCATATCGTTTTCCGCATAAGTATCGAAACAGCAGCCGACGGTAAAGAATTTATCCTTCTCTTCATCATAAAATTCCAAAGCAATGTAACTGGTAAACCTGCCTTCACGCAAATATCGAAAACCGGATTCTTCATCATCACCAAGCTCTCCGCGCAAATATCCGCTGAGTGTACGATTTCCACGTCCGCTGGCAGCTTTGTTAAAAAAAGTACCGCTTGTATCACAGAGCAGCACAAGCTGTAGTGCGTCAACAATGGTCGACTTGCCGGAAGCGTTTTTTCCAGTCAAGAAGTTGATTTTATCAAAAAATATCGTCTCGTGGGTAAAGTAGTGCCAATGAATGAGCAAAAGTCTTTTCATAACCTTCATCGTGCATCCTCCTCATTCCGCTCACTGCTACTCAGATCTTCGGTACGCATCTCTTCAAGTTCCGCCATCATGTCATTGATTCCTCGGTTGGACACAATAGATAAGATGGAAGGAAGTATCAGAATCTGATTTCCCTCGCTGTTCCAAGCGGAAGATTCCATCTTTTGAATGATATTATAATGGGCAAGTGTTCTTTGCGCGTCAATACGTTCTTTTTGCGTGGTTTTACCTTTTTCAAGAAGCCCGAGCATGCGCATTTTTTCGACAATTGTCTGTGTATCGGTGCGAACAGTATGAAAGCTGTTTGCTTGCTCGCGTTCCTCCTCATATACGAGACGGCAAGTATATAGAAACAGTGTCGTGAATCTATCGATCCGCAGGCGATTATGGTCATATAAATTAAAGAGAAACATGATGCCGTAGTTATCGTCCTTCTCAAGCTGCCATCCCGTTACAGAAAAATATTCTTGTAACAATGGGAAAATACGCGAAGCCATTTGATAATCACTGTTTGGCAGTGTCATCTGCGCAGAAGGCTGGTATTCATATCGAACCATGTAGGTATGAGATAACAGATAATTGCTAATTCTACGAAACTCTCCTTTTTCATAGCTGGTAAGTGTCTCATATCGTTCACTCCACATGATACATCCCGCCTTTTTTGTGCGTAAATTCCATATTCGGGATCTTGTAACCATTGGTAATTTGAGTGCCTTCATCCGTTTGGACTCGATAATTCATACCACGTTCACCTGCTCGTATTACCGCCAACATCAAAAGAATAAAATCATTGTCATTTCCGATTGTAATGTCTTCAGAATGGATGATATCCATATCCTTGAAGAGATTGAGAACATAACTGCGTATTCTGGAAAGGGAGTAGCCATTACTAATTTGGTCAAGCATTTTTGCCATAGCCCCATCCGAAAAACCATCTTCATTGGACACTGCCAATGGAGTGGATGTAACTCGTCGGCTTCTGACATTTTTGTGATACAAAGATTTCCCATCAATAAATTCTTGACGATTGACACGGATCTTTTCCTCCAGCAAACGCCCAACGCGTTCTTTTTCTATGACGGTTGCTGAAGTGGTATAGGCTTTTAGTAGTTCGACCAATTTACCTTTAATGCTTTGGTCTGCTGTCATCAGATATTGAATCTTTTCTATTGAACTCTTTGTATAGGTGCTATGCTTTTTATCGATTTCATTCACAATTCCGCCGATAGACTGGTATATATCCAAAATATAATCAATTGCCGATATGATTTCCCGATCGGCATCTTCCTCATGCTCATATTTCCGAACGGAAACTGCTCGTTTTCTCATACCGAACATTAACTCTTCGTCCCCAAGAATATCCGATAGTATTTCCTGGATGGGAGCCATATAGCGATGGATAGAATCCATTGTCTTGATCGGGTGGTAAATTCGGTCTGCCATTTGCTTGTATTCTTCGAAGTGATTTTGGAGAAGCAAGTTCACATCACTTTGCTCCTGTATCTGACGAAGATGCCCGCGAATGCCATGGTAAAGACTTTTCATTTCAAATATCAATTGCTCCGTGTTCGCTTTTGCAGTCAACACTGCTTCATACATTTGCCCACGGTGTTCGCTTTTTGCTTGCTTAAGACTGGAATAGGTAGAAAAAACAAGGGAGTTATATTCTTGCACCCTATTATCACCCAGTTCACTTAGAAGCTTCATCACTTGTATCGCATAATTTCTGGGGGTAATAATCTCCGTAAAAGAGCCATCCATAAATTCTTTGTCAACCCAACCGGTTTTGATAAAACGATTTAAAATCAAACGGGCTTTAGCGTTGGCAGTAAGACCGCCTACAACAACGTCATCATCTTCTTCGAGGACAAAGGATCGATCCTCGATCAGAGCGATCAGAGACGAAAGATAGTCACTGACCTCAATATTTAATTCATAACGAAACAGTTGATGTAACAGCATAAGCGCATCAACGTAAATTTCCTTATTTCTGGAAGCCAACACTGAGAAGAAATTACTCGGAATCGTGTTAAAAAGGTTCATCACACAACACCCTTCGTGTTAAGCGTATCAAGGTTCAATAACCAAATCCGCCATAATTCCAATTGACCGGTTTCTTCGGTAATCTACAACTGAGTCATTGGTTGCCTATTCATCGGTAATTTCCATAATATCGCCTATATCACAACCCAGTGCCTTACATATCTTAACGAGAACGTCAGTTGTGACATTTTCATTTTTACCCAATTTTGCAATAGATGCATGGCTTATGCCTGCATGTTCACGAAGATCCTTTTTTTTCATATCTTTGTCAATTAATAACTTCCATAGTTTTTTATAACTAACAGCCACTATTGTCACCTCGCCAATATTCCAATATATTATAGTAACCTTATCGGGTATAGGAAGCGATTACAATAGTAAATTCTGCGTTCGCAGAGTTAATTTGATATTTAAGGTTGTCTGAGGGGTTGCCTTTACCAAAGGGATAGCGTTATTAGAATTTATATAGAATTACGCTAGCCACTTGTTAATTGATAAGGCAATATGTTGTAATTACTCTGACGGTTTTGGTCGAAATCATCTTGTATTTATTTGGAATCGCGCATATAATGTGTTTTGCAGAATATTCCAACGTGCTGAGGTGCATACATTGAATATATAGCCGCTAAAGAAGCTGCAATTAAATGGGGTATTTCTGAACGCAGGGTGCAAGTACTTTGCTAGCAAGATCGTATTGAAGGTGTTCAGCGACTTGGCAAGGCATGGGCGATCCCGAAAGATGCACAAAAGCCACTTGACGCTCAAGTAACTAAACATAAGTGACAAATAAAATCGCAAGAGATTTTTTGTCATTATTAATGCGAATTGGCAGCTAACGATGGAGATGTTATCATGCATATTTATAAAATCGAAATTAAAAATTTCAGGAATTTTGAGTGTTTTTCATGGAAACCAAACCCCGAAGTTAACATTCTTTTCGGCCACAATGGTTGTGGAAAAACCAATTTAGCAGAAGCACTTTCTCTTGTGTTTTCAACGAGCAACTTCGAAACTCATTTTGAACTATCTGATTATTATTTGGGCGATGATAAAAAGCAAATCCATATTCAGGTTTGGTTTGATGATGTTTCTTCATTATCAACAGCAATATCTGAGCATTTGCAACACATTAATGAAAACGATCAATTTATAATGGACGATACGCAAGGAAATGGCAAGGCTATAATTATCTATCAATTGGAAAGCGGTCTTGATCACACAATGGAGTGGAGTTTTTATCAACAGATACAACAGTCATTTTGTAAAATTAAGGATAGAAGAGCTATTGATTTCATCCATATTGATGCTAATAGGCAGCCACTTAAAGAAGTTGGACTGCAAACCAGAAGTGCGTTTTATAAAATGGCACAAGATACAATAGGTGCGGAAATCGAGAAAATCTCACAAGAATTAATTGGAATTGCTAATGATAAACTCTCTACTTCTTCCGTCATAAATAACTACCTTGAAACATTGAGATCATTAGGCAGCATAGATATTATTGAAAAATACCAATTGCTTCTCAAAAATCCAGAATCCACATGGAATTCATCTGGTTATGAGTTGGGAACCTCAATTGGTAATGCAAAACTGAGTTTTGAAAGACAGTCAAAAGGTATTCAAAACTTATTTTTGCTCCTTTTGATGAAAAAGCGGCTTGAAGGTTCAGGCATAGTATTTATTGAAGAACTTGAACAGAATTTGGAACCGAAATACCAAAGATATATTACTGATAAGTACAGGCAATTGAAAGTTGGTCAGTTATTTATTACGAGCCATTCACCAGATATTATTAGTCATTTTGATTATGAGAGTATTTGTGTCGTTTCGTCAAGAACTGCCACACAATTGCTATCAAGGCTTGGTACGGCCGAACTAAAAGAAATACACCGAATGAATAAGCACGAGTTTATATCGGCCCTAATGTCTTCCTGTGTGCTTCTTGTTGAAGGGGATTCTGAATATGAATCATTTCCTGTCTATTCGTATAATTTTGAATCTGCATTAAGCAAATATGATATTGATCTTGTTAAAATAGGCGGCAAAGGCAAAATCGAACAATATGTAAAGGCTTTTAAGCATTTTGATAAGAAGGTTTATGTGCTACTCGACAATGATCCCGATGCTACTGCACAGATCAACATGGCGAGTGCGAATGCTGATGCAGTGTTTCTATCATTAAACTCTTATGAAGACTTGATTCTATCTAATATCCACCCTGTTGCAGAAAAATTAAATGAATTGGTTGATTTTTCGATAATTAAAAGCAAACTTATAGATATTGGTTCATATGATCCTGAATTACATAAAAACAAAGATGTAAAAAAGATGGCTGTTAAGGAGCATATTGTAAAAGACGGAATAAATGTTAGCGCAGTAGAGTCATATACGGATTTATGTAAGTTTGGCTCTCTGCTTTCATATGTATTGCATGACAGCTTTGCTTCTGCCTATTTTGCTCGTTCGATTGCATATTTCATTATTGAATCGCCAGACCAGCCTATATTTTTCAAACGGCTGATGGAACATATGTCGCCTATGGGACAAAAACTTGAAAATCTTGATGGATATACTAACGTATACAAGCTGAATGGATGATAAATAATGATTGAAGGAAAGCAAAAAGAATTACTGGACATGCTTGCAAGTGGAGAACCATATGTATTAGTGGAGGCGCCAGCTGGTACAGGAAAAACATTTTGTTGCATTCAAGCTGCTAAATGTTTGTGCGATAACAATATGTTATTGCCTTTTCAAAAAGCGTTAGTGCTTACATTTTCAAGAAATGCACGAGCACAATTAATAAAAGAATTATCCAAAATACCTGCTGAATCCCCTATTCACAAGCAGATTAACATTAACAACTATCATTCTTTTTTCAAAAAGTACTTAGATGCATATAGGGATATTATTGGCATTAAAAAACCTCTTTCTATAATAGACAACGACGATTTCATTGAGTTGCTATATGACTATGCAAATAATGAAAGCATCGCTTTACGCGAGGGGCTTGAAGCAGAAATACTAGATGATTACTTAAATGATGGTGGAACGTTGACCCTATTAAATCAGGAAAGCAAAAATAAAAGGATTGGCAACGATGCCATTGCAAAATTTCTCGATACTGCATCACAATTCACGCAAGTATCGGGCTATATATGTTTTGCACAATTTGGTAATTTGGTATGCCAAATGCTTAATACATCAACTCAAATGGCTAAAGCAATAAGCCATGATTATCCCTTGTTAATCCTCGATGAATATCAAGATACGAATTATTATCAGGAACAATTCGTAAAACAAGTCCTAAAATCGTCAAAAGGGATATTTTTCGCTGATGAATGGCAAATGATTTATGGGTTTCGTGGGTCCACAGCGGACAGACTTAATGAACTTCCTGTAATCTATACTTCGATTAAAAAGCTTGTTTTTACTGATTATTATCGATATAAGGACAAGCCAGATTTGATAGCTATCTTAAAAGCTATTCGTGCTAATTCCAAACTTGATTATTCAGAATTAGCAAATGGCTCTTTGATTCCTTGCCGTGTTGCCTGTGATGATAACTGGCAAAATATTAAAGGGAAATCGCATACGGCACAGTGCACATTGTTTTGTAGCGGTGTGTTTTATTCGACGATAAAAATAGTAATATCATTACTTAAACAAAATAAATCAGTTGCGATCCTATGTAGACGTAATAATGTAGCAAATCGATTAACAGAAGTCTTTTTTGAAAATAATATGCATCCAAGAACTGTTTCCGATACGCCAGAAATGAGCCGCATTAGTAAGCAGATAAAGCGATGCTTGGAACCTGTTGAACTTCAACAAAAAATCCCCGCATTATTATCTATCGCTGCATTATGTACAATGAATCGAAAAATTGACGGTGAAGATGTGTCTATGCTTTCGATGTACGATTCAAGAACTCTTTCTCGAAAGAGAAAACCTATATTAAGTCAAATATGGTTGGTTATTAAGCCATATCTCACTTCAACTAATATTGCTGATTGCTGGGTATTGCTAACACAAATAATTACTATATTGGTTTCTCAGGAAAGCGTGACTATCAATTATGCACGAAAAAGATATGTGGAGCATTGTACCAGGTCCAAAGAGCTTACCCCCAATTTGATAGACAATATAATGATGCAGCGCCAATATATAGACTCATTTACAAATATTAATCCGGGGTTGTACATAACAACAATTCATCAGTCAAAGGGTAAAGAATTTGACTGTGTGTTCGTCGTGGATATAGATGATGTAATAAAAGATGCTAATCTCTTATATGTTTCCCATTCACGAATGAAGGAACGTCTATATCCTATTAAGGCACAGTATAAAGGGGTTTCATATCGTTAAGTTTCAGGACAAACAGTATAATCTACCAATTTTTGTTTAATTATTAGGATAAGTACGTGCTAATGTACATGAAGCTGGCGAAGGAGAATGTAAATGCTCAATTACCACAATCTCAATGATGTTGAATTTGAAGACCTTTGTAAAGACATTATGGAGAAAATCTTAAATACAAAGTTGCGGGTTTTTGCTAAGGGACGGGACGGAGGTATTGATATAACAGATAATACAACAACTCACAACATAGTCGTGCAGGTTAAGCATTATATAAACAGCACATTTTCTGACTTGCGGACGAGTTTGAGAAAAGAAATACCTAAAGTAACCGAGTTGTCGCCGAACGAATTTTATGTATGCTGTGGTAAAACTTTAACCAGTAACAATATTGAAGAAATATATACCATGTTTTCGGATTATATGGAATCAGATAAAAATATTCTAACTTTAAAAGAAATTGATGATTTTTTGAGCTTGCCTCAAAATGCAGATATTTTTCGAAAGCATTATAAACTTTGGTTATATTCTTCAAATATCTTGTCGGATATTTTCAACCAAGATATTTTTATTGATTGTGAGTCGCTGCTATATGGCATTGAAAACGAATCCAAATTTTTTGTACAAACTTCTTCTTATGATATTTGTTTAAAATGTTTAGAATCGAATCGAATAGTAATGTTATTAGGCAATCCGGGGGTTGGTAAAACAATGACCTCAAAAATGTTAGCTTTATTCTGGGCTAGTCAGGGATATCGCGTCAGATACAACACAAACGGGGATATTTCGGATATTAAACGCTCTTTATCAGGCAATCGTGAGTGCAAAGAAATCATTTTTCTTGATGATTGCTTAGGACAGCATTATTTTAACATGAAGAGCACTCAAGAAAATGAATTAATATCGTTAATAAAATACATTAAGACAACTCCAAACAAAATGTTAATTCTTAACTCACGGATTACAATTTATAATGAAGCACAAGAGCGCTCTGAAGAATTCAAGATTTTTATTTTAGGCGATACCACGAAAATTCACACAATCAATATGGATAGAATATCAAGCCTCGAAAAGGCAAGGATATTCTACAACCATCTTGTGTTTAGGGACATTCCTCAAGAATATTATAAAGATATTAGAAAAAACCGTCGGTACTTAGAAATTGTAAACCACCCTAATTACACACCCAGAATCATTGATTATATAACTCAAAAAAGATTATATTTATCTGTTGCAACCGATGCATATACGAAATTCATTCTTGCAACTTTATCGCAACCGAATGACATATGGAAAAACGAATTTGATTATCGATTAAAAGATGTGGATAGAGCATTTATGAGTACGCTTTATTCTCTTACGGATACTACAGTAGATTGTAATATCTTAAAGGAATGTTATCACAAAAGACTTTCCAACTTAAGCAGAATTGATCCAACTGTTGATACTTTCGATCTGGTTCTTAAGCGTCTTAGCAATTCACTTGTGAAAATAGTTGATAACCGAGGGACAATGCAGATTGGTGTAATAAACCCATCAGTTAATGATTACTTAAAGTTGGTATTTTCAAATAACATTTTGGAATTAACCGAAGTAAGAAAATCTATTCAACATTTCGCACAATATGAGCGATGCTACGCAAAGGAACAACAAGAAAATGCGTTTCGCCAAATGCTTATAGAAGGAAATCTAAAGACGACAACTTTTAGAAGCAACGAGGAAAAGCTTCATGTCATCTCTTCGAAAATATGTCAATACGAGATAGCTAACAAAGCGTATACAGATATTGTTTTGGATTTTTTAATGACCCCTTATGAAGGTGTGCCAACGCTCACGGACATATTATTGGCTAAGAAAAATGGGAAACAAATAATACTAGGCTTATGCACGAAATTCACAATCTTGAGATTTTTACTTGAGGAGCCTTTTTATTCTTGCTATGAATTGTTTGGCTTTTTACAAAATAAAGCAAACGTCATAAATATTTTGGAAAGTGTTGAACTGAAAGAATTGGTAGAAATCACTTCTCTCATATATTGCACTTTGCAAAATACCCGTGTTCAGCACAATATGCTCGAATGGATGGTCAAAGAATCAAGCAAAATAATTCAAAATGCGATAGATAAGTATGCCAATTATGTTGACACCTCCGCGTATGTTGAAGACTATGATATTAGCGATCTAGTCAAAAACCACCATCATCAATATTATATAGGCGACGGAGACTATGATATGGACTTTGATATGAGTGGTGCTACGGAAGAACTTGAAACATGGGTGGTTAAGGATGTAAAAGATGATTTGCGTGATATTATTTCTATTTTACCCGATTGCCTAAAAAGCAAATTCGATATAGAAGAAATTTACATTAACACAGATTCTTCGGAGATTAAAGGCATTATAGAATCTTATTTGGAACCATCGATTGATGACGATAATGACTTTGGTCATAGTAGCAGTCCTACGGATAGTAGCGATGTTATTGATTTTATTTTTGATAGAGATATTTAAAATTAGCTGGACTTATATATTGAATAACGACAGTATATTGTTTGCCCAATTGTTTACCCCAGCTCGAAAATGCATCCAATAAAATCTTATACGGTGGAAAAATCAAAATATAAGAAAAAAACTGATTTACAGGGCTTTCGGCAGTGACAATATAAAAACCCATAATGGACGTATTTCCACGATGAATTCCCCTCGGAGACGGTTTACCCCACCCTTGGCAGGGGGAGCGTTGAGTTGGATGCCTTATAGTGTCCGACTCCTATTATTTTTTATGTAAGACTTGACACAGGCTAACGAAGGTGTTACGGGAGGCATAAATCAAATAAAGTGATTGAAGCTGACTATATGTAAATGATAATGTAAAAGTGTACCACCCCAAGGCATTTTGACAATGAATTAGTTTACCACCTAACATAAGAATCCCGTAAAATATTAGATGATATTTTACAGGGAGGAATGAAAGGTGTGATCATTGAAATGGACTTATACTCTGCTATCCGTACTCGATATACAGATGGTGAATCCATTCGTTCAATTGCCAAAGGCTTGGGTATTTCCAGGCAATCCGTTAAAAAGTATTGTGAGGGTTCAACCCATCCTGAAGTACGGAAAGCCTACCAACGAGAACCAGACGTAGTAAATGATGATATCAAGTCTTTCATTCTTGGTTGCTTCAAAGAAGATGAAGCTGAACATCTCAAAAAGCAAAAGCACACCGCCAAAAGAATTTATGACCGATTGGTTGCTGAGAAGGACTTTAGGGGGTCTTACTCCTCCATACGAACAGCTGTTAGACTTCTAAAGTCCGAAAGAACTGTTCCCCCGCAAAGTAGCGTCCCCCTTTCTTATGCGCCTGGTGAAGCAGTACAAATCGACTGGGGAGAAGCGACTATATATCTAGATGGGCAGAAAACGAAAGCATATACCTTTTGTGGCCGATTATGCTACAGTTGTGACATATTTGTTCAGGTCTATAAATCGAGCAATGAAGAAACCTTCTTAGAGGCTCAACAGCTTATGTTTGATTTCTTTGGCGGAGTTCCGAGACGATCAATATTTGATAATGCTAAGGTGGCAGTCAAAGAAGGTTTTGGGATTTACGCGAAGCCACAGGATAAATATCTTTCCTTTGGCGCCCACTATGCCTTTTCTTTGGATTTTTGTAATCCCGCAAGTGGAAATGAAAAAAGTCTAGTTGAGAATCTGGTGGGATATTCTAGAAGAAACTTCCTCGTCCCTGTTCCAAGAGTGGCCGATATTGAGGAACTGAATCATCTGCTTCGGAATGCTTGTCTCAACTACAGGGAGAGCCATAAGGTAGAACACCGTAGTCACCCAGTAAAAATAATGTACCAGGAAGAAGCAAGGTTCTTAAATCCGATACCCCAATTTAGATTTGATACTAGCAAAACCGCGATAGCTAAAGTCGATGATTTCTCCACGGTACGCTATGAGAAAAACAATTACTCTGTTCCCACAAAGTATCTTAGAAAGAATGTTACGGTTAAGGGATATGCCAATACCGTCCATATCCTTTATGAAGGAACAGAGATAGCTAACTTCCCTCGTCAGTATGGCTCAGGCCACACAAAATATTGCTTAGAGCATTACATCGATCTTCTGGAAAGGAAACCCCGTTCTGTGAAAAATGCGAAGCCGGTTAAGGAGACGCTGACTCAAGAACTTCTGGCTTGGGGAAGTCAATTGCCAGGTGGGAATAAAGAGATGGTCAAGCTATTGAGGCTATGTATAGATTATGGAGAAGATCGAATACTGGCCATTAAAAAACGTATCCCTGGCCAAATCATTCCTACCGTAGATATTGTAAGAACCTATTTAAGCAAACCCGCTGAATCTTCCGTCGTATATCTTAAAAATGAGATCAGTATTACCGAGACTGACTTGAGAAAATATGATGAGAAATACGGGGTAGCTAACCAATGAACAATATCCAAGCCCAGACCATTGAACTTTATGCTAAGCAATTAAGACTACCAACCTTCAATCATTATGAGAACGTCATTCGCCAACTGGGAAGTGACAAAACCTATGAAGAATTTCTTCTCATCCTTATGAAAATGGAACTGGATTCCCGCACGGAAAGCAGCCAACGTCGAAAAATTAAAACAGCCAATTTCCCGTACATAAAAACCATTGATGAGCTGGACTGCAGCTACTTTGAGCATCTTACTGAAGCCTTTATTCATGAACTGGGAAGCTGTGATTTTATTAGTAAACGGCAGAACATCGTGATGATTGGGAACCCAGGGACCGGGAAGTCGCATCTGAGTATAGCTCTCGGTGTCAAAGCCTGTATGCAAGGGATGAATGTGAAGTTTTACACTGCAGCTAACCTTTCTAACGAACTGATAGAAGCTCAGGAATACAAGAAACTCCTTAAGATTGAGAAACAGCTTGCGAAAACTGACCTGTTAATTATTGATGAATTGAGTTATCTGACCTTTAATCGGCATCAATCGGAATTATTGTTCAAAGTTATTGCTGACAGAGCTGAACGTCGGAGCGTAATTGTTTCAACAAACCTAAAATTCTCAGATTGGGTCACAATGTTTGAAAACACCACGATGGTTACCGCTCTTATTGACCGGTTGACGTTCAGATCCCATGTATTGAACATGAATTCTGATCAGCCCTATAGGGCTGAGTATTCCAACAAGAGTAACTAGCATCAAGGGAAATACTTGCCAGGTGTTTCCCTATCTTTAGGGGCTATGTGGTAAACTTTTTCACTGTCAAAAGGTTAGAAATGGCAAACAATTTCGTTGTCATTGCTGGTAAACTAATTCGTTGTCACGTGGTAAAAAAATTCGTTGACATTCACACTATATATAAATAAGTCACATTTTTGAAATATATAGTTCAATAAACGCTTTCAAAATGAAATACATATGTTATTATTAAAATAGCATATTTTCAAAGGAGAGCGTTTATGTTTAGCAATTCTGGAAGCTATGAACCTCAAATATCTAAAGAGCATAGAGTTTATTATACGTTTACTCCAAAACTGTTTAGTAATTTGACTGACAATGCTATAAGCATTGACGATGAACTTACATCACTTTTATCAAAAGCACATAGATTTTTGGGAATTTTAGAGGGTATGTCACAATATATACCAGATATTGACACATCTATTAACATGATAATGAAAAGAGAGGTGCATTTATCCTGCCAAATTGATGGGATTAATGCATCTTTTTATAGTATATTTGACTTTAAAAATGAGAAAAACGAAGATGTCAAGAAGGTGTTAAACTGTACAACTGCTATGAACTATGCTATTGAAAAAGCCGTTTCAAATAAGCTATTATGTGAAATTCATGGTTTTTTGATGAAAGACAGCAATAACGAAAACATTGGGAAATTCAGAACAACGCAGACCTTTTTAAATCCCCATGTTCATTCGAATATGATGGAATATAATCCCACCGCACCGGAAGATATGGAACTGGTTTTAAATGACCTTGAAAAGTTTATAAAAGCTAAAAATCATGTTGATATACTCATAAAATCCGCACTCATTCATTATCAGTTCGAGACAATACACCCCTTTGAAAGCGGTAACGGCAGGGTTGGACGAATACTTGCGATGCTGGTTTTATTGCAAAACAAAATATTATCGAAACCAGTAATATCTTTATCGTATTACCTTTTTCACAATAAGGTAGAATATTTTGACAGGCTTTCAAGCGTACAAAGGATTGGCAATTATACACAGTGGGTAAAGTTTTTTATTCGAGCAATCATTGTAGCGGCAGACAATTCAATAAGACAGATTGAAAGCCTTATTGCTTTAAGGAAGAAGAATAGAGAAAAAACTAAGACACTCGGCAAGGCGTCAAGAAACACAATGCTTATGTATGAATATATCGAAAGAAATCCTGTAATAGGGATAAGACTTATTGCCGATGAATTGGGTCTTTCTTTTAATACAGCGGCAAAAGCTGTTGAAGCAATGGTTGACTTTGGGATATTAAAACAGGTGAACAACCAATCAAGGCATCGGTGTTTTATATATGAGGATTATGTAAAGATATTTGATATGGTATAGAAATTAGTTTAAATGGCAGTGAAAGCAGGTATTCTTGGTGCAGCAGGCTCGGATACGAGGACCATAAATGGTGTTCATGTGACTGTCTGGAAGTCGCTCGATGAAATTATGGTCATAAAAAATTTGATTTCGGCAATACTTAACATTTGTTCCAATTTAGAACTATTATTCATATTATATAATTGACAGAAACAAAAAAGTTCTATATAGTAGATATAGATAGGAGTGATGGACATTGTTTAATGCCATAGGTGATAAAATTTCATCAATCAGAAAAGACTTGGGAATGACACAGCAAGAGATGGCAGAGAGAATTGGTATGAGTAGGCCTTCATTGGTTAAAATAGAAAATTCTCAAAGAGCCATTTCTCTGGATGAAGGGAATGCCATAAGCAAAGTGCTTGGAATCAGCTTGGAAACTTTATTGGCAGAAGAAAAAGAAGATGCTGTTACTCAAAGTTTTGTGAAAGCTTTTAAATCTAAAGGAATGACACCAAATAACATTAACGAAATTGCTAAATACGAATTGCTATTTGATGCCTTTATTACTCAAGAGCAAATCTACAGAGGTGAGTAATATGAATGGTATAGAAAAAATCATACAAGATAAGGCAAATATGCTGCGACTGCAATATAATTTAGGAAATTATTGTGGCCGCAGCATATTTGATATCATTGAAAAATTAGAGATAGAAAACAACAATCCTTTGCTTTTTAGGCTCCCTTTTAAAAATGATGAATTAGCAGGATTTGTAGGATACAAGAATAACATATTCACCATTTATACTAATACAAATAAGACATTGGGATACGAAATCTTTACGGCAGCTCATGAAATCTATCACATTATTGAAAATGGGCTGGTTGTAAAAGAACAGGTTATTATACAGGAAAGTTTTTCTAAAGAACAGGAAGAAAAAACTGAGAGCAGTGAAATATTAGCCGACATTTTTGCTGCTGAATTATTGATGCCGGAAAAGGATATTAAAAAAGAATATCATCGGCTGATAAATAAGTATGGATTATCCTCTGCTGATGAATCTATCATTGTTATGCTGCAGCAAATATATTTCGTTGAATACAAAGCAGTGACCAAAAGACTCCGAGAGATTGGTGCAGAAAATTATGATGAAGGAACTGAATACAAGCTCAATCAGATATTACTGCAAAAGAACGGCTTAGTTCAACATACTAAAAGATTGGGATATTCAAACGATTTAAACGAGCCGAGCAAAACGAAGGTATATTTACCTAGAGTGATTTTGACGATGATAGAGGAAAATTATAAGAGCTCACTTACTAGCTATGATGACTTAACAGTGTTATTTAATTATGCAGGTTCAGATCCTGAAGATTTTGGATATGAGGAAAATGAAGAATTAACAGACGTAGCGAAGGAATTAGAAGCGAAGTTAGGAAGTGATCGCTTTGGCAAGAAATAAGGCGATCTTTGATGCAGATATCCTCATCAATGTAGTGAAAACAAAAAGTGTTGAGTACTTAATATCGGTTTTTGAACAGATTTATGTGAGTGATTATGTTTGGAATTGCGAAATCAAAGAGGACACTCAGGAATATCCTGTTCTAAAAAGTATGCTAAATAGGGGCTTCATAAAAATATTGGAATTTAGCAAACTTACAGTTGTTCAACAAGGAATTTACAAAAACGCATATCAAATACTTAAAACACAAACATTGCCTGAATTCGTAAATGAGGGAGAAAAAATAACGGCGGCCTATGCAAAAGCACATAATGTAGCCTATTATATGTCGGATGACAATAAGGCGGCACCACATATTAGAAGTGTTGCAAATATAGAAGTCATAAATTACTGTGATCTTCTATACATAGCTTACATGGGAAATGAAGATGATTATAAAAAGTTGGAAGACTTTTATTCTACTTATTTAGGGACTTTTACAAATGGACAAGTCCCTAAGAGTGTGAAATCAAGAAATGGAACAGTACTGTCTTTTGATGAGATTCTTGTAAAAGTCTGTAACAAATTTGAAAAGAGCAAGCAGTTAAGTGCTCTTGTGGATTTATTCAAATCGAAACCTTAAAAAATGATAGTGAATTTTTTAAGTACATCTGGATTGTAGCCCCAAGGCAGTGCGACTGCAGTAGGGAGGAAATGAGTAAAGCTCTTGCTGTACTGGAAAAACGGCATTATATGGCAAGTAATATGTCAAATGCCCTTGAAATTAATCTCGAAGCCGCCCAGAAAGTTAAGCGGGAGGTTGAAAAGAAAGAATATTATTGCAGGGTGTCATGAGAGTTTGAAAAAACTAATCCGAAAATAATTATTAATTGTAAACAGATGGGATTAACACATCAGGGTATTTTGCTTATTAATAACATGCTAAAATTTATTAAAGCACAAGTAGAAAAATTATAACCGTGTATTGACACTAATTTGAACGTAGGATATACTAGTCTCGTGCACGTGTATTGACACTACTTTCAGAAAGGGGTAGAAAAAACTGAATGAAACAATAACTACATTAGCATTTATGCAGGAAGTATTAAAATCTTATAAAAAAACCGCTTCTTTGCAGAAGACAGCTGATGAACTGAAAATTTCATATGCAAAGGTTAGAAAGATTCTTATTACATTAGGGGAATATAAAACGGATTTTAGCTTGGAGGTTCGAAAAAGAAGAAGCATGGGTAAGAGTATTCCAGAAATTGCTACTGAATTGAATACTTCAACAAACAGAGTTACTGCATTCTTGCCATATGAAAAAAATCTTTATTCTGGTCCGGAACTAACAACAGATGCTAAAAAGAGTAAAGTATATAGAAAAAGAATTAAAATTGCCCGTGAAAAATTTGTAAACAGGGCAATAAATAAAGATGAGAAAAGAAATTTGTCAGCAAGAAAGGAAAAGTTCATGACAAACGATAGTTATAACAATACAAATGCGTTTAAAGCAGTATATCTTCATTTGGAATTAAAAGATGACCATTTGGATGATGCAGAGAAAACGATTCTGCGCAAATATGGAGAATCATCAACAGGAGACTCAATCAGCAGAGATATTTTAATTCCATCAGATATGCCCCTTCATAATTTGCACTATGCCATACAGAGATTATTTGGATGGCAGAATTCTCATTTACGCAGATTTGTTCTGCCTGAGGAAATCTATAACAGGTTAACAGATAGAACTGTAAAAGGCTGGACTGATTTAGTGGGTATACTTTTTCAGCCTCCTGGTGAGAGCGAGCATGATGTTTTTTGGGATGAGGACTACCAAAGTGGGAGCATAAAAACATGGCTTAAGAAAAAGTATACAGGACCATACTTCTTCCATGGAATTATGGAAGATTTTGAATGGGCTCAAAATGACATTAAACAATTAATTGAGCGTTTTCCAATTCTTGAGGTTCAGGAATCTTTTAGTGATTATATGAATAGGAGCAAGGGAAAGGATAAAGCAAAACCGCGAATTATAAAAAAAGCACCACTTATTGAATTAACTTTGGAAGAAATGGACAATTCCATTTCTATGGAGGGTGGAACAGAGAGCTTGCTTGAACGACTTGAAGTAGCAACGGTTCTAGCTTTCAAAGATGATGATGATGTTTGTAGTGATAATGATATCTTTCCAGTAACACATAAACTAATCTACAATTATGATTTTGGAGATGATTGGACAATAACCATTACTAAGGAAAAGGATTGCAAGGAATTACTTCAAAAGGGCTATATTTCAAAGGATGAACTATTAGATGCAGAAGCGACGGTATTGACAAAGCATAAGCCTGTATGCATTCATAAGGACGGAGTATTTGTTCTTGATGATGTAGGAGGGTTGCATGGCTTTGTAAGTTTCCTGAAGGAGATCTATGAAGGTGAAGACAAAGAAGAACGAAGTAATTATAAGGCATGGGCACAAAGCCTTGGATGGAGCGAGAGAAAAATATCAAATAAACTGACTTTGTAGAGGGAATGTAAGATAGAATTTTTTATGTAAGACTTGACACAGGCTAACGAAAAATACAGTGGGGATGCCCGACTTCAAAAAACTATTACAACAGCCCTATATAATAGGAAGAAAAATTCCGGGGAAGCTCCAATGTACTATGTGAAGGATAGTCATCCTGCCATAATTAGCCGTGAGGATTTTGAGAAAGTACAGGGATTGATGGCGCACGGGCCAAATCAAAAGGGAACCGAGAATGAGACAGAAGAAAATATAATACCGATATGCGATGCAAGGACTGATATAAAAGCTATCGCGGCGGTCCCCTGTCCCAACAAATCAATAATCAGAATATATCAGCATTATTACAGAGGCAGGAATGGTTAAAATCCATTCCTGTTTTTTTATTCTTAAAACAGGAGATAAATGATAGATGATAGATGATACAAGCTACTCTATCTAATTCCAAACGTCCAGACCTGCCGTCCATTCAGGTCTGTTTTCCGATTTCAGGATATAAATTCAGTTTAAATCTGGAATCGTCATGAGACAGAGATTGCCTTATTATGATTAACTTAACCGACCTGTCAAGCCAATTCTGTCTCTGGCATGAGCATAATTGAATGCTGGGTGTAAGTGATTTATAGATTTCTCAGTAAAGGTCGAAGCAACTTTTCTGTCTTTGCAAGTACGATTAGGTAATAAGTTACCCGACTTTCGGGATCGGAAAAGGGTATATTAATCCTGTTGTTACGCCGGGAAGGTATCATGCGGAGCGTTATATCGCTCGAAAAAGAAGGAAGATCAGAAGAATTTGCAAGCTCTTCTTGTTTAAAAAATTTGCCATGAGGCATCTTTTCACGAACGACATCTTCCCAGAAACCAACATGTGCATACATGATGAAATTTTGCCCATCCATGTCTGCAAAAGTAATTTCTTTATAAGATGCGGCAGGATGAAAAGGTGGCACTGACAACATCAACTGCTCACTCCGATACTCTTTACATATGAAGTCCTCATTAGGTAGTGGTTTCGCCAGTACAATCATGCCGTAGTCTGAATTCCAAAGTCCTTTGAGCAGCTTTTCCTCTGTATCGACAGCAGCGGATAATGTCATGCCAGATAGACTTGCTGTGGCAGTGGGCAGGAGTTCCATGAGTGGCCCAGGGGCACAACTTCCAATGGTTAAGGTATGAAGGCTCCTATCATAAGCCTTGATATGAGCTTTCATTTCTTCCTCTTCATCGAGAATCCGCTTTGCATATTCAGCAGCAAGTTTTCCGGTCTCATTCAGTATAATTCGGTTTTTCTGGCGCTCAAACAGTGTAACTTCCAATATGTCCTCCAGCTTTTGCATGGAGCGGGACACAGATGGTTGTGCGATGTGGAGTTGTTCCGCAGCTGCTGATAAGGTGCCACATTCATAAAACGCTCTTAGGTGTTCCAGTAAATAAATTTCAATCATATGATCAGATTACTCCTTTTTCAGTATACGTCTTAAGTATAGCGCAATGTATAAGAAATATTATACTCTTTTAAAGAAATCCGGTAAAATTTTATTGTACAAACAAAAATTGTATACTTGGCAGGAAAATGAGGAGGATAAATATGGATTATTTAAAACTGAATAATGGAACAGAGATGCCTTTGGCCGGAATCGGAACTTTTTTGATGGAACCAAAGGATGCAGAGGCAGCTGTGATTTCCGCATTGAATAATGGATATGTCCTAATCGACACAGCAAATGCATACATGAATGAGAAAGCTGTGGTACGAGGGATAAAGGCATCCGGTTTAAAGAGAGAAAATATCTATTTGTCCACGAAACTGTGGCCGAGTGTCTATGTAACAGCAGATCAAGCAATCGAAGATACCTTAAAAAGACTAAATACGGACTATATCGATCTCCTTTTTCTGCATCAGCCAGTCGGTGATTATATCGGTGCTTATAAGGCAATGGAACGTGCAGTTAAGGCGGGGAAGGTTAAGAGCCTTGGGCTTTCCAATTTTACAATCGAACAGATTCAGGAAGTAGTTGATGCCACGGAAATCAAGCCCGCAGTTGTTCAGGTGGAAGCGCATCCTTATTATCCTCAGACAGGTCTCAAAGCGTTTCTGAAAGATATGGGAACTGTCGTCATGGCATGGTATCCACTGGGACATGGTGACAGGAATCTGATAAACGAGCCAGTGTTCACAGAGCTTGCAACAAAGTATGGGAAAAGCAATGCGCAAATCATCCTTCGCTGGCATACTCAGGCGGGCAATGTCGTCATTCCCGGCTCGAAGAACAAGGCACACATCAGGGATAACTTCAATATCTTCGATTTCACTCTGACGGATGAAGATATGCAGAAAGTCGCATCTGTAGACAAGAACGTGAGATATTATACGGCTACAAAGGAAGTACTGGAAGGATATCTTAAGTTCGCACCGGATTTTGACAGACAGGAATAAGACAAAGAGGATGACAGATGTGGAAATAAGAACACTGGGAAATGAATTCAAAGTTTCAGCAGTTGGACTTGGCTGCATGGGATTCAGCCATGCATACGGTGTACCGACAGAAAAAGACGAAGCGATCCGCTCGATTCAGGCCGCTTATGAAATGGGATATACGCTGTTTGACACAGCTGAGGTATACGGTACGCAGGATGATCCGCACGATAATGAACGGCTGGTTGGAGAAGCACTGAAACCATACAGAGAACAAGTGCAGATTATCAGCAAGTTCGGTATCCATTTTGATCTGGATGATGGAAAGGTGAATCATGGACTTGTCCCAGATGCTCGCCCCGAGATGATCCGGAGGTCCGTGGAAGGGTCGCTGCAGCGCTTGCAGACCGACAGAATCGATTTGTACTTTCAGCATCGTATCGATCTAGATATTGCTCCAGAAGAGGTTGCCGGTGTGATGTCAGAACTGATGCAGGAAGGAAAGATCCTTCACTGGGGAATTTCTGAAGCGAATGAAGATTATCTGCGCCGTGCCAATGCGGTTTGCCCGGTGACAGCTGTGGAGAACCGATATTCCATAATGGCACGACAGTATGAAGCACTCTTCCCGGCGCTGGAAGAGCTCGGTATCGGACTGGTAGCTTTCTCACCGATGGCAAATGGACTGCTCACTGGTGCGTATGGCAAGGATGCGAAGTTTGATTCTAAGCTGGACTATCGTAGCGCAATGCCGCAATTCAAAGCGGAGGCCATGGATCGGAACAAAGAGCTTTTCGATCTGATCAAAGGGCTGGCAGAAGAAAAGCAGGCGACGATGGGACAGATTTCTCTGGCATGGATGCTTTGCAAGAAGCCGTACATCGTACCAATCCCCGGAAGCAGAAAGATTGAAAGAATCCGGGAAAACGGTGGTGCAGTAAATGTGAAGCTGATAAAGCGGCAGAAATCGCCATCCATACGGTACTGGAGTACTTGTCAAATAGCAAAAGCGAGATAAAGGTGATATTCAATGTTTTTAAGGAATCAGACGAAACCTCCTATCGGCGTATCCTCGGTGCAAATTGACAGGCTGAAAGAAGGCATTAAAAATGCGGATGCCGTTGTCATCGGTGCAGGGGCGGGGCTTTCCACATCAGCGGGATTTACCTATTCCGGCGAACGCTTCGACGCGCATTTCCGTGACTTTGGAAAAAAATATGGCTTTAGGGATATGTATACCGGCGGCTTCTATCCTTATAATACCCCAGAAGAACACTGGGCCTATTGGAGCCGATTTATCTATTACAACAGGAATGAAATAACGCCCAAAACGGTATACCAAGATTTATTGCAGTTGGTAAAGGATAAAGACTACTTTGTTCTCACTACGAATGTCGATCATCAATTCCAAATGTCAGGCTTTGATAAGCACCGCCTTTTTTATACACAAGGTGACTATGGCCTTTTTCAATGCTCCGTACCATGCCACCAGAAGACCTATGAGAATGAAGAAGTCATTCGACGTATGGTAATGAAACAAAAGGATATGCGCATTCCTACAGATATGATTCCAATGTGTCCAATCTGCGGCAAGCCTATTACTATGAATTTGTGCTCTGACGACCATTTTGTTGAGGATGAAGGCTGGCATAAGGGGGCTTACCGATACAACGAATTTATCCGCCGCCATCAGAATATGTGTATTCTTTTTTGGGAAATGGGTGTTGGCTATAATACTCCCATTATCATAAAATACCCATTTTGGCAGATGACAGCGCGTAACCATAAAGCCATATATGCCTGCCTAAACTTTGGGGAGTCAATCTGCCCACAGGAAATCGCACAACAATCCATTTGCATCAATGCCGATATTGGCGCTGTGTTAAGCATCGTCATAAAAGGGACCTCTCCTTGAAAGATAATTTCGCGGAGGGGCCCTCTGCGAACATCAAGAAAAACACCTGCCACACGAGGCTTGGCATATAGTGCAGCCATCACAAGATAATACTTCCCGGGATGGTTCAAAAGGAACAAGAGGAAGAGTTTTTTATCAAAGCCTTATGATACAGCCATCCCCCACGCTACCAGCAGCATGTTAGGTGTTTTTCTGCCAAATAACCGTACACAGCCACGTACTCCAGAACATGAAGAATATTTTGCCGGTACACGGCCAGGGAATGAACGTGATGAATTGTTTCGTGATATAGGTATGGGATGTGGAGCACATTACACTGAAAAACCTGTACCAGCCGCTAATATTACAGATACCTTGCTTGAAAATCTTTCAGAAGATAGGCAGACTCCAATTTTTGATGCAATAAGAACTCATATGCGGCATCCTTTGTCTGACGCTGAGTTGAGGCAGCTTCACACGGTTTTAAGAAATCAACGCAGACTATCAGTTCAACGTGAAGGAACTGCTAAAAAGACCAATTGGATATGGACAATGATTGTGGTCAAGGTACGGTTTAGAGAATGTCAAGGGGACGGGGTTGTTGACATCACTCATGCAAGAGTGTAACAACAACCCCGTCCCCTATGCTTTCGCAGCCGTAAAGCAACCTTAGTACATTGAAGAGAATCCGGATGACAAGTGAACGGATTGCTATAGAATAATTTGCCAAGTAGGCTGACCTTTTTCAGAGCCCAAAAATCCCTGCCCACCCCTGTAATTAAAACGAAATCCCAGAAAGAAGTAGTGGCGGAATGGCTGGAAAAAGCCATTGCCAAAGCCAGCGGCAACGGGGAATACCGCTTCAGCCTGCGCCAGCTCTCGCCATGGGGCTGGAGGGGAAACTCCAATTGCACGATAAAAATAAAGTGATACCCCCTGAAAGGATCATGCAGGAGAGCCTGGATCAAAGCCTGCATGATAAACTGGGCCAAAGGATTGCGGCGGAAATATTGGAACAACATCACCATGAGGATCAGATAGCGGAAGCGGTCCGACAGGTCAAAGAGCGCTGTGGTGACATTCAAACCCGGTTAGCGGAGACGGTGCCGGCGGAACTGGGGAAGGAACCGGTCCAGCAATGGAGGGATGTTGTAGAGGATGTGTCCGAGGAGATGATTAAAAATTGCCCGTTTTGAGGTCTAGCTAAGCTAGATTAGTCAAGCTTAAAACAGGCGAATTTTTAAACTGGAGACTAAGTTCGGTTACATACGAGCGAGTTTCTCATACGTTTTTGTCGTTCTGGCTATTATTTTCTGATAATAGTAATATTCGGCAGGAATATTTAAGAAAGCAGTAGAATTCTAGTTGAGAGAAATTTATATATCAAAGCCATTTTACAATATGAAAAAGCCACGCCATGCAAGGATGATAGGAGACGTCTTGAAGCCATTTTGTCTATAATTGGAAGTTTGATTAATTTAGAGTAGAATTCTTTCAAAAATTGACTCAGTTAAAGAGTAGTGTGGTTTTTCTAGACTTAACGACTTCCATAAGGGGTTCCAAGTATCAGATAAGCCTTTATTAAGAGTCAAAGACACTCAAACACCTTGATATTACAGGAATTCATTAACTGCTAAAATATTAACACTCTGAAGTTTAACACAGCCCAAAATTAAATATACGGGATTTCTAATTCTAAGTAGAAGGAAAGGAATGATGAAAAATGTCAAATAGAATTTCAGATCTAATCTTTGGAGAAGTACGAAGTGTAGATGGGAGCAAAATTACTGTAAAGGCAAACGTGTTGAACTGTGTAAATAATCAACAAAACTTCCATGTTGATGTTGGGGCATTTGTTAATTGCGGTGGAGGACATGGTGATACAATTTGTACTATTACGAGAGTATTAATCGAAGAGATAGAAAGAAAAGAGACAGTTGTCGAGAACCAAATTGTTGAACTTGCAATTGTTGGAAGTATAAATGCTCAAGGAAAATTCACTAGAGGTATAGACAAATTACCACCGATAAAATGCTCTGTTTATTTACTTAATGGTGATCAAATTAATAATTTGATGGGTGTTACTATTAACCGACATGAAGGGCAAGAGCAAATGCCATTTAAGCATTTTAAGGTCGGAAAACGGCCAATAGTAGGAGCAGGTGAGGTTTATCTAGATCTTGATAAACTACTTGGGCGACATGTGGCAATACTTGGTACCACCGGCAGTGGAAAAAGTTGTACTGTAGCTACTATTGTACAATCAATATTAAGAGACTACTCATATCCTAGAATGATATTTTTTGATATTCATAATGAATATGCAAATGCTTTTTCTGAAGAATGGGAGGCTAAGTCACATTGCGTTACGTGGGAAACCTTTTCATTACCATACTGGTTTTTAGATTTAGAGGAATTCTTGGCAATTTATCATCCTGATGCGGGGTCGAACCAAAAAGCTGAAATTAAAAAAATCATCGAGGAATTAAAACGCGAAACTTGTGATGAGCAAAATGTGAAAGATAGAATTTCTGTTGATAGCCCCGTTTATTTCGATATTGATATTTTGATTGAGAAAATAGTAATAAAGAAAACGCCATTAAGCCCTTCTAATCAAGAACCATGGAACAAGATGTTATTAAAAATAGAAAATATAAATAACGATACTAGATACAATTTTCTAAGGAAGGACATGGAGCAAAAATTGTCATTGGAAAACTATTTCATTTCCTTATTTGGTCTAAATCCAGAGCATCCATCATATATAACTGTTTTGGATTTGAGTGGCCTTCCATCAGAGGTAACAACAGTATGCATAGGAGTATTATCAAGACTATGTTTTGATTATTGTTATTGGGACATAGATCCTGAAAATTTACCTTTAGCGCTTATCATGGAAGAAGCACATAATTACATACCAGAAGATGATAAGTCCAAATATTCATTATGTCGAGATAGAGTTGAGAAAATTGCTAAGGAAGGAAGAAAATACGGCTTAAGTTTAATCGTTGTTAGCCAAAGGCCTTCTAATGTTTCGACAACAGTACTTTCCCAATGCGGAACTTTTATAACATTACGTTTGACAAGTGACTTAGATCAGAATAAAATACGGCGTTTATTGCCGGATACTTTAGGTGATCAAGCTAATATACTTCCGAGTTTAAGAGATGGAGAAGCTTTGGTAACTGGTGATGCTGTTACACTCCCTGGGAAAGTATTTTTCAATGAACCAAATCCATGGCCCAAGAGTAACGATGTTCGTTTTCATAAGTCTTGGACGGCCGGACTACCTGTTGGGTATAACGTGGCAACCATTATTAATTCTTGGAAATTAAGCGAAAAAAATCGAAATGTTGGAGACGTAGAATAATGAAAATCTCCAAAGTTGTTCTCAAAGGATGGAAATCATTTTCCAACGAGGAAGGAATTTCATTAGATAATTTTAAGCATATAAATATTATCATTGGGCCTAATAATGCTGGAAAATCTAATTTGTTTAAATATTTCTTCTACCTAAGAAATATGTTAAGGGAATTTCCAGATAATGAACAAATTGATGAAATTTATACCCAAAAAAATTACGGAATATTAAATTACATAAACAAAGCATTTCAACCTGAAAATACTTGGGCTTGGCTTAAAGGGGATATTCAATGTGATATAAATACAGAGGAAATATCCTTTGAGTGGAAGTGTGTACCGCCTAAGCTACATGCTGAATCTGGTAATTGTCAGTTACACTCTTTTCACAACTGCAATGACAACAAAACTTGTTTATCAGTAGCTTTTAATGAAACACATTACTTATTAGACCCAACTAACGATGTAAAACCTAAAGCTTTTAGCCAAGCTACCGGGGATTATCGGGATATGAGGCTTGAAAATGATTACCCTTGTGACACGCTGAAGTATTGGATAGCCTTAAGAGATAGTTTGGTCTTTATTGATCCTATTCGGCATTATGATAGGAACACGGCTTCAGTCTTTGAAAGCGATTTTGACGGCAGTAAAATATTAGAACAATTAGAGTATCTTAGTAAAAATAATTTACCTCTTTGGGTAGAATACGTTAAAAGTATAGAAACATGGTTAATGGATATTTTAGGAGAAGATTTCCTTCGACTTGAATTGAAAGACAGTATTCGATTCTTTATGAGCCGCGGAGGGGAAACTATTTTAACAAATTTAACACAACTCGGAACAGGCGTAGCGCAATTATTTATGATGTTATCATATCTTTTTATCAATAAGGATCGCTCCTTGAATGTATTTATGGAAGAACCTGAATGCAATCTTCACCCTGAGGCAGTTTTGAAACTAATTTTAATCTTAGAACAGAGTTTCGTTACGCATCGTTTTTATATTTCTACCCATTCTTCCACCTTAATTGACCAACTCAATAATACTTGGAGTATCCATAGAATTGTTAGAAAGAGTAACGGTTCATCAATAGCACAACAATGTAACGGTATTGTGCGGAAGTATGAACTTTTGGATGAACTAGGTATAAGAGCTTCCCAGTTATTACAAAGTAACCTAGTAATTTGGGTGGAAGGGCCAAGCGATAGAATATATTTGAATAAATGGATAAAAGATCTGGCAGATATTCCTTTAGTTGAAGGTAAACACTACAGCTTTTTAATGTATGGAGGCACAAATTTAACAAGTTATGATTTATTATCAGATAATAGTTACATTGATATTTTGAGTACCAGTCGAAATGCAGTAGTTGTTTGCGACTCTGATAAGGGAAGAGAGGACCAACCCCTAAAAACACGCGTACAAAATCTTATTGATAAATTAGAGACAGTAAAAACACAAGAAAATGGTTACGAAAAGGATATTTCAGAGTATGTTTATATTTGGGTTACAATCGGAAGAGAAATAGAAAATTATGTCCCAAAGGATATATTCATTGAGGTGTTGTCATCTGAGAGCATAAAGAAACATCACTTTAGAAACGAAGGAAATGCTAATAGGGATTTAACAATTGATTTGGCGCTTATTCAAGATTTAAATTTCGGCCTTTATGAATCTTTTGATAAATTCTTTTCTAAAATGTATGTGTGGAGTGACGATAGATCTATCTTAGATAACGAAAAGTACGATAAAATATCGTTACATTATTCTCAGAAGAAAGTTGAAATATCAAAGGCTACTGTTGAAGCTTGGAATAACAGTTACTATGAACCCTTAGATCTGAGAGATAAGGTACTTGAAATTATTCGACGTATTAAGATATCTAATGGGTTAAGGTGACTTTTGCCTCATATTAGTTTACATTGAAGATATCTTTTACATAGTAAAGTTTCTTAGTCAAGAACTCACATTGTCCATATGCCCGTTAGGCTAATAATGGGTGTGCGACAAGAAGCGGCTTCTTCTTGAAAGATTAGTGCAGACTACAGTCTGATGTCCCAGTAGTAGGGACATTCCCGTCCAAAACTGCGTCGGGGGTAACTCCGGGGTGGGTTGCATGAGGAAAAGTCCAACTGGTTGCCTAGTATCCATGGCAACTAGGGGCGAGGGAAAGAATGGTATGGTTTACGATTAAGCATCGTCATTAGCAGCATTGGTTGGGATATGTTAGCCATTGTATTGCAGATTTGAAAACGCAGCTTCCGATATGCGTATGTTACTACCTACATATCTGCCGGTGTATTGAATAAACCTAACCCATTCGTATCTAATAGAAGCTGAACTTGATAAGTCCTATGAAGTCCGATTTTTCGGTAGGTCAACCGCAAGGAAGATACAATCTCCAGAGGATAAGGGAGCGTTGGAAAAAGCAAAAGTCGCTATGGTGCAAACCAACAGGAATAAGAAATAACTGGGCGAATAATGTAAAATTACATGCCTGAAAGGGTGCTGACTTCCAACTGGTAATCAACACGGAATAAAACGAAAAGCAAGATTTCAAAAGTGAGGTAACAGATGCGAAAAACTTCAAGTTATAGGAAGTCCACATTACCTCCCGATACCCAATGGAAACAAATCGACTGGTTCCATGTTGACGAGTATGTAGAAAAATTGCAACAGCGGATATACCGTGCCGAATGTCTTAGTGATAAACGCAAAGTAAGAAATCCGCAAAGACTCTTAGTAAGAAGCAAGGCAATGCTACTGGTATCCATAAAAAGAGTTACTCAAACAAACAAGGGCAAAAAGACGGCAGGTGTTGACGGAGAAACAGCTTTATCCAATAAAGATAGAATAAAATTGTTTTATGACCTATCCAAATTGGATATAGAAAAACATAAGCCCAAACCGTCACGTAGAACCTACATCAAAAAGAAAAACGGAAAATTAAGACCACTAAGTATACCTACATTGCGAGACAGAATATACCAAAATATCTGTAAAGGAGCATTGGAGCCACAGTGGGAGGCAAGGTTTGAACCAATATCATACGGTTTCAGACCCAAAAGAGGGTGTCACGACGCTATTTCGAGGATCTTTCTGTCCTGTTGCAGAGGCAATAAAAGGTGGATCTTTGAAGGAGATTTTAAAGGCTGCTTTGACAATTTGAATCACGATTACATTAAGGAGCAGATAAAAGAATTTCCCTATGCTGACTTGATATGCAAATGGCTGAAAGCAGGATATGTTGACAACGGTATATTTGACGAAACAGAATCCGGTTCCGGGCAAGGGAATATCATATCACCGCTACTTGCAAACATTGCGCTAATGGGTATGGAGGATTTACTTGGAATTAAATACAAACCCGTGAAGAGCAATGGCAGAATTGCAAGTTATGCAAATAAGACCAAATATACACTGGCGTTTTATGCAGATGATTTTGTAATAATGTGTAATACACAAAAGGATGCAGAAGATGTCTATGGACTATTGGAACCATATTTGGATAAAAGGGGCCTGGAATTATCAAAAGAAAAAACAAGAGTAGTACCAATAGAGGAAGGCTTTACCTTTCTGGGATTTAATGTTAGATTATACCAAACGTATCAGGGCGAAAAACTGCTGATAAAGCCATCTAAGGAATCTATCAAGAAAAGCAAGGAAACCATCTCAAAGGAAATACAGAAACTGAAAGGCAATAACGTTAGTGCAATAATAGACAAACTCAATCCCATTATTAGAGGCATAGGGAACTATTGGTCGCCTTCGGTCGCAAAACAGACGTATTCATATATGGACCACCATGTCTGGGGATGTACGTTTATATTTTTAAAATATCTACATCCAAAGAAAAGCAAAACTTGGATAATAGATAGATACTACAAACCGGATATAACGGGACAAAGCAAAAACCGATGGATACTGACCGACCCGAAAGAGCACAAGCAACTCACAAAAATGTCGTGGATACCGATAGTCAGGCATACACTTATTAAATTCAGAGCAACGCCATATGACGCTTGCCTTAACGAATACTTCGAGAATAGGGACGAAAAGGAGTTTGACAGAAACTGTATTAAAAGCAAACAGAAACTGGCCCAAATACAGAATTACAAATGTCCTATATGCAGAATGAGTATTACGAATTTCAGTGGGAAACTGGTAGTAAAAGAAAAAGTACCGGTGATACACGGCGGGACAAGGAAATATAATAATTTACAATTGGTACATGGATATTGTAATAGACGATATGGAAAAATGTTCCCGTTAAAAGGTGAGCCTCAAAATGAACAACAAAAACATGAAGGCTGTAAAACCATAAGACAACTGAGATTGGCGGAAATATCATAAAGACAGACGGATAAATGAGAGCTTGAGCTGTATGTCTTGAAAGGGACACGTACAGTTCTTAGGCGAGAAAGAGGGAGCAATCCCTCCGACTTAGCCGACATATGAACGATTAAAGTGAATTTCTTATAATTATATAACGCACAGATAAACAGAAATTTGTCGAGCAGATAATTTGTATTTAAGTAGGCAACCGGAGAATAAGCATGAAGAACAGAACCTATATCGCAATTGATTTGAAATCCTTCTACGCTTCGGTCGAATGTGTGGAACGAGGGCTTGATCCACTGACCACCAACCTTGTTGTCGCTGACGCAAGCCGCACAAAAAAAACCATCTGCCTCGCCGTCTCTCCCTCCCTCAAAGGATACGGCATTCCCGGTAGGGCGAGGCTGTTTGAAGTCGTACAGAAGGTCAAGGAAGCAAATGCAGCACGGCTGTGCAAAGTACCAGGACGAGCCTTTTCCGGCGTTTCCTGCAACGATACTGAATTGAAATCCTCACCGGGTCTCTCGTTGGACTACATTGTTGCTCCACCGAGGATGGCGTATTATATAGAGTACAGCACGCAGATTTACAATATTTATTTGAAGTACATTGCGCCCGAAGATATACATGTCTACTCCATTGATGAGGTATTCCTTGACGCCACCGATTATCTGAACACCTACAATCTTTCAGCCCGTGAGCTTGCCGCGAAAATGATTCTAGATGTACTCAAAACAACTGGCATTACAGCAACGGCGGGAATTGGCACAAACCTGTATCTTAGCAAGATCGCTATGGATATTCAGGCAAAGCACATACCTGCTGATAACAACGGTATGCGGATTGCCGAGCTGGACGAAATGAGCTACCGTCGCTCCCTGTGGTCGCATCGGCCTCTAACAGACTTTTGGCGCGTTGGAAAAGGATATGCCAACAAGTTGGAGGAAAAAGGCCTCTTTACAATGGGGGATATTGCAAGATGCTCTCTCGGTAAACCTACCGATTACTACAACGAGGATTTACTGTATAAGCTGTTCGGCATCAACGCTGAGCTTCTGATCGACCATGCGTGGGGGTGGGAGCCATGCACAATTGCCGATATTAAAGCGTATAAGCCAAGTACAAACAGTATTGGATCGGGGCAGGTACTGCACTATGCCTATACTTTTGACAAAGCGAAGCTGATCGTACGGGAAATGACTGATCTGCTGGTACTTGATCTGGTAGATAAAAGGCTTGTGAGTGACCAGCTTGTTTTGACGGTCGGATATGATATCGATAATCTAACAAATCCAGAGATAAAAAAATCATATCACGGGGCAATCACCATTGACCACTACGTACGCGCCGTTCCGAAATCCGCACATGGTTCAGTAAATCTTGGCAGACAGACCTCCTCTACAAGGCTAATCATGGATGCCGTCACAGATCTGTTTGAACGCATCGTTGACAAAAATCTTCTGATTAGAAGAGTCAACATCACAGCGAATCATGTCGTTGGTGAGGCAACTGTTCAAAAGACGGGCAACTTTGAACAACTTGATCTCTTTACGGATTACGCGGCTGCTCAGGCAAAAAAAGAAGATGAAGAAGCTGAGCTTGCACGAGAAAAAAAGATGCAGCAAGCATTGCTTGAAATAAAAAAGAAATACGGCAAGAACGCCATTCTAAAGGGTTTGAATCTGGAGGAAGGCGCTACCACTGTAGACCGGAACAGGCAGATTGGAGGGCACAAGGCATGACGAGGACATATGACGACATCATTAATCTACCTCACCATGTCTCTACGACACGCCCTCATATGACTGCTATTGACCGGGCAGCTCAGTTTTCCCCTTTCGCCGCACTGACCGGCTATGATGCCGCCATCAAAGAAACCGCAAGACTGACTGACGAGAGACTAAAATTGGACGAATATATGAAAGACGCTTTGAGTGATAGGCTGCAAATCATAGCAGATCGGATTAAAGAGTATCCCGAAATCGCAATTACCTACTTTCAGCCGGATGCGAAGAAGAATGGTGGCGCCTATGTTACTGCTATCAGTACGGCTAAAAAGATAGACGAATATGAACGGGTTGTCGTTATGACCGATGGCACAGCGATTCCCATTGATGAAATAATCAGTATAGATGGGCAAATATTCGAATTTATGGAAATACGTTGAACCGATAGTAAAGGTTAGAACAGATAGTGAATAGTTAATTATAAAAATGGGGGACAGTGATAGATAACTGAGCAATGAATATTAAGAGGTATAGTATTATAGGGCAGATAAATATTGAAAAGTAATTATGGGAAATCCACACCAGCTGAAGATTGATAGTAATAACCGAAAGATAGAAAGAAAAGTATTCACAACAACTCTTCACTAAATAGACATTTAACGCATAGTTGATAGTGCAAGTGGTTAGGAGTATTATAATAAATTAATTCATGGCTCTAATATACCATCGATAATACAATTCATTTAGTCACGCATCACAATTTAATCCTATAAATAAAGGTGAACGTATTATCGTATTATATGTACATATTCAACGCTTTATATTAGCTCCAGTAGATACAGTTTCTCGGACCGGATTTATCTCTAGGTATCTATTTCTAAAGCCTTACAGAGGTTCCTAGAGGCTTGTTTTTTAGTCGATATATCTAGGACTCTGAGAAAAGGTCAAATGTATTATAATGATAGTCCCAAACCCGATGTTTAATTTACTTTAGTCAGTTATCATTTGAGTTTATCTAAATGCCCAATATGAGTAACAAATTTAGAAAATCACAGATAGCCGAAAATCACTGATACGGATGAATTGCGTTATAAATCCGTATCAGTGATTTTCGGGCTGTTATTAGTATTACCCCCCTACGGTAAAATACACTCTACTTTACATAATATCTATTATCGGACCCAATTAAGAAATTATATTCTGCAGGATAACGAGCAATTGCCCCCCCCCAATATCTGGACCTCTTTTATTTGTATGTATGTATGAGGGGTCTTTAGCGTAGTTAGGTTTAGTAATTTTATATTATGTATATATAAAAGTTACTAGTAACAAACTATCTTCATTGAACGAACTACGTCAAAAAAAGTGAGGTCGTGTTTTTATGCTGTCTACATTATTTTATCCATCGTATATCCTAATAGCTTTTATCGTTGTATTACTAACTACCCCCCAAAGATTTAAAAAAATACTTTATTTATGGCATACTTTTTGGAGGATTTGGTGATGTAGTAGTAGTTGGTTTATTTCAGAATGTACTACATATTATCTGGTTCAAAAATGCTGGCATTTTTAATGTTTTAGGAGAAAATTTACTTTCCCCTCCCAGTTGGATCTTAACCGTTATGATCTTTCTTCGTTTTTTACCATTAAGAAAGTTATTTCAATACGCTTATGTTTTAGGATTTGGGGCTTTTAGTGTTGGATATGGTTATTTAGTTCATAATGTGGGCCTATTTGATTTTAAACCCTGGTATTATCCCTTCTTTGCTTATTTCACTTTTTTGTTCTGGTGGTCAACTATTACTTGGGTATTCGTTAAAACAAGCTCTTTTATAAGGAATCCCATTTAAAAAATATAAAAACTCCCACTGTTTGTGACTATATCCCAACCACAATCATGAATCATGATAAACATCCAATTGTTCCAGTGAAAATAGACTTTACCACGGCATCATTTAATGTGACTATGGTTATGATGGAGGACTATATATTTTCTATGGCAATGGCACGCACTGGTGAACCATCAGCATTTTTATTCTTCAGAGGCATTATACATAAAATAAAATACTCCTGGCTAATGGATTCTAAATTTGCTAAATTCTCAATAATTATCATGTCCTTGGGCATCAATATTTTATGAATTGCAAATGTAGTTGATTTTATATCGTCAATTGAAATTGCGTCAATACCAATGCCTTTCAAATTATATTCTGCCAGCCACTTGGCTGATTCTTCACTCAAAGAGGGAAAATCTTTATAATACTTTTCACCTCCCCAGTATTTGCTCCATCCTGTTTTTATTATAAGAAACTCAACATTTTTAATTTTTTCCTCATACGGCTTCAAACTGTCCATATCTATTAATTCTATTTTCTCATTTGAAAAATCCAAAATTGTAGCTTGTCCAATAAACTGCTCAATTTCGAAATTATCTAAATAACGCCCATTACTCAACATATGCCCCGGCGCATCAATATGTGTACCTGTATGTGAGTACATTGTGATTTTCGACTCTCGAAAACCATCCTTTTCCAAGGTATTCGCTTTTTCAAAAATTGGCTGTTCTGTTCCTGGGAAAACTGGCATGTCCGATTCAATAACATGCGTTAAATCAGTAACTTTCATAATGCCCCCCATAAGTCCTTGATCAGGATACAAAGAAGCAAAAACTTTAAAAATCATCCATCAGCATCCGATAATGACATCTAGATAAACAAGTTTTGCTTGAGGAACTGCACTCAAAGCCGACGATTTCCCCTTCATACTTAGAGCCACCCTCTACACGATTACGAAAAATCTTGATCTTTACAATCTTACTGACGATCGAACACGATTCTTCTCTGTTCTCAACTATCTGATTTTCCTTCATTGATTCTTTACTTGTCCCTATTAAAGTTGGTACGCGTCTTGCTCTTAGCAGACATATTCCTACTTTGCATAACTGCAACTTCAATAATCGTTGCAAGATTCCGCCCTGGGCGCACTGGAACCGTGATCTCTGGAATAGAAATCCCAAGTATTTCTCGTGTTTTAGGCGGATCAATCCCTAAACGATCATAAATTTTTTCTTGCTGCCATCCCTCTAAATGAACTATAAACTGAATTACTTTTTCACTTCTCACTGAACTAGCTCCAAACAACGTTGTCACATCCAGAACTCCTAAGCCGCGTAACTCAAGCAAATGCCGAATTTTTGCCGGAGCGTTGCCCAACAATCGCTCTTCATCAACCCGACGAACTTTTACGACATCATCGGCAACCAGCAAATGCCCGTTTTTAATGAGTTCTAGAGCTACCTCGCTTTTACCAATTCCGCTTTCACCGGTGATCAAAACCCCTACTCCATATACATCGACTAAAACACCGTGTACAACCGTGACAGGAGCTAACTGATTTATAAGGTAACGAATCAACAAATAAAAGAGTTGAGTTGCAGTACGATGGGTCGTCAAGAGAGGAATCTTGCGTTCACTAGCTAATTCAATAAACTCCAGGGGAAGCGTTAGACCTCGGGTAATAATCACACAAGGTACTTCTGGAACCATTACTTGAGCAATTTTTACCCGACGCATAGAATCTTCAAATTGCTGAATTAGGCCTAATTCTGTCCGGCCGTACACTTGAATCCGCTTGGGAGTTAAGTGCTTTAAAAAACCAGCCAATTCGGCACTAGGACGTTTTAAGCTATACTCAGTGATTTCCCGGTCTAACCCCATATGCCCAGCTAGAACCTCAAAATCAAATTCCTCAACCAACTGGTTTACTGTAAGCAAATTACACCCCTTCTTTCTTATATGAGTAATGGTAAACGGGGCGTAAGTCCCCTAAGGATTCAAACCAATGGCCCGTCAAAATTAAATTTTATAATCCAACTCTGGTTTGATTTGTTTCGTATCCCTCATTACTTCTAGTTTATCCACCGTATATCCTTCTTGAACAATTTCATTACAGGTTAAAAAGATTGATCCTAGCTATTTTTGTATCATAACCCATTTATCTATAAGCTACTTATATTAAAGAGTCTCGTTTCCGCACAGGCATTGGTAATTCCTCAAAGCCGATATTCTAGATATT
The DNA here is from genome assembly GCF_001707885.1 of Desulfosporosinus cupriresistens. GTDB lineage: Bacteria > Bacillota > Desulfitobacteriia > Desulfitobacteriales > Desulfitobacteriaceae > Desulfosporosinus. The sequence continues at coordinate 9,987 of NZ_MASS01000001.1, read as the reverse complement.
GATCCACTTCTGAGAAACATCATAATTCATAGTGCTCCCAGTGTCCACTTCTTTATTTAAAATATTAATCTATAATCTCGATATTTTTGCCCTCTTGTTTATGCTATTTAAAGCTGCTTATTTATTTGAAATACATTTTTAGGATTAGTCCCCAGTCTGCCGCTTTAACTTCATCCTCAACGCCTTTTCCTCCAGTAGTATATGAACCTTTGTATGAGGTTAATCCCCACACACTTAGCTCTTTACTATCCGTTACGTTGAGTTCTCCGGCTATTTCAGCAGGACCATATCCATAGTTTTGATTAAATCTCTCTATGTATTTTGTTGAACCAACGTAACCATTAGTGTTACTAATTACGGTTTTCATTATCATAGAATCCGATTTTTGCAGATCAGTACCAATAATATCTTTTAATGAAATGCTAACTTCTCCATTAAATTCATTGTTACTAATAATTGTCGATACAATATCCTGAGAGTCTTTAAGCTTGCCACTCTCCCATATTTCATATTTAAGACATAGATTTTTCTTGTCACCTTGGTATTTAACCTCAACACAACCAGTTATCATGTCCAAATGTGGTTCTAGCTTTTCAGCATCCCCTTTAAAGAGTTTACTTGGTGTCACTTTAACATAATTCTCAGACACATGATTCTCCTTGGTACATCCGACAATTAAAAATATGAAAATTAGAGTAAAAGCAAATAATTTCTTAAATATATTCAATTCCTCCCTCTCCAAATTGCTTAACTAGAAATGACCTTACAACATTTTGCAATGTTTACGGACAATTTTAGTTAACATGTATTCATTATCAATTGTTATTTCTACAAAATAACAAATATTCCTTCATCAGGACAAAGAAAAGGGATCCGACTATTCGGATCCCTAATAAACAGTAGGGCGACTTCTTAGCACTCATGTAATGCCGATTTATGCCCATATTTAGTGCTCAATACCCATATAGAAACAGATTATTCGCTGTTGCCAGGATTTCAGGATTTATCGATCTATAAATTATGACTGCCTTTGTAAGACTGGGAGGATATCTTTATTAGGACTTTATCTTATATTTATTACTATTCCTGTTATTACGGTTAACAGCCTTTGGGTCTTCAGTATTCAACAGCATGTCGTCAATCTCAATTTCAGCATAGTCTCCCTCTGGAGCATTAATGCATTGGCAGCAGTTATCACATTGTTTCGTAGGATCTAAATCGCAAAGATCACATTCGCCGCATTCTGTACATGCACGATTTGCTAATATGCATGGTTCACCCAGGTTTTTCAAGGTCTAAACCTCCTATTAATCGATTAAATTAAAACATTCCAGGAGTCATAATCAGGGATCTGGGATCTTTAGCAAGGCCGCGAAGTGCAGCATTTGTTCGCTGTTCCGCCCAGCCCTCATCTAGTAACTTGATTGTATCTCTGTAGCGTTGTTGGCTACCTAATAAGATGAGTAACAAATCTCCGTCTGGTCTTGTGACATAGGATACAAGGCATTGCCCGGCTGCTGTAGTCGTACCAGTTTTGAGACCCTGGTCTCCAGGATAGATCCCCAGAAGACTGTTAGTATTCTGCACTTCAGCATAGCGATTCATACCTCGCGCATCTTTCCATTGAATGCTAGCACTGGTTTCTTTAACAAATTTCATAAGCTCTTCATTCTTAAGAAAAAGACTGGCAATTTTACCTAAGTCATTTGCGGTCGTATAGTGGTCAGGGTCAGGCAGGCCATGTGGGTTCGTAAAATGACTATGTTGACACCCAAGAGTGGCCGCATATTGGTTCATTTCATCTGCAAAAGCTGGAATTGACCCACTGATTTTTACCGCAAGTGCTGCAGCCGCATCATTAGCACTGTGGACATAAAGCGCAGTTAAGAGGTCATGGACCGATATTTCATCTCCCGGACTAAGCCCAAGTCGAGAACCGTCAATATTCACCTCGGAGCCCACACGGACAATATCCGTTTCGTTCAATTTCTGCAATGCGATGAGCCCGGTAAGAAGTTTTGTCGTACTGGCTGGTGCACGCTGTACGTCGGCATTGCTTGACTTTAGAGTCATAGTGGTTTGAGGATCAATAAGTACGTAGCTTTCATCAGGCGTTGAAAGATCCGTTTTAGACGTAGCTGCAGTTGCTATAGTCGATATATTGGAACTGAGCAAGTTAGGTTTAGTCTCTGATATAGCTGATAACGCAGAAGCGAAAAAGTCTTTGACTAAAGCTGGGTGAAAATTGTGGTATCCTACAAGCGACAACAGGCCAATTATGATGACGGATATAAACAAGATTGGCCTTTTGTAACGACGCTTAGTACGTTTCAAATATTAAACCCTCTTTTCGAGATTTTAAGCACTTAAAATGCAATTTAGCACATGTATCCAAAGTCACGCTTACAAACAACGTTATTATAACGAATTTATAGACTTGGAGCAAGTTTTAATACTCGCTCCAATGTTGCCATACTGCTAAAAATGGATAGGGATTGATCCATTGCCCGTTCAATAGTTCAATACCAAAATGAAGATGATCTGGTGTTGTTAAAGCATCTCCTGTGTGCCCCATAGTTCCCACAGACTCGCCTGCTTCGATCCGTTGGCCTTTCACAAGCGATGAAGAAATGTATTGCAGATGAGCATAGTAGTAGTAATTACCGTCATCACCTCGTACCCCAACACGTTCTCCCCCCAGCCGGTTCCATCCTAATTGTTCGACTGTACCTCCACAGGTGCTGACAATGGGGGTTCCTTCTTTTCCAAAGAGATCCGTCCCTTCATGGCTCCGTTTGCCACCTTCCCGATCCGCCCCGAAACTATCTTCGAACCAGGTTTCTCCAACCACTGGAAAAGTATATTTGTGGGGTTGATAGTAGGGATATTGTTTTAGAATCTCCCGATGTCTTTGAACTGTTCCAAGCGTATCTGCTGAAACTGCTGCCCAGTTTAAATCAACGAATGGTACCTGGAGATTAAGCTGATTAACCAGCGGTTGAGCTTCTTTCTCTGGCAGTGTCGAGCGTATAGCTAAAAGATCCTCCCAAGAAATTGTTGGAGATAGACGGTTTTCTTGGGTACACTGCTTGACTAAAGCTGGTGATATTGAACTTAGATACGGATAGACATCCGAAGGAATTGAGGGCGAGCGATGAAGGACCTGCCAGGCAACCATAGCAAGAAGAATAAGAAAACTTAACTGAACCAACGCTCGCTGGAATGTCGATAGGATTTTCATAGTCCCTCCCCCACTTTCCTCTGTTTTTGTGGTTTGACGAACATTTGTTTGCACTTTGTTTCAATGAATGGTACAATATTGCTGAAAAGATGGGGGTGTGCGACTATGTACCCGGATTTATCGCAACGTCAAATGAAAATTTTAGAATTCATAAAAGAGGAAATACGTAAAAAAGGATATCCACCTGCCGTGCGGGAAATTGGAGAAGCTGTCGGATTACTATCCAGCTCTACCGTGCATGGCCATCTCCAGACATTGGAGGACAAAGGATATATCCGACGTGATCCCACAAAGCCTCGCGCGATCGAGATACTGGATAGCTCCAGTGAGACACTCGAATCAAAGAAAGTCATACATATACCGATTATAGGCCACGTCACTGCTGGGCAACCTATTTTGGCTGTTGAGAACATTGAAGGCACCTTTCCCGTTCCGGATGATCTTGTTCGCCAAGATAACGTGTTTATGCTGCGAGTGCAAGGCGAAAGTATGATTGGGGCAGGAATATTAGATGGGGACTTTATTATAGTCCGGCAACAAAATGAGGCGCGAAATGGAGAAATTGTGGTTGCTTTAATCGGAGAGGAAGCTACCGTAAAACGGTTTTTTAAGGAAAGAACGCTCATTCGACTCCAACCTGAAAACCCTTCCATGGAACCAATTTATTCCCAGGATGTCTCGATTTTAGGGAAGGTCGTCGGTGTCTATCGTACCCTTCAGTAAATGTACCCTCTAAACAAAGATATGCACATAACAGATAGGTTAACCTTAAATTCATAAATTTCAACACAAAAAGGGAGCAAATGGTTCGAAACCATTATGCTCCCTTTTTATAGTTTACTTAATCTTTAGCCCTAAAATTAATCACGGGAAATTTTTGAGTTTTGTTTATCCCTAAAACGTTCTAACCCTAACGAGATTAAACGGTCGATCAATTCCGAATATGAAATCCCTGTAGCTTCCCAAAGCTTAGGGTACATTGAGATTTCTGTAAATCCTGGCAAGGTATTAATCTCGTTGAGAAATAGTTCATTTTGAGGAGTTACAAAGAAATCGACTCGACTGAGACCACAAGCTTCTACTGCGCGGAAGGCTTCTATGGCCATTTCTTGTAAGCGCACAATAATGGATTCATCGAGAGGAGCTGGAATTAACAAGCTTGAGCCAATATCAGAATACTTAGCTTCATAAGAATAATATTCATGCGCAGGTTTTATTTCCCCGGGAAGTGAGGCTTCCGGAGCATCATTTCCTAAAACGCTGACTTCAATCTCTCGACCATTGATGGTTTCTTCTATAACAACTTTGCGATCAAATATCGCGGCAATATTCAAGGCCTCCAGCAACTCTTCACGGTGGTGTGCTTTGGAAATGCCTACACTGGAACCTAAATTAGCAGGTTTGACAAAACAGGGATAGCCTATCTTGGCTTCAATCTCATTAAGGCAGGTTTCCGGGCTATTAATAAAGTTGGAACGCAGGAGGGTCACATAGCGTGCCAAAGGCAGATCTTTTTCCTGGAAGACTGCTTTCATCCGATCTTTGTCCATACCAAGAGAGGACCCCAATACCCCAGATCCTACATAAGGGACATTGGCCATTTCGAGTAATCCTTGCAGAGTTCCATCCTCCCCATAGGGTCCATGAAGTACCGGGAAAATCAGGTCAAACTCCCCTTGATTGGGAAGTGCACGACCGTCTAAAGCTATGAAATGCGGATGTGTAGGATCGGTAACCAAAGTAACCTGACAAGCTTGTTCAGCTGAAGGAAACCCTTCTTTGATCATGTTTTCTGGAAGAACACCCCAGAGCCATTGGCCTTGTTTATTAATTCCGATTGTTTCGACACTGTAGCGCTTGCGATCGATGGCTTTGAAAATGGATTGAGCTGAATTTAAAGAAACCTCATGTTCGCCTGAGCGACCGCCAAACAAAAGAACCACACTAATTTTGTGTTCGTTCACAATCCCCCATCCTCTCAAATAAGTAGTTGGAAAAGCAACCTATCTATGTTTCCTAATATCCCTTAAAGGAGATGTTATTGTAACTTATAACAGTATATGCCTTAAAAAGAAAAAAGCTCCCGCCTAACGGGCAAGAGCACCAAAATGATCAATTGGCCAATAACGGAAAAGGGATCGTCCGGTTATGTTTTCAATGGGTAAAAATCCCCACACTCTTGAGTCATCGCTATTATTACGATTATCTCCCATAACAAATACGGAATCCTTCGGCACAACAATCGGCCCAAAATCATTTTTGGACTTTTCTAAAACATAAGGTTCATAAAGTGGTTGGTCATTGACGTAGGTTGTGTGATTACGTATTTCGAGTTTATCTCCGGGTAAGCCGACAACCCGTTTAATGAAGTCTTCTGTTGCATGAGCACTCGGTGGTGGATGGAAGACAATTATATCTCCTGCGGTAAGATGATCAAAATGTTTGAAGAAAAACTTATCCACAATAACTCGGTCATCGAGTTGAATAGTCGGTAGCATTGAACCAGTAGGGATTTTGCGGGCTTCAACCACATAAGTACGCAATACCCAAGAAAGCGCAAAGGCAATCAGAACAATTTCTATCAATTCGAAGAGAAATCGGGCTGTACTTTTCGGCGACTCTGAGTTTTCCATAATTCACCTCTTTCTGCCTATTTATTTTAACACAGTGTAGCGATGATTCAAAGTGTATCAGCTGAGAAGCCCCAGTTGCCATAATTTTAGAGCTGCTAAAATGTTCCCCAGCTGGACGTAAGTATGTGAAATACCGCCTTGCTGATAGGCAATATAGGGTTCTCGAAGAGGCCCATCTGCTGAGAATTCGCTGGTTGCACCTTGAATAAAGGTACCTCCCGCCATGATGATTTCGTCTTCATATCCCGGCATTCCAGACGGTATGGGCAAAACGTGCGAATCAACCGGAGATCCTTTCTGGAGACCTTGACAAAAGGCAATCATCTTTTCCCGTGATCCAAGTTTTACCGCTTGAATGAGGTCAGTTCTGGGCATCTCAGGCTCAGGGTGTACTTCAAATCCTAAGGCGCGCCAAAATGCTGCGGAAAAAACTGCACCTTTTAGGGATTCAGAAACGGTTAAAGGGCTAAAGAATAATCCCTGATAAAAGAGGCGCTGCCATTCCAAGGTTGAGCCTACGTGCTCACCTATGCCTGGCGCTGTTAAGCGCTGGGCAGCTAGTTTAACTAAATCGGAGCGACCCGCTACGTATCCACCAGTTGGAGCAATACTTCCTCCCAGATTTTTAATAAGCGAACCGGCCATCAAATCAACGCCGATATCACCAGGTTCCAGTGCTTCAACCAATTCTCCATAGCAGTTATCCACGAAGATAATCAAATGAGGATGGTTTTTCCTGATATAATCAACAAGTTCCTTGAGCTGAGATATCATCAGGGAGTTCCGCCAGGCATACCCGCGAGAGCGCTGTACGATTAACATTCGGGTTTTATCCGTTATGCTCTCGCTTATCAGAGGATACTGTAGTTTAGCTTGGGTATCGAGAGGAATGGAATCATAGGTTACGCCGAAATCCATGAGGCTCCCTTGCCCCTCTCCTCTCAAGCCTATGACTTCCTCTAGCGTATCGTAAGGAGTCCCACTGACCGAAATCACATGATCTCCAGGACGTAAAACGCCAAATAAGGCGGCAGCAATGGCGTGTGTTCCCGAAACAAACTGACCACGCACTATTGCTGACTCCGTACCTAAAATTCGGGCAACTACACGGTCAAGGACCTCACGACCTGAATCACCCAAGCCATAACCCGTTGTTCCGTGCAAATGATAAGTTGCAACACATTCTTCTTGAAAGGCCTTTAAAACCTTCTCGTGGTTTCGTGTTGCTTGTTCTTGTAAAACAGGTAGTTGACCAAGGAGTACTGCTTCCGCTTCGGTGACTGCTTTGCGAATTAACTCCGGCCAATCAGAATTCGAATGCAAACAAATTTCCTCCTTAAATAAGAAAACCTCTCAAAGTATTATCAGGCAAGTAAAGAGCTGAGGAGTTTCCAAACCTGCTTTAATGAATCCCCACGTTTGAGGGATAACTTAATTGGATAAGGAAGGGATTGAGATAGCTCGGTTAGATCGTCTTCACCCAAGACTTTATCAACCTTATTCAACAAGGTAATTATGGGTTTATCTTGACATCCCAGTTGCTTTAGCACCTCATGCACCGTCTCTGCGTGTTGGAGCGCTTGTGGATGGCTCGCATCAACAACATGGAGGAGAACATCGGCTTGTTGAACTTCTTCTAGCGTTGCTAAAAATGCCCGCAACAGTTGAGTAGGTAATTTTCGAATAAACCCGACGGTGTCGCTCAGAAGAATTTCCAAGGAAGAGTCAACTCTGATCGAGCGGACAATCGGGTCTAATGTAGCAAATAATTTATTTTCACCAGTTGGGATGTCGGACCGGCTGCCTGCTTGTTCCATGGCTTTCTTCATAAACGTCGTTTTGCCGGCGTTCGTGTACCCGACTAAAGCAATAATCGGAAGCCCACTTTTCGTTCTTTGCTTGCGTTGAACATCTCGATGCTGAAGAACGAGTTTCAATTCTTTTTCTAATAAAGTAATGCGATCCCGCATTCTCCGTCGGTCAAGCTCTAATTTCGTTTCACCTGGACCGCGTGAGCCAACTCCTCCCCCTAAACGGGAGAGTGCTTGTCCCTGACCGGATAAATAAGGTAAGAGATGTTTAAGTTGGGCCAACTCGACTTGAAGTTTACCCTCGCGGGACTGGGCCCGCTGGGCAAAGATATCTAATATTAATCCCGTACGGTCTAATACTTTGAGCCCGGTTTCCGTCTCTAAGGTTCGTAACTGGGTCGGGGATAGTTCATCATCACAGATCACGACATTTGCTTCGGTTTCCTGTAAACGATGAACTAATTCTTCAAGTTTCCCGCTCCCTAAATAACTACGTGATTGGCCGTAACGGCGAAGTTGGACAAGCTGCCCAACGACATCGACACCAGCTGAACGGGCCAACTCCCGCAATTCCGTCAAATCTTCATTGGTTTCTTGTTCACTGTCCTCTAAAGCAATAAGAAAAGCGCGCTCTTTACCCGATGACGACTGCTTTTTTGTCGTACCACGTGAAAAGTTAGCAAGCGACTCATTATAGTCAAAGCTGTGCCAGGTTTCCGGACTAAGATTAACGATATAAGGATCGCTCTCCCCCGTTCGATAAGCAATCTGGATACCGGTAAGCTTCCCATCACGGACTCCAACAGCTGACATACTTTCCAGTTGAAGAGAGTCTAAGGCACTATAATCTAAGGGACTTAGCCTATAATCCCCATTAGGATGGGTATGGATACAGCGCAGATGTTTGCTAACCGATCGACCCTTAATCGGGGGTAGCGTCACTGTGGCATGTCGCCCTACGGCAGCAGCCAACAAGGTACCCTGACGGGAAAGGTATAAAGCAATTTCTCGATTCCAAAGTTGGGTAAGGTAGATTAGCCTATCTAGAATTTCAGGATGGATCAGTTCTGAACGTTCAGTCCCAAATTCAGAAAGATTTTTGAGTTCTTGTATCTGGCTTGCCCGAATCCCTGCCAAGTCTCCCGAAATATCCATGTCCATACGAAACCTCTTATTCTAAGTTTTTTCAATATCATTAAAATAGAACTCGTTGGTGTAAATAACCTACAACCTCATAGTTTCAGAGTGGTAAAGAAGATCAGAGATCCTCCAGGTTTATATCCACCGGCAATATTTGGATTAGTTCTTCACGGCTTGAACTAGACTTTTGGAACAGACGAACTGCTTGTTTACGCACTGTCTTTTCTACGAGGTTGCGGACAAGCCTAGCATTCCCGGCATAAGGATGAGTATTTAATAAATTATTGAGTTGAAAGCGAAGTGCCGCTCTAGCCTCTGGAGTTAGCTCATATTGACGTGTCTTAAACATTAAATTCCCGATAGACAACAATTCGTCGAGTGAATAATCCGGAAAATCGATATGTATAGGAAAACGTGAGCGCAGTCCGGGATTGGTCTGCAAAAACCATTCCATTTCTTGGCGATATCCGGCAAGGATTAACACAAGATTATCTTTATTATCTTCCATGGCCTTAACTAAAGCATCAATGGCTTCCTTACCGAAATCCTTCTCTCCCCCACGGGCTAAGGAATAGGCTTCATCGATAAAAAGGACGCCACCTAACGCTTTTTTAAGTTGTTCCCTTGTCTTTTGCGCAGTGTGTCCAATATATTCACCGACGAGATCGGCCCGCTCACATTCAATTACATGGCCTTTTTGAAGGACTCCCATCTCTTTTAACAGTCGCCCGACCAAGCGTGCCACTGTTGTTTTGCCTGTTCCTGGGTTTCCTCGGAAAATCATATGCAGAACAAGGGGTTCAGCAATAAGTTTTTCTTGTGTTCTTCGCTTTTGGATCTCCACAAAGGCTTGCAAATCACGAATGAGACGTTTTACGGTAACTAAACCAGTAAATGATTCTAATTCGTCCAGGATTTCTTTGATTTTATCCTTGTCTTTTTCAAGGGAAGAAACATTATTATTCTTACGAATTCTGCCTAGTCCCACCAACTCCGGCACAGGAGTAACAATACGTTCCGGTTCGCGGGGCAAGGGAGTCTGAATGACCGGAGGCAGTTGATTGTCCGGTCGAAACGTTACACGAATTGTCATATGTACAGGCACACCTCCCATCCTTACTACTATACGCAAGTAAGAACAAAAGGTGTCCTGAAAAATGAG